>JAGNEJ010000137.1 GCA_018003315.1 Verrucomicrobiales bacterium
GTCTCAATGCCGTGCTCCATCAGCAGCCGCTGGCAGCCCAGCGGGGTGCAGGGAATGAATCCGTCGGCATCCTCCAGTGCCAGCTTGGCGACATTTTCCGGATGAAAACCATCGACATCTTTTCGTGGATCGATCGCCCGGACAATTTCCGCCTCGTCAATGTGGAGCGGCGGCGGACTTTGGACCAGAATGCCATGAATCTCCGGGGCCGCATTCAATTCCCCGACTGTGGCCAGCACTTCGGCCTGTGTCGCCGTTGCTGGAAGACAGATTTTCCTGGAATGCATGCCGAGTTCCCCGCAGGTGCGCACTTTGCTGGCCACATAGGCCTGCGACGCTGGGTCCTCACCCACCAGCACGACGGCGAGGCCGGGAGTCAGCCCGCGATTCTTCAATTCGGCGATTTGGTCCCGGCATCCGGCCAGCACCTGCTGCGCCGTGGCTTTTCCATCGATGAGTGTCATGCGAATCTCTGACGCGGACACACGGAAAAGACAAGCCGCATTGCGCCTCTGACGCCGGAATTCGCGGCGCCGCACCGAGGAGGGCTCCCCTCAAGACTCCCGGTGCCAATGCCCAAATCGGTTCCTGCTGCGGGCGGAAGAATCGCTTGCCGAGGGGTGGATTTGGGGAACAGTCTCTCCCCTCATTTTTCCGCCGCCGGTTCTGCACTGCGCCAGCGGACGTGAAGACCACCATCCCTCCAACCATTTGAAATGAACAAGCATTACTGTGTCGAAATTCCCAGCCAGGGAACGCTGCATTGGCCGGAAAAGGAAAGCGACGCCTGTGGCGTGGGCTTTGTGGCCCAGAAGGATGGCCAGCGGAGCAACCGGATTCTGCGGTATGGCCTGACCAGCGTCTGCCATGTGGTGCACCGCGGCGCGCTGGATGCCGACCTGAAGACCGGAGACGGCGTGGGCGTGCTGACGCAGATTCCCCACAAGCTGTTCAAGCCGGACCTGGTGGCGATGAAGGCGAGCCTCAAGCATGAAAACGACCTGGGAGTCGGCGTCATTTTTCTACCGCGCAATGACGAGGAAGCGAAAGCCAAGGCCAAGGTGACGCTGGAACTGCTGCTGGAAAACTACGACATCCCGGTATTTGGCTGGAGGAAAGTGCCCATCAACGAACGGGAACTGGGTGAAAAGGCCAGGGAAACGCGGCCCAGCATCTGCCATTTGCTGGTGGGACGGCCGGATGGCATGAGCCATGACGAATTCGAACGCACCCTCTACCTGGTGCGGCGGCAGGTGGGAATCCGAGCGGACCGGGACGGGATCAAGGAATTTTACATCCCCAGTTTTTCCTGCAGAACCATCGCCTACAAGGCGCTGGCAGTAGCCACCGCACTGCAAAAATTCTATCTGGACCTGCAGAACAGCGACTACGAAACCTCCATCTGTCTCTATCATCAGCGGTTTTCCACCAATACCTTTCCCACCTGGAATCTGGCCCAGCCGTTCCGGATGCTCTGCCACAATGGCGAAATCAACACCCTGCGTGGAAACCGCAACTGGCTGACCAGCCGGGAGACGGACTTTGCCCATGAAGTCTGGGGCGAGGAGGTCAAGCACATGCGACCGCTCGTGGACTGGGCGGACTCTGATTCCGCCAGTCTGGACAACGCCCTGGAATTGCTGGTGCTGTCCGGTCGCACCATTGAAGAAGCCATGAGCATCCTGGTGCCGCCGGCCTACCGCATTGACCCGTTCACCACCGATGAGGAAACCGCATTCTTCCAATACCAGCGCAGTTTCAGCGAACCCTGGGACGGCCCCGCTGCGCTGGCCCTGACGGATGGCCGCACCGTGGCGGCCTGTCTGGACCGGAACGGCCTGCGCCCGTGCCGGTTCAAGATCACGAACGAAGGCATCGTCACTGTGGGTTCGGAAGTCGGCGTGGTGGAGATTGACGATGCCAAGGTCATTCAGAAGGGACGCCTTGCTCCAGGCGAGATGATTTCCATCGACACCACCTCCGGCAAAATCCGCTTCACCCGCGAAATCCGCCAGGCCTTGGCCGCGAAGCGTCCCTACGCAAAATGGCTTGAAGACAACCGGATGCTGCTCAACAGCGTGGCCTCTGCCGATCCGCAGCCGACGCAGGGAGAACTGGACCCCGTCTCCCTCTCGCAGAAGCAGGTGGCCTTTGGCTATACCAAAGAGGAATTAACGATGGCCATGGGGCCGATGGCCCGGGATGGCATGGAGGCGACGTATGCCATGGGCGATGACACGCCGCTCGCGGTGCTTTCGCTCCAGCCGCGGGTGCTCTTCACCTATTTCAAGCAGCACTTCGCCCAGGTCACCAATCCTCCCATTGATCCGATCCGCGAACGTCTGGTGATGAGTCTGGCGGTTTCCGCCGGCTGGCAGCGCAACCTCCTGACCGAAACGCCGGAGCATGCAAAAGTGGTCTACCTCGACACCCCGTTTCTGTGGGAGCACGAACTGGCCGCCCTCACAAAACTGCCGGACTTCCCCAGCCGCACCATTGACATCACCTGGAGCGCCGTTGACGGCGAAGCCGGCATGGAAAAAGCGCTGACCCGCATTTGTCAGGAAGCCGAACAGGCAGTGGACGGCGGTGCGCAGATTCTGGTCCTGAGCGACCGTGCGGTGGACCATACCCGCGTCGGCATCCCCTCCCTGCTGGCCACCGGCGCCGTGCATCACCACCTGAACCGCACCCGCAAGCGGATGCGCGCCAGCATCATTGTGGAGTCCGGGGAGGCGCGCGATGTCCACCAGGCAGCCTGCCTGTTTGGATTCGGCGCCCAGGCCCTTTGCCCTTACCTCGGCTATGAAACCGTGCGGGGACTGGTGGAGGCGAACGACAAATCCACCGGTGGCGTGGACTTTCTGAAGGCGATGAAGCATTACCGCGGCGCCCTGGAGAAAGGACTGCTGAAAATCATGTCGAAGATGGGCATCGGGGTGCTCAGCAGCTACATCGGAGCGCAAATTTTCGAAGCGGTCGGCATTGGTGCGAAAGTCATGCAGGTCTGTTTCCCCGGCACTCCCAGCCAGGTGGACGGCATCGGCTTTGCGGAAATTGCCCGGGAGACCTTGATCCGCCACAATGCCGCCTATGCGCAGGCAGTGCCGGAGAGTCCGCTGGATTTGGGCGACCCCGGTTACTACCGCTTCCGCCAGAAGGGGGAGAAGCACGCGGTGGATGCCGGATTCATCAAAAACTTCCATGCCTTTGTCAGGGAAGGGACGCCGGAGCATTACGAATCCTACCTGCGCGAATACAAAAAGGACCAGCCGCTGGCGCTGCATGACATGTTCGAGCTGGTTCCGCATCCCAAGGGACCGGTGCCGCTGGACGAAGTGGAGCCGATCGAGGACATCCGCCGCCGCTTTACCACGGCCGGAATGTCGCTGGGGGCGCTCAGCCCGGAAGTCCACGAGGCCCTGGCCATCGCCATGAACCTCATTGGCGGCAAGTCCAACTCCGGCGAAGGCGGAGAGGATCCGCAGCGGTTCAAGCGTGAAGACGGCGTGCCCTACGCCAACAGCAAGATCAAGCAGATCGCGTCCGGACGCTTCGGCGTCACCGCCGAATACCTTGCCAGCGCGGAAGAAATCGAAATCAAAATGGCCCAGGGCGCCAAGCCCGGGGAAGGCGGCCAGTTGCCAGGCCACAAGGTCAATGCCCTGATTGCCAGGCTGCGGCGCACCCAGCCGGGAGTGCAGCTCATTTCCCCGCCTCCGCACCACGACATTTATTCCATCGAGGACCTCGCCCAACTCATTCACGACCTGAAGGAGGTGAATCCGCGGGCCCGAATCTGCGTGAAACTGGTCGCGGAAACGGGCATCGGCACCATCGCCGCCGGCGTTGCCAAAGCCAATGCCGACATCATTCTGGTCTCCGGCCACGAAGGCGGCACGGGAGCCTCGCCGCTTTCCTCCATCAAACACGCCGGTCTGCCGTGGGAAATCGGCCTGGCAGAAACCCAGCAGGTGCTCGTCATGAACAACCTGCGGGACCGCGTCACCCTGCGCACCGACGGCGGCCTGCGCAACGGACTGGACATCATCCACGGAGCCATCCTCGGAGCGGAGGAATTCAATTTTGGCACCATCGCCCTCATCGCCCTGGGCTGCGTCTATGTCCGCCAGTGCCACCTCAACACCTGTCCGGTCGGCATTGCCACCCAGGACGAGCGGCTGCGCGGCAAATTCAAGGGCAAGCCGGAGCATCTCATCAACTTCTTCAATTCCGTGGCCCATGAAATCCGCAGCCATCTTGCGACCCTGGGTGTGCGAACGATGAATGAACTGATCGGACGCACCGAATTCATCAAACAGCGCACGGTGGCAGGCCACCCCAAGGCCAACACCCTGGATTTTTCCAAACTCCTGCGCAACCTGCCCAGGGAACTGGGTGCGGACGTGCAGCGCTACTGGAATGGCAACCCGAACATCGGCGTGCATGAGCGCGCTCTGGATGAGCGCATCCTCCAGGATTCCAAGGACGCCATCAGCGACATGAAGCCGGTCAACCTCAGCTACAAGGTCAAAAACACCAACCGCAACGTCGGCACCAAGCTCGCCGGACAGATCGCCTACACCTATGGCGACACCGGATTGCCGGAGGGCACCATCACCGTGAACCTGGAAGGCAGCGCCGGCCAGAGCCTGGGCGCCTTTCTCTGCAGCGGCGTCAAGCTCATCCTGACCGGTGAGGCAAACGACTATGTGGGCAAGGGAATGTGCGGCGGCGACATCGTCATCAGGCCGCGCAGCACGGTCACGTTCGACCCCAGCCAGAATACCATTCTTGGGAACACCGTGCTCTACGGAGCCACCGGCGGAATGCTCTTCGCCTGCGGCCAGGCAGGAGAACGCTTTTGCGTCCGCAACTCCGGCGCCACGGCAGTGGTCGAAGGGGCGGGCGACCATGCCTGCGAATACATGACCAATGGCACCGTGGTCATCCTCGGTCCGACCGGCAAAAACTTTGGAGCCGGCATGAGTGGCGGTGTTGCCTATGTGCTGGATGAAGCCGGACGCTTCCACAAACTCTACAACCCGGAATTGATCCAGTCCGCGGCGCTGGAAGATACCGACAAGGCCACCCTCAGGAACCTCCTGGAGCAGCACCAGCAGGCTACGGGAAGCGCCAAAGCCGCCGCCCTGCTGAAACACTGGGACACTTCCATGGCGAAATTTGTGAAAATGCAGCCGATACCGCCAAAACCCGCTGCGGTATCACCGGCACCCGCTGCCGCGGTCGCTCCGGCTCCTGCAAAAGCCTGAAAATGCCAGTCGGCGAACCGGCGGCGGGCGCAGCCGCCGGTTTCCCGTGCAGTGCCAGGCACCGCCTGCATGCGGTCCACAGAAAATGTCAGGAAATGCCGATCTCAGACTTCCGGCTTTGCGGCTTCCTGACGCGGAGGAGCGGCCTTGGCTGCTCCCACGGTAATCTCCCGGCCCATGAAGGGTTTCCCGTGCAATTCCCTGACCGCCCGGCGGGCTTCCTCCAAACCAGCCATTTGCACAAAGCCGAACCCCTTGGAGCGCTGGGTGCGCTGGTGCGTGACGATTTCTGCATTGAGCACTTTTCCGAAGCCCTTGAACAATTCGAAAAGATCGCTCTCCACCGTGTCATAGGAGAGATTTCCCACATGCAGCCGCGGCGTTGCAACGGCCTCTGCGTCCGGCGGGGCAGCCGGGCGCGGTTCGGATTTTTTGCGCGGCTCGGGAACCGGACGGGATTGGGGTTTCCCCCCGCGTGGGTTCTTCGATTTTTCGGGAATGGCCTTGGCAACGGCAGGTTTGATCCGGTTTTGTTTTTGTGAATCTGCGGAATGTTTCGTCTTTCCCAGCAACCCCAGCGACAACACTTTCAGAATGCGCCTGCCC
>JAGNEJ010000092.1 GCA_018003315.1 Verrucomicrobiales bacterium
AGTCATCCAACGTTATCAACGTCAAACCAACTCATGAACACCAACTCATCACTCAACCGCCGGATGCGGAACCGCACGTCCGGTGGTGTGGGAGGACGGCGGGGGTAACCCCGCCTCCTACCCGATTTTCCACCGGACCGCCGCCTCCAGCCTTGCCTTGAGGCCCCTGGGACAGGCTCTTTATAGAGTGCACCCAACCCCTTCGCACACGGGGTGAATGTCTGAGCAATTTCTGCTCCACTTTTGCCCGCATCGCCCCCGGATGCTAACGCCCGAAAACGCATCGCGGCGAACAATTGCCTTGCCACTGTCACACAAGGCCGTCATGCCGCCATTGATGCCAGCCGAATATCTCGTTGACCATCAAAGGCCAGTAGATTGCAGGGAGTAATCCCACCCTCTCCGCTTTTGTTTTCAGCGGTGCTCCCAAAAAGCCGGGGCCGTGGAGGTCGGAGTTTCCGTGAACCGGATTCCCCGCAACCGGTGATCCGTTTCCCAGCAGCCGCCGCGCAACGAATTGCTGAGTGCCGCAAGCCCCTGGTTCTCAAAGGAGGAACAAGCCCAATGCCACGGCGGATGCCATGTGCTGCGGTGCGCGAGTTATCGTATGCCTTCAGTGGTCATCACCTGCGAAGTGGAGCATTTTCAAAATCCGGGCGCGCAGGGCAAGGAAGGCCTCGCTGCCGCGATCCCTGGGCCGCTCAAGGTTGACAGGAATGATTTCCTCGATCCGGCCAGGGCGCGGAGTCATGATGATGATGGTGTCGCTCATGTAGATGGCTTCATCGATGTCATGAGTTACGAACACCATGGTGGTGCCGCGAGCCTGCCAGAGGCGCAGCACTTCATCCTGCATGCGCATGCGGGTGAAGGCGTCGAGTGCGCCGAGTGGTTCATCCAGCAGGAGGATTTGCGGGTGGTTGATCAGGGCGCGGGCGAGCGCTGCGCGCTGTGCCATGCCCCCGGAAAGATGGTGGGGAAAGGCATCGGCGAAGTTTTCCAGCCCGACCAGGCGCAGAAATTCTCCGACCTCCTGTTTGGCATCGCTGCGCACGCCGCGGGCGGTGGGGCCGGCCTGGATGTTTTTGCGAATGGTCAGCCACGGAAAGAGGCTGGGGTCCTGAAAGACCAGCCCGCGGCTGGCGCTGGGCTGGGTGATTTTTTCGGAGCCCACGCGCAATTCCCCGCTGTCCGGGATTTCCAAGCCGGCAATCATCCGCAGCAGGGTGGACTTGCCGCAGCCGCTGGGGCCAACGAGTGAAACCAGTTGTCCCGCCTGCACCGAAAGCGAAATGTTGTCGAGTGCGGTAAACTCGGTGCGGTCCGGTGCGATGAAGCGCTTGGTCACCCCCTGAACATGCAGTGCGGCACCTTCTGCGGGTTGAGGGGAACGGAGGTCTGAGATTACCATTTGATCGTTCCTTTCTGCCACACAAGGACACGGTCACGCACCGCAAAGAGGGCGGTCATGATGGTCGAAAAAAAGACCGCCATAATGGCGAGGGCGGCGAAGACCTTGCCGTATTCGGCCCATTCCCGCGCCCAGCCGAGATACCAGCCGAGGCCGGATTTCACCCCGACTGTTTCCGCCACCACCAGAGTGAGGAAGGCGGCGCCGAGACCCATGAAGAGACCGAGGAAAATGCCCGGCATGGCTGCGGGGATGGCCACGCGGAAGATCAGATAGCCCGGACCGGCGCCGAGGGTTCTGGCCACGTCGAGGTAGGATGTCTGGGTGTTTGCGATGCCGGAAGCGGTGAGCATGGTCACCGGAAACCACACGGCGATGGCGATGAGGCAGATGGCTGAAAGTGTGGCGGAGGGCGAAAGAATCAGCGCCAGAGGGATCCACGCGGTGGCGGGGATGGGGCCGATGAGCTTTAAGAATGGCATGCCCCAGTAGCGGGCGGTGCGGAACCATCCAATGCAAACGCCGGTGACCAGACCCAGCAGGCCACCCAGCAGGTAACCGCGGGCGAGCAGGAACAGCGAATGCCAGGTGCTTTCCCAGATCAGGGCACGGTCATCAATCGCGCTCTGGAGGATTTTCGGCGGGCTGGGGAAATAGGGCAGCGGCAGCAGCCGCAGACCGCTGGTGACGATCTCAGCTCCGGCGATCAGGAGAATTGCGGCTGACAGGATCGGCCACATCCCCTGCATCCAGCGACGCAAGGCGGGGAGGAAGCACTGCAGGGCACCGGCCAGCAGGCCGAGTCCGCCGAGGATGGCTAGGAAGATGGAATAGTGGAGCGTTTCCAATTCCGGTTCACCCTTTGCAACCGTGAGGTGGATGCCGCAGGCAACGGCGACGGCGGCAGGAAATCCGAGTCCGGTCAGCCAGCCTTTGATGCGGGAGGGGGTGCCGGCTCTGGGCGCATTCCTGTCGGGAGCGGTCGAAAAACTGGTTTCGGCCATGGTCACAGGGTGGTCTTGGCCGCCAGCGCCGGGCCGGTCGCCTCACAGCAGGTCTTGATTTCGGTGGGACCGCCGATGGTGGCGAGTTCCTCACGCACGAGTTGCATTTGGTTTGGCCGGGTTTGCCCCATGGCAACTTTTTCGACCTCAAGGGTTTTGATCCATTCCTCGTTTACACCGGGATACACGCGGTAAATTTTGCTGATGGTGGCGTCGATGTCGGTGTCTCGCTTGAGGATACCGGCGCGGATCATGCCTTCGGCGGCTCCGCGGATGGCCTGCTTTCCACCCTCGATGCTTGGAATGTAGCGCAGGCGGCCGATGGCTTCGGCATTGAGTTCGGGATTCGAGGCGATGTATTTTTTCTCCACCGACATGATGGCAGCAGCACGGGGATTGGCCTCCACCCACTTGGCTCCTTTCACGATGGCCTTGGTGACGGCAGCGGTGACCTCCGGGTTGGCGTCGGCAAATTTGCCATTGACGACGACGCCGCAGCAGTATTCCGAGGCGTAGGGTTCGTCCGATGCCTGATCGGCAATGTTGCGGACTTTGTTTTCTGCGAGCAGCAGCAGGCCGATCGGTTCGGAATTGGCGACCGCATCCACTTCACCTTTTTCGAGCGCAAGGCCGAGTTCGGCCGAGGGAAACACCTTCCACTGGATGTCATTGCGGGGGTCCATCCCATTGTCCCCCAGCACCCGATTGGCGAAAATGAAGGGAGGGGTGCCCATGCCCGGCACGCCGATGCGCTTGCCCTTCAGATCCTGCACCGTTTTCAGCGGGCTGTTCACCGGCACCTGCACCCGCAGACAGCCGCGGTGGATGCCGGCGGTTAGTTTCACGTCCAGCCCTTCTTCAATGGGCTTGAGGAAGGCCATGATCGGCTGGTGCACCACATGGATGGTGCCGAGGCCAACAAGGTCCTTGAACTGACCCCACTCACATTTGATCAGTTCGGCCTCCAGGCCCATCTCCTTGAAATAGCCCTTCTCCTGCGCCACATAGATAGGAGCCTCGCAGGTCAGGCCGATGTAGCCGACTTTGATCCTGGCAAGGCCGTCGGCGGTTTTCTCGGCTTTCGCCGACTTTTGCTTGCAGCCGGTGAGCAGCAGCGTGCCCAGTGTCGCAGCCACAAGAAAACGAAGGGGGGTGAAAAACGGCATCATAGTGTGGGAGGCAAGGAACCCGCGGGTGTCCGCTTGGCAAATGCTTTGTCGCTCCTGCCGGGACCAAGCAGGAATCAGTGCGTGGTCGCGGGTTGTACCGGCGGATTTTTTTCGAAGCCGACCTTGTTACAAGAAACTTGGGTTTTGGGCGTGGCAATGAAGCCGTCCGCTCCGCCTCAGTCCGTCATCCATGTTTCCAGAGCCTGCTGGGCTGCCTCCCAGGAGGCCGTGAGCCGCTGGAGCGATTCCTGAACGGCCAGCAGGTCCCGGTTCAACTGCATGGCCGCTCCGCCGCTGGCATAGGTTTCCGGGTCCTCCAATTCGGTGACGAGCTGCTGCTGCTGCTCTTCCAGGGCGGCGATTTCCTCCTCCAAGCCGACGATTTGGCGTTCCTGTTCCTTGCGCTGCCGACTTTTGGTTTGGCGCGCTTCTGCTTCCGCCCGCTTCTGTTCCTTGGACTTGAAAATGGACTCCCGCTCCGCCGCACCGGGAGCGGAGGCTTGTCCGGCGCGAGCATCGCCGAGCCTGGCACCGGCGGTCAGGGCGGCCCGTTCGCTTTCCGCGCGGGTTTTGTCGAGGTAGTATTGATAGTCCCCTGCATAAGATGTCAGGAGGCCTGCGCCGATATGCAGGACGGAGGAGGCAATGGCCCGGATGAAATAGACATCGTGGCTGATGAAAACGAGCGTCCCCTCATAGTCGCGGAGCGCACGGACCAGGGCGTCGATGCTGCCGATGTCGAGGTGTGTGGTCGGCTCATCCATGAGCAGCAGATTCGGCGGGGCCAGGAGCATTTTGCAGAGGGCCAGCCGGGTTTTTTCACCGCCGCTGAGCACCGCTACCGGTTTGAAGACATCGTCCCCGCGAAAGAGAAAGGCCCCGAGAATGGTGCGGGCGGTCTGTTCGGATACCCGGATTTCCAAATCCATGGCCTCTTCCAGCACCGTTCGCTGGGGTTGAAACATTTCCCCGCGGTATTGGGAAAAATAGCCGGCCTTCACGTTGTGTCCCAGATCACGCACTCCCTGCTGTGGCGTCAGAACCGCCGCCAGCAGTTTCAGCAGCGTGCTTTTCCCGGAACCATTCGGCCCCACCAGCACGGTCCGCTGCCCGCGTTCCGCCTCGAAGTTCATTCCCTGGTAAACAGGCGTTTCACCATAGGCAAAATGAATGTCGCGCAGCGTCACCACGCGCTGTCCGCTGCGGGGAGGTTGTGGAAAGCGGAAGGCGACCGTCTTTTCGGACGCCAGCGGCGCTTCGATTTTTTCCATGCGCTCGATCTGCTTCAACTTGCTCTGGGCCTGGGCTGCCTTGGTGGCCTTGGCGCGGAAGCGGTCGGCAAAATCCTGAAGCCGTGCGATTTCGCGCTGCTGGTTTTCGTAGGCCGCCGCATGCTGCATTTCCCGTGCCTCCTTTTCCCGCAGGTAGTCCTCGAAGTTTCCCCGGTAGCGGCCCAAGCGCTGGCGGCTGATTTCGACAATGCTGCCGACGAGTTGGTTGAGAAATTCGCGGTCATGGGAAATCATGAGAATCGCCCCCGGATAGCGGTGTTTGAGGTAGTCCTGAAACCAGATGAGCGATTCGAGGTCGAGGTGATTGGTCGGCTCATCCAGCAGCAGGAGGTCCGGCTCCTGCACCAGCAGCCGCGCCAGGTGTGCCCGCATCACCCACCCGCCGGAAAGCGTGCGGGCCGGACGGAGAAAATCCGACTCGCGAAACGCAAGGCCGCGCAGGATGGTTTTCGCCTTTGGTTCCATTTCCCAGCGGTGGTCGCCGGCGTGACCGGTCGCCAAATCCAGAACGGTTTCCTCTCCAGCCGGGGCGCTCTCCTGCGGCAGGAAGCCCAGCCTGGTTCCTTTTTCCACCAGGATTTTTCCGTCATCGGGCGTGGTTTCGCCGAGGATGATGGAGAAGAGCGTGGATTTTCCGGCTCCATTGGGCCCGACCAGTCCGATGCGGTCGTCCCGGTTGATTTGAAGGGAGACACCCGAGAACAGGGTGCGTCCGGCATACGCTTTGGAAACCTGTGAAAGTGCAAGCATGGGGGCGGCAGGCGAAACGAAGTGCCCCCTGTGGCGGGGGATTTTTTGGGATGCAACGCAAAAGTTTGCGGCAATGGCCTGGACCATCGCACCGGCTCGAATTTTGCTGGCGTCAAATCGACACGCATCCTATTTTCACGGCCATCCGGCCATCCGGAAAATTGGCATTGATGCAAGTTTCACCATGAGCAAGTCCACCAGAGGAAAAAGTTTCGCGCAGGCGATGAATGAATGGTCTGCGCAAAAATCGTTTGTAAAGCGCCTGCGCAGCCGGGTGCTGTTTCCCAGCTACGATGCTCCCTGGTATGCCAAGTGCTGGGGGTATCTGTGGCGGCTGGCCATGACGGGATTGTTCCTGTCCCTGCTGTTCTACGTGTTCCTCAAACTGCACCACAAGCATCCCTCATTCCGCGGCCATCTGGCGGAGGAAGCCGCCCGCCTGCTGCACGGGACTGACGCCACCTGCGGCCTGTTCAAATGGCCGCTGTTCACCAGTGAAATGTCCATCAACTCCCTGGGAATGAACGGAACCAGGGAAAGTTTTTTCACCCGGCTCGACGCTCATGGCATTCAAGCGGAAGTGGGCTGGCAGGCCATCCAGGACGACTGGCGTTTGGAGACGGTAAAGGTCGGTGAAGCCGTCATCCAACTGAAAAGCGGCGGGGAGGGTGCCGCGGAGGCCGCTCCGGCAGCCACGCCGGTTCGGGACCGCGTGGCTGCTCCGCCGGAGATCAAGACGGGCGCTGTCCGGCCTTCGCCAAACGTGCTGGCGGCCGGCTTCTCGCTGCGTCCGGATTTTTCGCGGCTTTCCGTTGAGCGGATTGAATTTGCGGACCTGACGATGCGCTGGGGCTATTCCACCACGACGGCGGGTGCCCTGGAAAACTGCGTTGCGACCATGGAGCGGGATGCCACCGGCTACAACCTGGTGGCGACCAGCGGGACCTTTTCGCAGAACTGGCTCCGCGGGTTGACCATCAAGGAACTCGACGCCCACGTGGGCACGGGAACGATTGAAATCCGCAAGGCATCCTTTGAATCACCCAACGGGGGACTCCTGGCCCTGGCCGGAAGCATCAGCCTTGGTGAAATGCCGGAAGCCAACCTGGTGGTAAAACTCAAGGACGTGGACCTCAAACGCCTGACGCCCGCCCCCTTTGACAAGTATTTCAATCTGCTGGCCTCCGCCGATGGGACCATAACCGGAAGTATCAACCGCCAGTCTGGAATCCGCACCAAGCTCCATGTGAACATGACCGGCACCGGGGTGAAGGGCATCATCGCCGGTTCCTTGAAAAATGGGGATAACGACCAGCCGCCCAGGGGATTGCTCAACAATGTCCCGGTGCTGCGGGCGCTGTATGTTGCCGCCACGGAGAACAAGCTCATTCAAGTCAGCGTGAACGAGGGGCAGTTCGACTTGGAATCCGGCGGCGGGGAATTGGTGCTGAACAACCTCGACATTCGCAGCGGGGATCTCCTGCGGCTGCGCGGGGCGATGGCCTTTCAGCAGTCGATCACGCGCCCTCCCGCCGACAAACCCGGCGAGGAAGCGCCGCCTCCGCGCCTCATTGCCAAGGCCAAGGGCGACCTCCTCATCGGCCTGTCCCCCGCCACCGTCGGCGAAATGCCGCCCAGCATTCAGAAGCAGTACTTCCCGCAGGAATCCGAAGGCTTCCGCTGGATGCGAACCACTTTTCAGGATGAGGACGGGGAGTCGCTCACGAGTGGAATTGCCGAGGAAATCAACCGATTGAACCGCGAATACCTCGGTTCCAGGACCGAATAGCAGCCGCTGGCCATGGCAAACGGGGAATCCGCGTTCATTCAGGTGAGAGTGGTGCCCAACGCCCGCAAAACCTGCTGTGCCGGGCTGATGGGGGACGCCACTACCTGGAAAATCAAACTCGCGGCGCCGCCTGTCGATGGAAAGGCCAATGAGGAGTTGGTTGAATGGCTGGCCCAGATTTCCGGCACCTCCCGCAACGGCATCCGCATCTTGTCAGGCGAAAAATCCCGGACAAAGCGCATCCAGTTGGCCGAAATATCCACGGAATCCCTGCTGGAAATGCTGGTCGAGGCCTCCCGATAAAAACCTGCAGACTGCGCCGGGAGGGCAGGGTTCAGAACGCCAGAATCTGTCCGTAAACGGAATCCGTGCGCAAATCCGCAGCGGCATCCCGCTGGGGAACAATCAGGTCGGTCACGGCACCAAGGCGTTCGGCAAACTCGTTTTCCCAGGCCAGCAACTGGAGCCGGAGAAAACGATTGAGCAGGCTGCGCTGTGTCAGGGCCAGGGGCAGGTCCAGTTCCAGTGCATCCAACTGGTCCAGCACTGCCGCCGGGACCGTTGGGGCCTGGAGTTCCACCGCTCCCAACAGCCCCAAGGCGCGCCGGGCCTTGCTGGTTTCCCAGTTTTCCGGAACATCCGCCAGCAATGGACTCCAAACCGCCAAAAAGTCGGCAATGCCGTGGAAGGACTCCGCGACGGAGCAGGCATTGCGGAGCACTTCCGCGTCATCACACACCGGGACCACCACGGTGAGTCCCGTGTCAATGTCATCCAGCACGTCGTCCAGATCGCTCTGCTTGAAGAATGCCGCGAAATCCGCGGCATCCTCGGTGTTCACATCCAGGATCAGAATCCGATTTTTGTCGATCCGATCCACCACCTCATGCGCCTGAATTTCCTCGGAAAGGTCCAGGAGATCCGTTTCCACGGGCAGTTCCTGTTCAATGGATGTCAGGGCCAGTGCGTGTTTGATTTTTCGACGTTCCAGAAACTCCGCAATCACCAAGGCCAGCGTGGTTTTTCCACAAGCCTGGGTGTCATTCGCAACAATGATCAACTTTTTCATGGTTGGCCTTTGGTTTTTTGACTGACGGCGGATTGTTTTGGAAAATATGAGAAACCTCAAGAAGAAAATTCACGAAATCTTAGAATTTTTCGAAACCCAACCAGATGATCGCGATCAACGAAATGGTTGCAGGGATGGGGAATCGGGCATCCTGTGCCCGGTCTCCGGTCCTTCGCGAAACGGCCAGCCAGCAACCCCGAGTAGAATCCCGTCCCATGCCTCAACTTTGTGCCATGCCGAAAGCCTACATGCACGCCCTGTGCAGGGATGGTTCCATGAATTTGCGCCAGTGGCTCGACCTGGCAGCGACCCTTCCGCTTGACGGGGTGGAGTGGTATGCCGGATTCCTTGAAATGGCGGACGAATCCAACTGGGTGCCGCTCCGGGAATATGCGGCAGACCGCGGGTTGCGGATTCCGATGATGTGCTGTTCGCCGGACTTCACCCATCCGGACCCCGACTTTCGTGCTGCGGAGGTGGCCAAGGAAAAGGAATGGATCCGCATGACCGCAGCACTGGGCGGGAGGTATTGCCGCGTGCTCTCAGGGCAGCGCCGCCCGGAAGTCAGCAGAGAGGAGGGCATTTTTTTCGCCGCCGACTGCATCCGGGCCTGCCTGCCATTTGCGGAGGAGCACGAGATCACCCTGATTTTGGAAAATCACTACAAGGACGACTTTTGGGAATTTCCCGAATTTGCCCAGGCGGCGGATGTTTTCTGCGACCTGGTGGCGGAGATTGATCATCCGCACTTCGGGGTCAATTACGATCCCAGCAACACCCTGCTTGCCGGTGAGGATCCGTTGGATCTGCTGCGCCGCATTTCCCGCTGTGTGGTCACCATGCACGCGAGTGACCGCTCACTGGTTTCCGGCACCATTGAGGACCTGCGACGCGAGGAAAGCGGGGTCCAGGGATACTCGCAGCGACTGCGGCATGGGGAAATCGGCAAGGGACTCAACGATTACGACGCCATTTTCACGGAATTGCGGCGCGTTGGCTTCGACGGCTGGATCAGCATTGAGGACGGTGTGGACGGCTTCGAGCAACTGCAAAACAGCGCGGCATTTCTGCGTCGAAAAATCAAGGAATACTGGCCCTGAATCTTCCCCTCTGCCCGCCTTTTTCCCCTTTGAAACCCCAAATCATCGAACTTCCCCGCGGCGAACGTCTGGCGGTGGCGGAAATGCCCTGGATGGAAAGCGTGTCCTTCGGCATCTTCGTCGGCGTGGGGTCGCGGCATGACCCGGCCCGGTGCAGCGGACTGGCGCACTTCGCGGAACATCTGTTTTTCAAGGGCACTCGCCGTTTCCCGGCCCGCAAGCTCAGCCTGGAGATCGAACGCCTGGGAGGATCCGCGGATGCCTTTACCAGCGAGGAGCATACCTGCTTTTATATCCGGGGACCGGCGGAAAGTTTTCCGCGCTTTGCCGAACTCCTGCTGGACATGTTCCTGGATTCCACCTTTCCCCATGAGGAAGTGGAGCGGGAGCGCGAGGTCATCAGTGAGGAAATTTCCATGTATCAGGAACAGGCCCCCAGCCGGGTGGAAGATCTGCTCTGTCACACCATGTGGCCCGGGCATCCGCTCGGGCGGCCCATCTCCGGAGATGAGGCCAGCCTGCGGCGCATCCGCCGGGAGGATCTGGTCCGCCACGCCAGAACGCATTACGGTCGCGCCAATGCGGTGCTGGCGGTGGCCGGCAAGGTGGAGGCGGTCAATGCCGCGGAGATCCTGAGTGGATTGATTGCGCGGCGTTTTCCGCCGGGGCGTCGCCCGGCGCACCGTCCGGGGCCGCGCCGTCAGTTTGGAAAGGGTCCCAAATGGAAATGTGAGCGCCGGGAGATCGAGCAAACACAGATTGCCCTGGCAGTGCATGCTCCCGGCAGGCAGGGCACCGCGCCGCAGGTGATGAAAATTCTGAATGTGCTGGCCGGTGAAAACACCAGTTCTCGCTTGTGGCATCAGCTGCGTGAGAAGCGGGGCTGGTGCTATCAGGTTGAAAGCGAAGCCACCTCGCTTTCCGATACGGGGCTCTTCCAGGTGTTCGCCGGAGTTGATCCCACCAACACCGCCAAGGCGGTGCGACTCATCTGGAAAGAATTGCGGCGCTTTGCGGAAAAACCCGTGCCGCAGCGCGATCTCGACCACGCCATCTCCTACACGCTGGGTTCCGGACGGCTCAGTTTTGAAAACACCGCCAGTCTGATGCTGTGGATCGGAGAATCGCTCCTCTTCCACGGACACATCCTCAGCGTCGAGGAATCGCAAAAGCGCCTCGCTTCCGTCACCCGGGAGCAAATCCAGCGCCTTTCCCAGCGCCTGTTCCAGAGTGGCAACCTGGGGGTTGCGATTGTCGGACCGGGCGAACCGGGCCCTGTTGGACTTGAACAGGCTGGCTAGAGCAGGTTTTCCTTCAAGGCCTTCGCCACCGCGCCGGCCCGGGTGTGGACTTCGAGTTTCGAATAGATGCTGCGGATGTGGGCATCCACCGTGTGGTAGTTCATGTCCAGATCAGAAGCGATTTCCTTCTTGATGCGCCCTTCGACCATGCGGTCCAGAATCTGCCGCTCGCGCGGTGTCAGCCCGTAGTCCTTGGCCTCGGGCGGAGCCATTCCGGCAAAAAGTTCCAGGACCCGCTTGGCAATCCGCGGATTGATGGGCGCCCCGCCGCCGAGCACATCCTGAATCGCACTCGTAATCTGCTCCTGCGGCGCACTCTTCAAAACGTAACCGGATGCCCCGTTGCGGATCGCTTTCACGATTTTTTCGTCATCCTCAAATGCAGTCAGGATGATGATCCTGGCTTCTGGCGCATCCTTGCGGATGCGGTGAATGGCATCCAGCCCGTTGATGCCGGGCAGCCCCACGTCGAGCAGCACCACATCCGGACGATCCCCAATGTTCAGGCGGCGGAAAGCCTCCTCGGCGGAGGCGAATTCGCCGGAGCAGGTCATCCCGCTCAGTTTGCCAATGAGTCTGGCTACAGTGCGACGGAAGGGACTGTAATCTTCAATCAGCCAGACGCGGATAGGTTGCGGTTTTTCTGCCATAGCGCGGGCACCGTATCTTGCCGATCCTGTCTGCCAACTTTTCCACAGCAACGCAAACAGGGAAAAGCGGTTGCTTGCGTTCCGCGCCTCCAGGCACCGGGGCCTCCTCGCGTCACGGTGGAGCCAACTTCACTCAGCATCCTGCGCTGGGGCGGTGCTACGTCATCACGGCGTTGCCGTTCCCGACCGGATCGCTGACTTTCAACCATGCTTAAGCCTTGGATTTCCGTTGGTGCAGTCCTCCTTTGCGCGCCGGGTTGCAGCCGGTCCGAGGAGGTTTTTTCCGCGGAGCAAATTCAGTTTTTTGAATCCAAGATTCGTCCGGTGCTGGTGGAAAATTGTCATCGATGCCACGGGCCGGAACACCAGAACAACGGGCTGCGCCTCGATTCCAGGGCCGCCATTGTGCGGGGGAGTGATTACGGAGCGGTGGTGACGGCTGGAAATCCGGATGCGAGCAAATTGATCCACGCCATTCGGCAGGACCAGCCTGGAGTGGAGGCCATGCCCAGAAAGGCGTCGAAACTGCCACAAGAAGCCATCGACGCCCTGACCGAGTGGGTGAAACAAGGGCTTCCCTGGCCGCCGGAGTCCGCTACACCTGCCTTCGGATCCGGAGCGAGCGATCCTGCGCAGCATTGGGCGTATCAAAAAGTGGTGCCGCCGCCGATTCCGGTCGTGCAGGCGCAGGCACAGGTTGCCCAGCCGGTGGATGCCTTCGTGATCCGGAAACTGGAGGACAACGGACTTGGTCTGGCACCCAAAGCCGACCGGATGACCCGCATCAAACGGCTCTATGCCGACCTGGCGGGTTTCCCCCCGTCCTATGAAGAGGTGCAGGCCTTCATGCAGGATCCCGCTCCGGATGCCTACTCCAGACTGGTGGAGCGATTGTTGGCCGCGCCGCATTTCGGCGAGCGGTGGGGCCGCTACTGGCTGGACACGGCACGCTATGCAGACACCAAGGGCTACGTTTTTCAGGAGGAACGGCGTTATCCCTACGCCTACACCTACCGGGACTGGGTGATCCGCGCCTTGAATGCGGACATGCCCTACGACCAGTTTCTCATCAACCAGCTCGCCGCCGACCTGACAAATCCTTCGGTCGGTGGCAATCAGAATCTGGCCGCGCTGGGGTTTCTCACGCTGGGCCGGCGGTTTCTCAACAATGAACCGGACATCATCGATGACCGCCTGGACGTGACCTTTCGCGGAATGCAGGCCGTGACCATTGGGTGCGCCCGCTGCCATGATCACAAAAACGACCCCATTCCCGCGCAGGACTACTACAGCCTTTACGGAGTCTTTGCCTCCTGCATGGAACCCAGGGAACTTCCCGAGGTGGGGCCCGCAGAGCGAACGCCCGAAGTGGTGAAGTTCGAGGAGGAACTGGCAAAAAAGCAGACAAAAGTTGCGGACTACCGCAGGCAGCGCCATGCCAGACTCTTCACCGAAGAGGCCGTGGAGCAATACCTGGCCACTGCCACCGAATGCCTCGGCAAACCCGACGGGGAAACCCGGCAAGTGGCAACAGATCGCGGGCTGTATTTCAATGTGGTGCAGCGCTGGCAGGCGACCATCAAACAGGGCGAAACCGATTCCATTTTCGGACTGTGGAATGCGCTGATCAAAGTGCCGCCGGTGGATTTTGCGGTGCGGGCCAAGGCGCTGATTGAAGCGCCCGATGCCGAGCAGAAATTTCTGCCGGAACTGGTCCGGGAAGTCAAAGTCGCCGCCCCCGCGACGCTGGTGGATGCCGCCAAGGTGTATGCCAGGATGTTTGCCAGGGCCATGCCCGCGAACGGTCAAAGTCCGGCGGAACTGGAGCCGGTCAGAAGGACGATCAGTGCGCCGACCAGCCCCATGAGCGTGAAACCTGAGGACTTGGAGCCGTTTTTCACGCGGTCGGAACGCGAAAAACTCCGCGAAATTCAAAAGGAGCTGGAAACCTTCAAAGCCACCAGTCCGGCTGCCCCGCAGCGGGCCATGGCGCTGCAGGACAAACCCCAGCCGGTGGAACCCGTGGTGTTCATTCGCGGCAATCCCGGCAGGCCCGGAGCAAAAGTGCCGAGACAGTTCCTGAAAATGCTGAGCGGAGACCAGCGCAAGCCGTTCACCCAGGGCAGCGGACGCCTGGAGCTGGCGCGGGCCATTGCCAGTCCTGACAATCCATTGACCGCAAGAGTTTTCGTCAATCGCGCCTGGGCGAAGCTGCTGGGACAACCCCTGGTGGACACCCCCAGTGATTTTGGAATGCGAACCGCTCCACCGGCGAATCAACCCCTGCTGGACCATTTGGCCGCCTCCTTCATGCGGAACGGGTGGAGCGTGAAGCAGCTCCTGCGGGAAATTCTCCTGAGTGCCACCTACCAGCAGCAAAGTCTGCTGCGTCCGGATGCTGCCGCCAAGGATCCGGAGAATCGGCTCTGCTGGCGCATGAATCCGAAACGGCTCGACTTTGAAGCCATGCGGGACAGTCTGCTGAAAGTCTCAGGAAATCTGGATCCGGCCCAGTTTGGAAAATCCGTCGATCTTCTGGCCGAACCATTCAGCCATCGCCGGACGATTTATGGATTCATCGACCGCCAGAATCTGCCCGGCACGCTGCGGACGTTCGATTTCGCCAGTCCCGACCAGCATGCCTCGCGCCGTTTTGAAACCACGGTGCCGCAACAGGCTCTGTTTTTTCTGAACAGCCGGTTCGTGGAGCAGCAGGCAAAACGGCTTGCGGCAATGTCCAGTGCCGTCAGCGCGCCGGACGAACGGGTGCGCGTGCTGACGCGGCAGGTTTTATCCCGCGATGCCACGCCTGACGAAATCGCGGCCGGCTCCGCTTTTGTCCAATCCGCCCTTCCTGCCTCACAAACGGAAACTGCCTGGAGCTACGGGTATGGCGACTGGGATGCCGCGGTGAAATCCATGCACTTTACCCCATTTCCCTGGCATGGTGCCGGGCGGTGGAGCGGGGGCGAAACGCTGCCCGACCCCAAGCTCGGATTTGCACTGCTGCATGCCGAAGGAGGCCACCCCGGCGATCCGGGCAAGGCCGCCATCCGGCGCTGGACCGCACCGCGCCAGGCCACGGTGAACATTGCCGGCCAGGCCAGCGTCGCCCAGGCTCAGAGCGGCGGCATTCTTGTCAGGATCATTTCCAGCCGGGCCGGATTGCTGGGGGAATGGAAGGTCGCTGCCACTGTGGCCGTGCCCATCACCCTGGAACGGGTTGCGGTCACTTCCGGTGAATGGCTGGACTTTGTGGCGGATTGCGGAGGCGACACGAACTGCGACGGATTCCACTGGGTGCCCCGGTTGGTCGATGCCGCAAATGGGCAGGAAATCGCCGATGCCCAGCGTGAGTTTTCCGGTCCCGGCATGGCGCCCGACCCCTGGCAGTCCCTGGCGCAGGCGCTGCTCTGCACCAATGAATTTCTCTTCGTGGATTGAGGGCGGATCGCCCCCGCAGTCGGCTACAGTTCCCTGGATTGGGTGAGTTTTTTGAGCGTGGCGGCGTCGGGTTCCTCGTATTGGTCGTAGAGCTTTTTCCCATCCGCATCCACGAGCACAAACTGTGGAAGCTGGTCGCCGGCAAGTTTGCCGAGGAGCTTGACGGCCTTTTTCTCCACCGCCTGGAAGGACACGGCGGGAAAGGGTACTTTGCCTCCGGTGATGAGCGCTCTCTGCTCGCCCTCGGTGTTGTCGAAGGAATAGAGAAGCATTTCCACGCTGCCGAGCGGCTGAACGGTTTTTTCGTAGTATTCCGCCAGTTTTGGCAGTCGTTTGACGCTGGCATCCGACCATTTCGCGGCGAAGCATACGAGGTAAAATTTGGGTTCCTTGCCGTTGGCGAAGTGGAAGGCTTCCAGTTTCTCTCCGTCGAGTTTGAGGAGATTCTGATAAAGTTCAGCGGCCACGGCTCCGGCGGATTTGTCCGGAGGTTTTGCCTCGGCATCAGGCGGTCCGTCCTTCTTGGCTGGCGGAGTTTCAGGGGTCCCTGCGTCCTTTTTGGGTTCGCTGCCGTCGCCGGCCGTCCTGGCCTTTTGTTCAGCGGCTCGTTTGGTGGCATCCCGCTCGGACGGAGCCATGGCTTCCTGGCGTTCGACGAAGTCCTGATCCTCGCGGCAGACGGATTCCTTTGGGAATGCGCGCTCCTTGCCATTGGATAGTTGCACCAGGATTTTGCCATCCCGGAGCCCAAGGTAGTCGCCTTCGAATTGCTTCTCAGGGTCTGCGGCACTGGTCCAGACGCGGGCCGCAGCAACCGAAGCGCTGAATAGGATTGTCAGGGAGACGGGGAGGAAGCGATTCATGGAAGTGCGGGAATGATGGCGGTCGGACGGGAGAATCTCAATCGGATTTCCGGCCGCTGCCGGCGGACTGCAGAATGGGAAAGGCGAGAAGCAGTTTTGGATGGAAGGAAACCGGAACATCATTGGCGGCTGCCGGTCCGGGCGTGCTGCGTCCCCGCCGCAACTGGTCAGCCAGCAGGGCTGCGAGATCGGCTGCGCGTTTCCCTTCGGTTTCCGCAAGGTTTTTTGTTTCGCCAGGATCAGCGGCCAGATCGTAGAGCTGCACCAGGGTTTCGGGCTGTGCCGGGTTTGCGGCAGGCCAGGCGTTTTTTGGTTTGCTCCAGCCGCCCGAACCTGGACCGAGGCAGAGCTTCCACTCGCCCTGACGGATGGCAAACTCGCCGTCGATACTGTGGCTGACGAGCGAGGTGCGGAGGGGTTTTCGACCATCGAGCACCGGAACAAAACTGACGCTGTCCTCCGCGGACGCCGCCGCGGGTTGGTGGCCGACAATTTCAGCCAGTGTGGCGAAGAAATCCACCGAGCAGGTCAAGGCGGCGGTGCCGGTGCCAGGCTGGATGCGCCCCGGCCAGCGGGCCAGCAGCGGGACGCGGTGGCCGCCTTCCCAAAAATCAGCCTTGGTCCCGCGCCAGGGGCCGTTGGGGAAGTGGCCGTGTTTCTGCAGGGCCGGGATGCCGGCGGCGGGGCTGCAGCCGTTGTCCGAGGTGAACAGAACGAGGGTGTTGGCAGCAACCCTGGCCGTTTCCAATGCCGCCAGCACCTGGCCGACAACCCAGTCCGTTTCCATGACGAAGTCGGCGTAGGGGGTGAGTCCTTTTCCGGAAAATTCCCGCGTGGGAAGAATGGGCGTGTGGGGGGAGGTCAGGGGCAGGTAAAGAAAAAACGGCCTTTTGCCCGCGGCCTGGGCTGCGACAAATTCTCCGGCCTTGGAGGCCCAGACTTTGGGGCATTGCTCGCCGGAAAAATCCGGCGCTGCCAGTCCGGAACGCACATATTTTTTCCTGACAGAAGGAATGCCTGCGGGCCTGTCGCCATCGATGTAAACAAAGGGCGGCATGTCGAGGCTGCCCGTGATTCCGAAGAAGCGGTCGAATCCCAGTGCGGCGGGACCGCCGCTGACGGGCTGGAGGAAATCCGCACCGGAACCGTCGGTGGAGGAGTTGTCAGGATGGACGCCAGCCTTCAGGGTCCAGCCGAGGCCAAGGTGCCATTTGCCGATGCAGGCGGTGGCGTAACCGGCGTCATGCAGCAGACTGGCGAGCGTTTGGCGGGAGGGTGGAATGAGCGGGCGGGAAAAGCCCCACAGCACCCCTTTCTGCAGCCGGCTGCGCCAGTTGTAGCGCCCGGTTAGAATGCTGTAGCGGGTGGGGGAGCAGACGGAGGAAGCGGTGTGGAAATCCGTGAAGCGGAGACCCTCGCGGGCCAGCCGGTCGCAGTGCGGAGTGGGGATTTTTCCCCCGTAGCAGCCGAGATCACCCCACCCCAGATCATCGGCCAGGATGAGCACGATGTTGGGCTTTTCAGCGCGGAGAACGGACGCTGCGAGCAGCATCCACAGCACGGCGGCAGCCAGCCGGGAAACGCAGGGGAGGTGTTTCAGGCGCATCAGGCGGCTGGGTGGACATTGTCCGGCAACAGGCGGCGTCATCAGCAGGAATGTGCATCCAATGGCAGGAATGTCCCGTGTTTTCGCGCGGCACCGCACCGGGCCGCCGCAGCCCCCGCTTTCTGCCGTCAGCCTAACGAATGGGTCGCGGCACGTCCTTGATGATGCGGTCCAGCACGCCGTTGATGAACCGGGGGCTGTCTTCTCCACCGAAGCGCTTGGCGATTTCAATGGCCTCGTTCATGCTGACCACCGGAGGCACGGCGGTGTCGTGAAACATCTCGAATACCGCCAGCCGCAGAATGTTGCGGTCCACGACCGCCAGCCGCTCAAAACGGAAGTTCTGGACCGTGGCGGCGATGCGGGCATCGATTTCCTCCCGGTGCGCCTGAATGCCGCGGAACAGCGCCGTGGCATGGCTCTGTACGGCTTCATCCGCCCGACGCAGTTCCCAAAATTCCTTCAGGTCATGGTCGGTGCCAGCCGGGACGTGATCGAGGCTGTAAAGCATCTGCAATGCCGCCTCGCGGCCTTCGCGGCGCTTACTCATTTTCCGCGTCCTTGCCCTTGCGCGACATTGGATAGGCCGCCTGCAGTTTCACGAAGAGTTCCGCCATGTTCAGAGCGGCCCTCGCGGCTTCGGTGCCGCGGTTCATCTCGCTTCCCAGGCAGCGTTCCTTTGCCTGCTGCTCGTCATTCATGCAGAGCGCGCAGTTGATGATGGGGGTCAGGTGCTCGGTGGC
>JAGNEJ010000093.1 GCA_018003315.1 Verrucomicrobiales bacterium
CGCCAATAACGCCTCCCGCAAAAAGTAATTTCCTTTCAGGAGTCGCACCTGCCCGTCATCATGCCTGACGGCCTTCCAGTTGCCCATGACCGCACCGCCGGAGTGCCGGAGTTTCTCAC
Organism: Verrucomicrobiales bacterium; assembly: GCA_018003315.1. Lineage (GTDB taxonomy): Bacteria > Verrucomicrobiota > Verrucomicrobiia > Verrucomicrobiales > V1-33 > JAGNEJ01. Next base: position 120 of record JAGNEJ010000093.1, read on the forward strand.
CACGCGATGGAGTGTGGTGTTGCAGGCCGGTGGAACGGGGGCGGCAGCGGAGTCGGCGCTGGAGCGACTGTGCAGGCATTACTGGTATCCGCTTTATGTCTTCGTGCGGCGCCGCGGCTATGCTGCGGCGGAAGCCCAGGATTTGACGCAGGAATTCTTCGCGCGGCTACTGGCGGGCGAGACTTTGCAGACGGCGGACCCGGAGAAGGGACGGTTCCGTTCGTTTCTGCTCAGTGTGATGAAGCATTTTCTGATCAACGTCTGGCGCGATGCGAACCGCCAGAAGCGCGGCGGCGGGCGGGAGATTTTGTCGTGGGACGGTCTGGAGGCGGAGGAAAGGTTTCAGTCGGAGCCGGCGACGGATGATGATGAAACGGCGACCTTCGACCGCCGCTGGGCACGCGCGGTGGTGACGGCGGCGCTGGAACGCATCCGCACTGAAATGGAGCGCAACGGTGAGGGCGAGCGCTTCGCCATCCTTCAAGAGTTTCTTCAGGGTGATGCCGGTGAGTCCTACGCCGGAGCCGCGCAGGCGCTGCGTCTTTCGGAGCCGGCGGTGAAGTCCGCCATCTTCCGAATGAGGCGGCGCTACGGACAATACATCCGCGAGGAAATCATGCAGACCGTCGCCGCCCCTGATCAGGTGGATGATGAAATCCGGCATCTCATCTCAGTGATCGCTCGGGGGTGAAGGAGTTTTCAGTTTTCGGTGCTCAGTTTTCAGAGCGCTGAACGGAAGTCTGTGACTGCTGAACACTTGAAGCTCCACCCTGGCTCACCCGCAGACTTTAGAACATGAACGCATCTCCGGAAACCCCTCCCCCCCAATGCACCCGCTGCGGCGCGCGCATGGAGGATCGCGTGGGGTCGGGGCTGTGTGTGGCCTGTCTGCTGACAGCAGCGCTCACGGTGCCGGAGGAGGAAGACCCGGCGCTGTCGACGGAATCGCTTCTGCAGCGCAACGAGTTCGTCGGCTACGAGTTGCACAACGAAATCGCGCGCGGCGGCATGGGAGTGGTGTTTCGTGCGCGTCAGATGCGACCGGACCGACTCGTGGCGCTGAAAGTGATCGCCGCAGGCGAACTGGCGTCACCGCGCATGGTGGAGCGATTCCATGCGGAGACTGAGGCGGCGGCGCGGCTCGATCATCCGCACATCGCGTCCATCTACGAGGCGGGACAGCAGGACGGCTGGCACTTCTTCTCCATGAAGCTCATTGACGGGCCTACGCTCGCCAAAAGGTTGAGCGGAATGCCGATGCCGGCGCGCGAGGCCGCGCAGCTGTTTGTGAAAGTCGCCCGCGCCGTGCATCACGCGCACCAGCGCGGCGTGCTGCACCGCGACATCAAGCCGAGCAACATACTCCTCGACCCTCACGGTGAGCCGCATCTCACCGACTTCGGACTCGCCAAGATCATGGAATCCGACGCCAGCCTGACGCACACCAACATCGTGATGGGCACGCCGGCATACATGCCGCCGGAGCAGGCGCTGGGAAACACCAGGGAGGTCACCGTGGCGGCGGACGTGTATTCACTGGGCGCAGTCTTTTACGAAATGCTCACCGGACAACCTCCGTTCACCGCGGCGACCACGCCAGCGCTGCTGCGGAAAATCGTGGACGAGGAGGTGCGCCCGCCGATGCAGGTGCTGCGCAAATCCACCGCCACCACCACCACGAGTGCATTCACACGCGAACTGGACGTCATTTGTCTCAAAGCACTGGAGAAGGATCCGTCGCACCGCTATGGCACTGCTGCGGCGCTGGCTGACGACATCGAGCGCTGGCTGCGCGGCGAGACGATCCAGGCCCAGGCCGCGAGCCGCATGGAACGGGTGCGCAAATGGGTGCGGCGCTATCCCGCGCGGTCGGGACTCATCGCCACCGCGGCGCTCGCACTGCTGGTCATTACTATCGGCTCGCTCGTGTTCAACGTGCGGCTGCGCGAGGCGCGCGATACCGCGGAGCAGAGCGCCGCTGACGCACGTCGGCAGCTTATCGGAACCCACCTGACCAATGCCGCGCGTCTCACCACTGACGGTGATGCCTTCACCGCAGCTCTGTCATTGCTGGAGGCACGGCGTCACGCCGATAGCGAGTCGCAGCCCGTGATCCTCGAACGACTGCAATGGACGCTCCAACTCTCGCCCCGCCTGCTGCGCCTGCGCGATGCGCACGGCACACCAGTGAAGCTGGAGTTTTCCAAAGAAGGGCAGGTCCTGACGGTGACGCTGCGCAACGGCAACATGCTGGAGTGGAATCTCCCGGCGGACATACTCACGCCGCTGCCACGTCGCGGCGACATTCCGAAACCCGGGGAGGCGATCAGTCCGAATGGCCGCTGGAGGCTGAAGGCCGCAGGGACGAACGCCGTTCTGACAGACCGGACCAGCGGCACCGTCATCGCGACGTATCCCGTCACCGGCCCGCTGCACGATCTGAATTTCAGCCCCGACAGCGCACACTGCGCCATCGCGTCGTTTCGCGACCAGGTGCGCGTGTTTGAATGTGCCACCGGCAAGCCCGTCGGCGTGCCGCTCCTGCATGAGAGCGGCGGCAACAAGGCGCTCTACAGCCCAGACGGCACGCTGCTGGCGACCGCGGGCTTCGACTATCATCTCGTACTGCGCCACGCCACCCGGCATACGCCCGTCGCACCGGCCATCGTCCATTCCGCGCTCATCGAAGCTGTGGCCTTCAGTCCCAACGGCCGGTTTCTCGCCGTCGGCAGCGCGGATGGCGTTCTCCAGGTGTGGGACCTGCAGACCGCTGTGCGCCCGCTGCTGGTGGACGGCGGATTTGTGCGCCGCGTCGCGGTTTCACCGGACACGGAGTTCATGATTCTCACCGGCAGCGACGGCACGCTGCGCGCACACCGCGTCGCCGACGGCGCGGAATCCGGCCCGCGCATGGAAGCCGGCGGTGATGTCGGCGGCGTGCAGTTCAGCGCCGACGGGCATTTCCTCGCCGCGGCCTGCCGGCAACGTGGCGCGCGGGTCTGGGACTTTCGGACGCGGCAGTTGCTGCACGATTTGAAAAGCACCGCCGAACTGCCTGACATCACACAAATCGCCATTCATCCCGGCGGCGACGCGCTCATCACCTCCGCGGACAAAGGCAGCGTGCAGCATCGCAAACTGAACGGCGATGCCGCGCCCACGATGCTCCCGCGCACCGAGGGCATCCGCTTTCTGCGCTGGAGCGCCGATGGAAAATGGTTCGCCGCCGGCATGGACAGCACGCTGCAAGTGTGGGACGCCGCAACGCGCCGCGAAGCGCCCGTCATCCGCGCTGACGCCGGCACTCACATTTGGGATTTCTCGTTCAGTCCCGACAGTCGCCGCATCCTTGCCACGTTCAGCAACGGCTCCGTCGAACCGTCGTCCGCGCAGTTTTACGAGCTGCCCTCGCTCCAGCCCGCTGGTGCCGCCATGCGCCACGGCGACGGCGTCGGCGACGCGCGCATCTCGCCGGATGGAAAGTTTGTCGCCACCGCCGGCGAAGACAATGTGCTGCGCGTCTGGCACGCCGCCGACGGCGGCTCCGCCGCGCCGCCACTGCGCCACAGCGCCATCGTGCGCAGTCCCGCCTTTCGGGGCGACAACCGCCTGCTCGCCTCCACCTGCGCCGACGGCCTGCTCCGCCTGTGGGATCCTGTGCGCGGCGAACTTGCGGCCCCCCCATTCTATGCCGGCACCAGCGCCGGAAACCTCGTCATCAACCGCCGCGGCGACACGATCTTCTATTCCGCCCGCCGGGCGGAAACATGGTTCATCCGCCCCCGGGCGAACCCCGTGCCCGATTCCGCCATCGCCCCGCTCACCGAATGTCAGGCCGGCCACCGCATGGATGCCAGCCATGGCCCCACGCCGCTCACGGCCGAGGAAATGGAAACGAAATTCACCGGGCTGAAAACGAACTACTCCAGCCAGTTCACATGGCCCGGCGACACCATGACATGGCACCGCGAACGCGCCGCCGTAGCAGAATCCGGCAGCCATTGGTTCGCGGCGGCGGTTCATCTCGAACGGCTGGCCGCTCTGCTGCCGGATGAGGAGATCATCCAGCAGCGGCTCGCTGAAGCCCGGCGCAGGACAAAGTAAAAATCTTTCCCAGGCGCGAAACTCGCCTCCCCGGACGGTGCAGGTAACGGGCGTATGACATCACCTTTCTTTACACTTCCTCATCGGTCCCGCGGCGCCTTCGTGACTGCGCTTCTCCATCCGCATTCGATTCGCCGCTCCGTGCTGGCGAGCCTTTGCCTGACGCAACTGCTCCCGGCCATTGCGGCGGGCGCTGAATGGACGGCCGGCGAGGCCTCGTGGTTCACGCCGGGGAACTGGACTCCGGCGGGCGCGCCGGTGGCCGGACAGCAGACGACCATTGCCAACGGCGGCACCGCCCGCGTCTCGAATACAGGTATCAACGGCACGGCGCTCGCAGGCCAATTGAGAATCGGGACCGGCTCCGGCACGACGGGTCACCTGCTGGCGACCGATGGCGGGACGCTGGCAGTTTCCCAAATTCTCGTGGGGGATGGCGCCCTCGGTGGCGGCAGCCTGACGGTGGCGGATGATGCCTTGGTCACGGTGAGCAACGGCTTCGGCGGGATTCAGCTCGGCACGCACGGGACGGTGCGGTTCGGCACCGGCGGCGCGCCGGGGCGCATCGCGGCGGACGGCATCACCGGCATGGCGGATGGCGGCACGATCATCTTCGACCACAACCATTCGAATTTCGTCCTCACTCACGACATTCATTTCAACGGCAATGTCTTTCCCGGCTTCCTCCGGCTCTTTGGCAATCTCGACATCGTGCACAACGCCGGCGTCACCGTGCTGAAATCCCAGAGCTACTTTCAGGGTACCACGACCATTAACGGCGGCAGGTTTGTCGTGGATGGAGTCATCTCCGGCGAAACCAACTGGAACAACACGATGCAGGTGAATGCGCAGGGCACACTGGGCGGGAGTGGCAGCTACTATGGCCGGGTCATAGCCAATCCCGGGGGCAGGATCGCTCCCGGCGATGCCGGGGCCGGCACAGGGCTGCTCGCGGCCAAACACTTTCATTTCTACGGCGGCTCGACGTGGGAAATTGACATCGCCAATGCCGGCGGCGCGCCGGGTGCCGGTTGGGACGCATTGTCAGGCCAGCAGATCGCGTTCTACGGAACGCCGGGCACGGCTCCGATCCGCCTCACGCTGCGTTCGCTCAGTGGCGGAGTCCCCGGTCCGGCGGTGGACTTCGGCGGCTCGCGGAAATGGGCTATCGCTAAAGCGGTGGTGGCCGACGACGGACTCCCCGGCGAGTTCGTTTCCTTCGATCCCGCCGAATTTGTGCTCGACACCACGCAGTTCGCCAATGCGCTGCACGACGGTACGTTCTCTCTCGAACTCAGCCACAACGCCGCAGGCGAGCGCGTGCTGAACCTCGTGTATGAGCGCCCCGTCATTGATGCCATGCTGCCGGGCGACCCCGTGGCCGGCACTTCCTCCAACAGTCCCGGCGGAGAGTTTCCCGCGATGGGCACGGACAATTCCGTCGTCACCAAATATCTCAACTTCGACAAACTGAACGCCGGCCTCATCCTGCATCCCGCCGGCACGGCTCCGGTGATCGGGCTGTCCCTCATTAGCGCCAACGACGCCCCGGAGCGCGATCCCGCCAGCTTTCTGCTTGAAGGCTCCCGCGACGGCATCCTGTTCACGCCGATCGCCGCCGGAAACGTGCCGCCCTTCGCCGCACGCCGCGCCATTCAAACCGTCCGCTTTGCCAACAGCCACAGCTACCCGGTGTATCGCCTGACATTCCCCTCGGTGCAGAACGCCGCCACCGCCAACTCCGTGCAGATCGCCGAAGTGGAACTGCTCACCTGCGACGAGATCACTTCCGTCGCTGATCCCGTGAGCCTCACCGTTCCGTCCGGCGATGCCGCCGGCAACTCGCCGGCCCTGGTGGACCACCGGTTGAGCGGGAACCACAGTTCCGATGACGCCAAATTCTGGATCGACTTTTTCCAGGGCCAGACCGCGCCGGTGCTCGACATCACGCCCGCTTCCGGTGCCTCGATCCTCAAGGGCTTTCAACTCATCCGTCCCGCCGACGATAATGCCTACACCAGAAGGATCGCCCCCGGCAGCATCACCGTGCAGGGCAGTAACGACGGCATCAGCTTCACCACGCTCACCGTCGTGACGCCGGACAGCCCGCGCAGCGACCTAAGGATGGAGGATTTCAGCACGCCCGAAAACCAAACCTCCTTCACCCGCTACCGCTTCATCTTCCACCGGCCCGGCGGCGAGGGCGTGGTCCAGTTCGGCGAACTCCGTCTCTTCGGTCACACCGGCCCCGACCTCACCCCGCAGGGCCTCTGGCGCCGCACCCATTTCGGGACCGGCACCGCCACCGGCAACGCCGCCCCGACCGCCGATCCTGACAACGACGGGCGCAGCAATCTCCTCGAATTCGGAACCGACCGAAATCCCAACAGCGGTAGCGACGACGGCAAGGTGATGCACCGGGACATCGAAATCGGCGGCCAAAACCTGCTCAGCATCACCCTGCCGGTGCGCAACGGCGCCGTCTTTCAGGGAACCGGTGAACAGGTATCGCTGCCGGTGGACGGCATCATCTACCGTATCCAGGGCAGCACTGATCTCGCCAACTGGACAAGCACGCCGGTGACCCGCATCTCCTCCGCCCGCAGCGAAGGCCTGCCCGCCCTCAACCCCGGCTGGCAATACCAGACCTTCTCCCTTCCCAATCCCGGCCCCCGCGGCTTCCTCCGCGCTGTGATCGAAATGGCTCCGTAATCTGCAGCGCATCTCACACCAAACCCAGGAGGCGACCGTCGCGAAAGTGCGGTCGCCTTTTTCCGTGCTGAAGTCGCGCCCCGCTCGAACACTGTTCGTAACTGGAGCGATTCAGACCGGACTCCAGAAGATTCGTACGCTGCGAAACTCGCCCCTGCGGACGGTGCAGGTAACGGCGCATGAACAACACCTTCTCGCCCCTGTTTCCGCTTCTTGCCGCCGCCGGAATTTCCTTCTGCATCACCCCCCCAAAACAAAATGCCAGACGAATAATAAGAAAACTACGCGTCTTTTTGAATGACGCTTCCCGTCATGGCTTCGCACTACCGGTTTCGTCCTGCTTCGGGGCAGCGGATGCTGGCTTATGTTACCAGCCGCATTGTCAATCGGGCTTTCTGGTTCGATGAGGAGGGGAAGCGGGTGTTTCGCGGGCTGATGCGGCAGTTCGAGGCTTTCGGGGGGGGGGCTGCGGTTCATCACTTATTGTTTGATGTCCAACCATTTCCACATCCTGGTGGAGGTGCCGGAGCGGCCTGGGCAGATGTTGGATTAGGAGGTAATGCTGGGGCATTTGGAGGCGCCTTTGGGGAAGAAAAAGGCGCGGCAGTATCGGGAGCTATTTGCCCTGTGGCGCAGCAACGGGTGTGCAGGAGAGATTTCAAAGGTGCTGGCGGCGCTGTGGAAGCGCATGTTCGATCTGAGCGCCTTTGTGCAGTCCGTGAAGCTGGGGTTTTCCAAATGGTACAACCGGAAACACGGACGCAAGGGGACACTGTGGGAGGAGCGTTTTGGCAGCGTACTGGTGGAAGGGGCGGGCAATGCGGTGGCGACCATGGCGGCCAATGTGGATTTGAATCCGGTCCGGGCCGGACTGGTGCAGGATCCGAAGGAATACCGCTGGAGCGGGTATGGGGAAGCAGTGGGCGGCGGGCGCAAAGCGCGGCAGGGCATCGCCATGGCGGTGGGGGCGCTGCACCGGCAGAAGCTGGAGGACAGCCGATCATTTGCCTGACGTTTTATTATCATCCCATGCGGCCCGCCTTCCGCAAATTGGGCCCGCCTTCCGCGAATTGGGAGGGTGCTGCCATTGACCTGCGGAGCGTGGAGCCTAGGCTGCTGGCGGCTGGGACGATTCCGAACCACTCCAGCACCCCACTTTTCCCCATGACGACAAGACGTTCCTTCACCAAGCGCACGGCCGCGGTGCTGACCGCTCCCTTGATTTTTCCGCAACTGGGATGGCCCGCAAACAAGAACAGCCGTGTGCAGCACGCCTGCATTGGCGTTGGCGGAATGGGCGGAAATGATTTCGCCAACTTCCTGGCCCACCCCAAGACCGACATCGTGGCCATTTGTGATGTGGATGCGAATGCCGCCCGGAGTGCCGCCGCCAAGGCAGCCAAGGCGCGGCAGTATGCGGATTGGCGGCTGCTATTTGAACAGGAAGGTGACAAGATTGATTCCGTGAATGTAGCGGTGCCAGACCACATGCACGCGTCGATCGTGATGACTGCGCTGCAGCGCAAAAAGCACGCCTACTGCCAGAAGCCGATGTGCCATGACGTGGCTGAAGTCAGAGCCCTCAACGAAGTCAGCGCCCGGCACGGCCTGGTCACGCAGTTGGGAACGCAGCATGCCTCCGGCAGCGGCGACCGCATGGCGGTGCAGTGGATGCGGGAAAAACTGGTGGGGAAAGTTCAGCGGGTGCTGCTGTGTTCAAACCGCTCCTCCGGCATGGCCTACCGCCGCACCAAACCGCGCCCGGCCAATCCCGATCCCGTGCCCGCGAATTTGGACTGGGACCTGTGGCTCGGCACGGCTCCGTCCCGCCCCTTCAACAAGGACATTTACCATCCAGCCATGTGGCGGACATGGCAGGATTTCGGTACTGGGTGGAGCGGCGACATTGGCTGCCATATTTTCGATGCGGTCTGGAAGGGTCTCAGCCTGCAGCCGCCAAAGAGTGTCGTGGCCAAGACCGTGGCCTCGTTTGATGACCCGGCGGTTCGCAAAGAATTGTGGTCGGCGGGGAATCACATCACTTGGGAAATGCCCGGCACCGAGTTCACGGACGGGGATTTCTCGCTGGAGTGGTTCGATGGCGTGGAGCTGTACCCGCCGGCTGAACTGATGAAAATTTACACGGATCCCGCCACCGGTTGGGGGGAAACCAAGTTCCCCGAGGAGGCTGCAATGGTGGTAGGCACGGAAGGCACGCTGGTCCTGCCCCACTCACGAGCCTACGCCCTGCTGCATCCAAAAGCGAAATTTGCCAAAATCGAGAAGCCCAAATTCGACGGGCGGAATCACTATCATCATTTCCTCGACGCCATCCTCGGCACGGTGAAGAATGAAAGCCATTTTCAACAGACCGGTCCGATGACCGAAGCCATCCTGCTGGGCACGGTAGCGATCCGCATGTCCGGAACCAAGCTGGCTTGGGATCACCAGAAAATGACCACCGACAATGCCACCGCCAACACCCTGCTGCGGCGAACTTACCGGGATGGCTGGAAAATCGAGGGTCTGGGGTGACCGCCCGGCCTTGACAACGGCGAATGCGGCTCCCACTGCGAACGGCGGATTCGCAGTGCTTGCCGGATGACGGCGGGAACGTTTTTGGAAACAGGGAGCATCCCGCCTGGGCGAATGCGCGTGACCATCCCGCTGGCCCTCCTCCGGTGCAACGGACCCAACTTCAGAGCAGCCGACTGCCCGTGGCCACCCGCAACACTGGGTTCCCTAATTGACGCGTCAAAAATGGCAGGGGAGCATGGCATGCATTTGTGTTTTTGCGTGGGATGAAAGCGGTGGTTCCATCAACGTGGCTTGTCTGGTCCGCCTGGGCAAACATTCTGGCGGGTGGCTGCCAACCGTGGCGTGTGGTGCCGAACAACTGAGACGCCGAAAAGAACGAAAATCCCTTGCGTGCGGTGGCGGATCGCACTACGATCTGCGCCCTTTTCGGGCGGGTTTCACTTTGAACCCGAACGGAAAGTGTTGCGGGCGGTGCCCCAAGAGCAATTTCAGGCATCTCCGCCCATCCGGCACCCGTTTCTCTTTTCAAACCAACCTCCCATGCCCAAAACCGCAACCAAGACCAGCAAGCCCAAGGGGAAACCCAAGGCCGCGAAGCCTGTGGCCAAGCCCAAGGCTGCGAAGCCTGTGGCCGCAAAGCCCAAGGCAGCCAAACCGGCGGTCAAACCCGCTGCAAAACCCAAAACTGCGACCAAGTCCAAAACGGCCAAACCTGCTGCGGCACCAAAGGCGACCACCGTTTTGATCAAGAAAAAGCCGCCGGTTGCCAAGGACGACAAGCCCGTTTCCGTCCGGGCTACCCGTGGGGCATCTTCCTTCAAGACCCCTCCCTATCTCCTCAAAAGGCCCGCGCCCGTGGTTGCCAAAAAAGCCAGCGGAAACAACACCCCTCCCGGCAAAGTCAACCTCACGAGCAGCTTCCTGAAGCTCCAGAAGCAGCGCCTGCTGCAGTTGAGGGATGATCTGATGGATTCAATGAACGGAGTGGCCAAGGACACGCTCGGTGCCAGCGCCGATGGTGCCGCCTCCTCCGCTTTCGGGATGCACCAGGCCGATGCCGGCAGCGATGCTTACGATCGGGACTTCGCCCTCAACCTGCTTTCTCAGGAGCAGGATGCTCTCTATGAAATTGACGATGCCATCAAGCGCCTCAACCTCGGCAGCTACGGCATCTGTGAGATGAGTGGAAAACCCATTCCCGTGGAACGACTGGAAGCCCGCCCCTATGCGCGCTTTACGGTGGAATGCCAGGCACAGGTGGACCGGGATTACGGCCCCACCGGCCAGCGCCGCGCCATCCGCAGCCTCTTCGGTCTGGGAGGGGATGACGATGACGATGACGGGGATGATGATTCAGTTGAAGACAAGGATTAGTCGTTTACAGTCGCCACTCCAAAAACTTTCAACCACTACGAAACATGCCACGAGAAATCATCATTCTGGAATGCACCGAAGCCAAGGCCGAAGGCAAACCGACATCCCGCTACGTCAGCACCCGGAACAAGAAAAGCGTTCGGACGCCCGGCCGACTGGAGAAAGTGAAGTACAACCCTTTCCTCGACCGGCGCACCGTGCACCGTGAAATCCGCTGAGCGGAAACGGCAAGTCAACCAATCACCCATTTCCCTTTACCATGGAACCGAAAACCAGACAGCGACTCATCAATCTCCGCAAATCGAACCGCCGCCTGCCGCGTCGTCGATTGGACATTCAGGTGGAAAAAGTCACCTACAAGAATCCGGACTATCTGACCAAATTCACGACGGAAACCGGAAAGATTCTGCCCCGTCGGATCACAGGCATCTCCGCATGGCTGCATCGCAAGATCACCCGCGAAATCAAGCGGTCCCGCGCGGTGAATCTGCTGCCCTGAGCGCAACGCAACGCAACGCCGAAAGCCGCAAGCTGCACAAACCAGCATGGGTATGCGCAAGGGGGCGGAATTTCCGCCCCTGACGCATTTTTGGCATTCCAGCATGGAACTCAGTGACACCCAGAGTGAGGCCGACACCCGGGGGGTTCGGATTAACCGCGTGGGAGTGCGCGGGTTGAAGTATCCCGCCTGCATCGACGGTATGGCTACGGTCGCTGTTTTTTCCCTGTCCGTGGATCTGCCGGCAAATCAGCGCGGCACGCACATGAGCCGGTTTGTTGCCCTGCTGCAGGAGCATCATGACCGGCTCCGTGCCGGTGACATGGTGGATTTGGTGCGCAAACTGCGCAGGCGTCTTGGTGCCACCGCCGCCTATCTCCAAGTGGAATTTCCCTGGTTTCATGAAAAGCAAGCCCCGGTGTCCGGAGAACCGGGAATGATGGACTACAGCGTGCGCTGGGACATCCATGTTCAGGGTCGGCAGTCGGATTTTGCAGTGACCGTGCGCATCCCCATCGGCACGCTCTGCCCGTGCTCAAAGGCCATCAGTGAACGGGGAGCGCACAACCAGCGGGGCGAGGCCACCCTGACAGTGCGCAGCAGTCCGCCTGCTGCTATTGTCCAGATGGTCTACCTGGTGGAATCCAGTGCCAGCAGCGAACTCTACAGCCTGTTGAAACGGACCGATGAAAAATTCGTGACCGAGCAGGCTTACGACAACCCGGCGTTTGTCGAGGACGTGGTGCGTCAAATCGCCCTGAAGATGGCAACCATTCGCGGATTGCAGAGCTACCGGATCGAGGTGGAAAATTTCGAAAGCATCCACAACCACAACGCCTTTGCCGTGATCGAGGAAACGCGGCCTGTCGGGAAGCCCCGCTGCGCTTCTGCCCGGCGGGAGGGAAAGCCAGGAAAGGCTGGCGGGAGGAGCCGCGCCGGATCGTCAGGTTAGGTCCTGGCCAGTTTTTCGCGGCTGCATTGCGCCCCGTTCGCCTGCAATGCTGCGGGAGCGGTGACTTTCTCCACATCGACGGCACTGATCTTGTATTCCGGGCAGAGGGTGTCGGTGTCGTGTCCGTCACCGGTGATCCGATTGACCATGAATTCGGGGAAATGAAAGGTGGTGTAGAGAATGCCGGGCTTCACCTCGTCGGAAAGATGCGCCGTGAGCCGGACTTCACCGCGGGCGGAGCAGACGCGCACCTGGTCTCCGCTGGCAATGCCTTTGGCGGCGGCATCGGCTGGATTGATCGCCAGCACGTCTTGGGACACGATGAGGGCATTGCCGGTGCGCCGTGTCATGGTGCCGCAGTTGTAGTGTTCCAGAATCCGTCCGGTTGTCAGGATGAACGGGAATTCGCCGCCGTGTGTTTCCAGTTCGGTGGACTCCTCCCAGTGGAAAAAGTGGAATTTTCCCAAGCCGCGTTTGAAGGATTCCGCGTGCAGGATTGTTGTGCTGACGCCGCCATCCAGCACCGGCCATTGTTTGCCCTGCGCCCCCAGGTTTTCCCAGGTGGCTCCCTTGAAGAAGGGAACGACGCGGGCGATTTCCGCCAGGCAGCCGTCTGGAGTGTAATCTGGCTGGGGGTAGCCAAAGCGCTGCATGATCTCCGTGCAGATCACGGCATCGGGTTTGGTGCCGGAAAGGGGTGGAATGGCGGAATTGACCCGCTGCACCCGCCGCTCACCATTGGTGAAGGTCCCGCTCTTTTCCAGGAACGAGGCGGCTGGCAGGATGACATTGGCGTATTTGGTCGTTTCGGTCAGGAAAATTTCCTGCACCACCAGGAAATCCAGCGCATTGAGGGCGGCGGTGACGTGATCGGTGTTCGGGTCGGACTGGGCCACGTCCTCGCCCATGATCCACAGCGCCTTGAGTTTTCCAGCCACCGCGGCGTCGAACATTTGCGGAATCTTCAATCCACTGATGCCGGACAGCGGACGTCCGTAGAATTCCTCATACATCCGATGAATGGCCGGGTCTTCCACGTCGAGATAGCCGGCACCCTGGTGCGGTTGGCAGCCCATGTCGGCAGCTCCCTGCACATTGTTCTGACCGCGCAGCGGATTTACCCCCACGCCGGGACGTCCGATGTTTCCGGTCATCAGGGCAAGGTTGGCGATGTACATGACCGTCTTCGCTCCCTGTTCCTGTTCGGTGACCCCCAGTCCGTGGAAACTCATCGCATTTTCCGCGGAGGCATACTCCCGCGCCGCGGCCCGGACCAGTTCTAAGTCCACTCCGGTCACGCGGGACAGCGCCTCCACATCCAGCGCCTTCAGGCCCGCCTCAAAGGCCCGCCAGTTTTCGCAGCGCCGGGAAATGAACTCCTCCCGGACCAGTCCGGCATCCAGGATGCAGCGGGCGAAGAGGTTGAGCATGGCCACGTTGGTGCCCGGTCGCAGTTGCAGGTGGTATTTGGCATACGGGACCAGTTCAATGCGCCGCGGGTCGATGACGATGAGCGGCACACCTTTCATCGCGCGCTGTTTGATTTTTGCTCCCGTCACCGGATGCGCCTCGGTGGGATTCGCCCCGATCACCAGCAGGCAGTTGGTGTATTGCAGGTCCTCGATGGAATTGGTGGCCGCACCGGTGCCGAAAGCCTGCTGCATGCCGTGGGCGGTCGGCGAATGACAGACGCGGGCGCAGCAGTCCACGTTGTTGGTTCCAATGACTGCCCGGATGAATTTCTGCATCAGGTAGTTTTCCTCATTGGTGCACCGCGCCGAGGAAATGCCGGCAATGGCATCCGCTCCGTGCTCGTCCCGGATGCGGGTGAGGTGGTGGAAAATGTGATCGTAGGCCTCCTCCCACGAAGCCTCGACAAAGTGGCCGTTGGTGCGGATGAGCGGCTTGCGCAGCCGGTCCGGGTGGTTGTAAAAGCGGAAGGCATAGCGCCCCTTGAGGCAGGTGTGGGACTGGTTGACTTCCGCTCCAGCGGCGGCCTGGATGGAGAGCACTCCGTCGCCCTTGGTGGCGACGGCGAGGTTGCAGCCCACGCCGCAATACGTGCAGGTGGTGCGGGTTTTTTTCGTGGACTCGATGGACTTCGACTCGAAGACATCGGAGATGGCCGAAGTGGGACACGCCTGGGCGCAGGCACCGCAGGAAACGCAGGGCGAGTCCTTGAAGGAAACGTCCAGTCCCTTGATGATGCGGGCGTCAAAACCCCGCCCGTGCATGGACAGCACAAACTGCCCCTGGATTTCATCGCAGGCCCGCACACAGCGTGCACAGTTGATGCACTTGGCCAGGTCGGAGGTCATGTAGGGATGGGAACGGTCCTTTTCCCGGTCCAGATGCGTTTTCCCTCCCTGGTAGCGGACTTTGCGGATGCCAACGCGGCCTGCCACCGTCTGCAGCTCGCAGTTGCCATTCACCTCGCAGGTCAGGCAGTCCAGCGGATGGTCCGAAAGCACCAGCTCCACAATGCCACGCCGGAGACGCTGGATTTTTTTCGATTCCGTAAAAATATGCATTCCCGCCGTCAACGGAGTGTGACAGGACGCCACCACGCGCCGCGGTCCGTCGGGCTGGGTGGCGATCTCCACGGAGCACACCCGGCAGGCACCGTAGGGTTCCAGTTGCGGCGCGTCACACAGAGTGGGCACATGCCCGCGGCCCAAATGCCGGTCAGAGAACCGCAGCACGGTATCCCCATCCTCCACCGGATGAGCGATGCCGTCGAGAAAGGCAAACTTGGAAGCGTCGGGAGGATAGCTCATGATCGGTGGGATTTGCGCGCCCCATCATAGGCAGCTGCCCTGCGATTGTCGAGTCCTGCCACATACAGAAATCCGGAACCTGCTCAGGACGGACGTTTGTCCTCGAACTCCGGCAGAGCCAACTGCCAGCGGACCGCCGCCAGCCGCAGAGCAAGGACCACCGCCGAACCGGTGAGCACCGCCCAGCGCGACGCAATGCCCGGAGCGAACTGGCGCAACAGCACAAATACCGCCGCACCGGCTGCCGCGGCCGTGGCGTAGAGGCGGATCTCCCTGCGGAACACCAGCGGAACCTCGTTGAGCAGCACATCCCGCATGACTCCCCCCGCCACTCCAGTGATGACGCCCAGAGCCACCGCCGCCAGCGGTGCGGCCCCGCAGCCATCCAGCGCCTTTTCCGTTCCGATGAGCACAAACAGCGCCAACCCGACCGCATCCGCCAGTTCCAGCAACGCTCCGGGAAGGTCCCGCCTTCGGGCCAGCAGAAACGTTGCCAGTCCCGCCGTGAGGGCGGTGATGACGTGGCCGTGCGTTTTGATCCAGAACGGCGTCACCCCAAGGCAGACATCCCGCACCGTTCCTCCACCGAAGGCGGTTACCAGCGCCAGCACCAGAACTCCGAAAAGGTCCACGCTCCGTCCCCTCGCGGCCAGTGCACCGGAAATGGCGCAGGCCGCGACGCTGAAATGCTCGAGAAACAACAGCATGGTGGTGAAATGAAAACCGTGACCGCCGACAGCGAACGCTCACGGCCAGAAAACGGCACGGAAGCAAGGAAATCCGGAACCGCTTCCATAAACACTCAGCCGCCGCCTGCATCCATTTTCTGGGCACTCCCGGAAACGGTGTTCGCTGAACGAGGTTTCCGCACACGGAGGTCATTTTGTAATCTTTTGAGTGGCTTCAAGGCTCCTCTTGAGGGTGTCAGGGGATGGTTGCCGGTGGTTTTCACTTCGGTTGGCTTCTTCCGGGCACAGCTCACGCCGCAGTGTGGCGCTTCCGGCGCACGATCTGCTCAAAGCGCCGCATGTGATCGACGAGGTTGGTCAGCGTCAGGCACGCGGCGTTGCGCTTCACGCCGATGCACCGCTGATGCCGCGATTTCAGTATTTGATTCGCGCTTTTGGGTTTTTGCGAACGACAGTGCGCGCTCCGCGCTGCACCTGTTGTTTCGCACCTTCAGTGCTCAGAATCACGAACGGACACGATCACGGGGCGTTGCCCCGGGCTGGCTTGTTCCGGGCTTTCAGCCCCAAAAGCAGCGCCAAAGGCGCTGGGCATTCCAGCCCGGGGCAACGCCCTGGGTTACCGTAACCAATGGATGATGAGGGCTGAAGGCCCGAAACATCACCGGGCGCAAGAGCGCCAATCAATTACCCAGCACCCGCCGGCCCGAAGCAGGACAAAACCGGTCGTGCGAAGCCATGAAGGGGAGCGTCCCATCGCGCTCTGGCTAGTGCGCCTGCGATCCCATCACGGTGCCGCTGTCACCTTCACACGCAGGAAGCGCCGGGCGCCGCTGCTAATGAGGACATTGTCCCGCGCCTTGAGCGTGGTGGCGTCATTGATGAGCACCGTGGTGCTCGCCGCACTGAAGGAATCCGGCTGCGCGGGGAGGAGCGTGCCCGCGCTCTGCACCTCGTAGGTCACGCCGGGTTGCTTGGTGAGCGTCATCGTCAGATAGCCGCCTTCGCTGACGACGGGCGGGAGGCCGCCCGCGCTGGAGAGCGTGGGGTTCAGGCCGAAGGCATACTCCAGCAGGTTCACCAGCCCGTCGTTGTCATCGTCGAAGAGGTCCGCCGCGTTGCCGCTGTTGCTGGTGGTGCCGAAGTAAGTCTGTCGCCAGGATTCGATGGCGGTGAGGCTGCCGATATTCGCCTGGGCGATGTAGGGGGAGAAGGTGGTGCCGGCAGCGAGGAAGCGGCCGCCGACGAAAAGATGACCGGTGCTGTCCGCAGCCAGCGCAAAGACGTCGTCGTCCATGCCCGAACCGAGGGCGCTCCAGGCGCTGCCGTTCCATTTCGCGATGTGGCGGGCGCTCGTTCCGCCCGCCGTGGTGAACCATCCCCCGGCGTAGAGATCGCTCCCGCTCACTGCCAGCGCTTTGACGTCGTTGTTCATGCCCGAGCCGAGGGCGCTCCAGGCGCTGCCGTTCCATTTCGCGATATAATTCGCGCTGGTCCCGCCCGCCGTAGTGAATTCTCCCCCGGCGTAGAGATCGCTCCCGCTCACCGCCAGCGCGGAGACGGCGTCGTCCATGCCCGAGCCGAGGGCGCTCCAGGCGCTGCCGTTCCATTTGGCGATGCGGCTGGCACTCGTCCCGCCCGCCGTGGTGAAGTTTCCCCCGGCGTAGAGATCGCTCCCGCTCACCGCCAGCGCCAGGACGTCGCTGATCATCCCCGAGCCGAGGGCGCTCCACGTGCTGCCGTTCCATTTGGCGATGTTATTCGCGCTGGTCCCGCCCGCCGTGGTGAACCATCCCCCGGCGTAGAGATCACTCCCGCTCACCGCCAGCGCATTGACGATACCGTCCATGCCCGTGCCGAGGGCGCTCCACGCGCTGCCGTTCCATTTCGCGATGCGGCTGGCACTCGTCCCGCCCGCCGTGGTGAACCATCCCCCGGCGTAGAGATCGCTCCCGCTCACCGCCAGCGCCAGGACGTCGCTGTTCATCCCCGTGCCCAGCGCGCTCCACGCGCTGCCGTTCCATTTCGCGATGTAGTTCGCGCTGGTCCCGCCCGCCGTGGTGAACCATCCCCCGGCGTAGAGATCGTTCCCGCTCACCGCCAGCGCCAGGACGTCGCCGTACATGCCCGTACCGAGGGCGCTCCACGCGCTGCCGTTCCATTTCGCGATGTAGTTCGCGCTGGTCCCGCCCGCCGTGGTGAACCATCCCCCGGCGTAGAGATCGTTCCCGCTCACCGCCAGCGCCAGGACGTCGTCGTACATGCCCGTACCGAGGGCGCTCCACGCGCTGCCGTTCCATTTTGCGATGTAGTTCGCGCTGGTCCCGCCCGCTGTGGTGAAGTCTCCCCCGGCGTAGAGATCGCTCCCGCTCACCGCCAGCGCATAGACCTCGCCGTCCACCCCCGAGCCGAGGGCGCTCCACGC
>JAGNEJ010000094.1 GCA_018003315.1 Verrucomicrobiales bacterium
GTCGATGGAGTGGTTCGCTTTGACCGTGGCGGTCGGCGGGTGAATGTCGATGCGGTGGAAGCCTAGGGCTCCCGCATCACAGTGCGGACGATGTTGAATGTCGTTCTCATCGAACCGGAGATTCCGCCGAACACCGGCAATATTGGCCGCTTGTGCCTAGCTGCCGGGGCAAGGTTGCATCTGGTGGGGCCGTTGGGTTTTTCCTTGGATGACCGGGCTTTGAAACGTGCCGGTCTCGATTACTGGAAGGATGTGGACTGCCACCGCTGGTCGGATTTCCCTGCGCTGCGCACCGCCGCGGGACGCGATGCCCGCTTTGTGTTTTTCACGACGAAAACGCAGCGGGTCCTTTGGGATTTTTCCTTCCAGGACGGGGACTATCTGGTTTTTGGCCGTGAAAGCCGGGGACTGCCCGAAAGTCTTCTTTCGGACAACGGCACCACCTGCGTCACCATCCCGCAGCGCGGCACCCGCAGCCTGAATCTGGCCACGGCCGTGGGGATCGGACTTTTTGAAGCCGTGCGTCAGTTGCGCTGATCACGCGGTACCCGCGCCTGTTTCCGTTTTGCACCGGATTTTGCGGAGCGGGTTTTTCCATCCTTCGGCACCAGCGCGGCCCTGAGGACCTGGCCTGCCGTTTCCACCCAGACGAAACGAATTTTCTCCACCACGTCAGGCGGCAGATCGGCGAGGTCCTTCCGGTTGGCTTTGGGGGCGATGACCGTATGAATGCCGGCGCGCAGAGCGGCGAGGGTTTTTTCCTTGAGGCCGCCAATGGGCAGGACCAGTTCCCGCAGGCTGATTTCTCCGGTCATGGCAATGTCACTGCGGACGGGACGGTCGGTGAACAGCGAGGCCAGCGCGGTGAACATGGCTACGCCTGCGCTGGGGCCGTCCTTGGGCACCGCACCCTGGGGAACGTGCAGGTGGAGGTCCGTGTCTTTGAAGGCATCCGCCGCAATGCCGAGGGCCTTCGCGTGGGTGCGCACCAGGCTGACTGCGGCGGAAACGCTTTCCTTCATGACGTCACCGAGCTGCCCGGTGAGCTTCACCTGGCCGGTGCCCGCGTATTTCAGCGCCTCGATGTGCAGAATCTCGCCGCCGAAGGGCGTCCACGCCAGACCAGTGACCACACCGGGGTGCGGCAGGGCGTTCTTTTTGTCGAATTCAAAACGTGCTGGGCCCAGCGTTTCCGCAACGAACTTCGCTGTCGCGGTGACCTTTTTCGCGGTCCCTTCGGCGATTTTCGCCGCAGCGGCCCGGCATAGGCTGGCAATCTGGCGTTCAAGTTCCCGAACGCCGGCCTCGCGGGTGTAGCCCTGGATGATTTCCGTTAGGATGTCCGGCGGCAGCACGCAGTTTCTGGCGGTAAGTCCGTGCTCACCCAACTGGCGCGGCGCCAGAAATCGGCGTCCGATTTCGCGTTTTTCCTTTTCGGTGTAGCTGGAGAGTTCCAGAATTTCCAGGCGGTCGCGCAGTGGCCCTGGAATGGTGGAAAGGTCGTTGGCGGTGGCGATGAAAAGCACCTGCGAGAGGTCGAAGGGCACATCCAGAAAGTGGTCGGTGAAGCTGTGGTTCTGGTGCGGGTCCAGCACCTCCAACAGGGCGCTGGAAGGATCGCCGCGGAAATCGCGCCCCAGTTTGTCGAGTTCGTCGAGCATCACCACGGGATTCCTGGTCCCGGCGCGGCGGATTTCCTCCATCAACCGGCCCGGCATGGCGCCGATGTAGGTGCGGCGGTGGCCGCGGATGTCCGCCTCGTCGTGCACGCCGCCGAGGCTGATCCTGACAAATTTTCTGCCCAGGGCTTTGGCGATGCTTTGGCCGAGGCTGGTCTTGCCGACGCCGGGCGGGCCCAGGAGCAGCAGGATGGGGCTGTGGCCGTCGGGTTTGAGTTTGCGCACGGCCAGGTGTTCCATGAGCCGGCGCTTGACCTTTTCCAGGCCGAAGTGATCGCGGTTGAGGATGCGCCGGGCCCGCCGGAGGTCCAGGTTGTCCTTGGAAACGTGGTTCCATGGCAGGCTGGCCAGCGTGTCCACATAGCTGGTGACGACGCTGTATTCCGCACTGCCCTGCGGCATGTGGGCGAGGCGGCTGAGTTCCCGCTCCGCCTGTGCCGTGACCTGGGCAGGAGGCGCGGCCGCCGCGAGCTTCTTGCGCAGTTGCCCCACCTGGTCCTCGGTCTCACCGCTGCTCTCCCCAAGTTCCTTTTGAATGGCCTTCAACTGCTCGTGCAGATAGGCGCGGCGCTGCTGGTCGGTGAACTGGTCGTGGACGTCCTTCTCGATTTTGTCCTGCAGTTCCGCCACATGCAGTTGATGCGCCACTTTGGACTGCACGCTGCGAATGCGCTTGACGACGTCGAGTTCCTCCAGCAGCCCCTGTTTCTCGGCGACGGAGAAGTCCAGCCCGCCAGCGATGAAATCCGCCAGCCGTCCACCGTCATCCAGATTGCGGACAAACATGCTGACCTGGTCCGGCACGTCCTGCTTGTGCGCCAGGTAGTCCACGGCAGTGTCGCGCAGGGTGGCCACGGTGGCCAGCCATTCAGGAGTGGATTCCGGGGAAATGGAATGGAGTTCCTCGACTTCTGAACGGATGTAGGGAGCCGTGGCGACAGGCTTGGTGAGGCGCACCCGTCCCAGGACATTGACAATGGCCACGGTGTTGTTGTCCGCCTCGGTCATGACGCGGATGACCTTGGCCGCCACGCCGATGGCAAACAAATCATCCGGTCCAGGTTCGCCGTCCTTGTCGGAGCGCTGGGTGAAGACCCCGATGGTCTGCTGCTCCGCCGACAGCTCGGCGAGGAGTTTTTTGGAAGAGGAGCGTCCAATGCTCAGGGGCAGAACCATGCCGGGAAAGAGCACGGCATTGCGAATCGGCAGAATCGCCAAGGCGGTCGGAATGTCGCTGACTGGCTTCAAATCAGATGGCGGCGCGGTCGAACGAACGGGAATTTCCGGAGGGGTGGTCCCTTCCGGAACTTGGGGGAGGGAGGGGCGGGATTTCATGTTCCGAGGGTTGTTCATTCTTAACACATTTGACGCACCGGTGCTGTCATCATTTTGTAAATTCTTTCCCGATGGATTTCTGCAGGTTCCATGCCGGTTTTTCGAAATCCCATAAATCCATTCAGGATCAACAACTTCTGACAAACGCAATCGCCCGATTGCGCCGTTTCGACACGATGCAACCGTTGCATCAAGCGCCAATTCGGCGCAATTTGGCGAGGCATCCACATTTGAATGCCCGTTTCCGGTCCGCCGCGTGTGGCGTCCGAATTCCTCAACCGTTCATCAATGCTTCGATATCGGAAGCCTCGATGGGGATGTGGGCCATGAGATCCACCACCCCATCCTCCGTAATGAGCACGTCGTTTTCCAGACGGACTCCGAGTTGTTCCTCACGGATGTAAATTCCAGGTTCGACGGTCAGCACCATTCCTGGCCGCAGCGCGAAATTGGGCGGAGCCACATCATGCACATCCAATCCCAGATGGTGGCTGGTGCCGTGGGGGAAATACTTTTTGAGCAGCGGTTTTTCCGGATCCTGTTTGGCGACTTCGGCGGCGTCCAGCAGGTTCAGCCGGATCAGTTCCTGTTCCATGAGCTTTTCGACCTTTTTCTGGTAATCGCGCAGCAGCACGCCGGGCTGCAGCAGTTGGAAACATTCCCGCAGCACCCGCAGCACCGCATCGTAAACCTGCCGCTGCCGCGGAGTGAACTTGCCGTTGACGGGAACCGTCCGGGTCAGGTCGGAATTGTAGTTGGCATATTCGGCGGCGACGTCCAGCAGCACCAGGTCGCCGTCCTGGCACTGGCGGTCGTTGGCAACGTAGTGCAGCACGCAGGCATTCTCTCCGGAAGCGATGATCGGCGGATAGGCAAAGCCCCGGCTGCGCCGCCGCAGCCATTCATGGGCCAGCTCCGCTTCGATTTCGTATTCCCACACTCCGGGCCGGATAAAACCTAACAAACGTCGAAACCCCGCATCCGTTGCATCGATGGCCTGACGGATGAGGCTGAGTTCCGTGTCGCTCTTGACGCAGCGCAGTTCGTAAAGCAGCGGAGCCAGGCGCTCGTAACGGTGCAGCGGAAACATCTCCCGGCATTGCCTGACAAAACGGGTTTCGCGGGTTTCCAACTCGATGACGGCGCGGGGGTGTTCGTTGAGCGGCAGGCAAATGCACTCCGCCTGCAGGGCCAGCGTGCGCAGTTGCTGCGCCCATTCCTGTGTCCACAGCACGGTCTGAATACCCGTCGCCTGCCGCGCCTGTTCCTTGGTCAGCTTGTCGCCTTCCCAGGTGCGGACCTGTTCGTTGGTCTCGCGCAAAAACAGGACTTCCCGGTATTTTGGTTCGGCGGCATCGGGGTAAAGCAGGAGGATGGTTTCCTCCTGGTCCACGCCAGTCAGGTAAAAAAGGTCGGAATTTTGAATGAAGGGAATGACGCCGTCAGCGCTGCGCGGCAGCACGTCCGCTGCGTGGACAATGGCAATGGAGTTGGGCTTGAGCCGGGCTGCCAGCCGCCTGCGGTTGTCGATGAAGAGCTGCGGATCGATCGGGGCGTATTTCATGGTGAGTGGAAAATCGGCGACAAAACCGGCTGGCCGACTGCTTGTCAACCCGCCACGCGATTTCGGCACACTGGCGTCCACCGCATTCCTGACAGGACAAAGGGGACAACCCGTGCCAGATTCGGTGCCATGAAGTCTCTGCCAGTTCGTTTTCTGCTGCTCCCGCTGCTGTTGGTTTCTGCGGTGCGCGCCGCTCCAGACGATCTCACGGCTGGTTTGGAATCGATCCGGAAACAGCACCAGTTGCCGGCACTGGGGGCCATTGCTTTTCGGGGAGGAAAAATTCTCGCACAGGGCGTGGTCGGCGTGCGGAAGCGGGGCGAGACCACACCGGCAACCCTGGCGGACAAATGGCACCTGGGTTCCCTCACAAAATCCATGACTGCCAGCCTCGCGGCCATGCTGGTGGCGGACGGCTGTATTTCCTGGGAAACGACGGTCGCACAAGCGTTGGGAGAAAAATTTTCCGGCATCCATCCGGCCCTGCAGGGAGTGACGCTGCAGCAACTGCTGGAACACCGCGGCGGACTGGCCCACGATGGCCCGCCTGCGATCTGGAGGGATCTTTGGAAGCAGACCGGAGACACTGCGGAAAACCGCCACTGGTGGATGCAGGGCCTGGTGCGTGAGAAGCCTCCGCATTCGGCGGGGGACTTTGACTATTCCAATGCCGGGTATGTCCTGGCCGCCACCCTGCTGGAAAATGCCGCCGGTGCCCCTTGGGAAAATCTGGTGCAAACACGCCTGTTTGCCCCGCTGGGGCTTCGTTCCGCAGGTTGCGGTCCACCGGCCACTCCGGGGCAGATCGACCAACCCTGGGGGCACCGCGCCAATGGCACGCCAGTGCCGCCGGGGCCGGGTGCGGACAACCCCCCGGCCCTGGGACCTGCCGGCACGGTGCACCTGACGCTGCAGGATCTCGCCACCTACGCCCGCTGGCATCTGCGGGAGGGCACCGGACGGCCTGCGCTGTTGGATGCTGCGGGCTTTCATCATTTGCACACCACTCGTTTTCCTGACAAACAGAAGGAAGGCTACGCCTGCGGCTGGTTCGTGGCGCAGCGCCCCTGGGCCAGCGGTCCGGCCATCAACCACTCCGGCTCCAATAACATGAACTTTGCCATCGTCTGGCTCGCCCCGCGGCGCGATTTTGGTTTTGCCGTGGTCACCAACATCGGCGGCGACCCGGCCCGAAAGGGATGCGACCATGCCGCTTCCTGGCTCGTTGGCCAGTACGCAGAGAAATGAACACCGGCCCGGACGGCCGGGTTTTGTCAGGGCTTTGTCAGTTCCACTTCGGCCAGGATCGGCAGGTGATCGGACGCGGCCACCAGCGCAGCCTGCCAGGCGGCATTTCCGGGAAAAATGGCCGTGCCGCAGGCGTTGCGCAGCACTTTCCATCCGGCGTTCGGCTGAAGCAGAATGTGGTCGATGCGATCCTTCGGCCCGGTCGCCGGGAAAGTCGGCGGGGCGGCATCCGGCGGAGTGCTCGGCTGCCAGAAGGCCGTCAGTTCCGTGAGTGCCGCGGTTTCCAGCGGAGCGTTGAGGTCCCCTGCCAGCACCCCCGGAGATTTGAGCGTGGCCGCCGTGAACAGTTCCCTCAGTTTGCGCACCTGCTGCAGACGGTCGGTTTCATCGTTCTGGTGATCCAGATGGGTGCCGATGAACGTGAAGCGCCGGTCGCCCGGCAGCACGCATTCCACTTCCAGAGCCGCGCGGGGTTCGCTTCCCTTTCTTGCCGGCAGCAGATGGTTCACCGCAGCGGCAATTCCATGCTTTGTCAGGACCGCCACACCGTAGCTGCCGCCTTCAAACGGCATCGCCTCGCCAAAACGCTGTTTCCATCCGGTTAATTTTCCCAGTTCCTCGGGCAGGTTTCGCCCCTGGATGCGCCGGGTGCCGGCGTCCACTTCCTGCAGGGCGACAATGTCAGGATTGAGCAGCCTCAGTACCGTGGCCACCCGGCTCAAATCCCGCTTTCCGTCCGGATTGCGTCCGCCCAGAATGTTGTAGCTGGCAATCCGGATGCGCCCGTTTGCAGGCTGCAGGTCCGGCAGTGCGGCGGGCAGGGATGCGGCATCCGTTGCGCTGGCGACCTTACCCGCAGCGGTCAGGAAACAAACGTGGAGGCAATGGCGTCGTGTCATGCTGCCACCCTACACTGCCGGTCAATCCCCGCTTGAATGCCTCCGGTGCCTGTGGCAATGGCCGCCGCAGCCATTTTGCTTCTGTCATGATTGCTTCCCGCACTTCCGTCCTCGCCGCTCTGTCCTCCACGGCCCCCGCCGATTCCATTCTGGTAGCGGGCTGGGTGCGAACCCGGCGGGACTCGAAAGCATTTTCGTTTCTCGAAATCAACGACGGTTCCTGCATCCGCAATCTTCAGGTCATCGCCGATGCCGGCATTCCCGGCTGGGAACATCTGCCACTCCTGACCACCGGTGCCTCCCTGGAGGCCACCGGACGCCTGGTCCAGTCCCAGGGGAAGGGCCAGTCTTGGGAACTGCAGGCATCCAGCCTGAAACTGCTGGGTCCCGCGGACGAATCCTATCCACTCCAGAAAAAAGGCCACACTCCGGAATTCCTCCGCAGCATCGCCCACCTCCGTCCGCGATCAAATCTCTTCGGGGCGGTTTTCCGCACGCGCAGCCGCCTGGCGTATGCCATTCACACGTTTTTTCAGGAACGTGGGTTTGTTCATGTTCACACTCCCGTCATCACCGCCAGCGACTGCGAAGGGGCCGGGGAAATGTTCCGCGTCACCACCCTGCCGCCGGGCGAAGGCGACTTCACCAACGACTTTTTCGCCCGCCAGGCTTTCCTGACGGTGAGCGGCCAGTTGGAAGCGGAAACCTTCGCCTGTGCCCTGAGCGATGTTTACACCTTCGGCCCCACCTTCCGTGCGGAAAATTCCAACACCACGCGGCACGCCGCAGAGTTTTGGATGATCGAGCCCGAAATGGCCTTCTGCGACCTTTTCCGCGACATGCAGACCGCGGAGGACCACCTCCAATTCCTCGTCCGTCACGCTCTGGACCATTGCCGCGAAGACCTGGAATTCTTCAACCGCTTCGTGGACAAGGAACTCCTGGCCCGACTCCAGTTGGTCGCCGAACGTCCCTTCCAGCGGATCAGCTACGACGAAGCCGTGGGCATTCTCCTCAAAAGCGGCCGCACATTCGACTATCCCGTAAGCTGGGGGCTGAACCTCCAGAGCGAACACGAGCGCTTCCTGACCGAAGTGCATTTCAAATGCCCGGTGACCGTTTTTAACTATCCAAAGGAGATCAAGCCGTTCTACATGCGTCTCAACGACGACGACCGCACCGTGACCGCCATGGACGTGCTGGTGCCCGGCATTGGGGAAATCATCGGCGGCAGCCAGCGTGAAGAACGCCTGGACGTGCTTCTGGCCAACATGCAGCGCCACGGCGTCAACCCGGACGAGTACTGGTGGTATGTGGATTTGAGGCGCTTCGGCACCGTGCCCCACGCCGGCTACGGAATGGGTTTCGAACGCCTGCTCATGTTCATCACCGGCGTCGCCAACATCCGCGACGTCATTCCCTACTCCCGCACCCCTGGCAGCGTGGAGTTTTAGCCGCGCTTGCCGGCGGGCAGCAGGCTCTGATCCGCACCATCGCCCAGGGCGTTGACGGGACTTGCGTCCACGCGATCGCAGCGCACGCGAATCATGCCGTCGCCGCTGACATTTCCTGTCAGACGCCCCGCCATCCCCCCCGAATTCGGCGGAGCCAGCCCACGCATCCAAAAATCGTTCGGCCTTGCTCTTTCTTTCGGACGTAACCCCACGCCGCCACCGTCAAGAGCCCCGGCCACTTGCCGCACCAACGCAAAACGCATCCGTCCACGCCGAACGCCATGGTGAACCAAAAGTTGCCATCGGAAGCTCGTTCCACGCCTCTGTTGCAGCCATGATTGTGGGAACTGCGGTGAGAGGAGTCCGCAGGTGTCAACCCCAGTTCAAAGGCAATGCGGCACCCGTTCTTGCAAAGAAAAATCGCAGGCAGGGACGCATCCAATCATTCACCCCGCAAGTCGCCCAGCACAAACAGCCCGGCATCGCGCTCCAGCATTCGCAGCCGCCGGGCACCGCTGGTCCAACCTGAAAGGAATTTGCTTTTTTGTAGGTGGCGTCATTGGCGGGGTCCGGAACGGGGCATTTTTTTCTTCTGGCATTGTATTCTTAATGTCGTTCGTAGTCCATCAGCTTGGCTAAGCCTTGACTGGAGTGTTTCCATCGCTGGGCGGCCACACCACCCCGCCGAGTTCCTGCGGCAGTTGCTTTGGGTCCACCGGATAGATGAGCGAGAGATCCATGCCCGTGGACTTCGAGCCTTGGAGAAACTCCAGTTCCTCCGGCGCACCAACAATCAGCCAGAGCACTTCGGTTTCGGTGTCGTTGAACACCTGACGCAACTGATCCGGCCCAACCAGCACACCGCCATGACGCGGCACGGTCAATGTGTCGTCGCCCACGCGCATCCGGCCCGTGCCTTCCAGCACAAAATAAAATTCCTCCTGCCGGATGTGCTTGTGCAGCGTGTTCGCGCTTTGGGGCGGCAACTGCCACAACCGTGCGCTCAGATTCTCGCTCCCCGTGCGCTCCAGAAAATCCGCGTTCGGGATCTTCATCAGATTCGATGGTCGCCAGCGCAGATCGTCCGGTTTGATCAAGGTGTAGCCAGTGATTGGTTCCATGCTGCTTGCATTTCAAATAATGCGTCTGGCAATTTATATCCTCGCCTCCTCATCGAACCAAAAGGCCCGATTGACAATGCGTCTGGTGACATGAGCCAGCATCGGCTGACCCGGTGCAGGACGAAATCGGTAGTGCGAAGCCATGTCGGGGAGCGTCATTCAAGAATGCGCAGATTTCAAATAATGCGTCTGCCAATTTATATCCAGGATCGGGAACGGGGAGTGAGGGGGTCTGATCTGGAAGGCCAGCGCCTGGCCGCGGCGCGTGTTTTGGCCCTTGGAACTGGCAGCCTTCCATGAGAGATTTTTTGACAAACAGGAACATTGCAGAATTTTTTAGCTCATGAAGCATCGGTCTGCTGCCGCGGCAGGATTCGTGGTTCGGATGCTCCTGTGGTGGTCCACCGGGGCTGTAGCGGACGCTCAGTCCGCGTTCGCGCTGCCGGAGTTGCGTCGCGCGGGAGATGTGAGCGGTGTGGTGGCGATGCCGGACGGTGGGGCGATTCTTTCCGGCACGTTCACAAGGGTTGGAAATGTGGTACGCCGGGGCCTGGTCAGACTGACTGCGACGGGGACCGTGGTGCCGGACTGGCGGGCGGACTTCAACAACGGCGTGCAGTTGATGCAGAAGGATGGCCCGTGGCTCTATGTGGCTGGCAGCCTATCCACGCTGAATGAGCAATATATCGCACCCAAGTTCGGCCTCATTTCCGGTCCCTTAACCATCCTGCGGCTGGATGCGGAGACGGGAGCGCTGGACACCTCATGGTATTACCTTCACGACAACACCTTTAACTATTTTCTGGTGGACAGCGGCCGGTTGGTCGTGGCTACCAGGCTGACGAATCAGGTTCTGATCCGCACCCTGGATTTGCCTACCCTGCAGCCCGTTGCACCGAACTTTTTCAACTTCGGCACTGAGGTGCGCATGCTGAAGCGGCTGGGCAGCCACATCTACGCCGCTGGGAGTTTCAGCTTTACCGTCAACGGCTCCACAAAGCATGGCGTCGCCCGTTTTGCGGCGTCTTCCATGACGCATGACACGGACTGGTCAGTCTCCACTCTGGGCACCGGGGGCTTTTCCTATCCGATCTATGATGTGGATGCGGATCAGGAGCATGTGTATCTTGGCGGCGGGTTTTCGAATCTGAACGGGCTTCCCATGAACGGCCTGGCGAGGGTGACGCTGGACAATGCCGCGCTCGACTCCGCATGGAGGCCGAA
Source organism: Verrucomicrobiales bacterium (assembly GCA_018003315.1). Classification (GTDB taxonomy): domain Bacteria; phylum Verrucomicrobiota; class Verrucomicrobiia; order Verrucomicrobiales; family V1-33; genus JAGNEJ01. The sequence continues at coordinate 10,525 of JAGNEJ010000094.1, forward strand.
TGTGCGTGGCGTGGTGGTGAAGGTCGCGCTCTGGAACGGATTTCTGTATGCCGACGGGCCGTTGGACCAGGTGGGCTCCACACCACACATCGGGCTTTTCCGGGTCTCGGTCACCGCCGGAGCCGGGGCCTTCGACAGCAGTTGGGACTTGAGATTGGAAAATTCCGTGAGCTGCTTCGCCGCAACGGCCAACCGTCTCTACCTTGGAGGATATTTGGCGACAGATTCCGCGATGGGCGTTCTCAGTCTGAACAGTACGGGCGGAGTGCTGGGGGACTTCCTCCCACAGGTCTCCGACACCGCCACGGTAAAGACCTCGGTGGCGGACGGCAGCGGCGTGATCATCGGCGGAGATTTCACTCATGTCGGCGGCCAGCGGGCGGTGGCTGTAGCCAGGTTCACGAATGCGGGAGTGCTGGACACCTCGTGGGATGCGGGGATTCGCGGGTGGGAGATTTTTGTGGAAAAGCTGACGCGCGATGCTGGAGGGGCGCTTTTCCTGGCAGGGGAATTCCTGCAGGTGAAAGGTGCCCGCCGCAGCAACCTTGCCCGGCTGAACCCCAACGGAACCCTGGATGCCACATGGGCACCGAATCCCACCGGCACCGTGAACACAGCCACAGTGCTGGACACGCATCTCTACATCGGCGGATCATTCCAGAACTTGGACAACTCCCCAAACCGCTTTTACGGCATTGCCCGGCTGAACCTGACGAACGGCGCGGCGGATGACGGCTGGATTCCCGTGATCAGCTATTCTCCCTCCAACCGCATCCATGTGGTGGAGCCGGACGGGCCGGACCATGTGCTGGTGGGCGGTTTTTTCAATGTGGTGTTCCCCTCATTCACTCATCTGGCGCGTATTCACCGCACCACGGCAGCGCTTACTGCGGCGGGAAATCCTGACGGTGAAGTCAGGACTGCGGCATGGTGGAATGGCAATCTCTGGCTGGGGGGCAATTTCAACACCATGAACGGCACCCTCACGCCACCGTTGGGCCAGTACTCCGGCACGGGATGGGTGGCGGCACCGGTGACTCCGCTGGGTGCCGTTTATTCACTTACAGTGGCGGGAACGAAACTCGTGGTGGCGGGCGATTTCCGGGGAGTGATCAGCGGTGGAGTCACGCGACCGGTCGCCTGGCTGATGCGGCTCACGCCTTCCGGCCTGGACCAGGACTGGTGGCCGGTACCGGATGCGGCAGTGCAGTCGGTGGTGACGGACAGCTCAGGCGCCATCTGGGCCAGTGGCGGTTTCACCCGGCTGGGCAGTGTAGCCTCGTCAAACTCCGTGAAACTGACCGAAAGCGCCGTACTTCCAGAAGTGATCGGCTGGGGGGCGGCGTGGAATCCGCTGGTGATCCCGCCGACCACACTGCGCGGGGTGAAATTCCTCAGCCGGGGACTGGCACATGGCCTGGCTGTGCTGGAGGATGGCAGCATCTCCTGCTGGGGGCAGAACAGCTCCGGCCAAGCCACGCCTCCTCCGGGCATGCCTGCTGCCGTGGCCGTAGCCGGGGGTGCCGGACACAGTGTGGCACTGCATGAGAATGGCACGTTGACGGTGTGGGGCGACCTGGAGGACGGAGTTTTCGATGTACCGCCCGGACTAGACAACGTGGTGCAGGTCGCCAGCGGACTGGAATTCATGGCGGCCCTGCGGAAAGACGGCACGGTATTGTGCTGGGGGGGGAATGCGCGGAGGGAACTCGACGTGCCGCCTGCCCTGTCGGACGTGATCCGCATTTCCTGCGGAGCCTACCACACCCTGGCACTGAAGGCGGATGGAACGGTGGTCTCATGGGGCGTGCCAACGAGCGGAGCGCTTTTCACTCCGGGTAATCTGCCGCGCATCACGGACATCAGCGCGGGCATTTCCGGTTGCGGGGCGCTTTCAGAAACCGGTGATGTACAGGTGTGGGGTGCCAATCTGGACGGCCAGCTCAGCGTCCCGGAGGACCTTCCTCCTGTGGAGACGATCCATGGCATGACGAATGGATTCCTGGCAAGACTTCCGGACGGCACGCTGCGGGGATGGGGTCGGAATAACGAAAATCAGTTGATCCCGCCCGGCTTTTTGGACAGTGCAGGCGCAGCGCATGTGGCCGGCTTTGGCAATGCGGTGGCAGTCCTGGTCAATGACACACGGGAGCCGCGCCGCCCACGTTGGATCACGCCGCGTTTTGTCCTCGCCGGGCAGAATCAGGCCTTTCGCCTCAACCTCCCGGTGGGCGGTGTGCCGACATCCGTTTCAGCTTCGGGATTGCCCGCGGGCGTCACCGTATCCGGAAATCCGCCCATCCTTGCAGGCACAGGAGCAGTCCCCGGAGACTATGCGGTGTCACTCACAGCGTCGAACGCCAGCGGCACCAAGGTGCAGCCACTGCGACTGACCATTCTGCCGCCCACTCCGCCAGCCCCCAGCTTCGCCGCATGGGCAACTGCGCGCGGTCTGACTGGAGAAAACGCCCTGCCACTGGCCGACCCCGACGCGGACGGCAGGGCAAATCTTCTTGAATATGCCACGGATGGCAATCCCCTCGCCACAGATGCACCTGCCGCCGATCTGACCTTGAATCCTGCGGAATACGAATGGACCTTCCACAGGGCCATGCGCCGACCGGACATCGATCTTCATGTGCAGTATTCCAGCACCGGCCAGTCCTGGATAACCATTGCAAGCAGCATGGCCGGAACGCGGCTTGCCGCGACGGTACCCGGATGGATCACTTACGAGGAAGTCCACACGACCACCCATTTTGTGGCAGCCATCGGCCAGACCGGCGGCGTGCCGCCCCGCGGCTTTTTCCGGCTGAGAGTTGTGCTGAACAACTGACTCAAGTCGGCAATGGCGGGGCCAGTCCTGCGCATGCTGTCGCTGCACCAGGCGCACGCCAGTGCCTCGGTCTTACTTTTCACCTTTGCCCTTCCGGGTGTCCTTTTGTCAGGAAATTGCGCGGGACTTTGGTCGGATGGGAAAATCATGCTGGCCTCCGCCTAAGGTCCTATACCCGGTTTTCGCGGTCTGTGCGAAAAGAGCCGCACACCAACTGAGCGCTGCGGCCCGGCGCTGCTCTTCCCCGCTTCGCAGGCGATGAAGGGCCAGGGCCTGACTCAATTTCAGTGGGCTGTCAGCAACCCGGACCGCGCACCGCGTCACCCCGAGTGAGGCGACACGGAGCCACCAACGGGAAGAGGACAGCGCCTGGCCGCGGCGCACGGGAGGGGAGGATTCATCCCGGGGCTTTCACTTCCTGTCACACCATCCATAGCAAATATCATGAAACACACCACCTCACCCCGCATCATCCTGCCCCGGTCCGGGGCCTCACGTCCGGCGGCCCGCTGCCTGCGCTTCTCCGTCTGGCAGCGGCTGCTGCTGCTGCTGGCGGGCGTGGTGACCGCCGCCGGGCCGGCCCGCGCGGCCACGCATACATGGTCCGGCGCAGGGGCCAATACGAACTGGAGCACCGCGGCCAACTGGTCTTCCGGCGGGGTGCCGGTGGCAGGCGAGAGCAATCTGGTGCTCATCTTCCCTGCCGCCGGGGCCGGTGAGAGCAGGGTCGATATCGCCGGGCTTTCCGTGAGCCGCATCGAGGTGGATAATCCGTCCGGTGCCACCTACCAGTTTCGCAGCGGCGGGGTGAGCGTGACGCTGAACGGCGGTCCGGGGGAGAATTTTCTCAAAACGGGCAATGGGGGTGCCGTCTGGTATGTGGACCTCGTGCTGACGGGTACGAATTGGTTCCACATCACTGGCACTGTCTCGCTGGACTGTGCCATATCCGGTGTTGGCGGGCTGACCAAGCGCGGCCCGGGCCAGCTCAATTTGCAGAAGGCGGTGGCGAATACCTATGCCGGCACCACGAGAGTGTCGGCAGGTCGGCTGGAACTCCACAAGCCGGAGTTCACGACGGCCTTCGCAGGCAATCTGGTGGTGGAAGGCGGTGACTGCGGGACTTACAGCTCCAATCAAATCCCGGACAACGTGTCTGTTTCCATCTCGTCCGGCATGCTGGGTCTCTACTCGGCAACGCCGACCACCGAGACGCTGGGGCCCCTCACACTGAGCGGCACGGGCGAGATAGATGCCGACCTTGGCACCATCGTGCTGGCCAGCTCTGTGAACGTGGCGGCCTCTGCCGATGTCTCCATTCATGCGTCGGGCGGGGGATCCCTCTCCCTGGGAGGAGGCACGCGCATTTTCAACGTGGAGGCCGGCGGGCTGCTGACGGTAACGGCGGAAATCGAGAACGGCGGAGCCAGCGCCGGCAGCATCATCAGCAACAGCCCGGGCACGCTGCGGCTGAGCGGGGTCAACACCTTCACCGGCACCTGTACGGTGAATGCGGGGGTGCTCCAGGCGGCCTCCAACCAGGCGCTGGGCGGCACTGCCGGGGCCACGGTGGTGCAGGCTGCCGCCACCCTGGAACTGGGCACGGGAACCGCCAGCGGCGTGACGCTGCCTGCGGGCGAGACCATCCAGATGGCCGGCACGCTGCGGGCCGCGAAGAACTCCACGGTGGCGGGCAGCGTGGTCCTCTCCGGCGCGCCGGTGCTGACCGCCGCCGCCACCACCACGCTCACCCATACGGGCGTGCTCAGCGGCGCGGCGAACCCTCTCTCCATCACCGGCCCGGGCGCAGTGGTGCTGGGCGGGGCTGCAGCAAATACCTACAGCGGTGACACAGAACTGGGTCTCACGGCCGATCTGCGACTGGCCAAAACGGCGGGCCACGCGCTGCCAGGGTCCGTGAAATATGTGAACAGCGGCAGCCTGACGCTGCTGGCAGCCCACCAAATCCCGGACACTGCCGACGTGTGGATGTCCGCCGGGGGCACCTTCAATGTGAACGGCTTCGCTGAGACGATAGGGCACGTCCACGGCTCGGGGCTGGTGAGCCCGATTGTGAGGCTGGGAGATGGAGCGCTGACCATGAACGCCACCTCCGCCGTGCAGTTGGGGACGGCTACAGCGCCCGCCTCCATCGAAGGCCTGGACCAAGGCCGCTTCATCAAGAAGGGTGCCGGCACCTTCACGCTCTATCAGAACCGGTTGGATGCCGGGACGACTTTTCCCACCCTCGAAGTGCAGGGCGGCACGGTGCATCTCTTCGATGAGTGGCTGGGCGGGATTCGGGTGGAAGGCGGCAGTCTTCATGGTCGGGCGACGACCGGGATCATCACTTTGGACGGCGGCTCCATGTGCCTGTGTGATTTCACCACGGCCGGCTTTCACTCAGCTACAGCCGGGTCTGTCCGGGCGGATCTGGCCGGCCACACGGCGGGCAGCACCTATGACCGGATGGTGGTGAATGGTAATATCGATCTCACGGGCCAGACGCTCCTGGGCAACCTCCTTTTCCTTCCCTACCAGGGCTCGCAGTTCACCCTCATCAAGAACAACGGCCCGGAGTCCGTGACGGGAACCTTCGTCGGCCTGCCGGAGGGGGCCACCGTGCTGCTCCAGGGCGAACCCTTCACCATCAGCTACGTCGGCGGGGCCAGCGGACGGGACGTGGTGCTGGCCTACCAGGGCCAGGGCGTGCCGCTGCCGGAAATCACCGGCCTGCAAAAACAGGCCAGTGGCAATGTGCTCGTCAGTATCCAGGGGCCTGCCAATACGGCGTTCAAGCTGTATCATTCCACCACCCTGCAAGCCGGGAGCTGGACCCTGCTCGGCACCGTCACCACCAGTGCCTCCGGCACGGTGGACTACACCCACGTCGTGCCCGCCGCGCCGAGCCGGTTTTACCGACTGGGGCTGGAGTAGCCGCGGCCTGCCAGGGGGAGTGAAAGTGAAAGGGATGACAGGCCCTTCCCGGATTTGTGTGGGAATTTTCAAGGCAGCGAGAGGTCGCGTTTTCCGAGGAGGATGAGAATGCGGACGCGGTCGTGTGGGAAGTTGCGGAAACCTCGGGCGGCGGATTTGATGGCTTGGATCACGCGGTTGTAGCCTTCGGCCAGGGCGTTGCTGATGGGGTGGGCGAACCCGTTGAGCCATCGCGGCAGGCTGGCTTTGAAGCGGTGCCCGGGCTTCTTCATCGGCTCCAAGCGGCAGCGCTTGGTGCGGCGATGCCACTTCGCAAAATACTCCCTGCGCTGGCAACTCTGCGTGTTCCCGCCGCCGCAGACTCCCCGCGCAGCCGCGGCTTGCGGGCCGCATGGTCCATCTCCAACGAAGTAACCTGCCAAGGTTCCGCCAGGCCCAGCATCTGTTCGAGGTCTTTCGCAGGCATCCTCCCATCTCCTCAAAAAAGCCCGATTCGCTGACTTTTTCCCGCACGAATCCGGGAAGAGCACCATTATGGACTCATCGTCACTGGCGATTGATGCTGGGTTTGCGCGTCGCGTGCGGGGCAACTCTTGGGAAGGAGGGCTACCGCTTTTTCAGCGAGGTCAGGAACTCCACGAGGTCCACGAGTTCCTGTTCGGTCATGGCTGCAGCGAGGCCGGGGGTCATCAGGGAGACGGGGAGTTTTTTCCGTCCGGCGAGGTCCGTTTTGAGGGTTTTGATGACAATACCGCCGGGGACCCTGATGGAGAGTTCGGTGTCAGTCTCACCGGCGATCATTCCGACGTAGGTGTCGCCGGCTTTGGTTTTCACCTCCCATCCTTCAAAGCCAAAACTGACGCCGGCACTGGGATCGAGGATGGATTCGAACAGGGCTTCCCTGGCCAGTTTGCTGCCGATTTCCATGAGGCTGGGGCCGAATTCGATGCCTTCACTGCCCAGCTTGTGACAGGTCAGGCAGAATTTTCCATAGACGGATTTGCCGCGGGTGGAATCGCCCTGGCGGCGCACCAGTTCGGCGACGGGCGGCAGGGGTTTGTCCCCGGCGGACTTTGGCATGGGCAGCAATTCCGCGGCCGTGGTGCGGATGCCGGTGTCTGCGGATTTGGCGAGCACTTCACCAGCGGCTAGGCGGAGTTCCGGTGGGAGTTGATTTTCCTTCACGGCGGCCAGCAGGACATTTTCGCCATTGCGGCTTTTGCCGAGTGATTTCAGCGCAGCGGCCTTCATTTCCGGGCCAGCCTTTTGCTCACGGATGCATTGCAGGATGACCTCAGCGGCTTGGCGGTCCTGACTCAGGGAAAGGGCATCGAACAGCAGGGCATGGCGCTGCGCCGGAGCGGCGGCGATGGCCGCTTTCACCGCGTCGATCTGGCCGAGTTTCAGCAGGGTTTTGAAGGCATTGGCTCCAGTCGGGTTGCCGGCTTGATTCATGGCCAATTCCAGCAGGGCGTCCCTTTCGGAAGTGACATGGTGGCGTTCGACAAAGGCAAAGTACTCCTTGCTGCCGCGGCTGCTGGCGAGGTGGCGGCCTACGGCGGCCTGAACCCTTGGTGAAGCGGCATTCATGTCGAATCCCACCACCCGCTTGACCACTTCCATCAGCAGCCGGTCTTCGGCCTCCTGTTCCGGAGTCTGCGCGGGGGCGATCCCGCTGGACAGAAAGGCGGCGGCGAGGCTGAGGATATGACGGAGACGAATCATCATGCAGGATGGATTTCAACCTGCGGCACCGCGATTGTAAAGCACGGCCTTGTCCGCATCTCTGGACAATGCACCGGCGTGCAGGAACCGGTGCGCCGTCCCCACGGAG
>JAGNEJ010000001.1 GCA_018003315.1 Verrucomicrobiales bacterium
GCGCAGTCGTCACGATGGCCGCCGCTGCCCGGCGAACCGGTTTTTCCCGCCGGGGCGGCACTGGCATCTGCGCGACCGCAGGCACCGTGACCTGGATCACCTCGCCGGTGGCTCCGGAGGCGTCGCCACCCCCGGAGACCGCCGGTGGAGTTGGGGGTATCAGAATTTCGATTTTCCACAGGGCGAAGGCACCGCAGGCCAGGACGTGGCAAACTACGGAAAAAACCAAGCTTCCCCGCTGGCAGAAAATCTTCACAACCAAGGCATTAGTCCCGAACTCCGGATACCGGCTGGTGCACTTTCTTCGAGCCGCTGCCGCCAAAATCGAAATCGACCCCAAAAATGACCCAAGCCTCCAGATCCGGCGAATCGTCTGTAAGTCCGGCGAGGGCTACGATGTCGAGGTGGGTGTTGTGCGTCGGACGCCACTGAAAAGAGGGGCCAAGCAGCACTTTGTGTTCCGGATTTCCGCGGCTGCCTTCGACCGTTTCATGGACATATTTGAATTCCGCCCCGATGCTGATGGCATCCGAAATCGTATAGCTCAGTCCGCCGGTGCCCTGCCACTCGGTCGTTTTTTCACCGCTCAGTTCCTGTTCCCAGACGAAGTTGATGCCGAAAGCCCAATTTTCGCCGATGTCGTCACCCAGCAGCAGTTTCAGTTCTACCACGTCGCCGCCCATGTCCTCGTCGGTCCATTTATACTCGGCGTAGAGTGTCGGATTCAGCGGGATCACATCCCAGTCGGCCAGCGCCCAGCGAACTTCCGCGGCGACATCCAAAAACTCGGTTTCACCCTTCTGGTGCACCCAGTCATAGTAAAAATCCAACTGGAACCGGTGCGGCAGTCCGATTTCGATTTCCTCCGAAAAGCGGTGTCTCGAGGATTTGCCGTCATAAAAACGTCCGCGCCACCACTGGGAGAGACCGACCTCCCAAGGGTCACGCTGCACGAAAACCCGGGCGGTGGCGAACCTCCGGTGTTTGGTCCATGCCGGATTGCCGTAAACACCCCCGGGCGATTTGACACCGCCCGAAGGTGCTTGGGCAATGACCTCCGGCAGGCTTCCTCCTGACGTTGGAACCGAGGAAGTGGCGGCCGGGGAGGACAAGGTGAGGAATGGTAAAAAAACCAGGTTGGAGATGACGTATTTCATGGCAATTTTAGGATGAAGGCAGTTTACATCGATTGCATCACTGCACAATACATTATTCATAAATGACTTAAGTGTTTTGTGCTCGCCATGAATTTGGATAAAAATGTCACAAATCCGATTGCATAGTGGATGGAAATTGACCATAATTCCGCTCCAGTGAACCCCAGCTCCATTCCAGCATTTGTCCGCGGCAGTTTGACTCGCAAACTCATTCTGGTTTTCGGTCTGTTCGTGGTGGCGGGGTCGGTGCTGCTGGTGCTCTGGCTCAATGCGCAGGAGGAAGGCCGCTCCCGTCAGACCTTTGCCCTGCAGGTGAAGGCGAATGCGGAATTTTTGCACCGCACCCGGCTGCCAGCGACCGAACGGATGGCCGAGGACTTGAGTCAGGTCCTTGGGAAAACAGTGGTCTTCCGCACTGACGTCGGCGGATTTCTACCAGCATTGCCGGACCGGTATCGCCCTTTGGAGTCCGCATTGTCCAGCCTGCCAGACGACGGCCAGGTCCACGCGATGCAACGCACGGAGGCCGTTCGGCGTGGAAATTTTTTCGTGCTTCGGCCCGCGCAATCCCCCATCAACTCCCTCATCCGCGGTAGCACCCTGGCGGCCCTGGGCATCTTCTGGGGCCTCTCCCTGGCGCTGGCAGCCGCGGTCAGCCGCACCATTGTCCGCCCCCTGCGCAGCCTCAGCCGCGCCCTGCCGCAAATCGGGGCTTTGGAACCCTTGGAACTGCCCGGCAGCACCCGGCGCGATGAAATCGGCCACGTCGCCCGGGTTTTTCTGGAAACCCAGCGCCAGTTGCAAACGGAACGCCAACGGCGGGCGGCAGCGGAACGGCTTGCCCTGCTGGGGAAAATGGCCACCGGGCTGGCTCATGAAATTCAAAACCCCGTCGCCGCCATCCGGATGCATGGGCAGCTCTTGCAGCGCCAGGCACCGGGGGATGCTTCGCTGGACATGATTGTCCGGGAGACGGAAACGATCGAAGCCTTGGTGAATCAGTGGCTTTTTCTGGCGCGTCCCGAGGCGCCCCTGACCTCCCCGGCGGACCTCGCGGCACTGCTTCGCCACGCCGCGGAGACGGTGCGCCTGCGTGCGGAACACGCTGGGGTGGAGGTGCGCCTCGACCTGGGGGAGGAACCGCTCCAAGTCCCTGCGGACCGGCGGCGCCTGACCCAGGTATTTGCCAATTTGCTGCTCAATGCCATTCAGGCCATGCCCGACGGTGGGATGCTCACCGTCACCCTGCACCGGGAATCGGCCGCTGCCGCGGTGGAGGTGCGCGACACCGGAAAAGGCTTTTCCGTCGCCGCCTTGGAACACTGGCAGGACCTGTTTTTCTCCGAAAAGGAAGGCGGCATGGGCATCGGCCTCAGCGTTGCCGCAGAAGTGGTCAAAGCCCACGGTGGCACGCTCCGCGTCCGCAACCACCACGGCGGCGTGGTCATCGTCACGCTGCCCCTGTGTTCCTGATTTTTCCTTGTTGTCAATCCCCCACATTGCTGCCACTCCCATGAAACCCCGTCCTGTACTCATCATTGAAGACGAACCGGCGCTGGCCGCCGGATTGCGCACTGTTGTGGAGCGCCTGGGGCATCTCCCACTCCTGGCGGCGACCGGTCGGCGCGGTCTGGACCAAGCATCCGCAGAAACCGGCCTGGCCATCCTCGACATCGGCCTTCCGGACAGCAGCGGACTGGATGTGCTACGGGAATTGTGCGAGCGTTTTTCCAATCTCCCCGTCATCATCATTACCGCTCACGGAAACCTGGAAAATGCTGTGTCGGCAAAACAGCTGGGGGCTGCCGCCTATTTGGTAAAGCCACTCGATCTCGAAATCCTGGAGGATACCGTCAAGGAATTCCTCAAGCCCGCCACCACCACCCGGTCCGCGCCCGCACCCAAACCCACCAGCGATGGCCCCCTGCTGTTTCTAGGCGGTTCGCGGGCCATGCAGCCGGCGTTTGCGGAAATCGCCCACGCCTGCGCTTCCGACGCTCCGGTGCTGATCACAGGCCAGGGCGGCGTCGGCAAATCCCTGGCCGCCCGCATCATTCACCAGCAAGGCACTCGGAAATCCGGCCCATTCGTGCTCCTGCACTGTGGCAACGGCAACGAAGCGCAGATGGAAGAACTGGCCGCCAATGCCGCGGCGGGAACCCTTTTTCTCGAGGATGCCGGACGCCTCAGCGCGGTCCTCCAATTGCAGTTGCTGGAATTGCTCGACTCCCCCGCCGCCAGCCGGCCGCGCCTCATCTGTTCGGCCCGGGAAGAACTCGGCGAATTGGTGCGTCTGCATCGGTTTCGCGAAGACCTTTTCTACCGCCTGCGCGTTCTCGAAGTGCGCATTCCGCCGCTGGCGGATCGCCTGGAGGACCTGCCCACCCTCGCTTCCTACTTTCTGGCCCAAATGACACCACAGCGGAATCTCGACCTCTCCCGTGACGCCCTCTTGTTACTCCGCCAGCACGAGTGGCCCGGCAACGTCCGGGAACTCCAGTCCGTCCTGGAACGGGCCGCCGCGGTCTGCCCCGGGCGCACCATCCAACCCCAGCATTTGCCCCCCGAACTCCGTCCCGAAACCGCAATCGCTCCCAAACACTGGCAAAAACTCGACACCGCCCTGGCAGCCATCGCTGCCGAAGCCGTCCGCGGACACCAAACCTACGACGCCATTCTCGCGGAAATCGAAGGCCGCCTGCTCACTCAGCTCCTACCCCATTTCGACCACCGCCCCACCCGGCTCGCAGCCAATCTCGACATGAACCGCGTCACCCTCCGGCGGAAGCTGCGGCAAGCCCACCCTGACAAACGCTCCCAACCCCAATCGTGATCCCCTCGTTTGCTTCGAACCGCTGAAATGGCCCATCCCAATGAAATTTCAGGCGTGGAAAGCATGTATTTTCTTAAAAACCCAGCGGAAATTGCCTTTCGATGTAAAATTTCACTTGATCTTGAGAAATTGCCTCCTAATATCGCGGCTCAAGTCTTTAACTATGAAAAAAGCATACATCACACTCCTGACTGTACTCGGACTGGCTGGCTTTAGCTCGGCTGGTGTCACTGGCAAAGCCCCTGTCGGCAAAACGCCTCCCCCTCCGCCTCCCGCAGGCTGCTCCTGCTTTGAGCCGGGTGGCCAATTCAGCCTTTTCGCTGCAGCCATGATCGGTGACGGCGGCGAGTTGGACGACAGTCTGGGTGGTGGTATCTCCGCCGCCTATTTCTTCACTCCCTATGTCGGCCTCGAAGGTGAAGCCGCTTGGTTTGCTGAAGACAGCGTGGTCCACTCCTTCACCGGCAGCCTCGTTCTGCGCGCTCCGATCACCAGCATCTGCCTCGCCCCCTACATCATGGTTGGCGGCGGTGTCCACGCCAACAGCGTGACCCAAGGCGTTTTCCACGCTGGTGGCGGTCTCGACTATCGCTTCAGCAACTGCATCGGCCTCTTCGCCGACGCCCGTTACGTCTGGGCCGAAGAAACCGACAACTACGTGATTGTCCGCAGCGGTTTCCGCATGAACTTCTAATCAGAACTTCATTTCACTTCAAAACCGCGTCGGCATCCGTCGGCGCGGTTTTTTTTATTCCCGGAAAATCATGCACACACCCGCTTCCCCGGTACGCTGAATCCGCCATCCCGAATAATTTTTTTGTTTTTCCATAGATTCTAGATAGGATACTTCTTTCTAATCTTTCTAGAAACAATCATGGTGAAGTGGCGATCAAAACTTTTTATGCGGTGGGGGACGGTGATGCGTAAAACGGATCGGTTGCGATGGATTCTGGGCATGGCGGGAATGTGGCTGGGAGTGGCGCTGGCACCGGACACCGCCGAAGCACGGTCGTTCGCGGTAAATTACCAGACCAATCCCGAGCCTGCATATTTGTTGGTGCATGACTTGACGATTCTGCAGCCGCAGGCCAAGGCCGATCTGGCTCCCGGACACCAGTTGGGGCGCAAGTATCTGGCCTATGTCAGCGTGATCGAGGTCGCTGCCACCGCTAGTTATGCCAAAGAAATCCAATCAGCCGGAATCGCGCTGGCGGGAGAAAATCAGAAATGGAAAAGTCGATGCGCCGACGTAGGTAACCCAAAGTGGGCTGAGTTTGTCGTGGAACACCTTGCGAAACCAGCGCTGGCAAAAGGGTTTGACGGATTGTTTCTAGACACGGCGGACAGCCTCACATTGCTCCAGACGGCGCGTCCGGCGGAAGCCCAGGCACTGCGTCAGGCGCTCATTGGATTGATTCACCGGCTGCGAAAAGAATTCCCCGGCAAGGAACTGATCATCAATCGCGGTTTCGATTTGCTGGCGGATTTGCAAGGTGCAGTGGACGGAGTGCTGGTTGAGAGCGTGTTTCGAACTTTTAATGACAAGGGGGAATACCTGCCGGTGTCTGCTGCGGACAACCAACGGTTGCTCGAAAAAATTCGGCAACTGCGCACTGGCGGAATGCCGGTTTACGTAGTGGATTACCTGGCACCGGGAAATGCACTGCTGGCTGAAAGCGTGGCGGAACAGATTCAAAAGGCAGGAGCCGAGGTATTTTTGACGACCCGGGAACTCGACGGCACGCTGCTGGGCCCCATCCAGCAACTGGCCCGCCGCATTCTGGTCATTCACGGGTCGGTGCTGGCGGAAAGTGAGGTGGCAAACAAATTCGCCGCCGATACGTTTACCGGGGAACGGCTGCAGATGCCGCTGGAATGGCTCGGATACGAAGTGGACTATCTCAACGTGGGGGACCAGTCCCCGCCGGCAGTACTCGACGGGCAATACTGCGGGGTCATTTTCGATGTGGAAACCTCCCTTCCCTTCGGCGGTGAATCCTGGTATGTGGACTGGATTCTCCAACAGCAGAAACACGGCATCAAGGTGCTGTTTACCGGCCAGTATCCCTTCCAGCAGGATGTTCAGAGAATGCGCCTGTTGAAAGGACTCGGCTGCTGGGGATCCTTCACTCAAGTCTCCAGGCCCCTGAACGTGGAATTCCGCGAGGTGAACCGCGACGTGATGAGCTACGAAGCCCTGCTCACCGCCCACCCGGCGGAAATCGAGGATACCAGGGCGCCCGAAAATGCCAAAATCGACCTTTCCGTTTCCTGCACGGATGAAGCGGCTAACAAGCTGGTTTACGATGCCGTATTCACCTGCAACTGGGGCGGCGTGCTTATGGAGCCCTATGCCACCTTTCAGGCCAGCGCCGAGGACCAGGCATCTCTCTTCGACCCCTTCAAATTCCTCCAACGGATCTTCCCCGGCGGCTCCTTTCCCGCACCGGACCCAACCACCCGCGATGGTCGGCGCATTTTCTACAGTCACATCGACGGAGATGGCTTCTGCGGCATCACACCACATGCCGGAAATGATCTCTGCGGAGTGATCATCCGCGACCGCATTCTCAAGCGTTTTCCATTTCCCATCACGGTGTCCCTGGTGGAAGCCTCCACCCGCGGATTGGAAAAAGACCAGGAGGCAAATCAAGTGGAACGTTACGAGGAGGCAGCCCGTTCCTGCCTGGCCCTCCCCAATGTCCAGGCGGCCAGTCATTCGTTTTCCCATCCCTATGTTTGGATCGATCACGATGACGAATTCATCCCGTTGTATGAAAACCGGGGCCTGGAACTGAAACCCTCCGCAGGCTACGACACGGAGCATCCGGACATGGCCCGCGAGGTGAAGGGGTCGATCGAATACATCCAGAAACTCTGCCCACCTGGCAAAAAGGTGGATTTAATGCTCTGGTCTGGCAACTGCCGTCCTGGAGCGGAGGCGATCCGCATCTGCGATGAAATGGGTGTCGAAAACATGAACGGGGGCAACACGGTCATGAGCAAGAGCCACCCGTTTCTTTCCAATGTCAGCCCGCGGGTCATGCTTTGGGACGGACGGCTGCAAATCCACGCCGCAAACCAGAACGAATTCGTTTACACGAGCAACTGGAAGGGGCCGTTCTTCGGCGGTTTTTCCCAAGTCATTGAAACCTTCGATGCCACCGAAGAACCGCGCCGCCTGAAGCCGGTCAATGTTTACTATCATTTTTACAGCGCGGCGACGCTGGGTGCGCTCAAGGCTGTGGAAAACGTCTACTCCTGGGCGCTGGAGCGCCCGCTGCACAGCATGACCGCCGTGGACTATGCCCGGATGGTTCGCGACAGCTATCACACCGAAATTTACCGGTCCGGATCGCGCAAATGGCTGCTCGTCAACCAGGGACGACAGCGGACATTCCGACTGGATGCCGCCCACGGGGTGCCTGACATGCCGGCCTGCCGCGGTGTCACCGGCTTTTGCCGCAGCAGGGACTGGCTCTACATCCACACGAACGGATCGCCCGTCGTCGTCCTCAGCCTAACGGATGCTCCGGCCAGTCACCTCTTCCTTGAAAGCAGCCAGGGCGAGGTCACCTGGAAAGAACTGACTGCGGACAAGGCCGTCTGTTCAGTGACCGAGTTGCGACCACAGCACACCTTCATCCTGGGGGGGGCGACACCCGGTTCCTCATGGAAAGTCGGTATCAACCGGACGCAAACCGTGCTTAAGGCGGACCAGCACGGCAAAATCACCCTGAACCTTCAGGGAAATGCCGAGATTACTGTCATTCCAGACCCTGGGATGACCTCGAGGTAACCCGATGCTCCGTTTCCAACAGGCGGTGGCGACCGTAAGGTTTAAGGTTTTCCACCGGGACCTGCCTGGGCCTCCTTGAGCCTGCGCACGGCCTCGCGCAGTTCCAGGTTTTCCTTCCGGAGCGCTTCCGCTTCCCGGCGGAGACCATCGGGTTCCTGATGTGCGGCCTGGCGCGACTCTTCCAGCTGGCGACCGAGTTGCTCGGCCAGGGGGTGAATCCGGGCGGCGGCATCCTGCAGGCCCGCTTCGTTCAGGTGCGCGATGGCCTGCTTCACATGGTGCAGTTTTGCCTCCAGTTGTCTGATGTCCGGACGTTCCTCGGATTTCCGATCCCCATCGCGGCGGGGTCCATCCTCGTGCGGTTGGCCCTTTCGTTCCTGTTGCTCCCGTTCAGCATTCTGTCTGGCCTGCTGCCTTTCGTTGAATTCAGCGATTTCACGGTGCATCCGCTCCTTTGCCTGTCGGCGCAATTCCTCCGCCTTGTCCTTCGCTCCGGATTCCTCCAGCTTCTTCGCCTCGACCTCCGCCAGTTCCATCCTGTGTCGCACCCTTTCCTTGGCAGCGGCGGCTTCGAGGTGTTGCCGTGCCGCCCTTTCCTTGAATTCCCGCTGGGCATGTTCCTGCTTTTCGCGTCTGACCTGCTCCCGTTGCGCCCGTTCGGGCTGTTCCTCCTCCGCATACAGAGGGAATGCCAGTGCGGAGGTGATGGCTGCAAGGATGAGATGATGGAATGTTTTCATGATTTGTCAGATTGGTGATGGCTATTCATTGACGATCGTAAACCGGGCGCCTTTTCCGGTGAGCCAGGCCCGTTTCACACTTCCGTAGAGGCGGTTCAGGTCATCCCGGCTTTCCAGTCGGTATTCCACGGTGTGGGCGTGGGTGGTGTTGGGATAGTCCTTTTGCACCATCTGCCAGAGCTTGAGCGTTCCCGTGCGGCTCGCAGCCTCGTTCGCCACCTGGTTGATCCGCTCGATGGCCGTCTTCGTCACGTTCAGTGCCGAGGCCTCCGTTGCGGCTTCCACGTAATAAAAACGGGCAACCAATGCCGTGTCCGTTCCGATGTTCACTTCGAAAACCCGCGAAGGCAGCGGAACAGCGCCGGGAGTTTGGGTCGGCACCGGCACGGCATACTCATGAATGCTGACACTCGAAATTTTGCCGATGGAAATGCAAAAATTCCCGCCGGGCAGGGTGCAATCCCACCAGTGGTCGGTCGTTTGCACATCGCGGATGCGCTCCGGGTTGCTCTCGGCATTGTTGTTTGCGGCAGCAGGGTTGGTCCCGCCAGGACGTGCGCCCTGAGCTTGTGTGAACCAAGTGAAGCCAGCCAGGAAACCGAGAATGAGCAAAGCGGGGAAAAGCAGTCGTTTCATGAAAGGGGCGTTGCGCTTGGATTGGATGGCACGTGCGCGACGAACGTATCCGAACTCGGGGGGGAATGCAAAGCCTCCGGTTGCCGTAAATTCTCCTTGTACGCGGACACGGAAAAGGACACCGTGACCAATCGTCCTTTCCGGCCGGGATGCGCCCCTCCCTGCCGTGCTATGCGAACGCCTGGCCGCTGCCTTTCCTCTCGACAAATGCGCGCTGCATTTGACCAGTAGGCAGTGCCCACGCTCCGCATCAGCCCGTCCCATTCTGCGTACCATGCCATCGTCATCGGCTCCGGTCCGAATGGACTGGCGGCCGGCATCACGCTGGCCCGGGCTGGACTTCGGGTTCTTTTGGTGGAAGCACTAAGCACGATCGGCGGCGGGATGCGGACGGAGGAATTAACCCTGCCGGGTTTTCACCATGACATCTGCTCCGCCGTGCACCCCATGGGGGCGGTTTCGCCGTTCATGCGCTCCGTTCCCCTGGAAAAATTCGGCCTCGAATGGGTGCATCCAGAGATCCTCCTCGCCCACCCCCTGGACGACGGCAGTGCGCCCGTCCTCCACCGCGACATCGCCCAGACAATCGCAGCCTTACCCAGCAAGGACCGCCGGGCCTACGAGACGAGCATCGGCTGGCTCGCCCGATCACTGGACAAACTGCTGCCGGACATGCTGGGACCGCTGCTGCGCTTTCCCAGTTGCCCCGTTGCCATGACACGCTTCGGGCTCACCGCAGTGCAAAGCGGCTGGCGCTTCGCCATGCGCCAATTTGCTTCTCCGGAGGCCCGCGCCTTGTTTGCCGGAAACGCGGCGCATTCCATTCTGCCGCTGGAAGCCCCCGCCACCGCTGCGGTCGGCCAGATGCTGATGGCCGCTGGGCATGTGGCTGGCTGGCCGGTGGCAAAAGGAGGCTCGCAGGCGATCGCCCGGGCCTTGGGTCGCTATTTTGAGGCCCTGGGTGGGGAAATCGCTGTGAATTTCCGCGTGAAATCCCTCGCCGACCTGCCAAAGGCCGAAGCGTATTTGTTCGACACCACGCCACGCGGACTGGTGGAAATCTGCGACGAAACACTGCCCGCCCGCTACCGGAAACGACTCGCGACCTTTCGCTACGGTGCCGGTGCGTTCAAGGTGGACCTGGCATTGAGCGGTCCCATTCCGTGGAAAAACAATGCCTGCCGCCGGGCCGGCACCGTCCATGTCGGCGGGACGATCGAAGAAATCGCTGAGGCAGAAAGGACCGTCAGTCAGGGGAAGATCCCGGAAAAACCGTTTGTCCTGCTCGCGCAGCAAAGCGTCGCGGATTCGCATCGGGCGCCGCACGGACGCCACACCTGCTGGGCCTACTGCCATGTACCTTCTGGCTCCACCGGCGACGCCCTGGAACCCATTCTCCGGCAAATCGAGCGGTTCGCCCCAGGTTTTCGCGACACCATTCTTGCCACCCGGGTGATGCGTCCCCCGGATTTCGAGGCCTACAACCCGAACTACGTCGGGGGAGACATCATCGGCGGCGTCCAGGACCTGCGGCAGCTTCTCGCCCGGCCAGTGCTCCGACGCGATCCCTATGCCACCCCAGTCCGCAGCATTTATCTGTGCAGTTCCTCCACGCCACCCGGTGGCGGCGTGCATGGCATGTGCGGACACCACGCTGCGATCTCCGCCCTGCGCCAGGTCTTCGGGCTGTCCACAAAGCCGGAGACGCCCCCGAATATCGGCTAACATAAAGATTGCGCCCCGCGGAAAGGAACACCGTCGGGGTGCCCTGGCCTGTTAAAATTACACCAGGAATGCCCGGGAAAGCCGCCGGGAGAGGGCGGAGGCAACTGCGGCTGCAAAAACCAGTTTCGTCACGGTATCGAGTCGATGCATCGGTTCCGACCGCACCGCCGATGCCTCAACCGGAAAAACTCACTTGGCCCTCATCTCCTGGGCCATTTGACAGAGGCGTTCCAACTGGGGCTTTGGCAGGTCATCCACATGGACGACGTGATCGTTCGTGTCCAGAATCGAGAAGGTGGTGCCCATGATGCCCTCCTTCATTTGCACACTGACGACGTTCTTCCAAAGATGGTCTTCCGTTCGCGAGCCTCCCAATCCCTGGCGAATGATGATGATCCGCTCGTTGGTGATGATCACCGCATCCGGCCTGGATTTCATCAGACGCTTTTTCTGATGGGCGATGTAGAAAATTTTCTCGTCATGCGCCGTGATGTGCGTGAGGTGCTGGTAAACCTCCGCAATGACATCCGCATCCTGCCCCTCATCCATGTGATGATGCAGCCGCTCCTCAACATCAAAAATCTCCTCCAGCGGCTGCCACTGCTCCATGCCCTCGTAAAAAATGAGATCTCTGCGTCCTATCTGACCTTCGTTGAGCAGCTGCAAAAGCTGCGCTTCATCATAAGGACCGTGCTGTTCGTCGTTGATGCGGACAAAAATTTCCATTGCCGTGGTGTTCAGTAGAATGTGTTGGTGGGTGCGAACTGGCGAATGTCGTTATCAAGCCATTACATCGTCTGTGGATCATTACCGAATCGGCCCGGTTTGCTCAAGACAAGTTTTTGACAGTGAACGGATTTTCACCCCCCCCAATTTCCAGCGGACTTTGGCCCTGATCCCCGTCCATTCGCAGCACACTAGGAAATTTCGATGGTGGTTCTCGGCGCGAAAAACCCCCGGCCGTCTGGCAGCCGGGGGTTCGTGTTTGTCCGAAAAACGGGACAATTGGGCAGCTTGACCCTACTCGGTCGCTTCCCCCGCAAGTTGTTTTTCCTTGTCCTTGAGAGCGGCCTTGCGGCTCATTTTCACGCGGCCTTTTTCGTCGATTCCGATGCATTTCGCCGTGACGATGTCACCGACTTTGACGACATCCTCGACGGACTTGACCCGGAAATCCGCCAGTTCGGAGATGTGGATCAATCCGTCCTTTCCGGGGAAAACCTGCATGAACGCCCCGAACTCTTTGGTCGAGACGACCTTTCCGGTGTAGGTGACGCCAATTTCGACTTCAGCGAAAATCTCCTTCACCATCTGAACGGCGCGTTCCATGCTCTCCCGCTTGATGGCATAGACATGGACGGTGCCATCGTCCTCGACATCGATTTTCGCGCCGGATTCCGCCTGGATGCCCTTGATGACCTTGCCGCCGGGGCCGATGAGTTCACCGATGCGGTCAGGGTCAATCTTGATGGTTTCGATGCGCGGGGCATGCGGGCTGAGTTCTCCCGGCTGGCTGATGACGGAATTCATCACGGCAAGCACCTGGCCGCGTCCGGTTTTGGCCTTGTGGATGGCTTCCTCCAGAATGGCAAGGGGGATGCCGGGCAGCTTCAGGTCGAGCTGGTAGCCGGTCACCCCATTTTCAGTGCCGCAGAGTTTGAAGTCCATGTCGCCGAAATGGTCCTCGCTGCCGAGGATGTCCATCATTGTCAGGTAGCGCTTCATGCTGTTGGCACCGTCATACTCGGTCACCAGACCGACCGAGATCCCGGCCACTGGCTTCTTCAGGGGCACGCCGGCCTGCAACAGCGCCATGGTCCCGGAACAAACCGAGGCCATCGAAGTGGAGCCGTTCGATTCCATAACCTCGCTGACCACACGGATGGCATAGGGAAAATCTGCGACCGCCGGGAGCACCGGTTCAATGGATTTCTCCGCCAGGGCACCGTGGCCGATTTCCCGGCGATTTTGTCCGCCGAAGCGGCCCGTTTCACCGACGCTGAACGGCGGGAAATTGTAGTGCAGCAGGAAGCGCTTGGCATCCGGACCGCCGGTGTAATTGTCCATTTCCTGAGCTTCATCCAGCGGAGCCAGGGTGGCAATGGCCAGCGCCTGGGTCTCGCCCCGGGCGAACAGGGACGAGCCGTGAACGCGCGGAATGACGCCGGCTTCGGCGGAAAGCTGGCGGATTTCGTCGATGCCGCGTCCATCGCAGCGGTTTTTCTTGTCGAGGATGGAAATGCGGAACGCCTTCTTCTGGAGGTAGTCGAACGCCTGCGAAATCTCGAACGGCGTCGCTTCCGGATAGGTTTCCAGAATCTTCGCTTTCACTTCCCCGCGCAGGGCATCCACCGCCTTGCCGCGGGCAGTCTTGCCCGGGGTGTAAATCGCGGCCTCAATGCGGCTGCCGGCGACTTGATAGGCGATTTCCAACAGGTCTTCCTTCACCAGCATGGGGGCGAATTCGCGCTTGGCTTTGCCGGCCTTGGCGGCCAGTTCTTCTTGGGCGGCGACGAGCACCTGCACCTGCTCCTGGGCGAAGTGCAGCGCCTTGATGAATTCCTCCTCGGGGAGTTCCTTGGCGTCGCCTTCAATCATGATGACGTCGGTTTTGTTGCCGACATAAATCAGGTCCAGATCGCTGCCTTCCCGTTCAGAATGGGTTGGATTGGCCACGAATTTTCCGCCAATGCGCCCCACGCGAACGGCACCCACCGGACCGGCAAACGGAACGTCCGAAACGCAAAGCGCCGCGGAAGCACCGTTCATCGCCAGAACATCGGAATCATTTTCCCCGTCGGCGGAGAGCAGCAGGGCCACGATCTGGGTGTCGTAATAATACCCCTTTGGAAACAGGGGGCGCAGCGGACGGTCCGTCATCCGGCAGGTTAGGATTTCTTTTTCCGTCGGCCTGCCTTCCCGCCGGAAATAGCCCCCGGGAAGACGTCCGGCGGCGGCGGCCTTTTCCTTGTATTCGACGGACAATGGGAAAAAGTCCTGGCCTTCCTTGACGGAAGTGGCGGAAACGGCGCTGACGATCACCAGGGTCTCCCCCAGTTGCACCGTCACGGCCCCATCGGCCAGTTTGGCCATGCGGCCGGTTTCAATCACAATGTCCTGGCCGCCGACGTTGGCGGTGACTCGGTGAATATTGCTCATAGTTTGGTTCGTTCTCTGGTTTGTTTGTGTGATGGCAGGGCACAGCCCTGCTTGGCGCCGGTTTCATTGGGAAACCGGCCATTGTGGAATGGGTCCGCGGAGTTCATCCGCAGAACCGGGTTTCCCGGACTCACCAGAGGAAGGAACTGTCAGGACCGCTTATCTTCGCTGATCTGGCTTGCGTCCTCAGAGAGGGCGAATGGCAAGTCAGATCAGCGCCGATCAGCGGGTGTCCTTCCTCGTGCTGCTGTCCGGAAAAAATGGGAGAGCCTGACCCGGCGACGGTGGCGGCAGAGTCAGGCTTCTCGAAATCATGAAAGTTGGAAACGGATGGCTTAGCGACGCAGGCCGAGCGACTTGATCACCTTTTGATACCGTTCCTCGTTGGTGTTTTTCAGGTAATCCAGGATGCGGCGACGTTGTCCCACCAGCATCAGCAGGCCGCGGCGCGAGGAAAAATCTTTTTTATGACGTCCGAGGTGCTCGGTCAAATGATTGATGCGCTGGGTCAGCAGCGCCACCTGCACGTCGGAGGATCCAGTGTCCTTTTCGTGCAGTTGAAAATTTTTGATTTCGGTCTTGCTCTCGCTCATGAACGTCGTGATTCGGAAATTGATTTTTTGGGAATTGCGAGCAAATCACAGTTTCCAAACCCCGCAAGGAAAAATTTCGGTTCCGAAACCGGGCGGGTTCCCACCGATTTGCGGGAAGATTCGACTGCTGTTCACGGTGTGTCAGGGCGTCCGGGCTTTGGCCTCCGCCTTCCGAAAACGGACAAAATAGTTCTCCTGGAGGAGCCCCTTCTCCTCGCCAACCTTTTCAAATCCAGCCGTGGTGATTTCCTTTTCGAAGACCTCCTGGCCGGCCCGGACATGGCCCATCACAAAATCGCTGCTGCGCCCCGGAATGCGCACAAAGTCGATCAGGACAAGGACTCCTCCGGGCTTGAGCGCCCTGTGCAAGGACGCCAACGTCGCACCGGGGTGCTCGAAGTGGTGGTAGGTGTCGCAGATGAATGCGACATCGACCGATGCCTCAGGCAGTTCCGTCGAGCGGTCGGTGCAGAGAATCGGCTTGATGTTGCCCACCCCCTCCTTTTCCGCGCGGGTTTTGATGTGATCGATGAATTTCGGAGCGATATCCACCGCAAAAACCACACCTTCGGGGCCGACCGCCCTGGCAAAAGGAATCGTGAACAACCCGGTGCCCGCGCCGATGTCCGCCACGGCCAGTCCCGGCTTGATGCCCGCTGCCTTGAGGATTGCCTCCCGGTGGTGGTAGATTTCCCGGCTCTCCGTCTCAAATTTCTGAGTCCACTCCTCCACTTTCAGCCCGGAGTCGCGGAACTTTTCATTGATCGTCGGCTTCGCACCGGACTCCTCACCGCGCAAGGACACCACCAGCAAGAGGGCAAGGCAATGGCAAATCATGGCTTTCATCGTGCCTACACCATGCCGCTGCGCCACCGTGGCGCAAGTCCGGATCAAACACGGCGAAACTGGGGCCTTGGTTTCAAGTTGCAAGCCGAACGGCTTGGAGCCGGGGCAGGGCGAATGGGGTGACTTGATTGGTTGGGCGCAGAACCCCTTCGTGACCTTGCCGTTTGCCTGTTTTGGTGCCAGACCACGCCAGGAGCCAAGGTCATACTTTGAATTCACTGTGAGACAGGGCGGGCAAATGCAGTCCAAACTCTCCGATGTTGCTTCGGGGATCAAATTTTCGAGCAAACCACGGCCCGCTCGACACGATTTCCCCAACCAGTTCCGCTGAAACATTTCCAAATGCCTCCGGATGGGCTCCGCCTTTCCATTTTGCCAACGTTGGATCAAACGGTGCCACCTTTTCATGCAGCGGGTAGCCTTTCAGTTGCAGTACCGTTCCCACATAACTCTCGTCGGGAGCAAACATCGCCTCCATGAGTCCCGTGAAATCGTCCTCGCACACCAATTCAGCCGCCTCCCGGTTCAGCAGCACCCACTGCGAATGAAAACGCCAGTCGCCCGTGGTGACCCTCCTTGCTTGGTTCATCCGCGGCACCTTCTCAGGCTGATCTTTTTCAATTTGCTGGCCGGTTTTCCAGTTGAACCGGCTGCGGGAATCAATGCGCAGCAGCCGCAGCAGTTCCGCAAACGGACGAACCGGCACGCAGCTTTCGGAGACAAAAATGAAATGGGTGTTGCTGCCCTCCTTCAGCGCCTCTGCCAGCAATGCCAGTTGCGTCCGCACCAGTGAAATGTCGCCCCACCGCGTTTCCAGATGTTTTGGAATTTGCGCCCCTTTCAGCCAGCCATCCGCTGCCGGTTGTGGCTGCGCGATGTGGGAGTAAATCCGCCGGCGGCCCTCCCCTCCTGACCAGTATTGCTCCCAGACTTGCGGGTGGTTCACCTCTCCCCGTGTCAGGAACAGGAACGCCACCTGTGGTCCCGTCGCTGCACCGCCCTCTCCGCCGCCCGGTTCCGGCGGTGTCTTGTCGCCGTCCGGCTCTTTCTCAGCCCATTCGGGAATTCCAAAATGTCGCGCCGGTTTGAACCAGGCGCTGGTCCGGGTGCTTTGCCGCTTCACCGGCGCATAAGCCTTTCCGCCCAGCGCTTCCGCAGGAATTCCCCGCAGATTGTCATGTGCCCAGCTTTGCTGGCAGTCGTCCGTGTAGTGGCGGTACGTCGCCCCCACCAGATCCGAATACTCCTCCCGCTGTCCTGCCAGGCTGGGGTAGGGCGCATACGTTGGAATCCGCTCCATCATCCGGCCCAAAATCACGTCCGCCGCCGGAATGTGGGAGTCCCCGTCCATCCGGGCGTCTTTCAGCGCGGCCATCACTTCCCGGTAATGGCTGGCCCGCACCCCGAACGCCTGCGTATCCAGCATCGCCCGCACCCGCACGAGTCCCGCAGCCACCGCCACGGGCCGTTCATGGTGCGTTCCGCCCAGATACACCATCCCCCAATCCTCCGGAAGTTCGATTTCCTCCAGCCGCTGATGCAGGTCTGGATGCAGCGTCACATCGTCCTCAAAAATGAACACGGCCGGCCACTTTTCATGCATTGCCCGGCGCAAAATCAGGCGGCAGCTCAACGCATGGGCATACCTGCCTGGAAACTGAAATCCCCGGGCGTCGGAAAATCTGCGCGCATCCACTGCAGGGAATCGCTCCACCTCCAGCCCAAAATCCTCGAACAACTGCTCGCACCGCGCCCTTCGGTCCTGCCGCCGCGCCAGATTCAGCAAAAAGATTTTCGGAAATGTCTCCTGGAGTTTCATGGTCGTCGAAATTTCATTGATTCATCACCACCTGGAAAGCCGCGCTGCGGCGGAAGGCGAAAGAATGTGGCGCCGTCCGCCGGACGGCTGCACGGAATCCGCCGGGCCGGCGGACCCACTTTCCTGCCGGCTGGGAAGCCGAAGCAATCCTCCCAAACAGGCTCACTTTTGACAAGTGCGGGACAAAAACCTGATTCCTCGCTTTAATCTTCACATCTCGATCAGGTTTAAAAACGTAATTCCCGGGTCCCCGTAAAACCGCGCCATGTAGGCCCCGAACATGAACTGAATCCGATCCGCCTGGGAAGCTCCCGTGCAGTGCAGCACCGCCGCGTCCCTGTAGGTTTTCCAGTCCGGATCGTGCGTCAGCGGGCAGCGCATTTCTCCATCCTCGAACGGTTTCACCCGCAGCCCGCAGTCCCGCAGCACCCGGTTCCACGCACTGGCGTCCACCCGGCTGGTTGGCCGGGAGGGACTCAATCCCATCACCCGCTCCCATTCCGCCATCAAGGCGGCAAAATGCTCCCCCCGCACCGCCCACGCCCACGTCGCCGCCGGATACACGCTCACATTTGGCATTCTGCCGCTTGGACGCTGCGCCTCCTTTTCCAATTCTTCCACCGTCAGGAAACCGGCATACCTTTCGTCGCCCGGGCTCGCAGCGGCATCGCGCACCACCAGCACATCCGCATCCGTGCGGAACAGGTGATCCAAATCCCGCAGCACCAGGCAGTCCGCATCCAGCCACAGCACCCATTCATAATCCTCCGCATTGAACATTTCCCGCACCTTCGGCACCCAGCGCCGTGCATGGTCGGCCAGTTGTGCCCCCTTCAGCGCCGGCGTGTCCACCACCACTTCCTCCAGTCCCTCCCGAAACACCAGAAACAGCGGTCCCGCCGAGTTCCGGAACACCTTCACTTCCCCTCCAAAATAGTTCCGCACCAGCGACCCCGCCAGCATCTTCGCCATCTGCAGTGTTCCGCCCGTTTCCGGCGGGTCAAACGCCACCGTCACCGCCAGTTTGGGTTTGGACAGGGAACATCCTGGTTCTCTTGCATTCGCCATGCCCATTGTTAGCAGCCTTTTCCGCCATTGCCAGCTTCCTTCCCAAAAATCGTCCGGCAACTCCCCCGCGCTCAAAAAAGATAGGAATCTTCTTCTGGACATCTCCGCATCCTCAGGAGAAACTCGCCCGTGCGGATTCCCCCTGCTTGAACCCAGCCCAAGCCCAAAAGCCACGAATCCCATGAACAACGATCAAAATCCCAGAGAGAGAGAGGGAGAGAGCTGCAATTTCCAGAATGAGGTCCGCGCTGCGTGGAATAACCCCATCAGCAGGCGGAGGTTTCTGAAGCGGACGGGCGGGGCGGCTGCAGGCACAACCATCTTTTTTCAATTAACAGGAACACGCCAGGCGGTAGCTGATCCTGCTGAAATTCACGATCCCTCTGGCGATATCAAATACAAATTGATTTTCGATCTCGGTGGTCAAACGCAGGAGCGTGAAGGCACTTCGACAACTTTTGATCCCACACTGATTGTGGTTGTCCCTGAAGGAGTCGGAACAGTAAGATTGCGCATCGATGGAGTGCGGGAGACGGACAAGGATGAAGTAACGTGGAGCGTGCAACGGAACGCCAACGATTCTAGCGGTGCGAAAGCCACACCTGACATTGTTGTCACGCCGGATCCTTCAGACAAACGTAATGCTACAATTAGTGCTCCACAAAACCTTAAGGGAGTTTATGGTTCATTTTTGATTTCCGTTGGGCTTCAGGGATCAACCCTTGTTGTTGGCCAATTTATCGTTATCCGTTCCGTGATTGATGTGGCAACGGCAACGCCGAAACTCCATTGGGTATTTGCTCCTATAGATCAAGGCGGAGGGTTGCACGGCCTGTTCTCTACCAACAAACCGCAGCCTCCTGCAGGACCGTTTTTGGATTTTTTAGCGCATATCATTTTGCGTGGCGGAAACGGTGACGAAAAATTGGGCTGTCAAAGAATTCACCTTGGTTTCATTGGTAACTTAAGATCAACAACTAGATTCCGAACTTATGAAGTGACGATTGGGGAGGTCACGCACAGCCGTTTTGAAGAAGAGCAATTTGAGGATACTCACTCCAGACTGCTAGACAAACTAGACGGCCCAGCTGCAAATGGCCAATGGAATAAAGTACCGGACAGTTATCGTTCAACCTCGGAGGAGATTCCAGCTTCACCCTATTCTCAGCCTTCGACTGGCAAGCTACTATACTTGATCGCCAACGACTCTCCCAATTTTCAGTATTCAGCCGAAGTACCGAAATCTGAAACTGTAAAACTTTACATTAAATCCTTGGGAGGTATCCTCGAATTCGAGGATTTCATCGCTTCTCATTCCGACGATTTCAACCGAGCAGCTGCGATTGATGCCGGGATATTTTGGTCGCTAGAGTTTTCCGCTATTTTGAATCACCAGACGACCCCACCAAATAATTCAGCAACTGGGACGTGCAAAATAGAAGGCAATTTTATTCCTAATGGTCAAAGCGTAAATTTCCGGAAAGAGAGCTCGGATTTTCCGACGCCGGGAACTGCTCCATACGTTATTCAACCAGGAGGAACAACAGCGACAGATTTGGATGACCCGGGTTTACACTTCACCGATACTACAACCGAATGAAAGTTAACTTTTGGATAGCAATTGCTACATTTTTCAGCAATTTTGCTGAATGCGTCGCCGGGAACGATGCTGAAGTCGATAATTATTCAATACATGAATCCCTCAATTCCGGCGGTGGACTTTATCTCATTTCTGTAACTTCAGTTGAAGGTGACGAGCCGCGGCGAGGAGCGCGAACATTGGAGGCGCACGCCAAAGTTGTAGTTATGGAGACGATTGCGGGTAAGCGCCGACACTCGTTTTCCATTCCATATAAATATTTGATAATCGGAACGCGGGATGGAGGTCCAGCAATGATTGGAAACCCGACTGGTTACGACGATGCGGATCTAGAAATTCCCAACGCAAAATTTGTTATTCTTGCTACTCCCGGAGTCAACAGAAACGGCGTATATCCTCCTAATGTAGAAAAATTCGGATTCAGCATGCTGGCGCCAGCGGAGAAAGTAATCGAAAAATCAAGAATCGTCGCGGAACTTTGGTCGAATCCGTTATCTCTGGAGAGGCGTGTTGAATTGCTTGATTTGCTAGTGGAACCAACGCATGACAGGCGGTTTTTTAGAAGACAGGAAGCTGGATTGTTTTGCCGCTTTGCGCTGTCCGAAGCAACTCAGACCGTGCTGCCCCTCGACCCAAAAGTTTATAAGCGCTTTCTCGACCATATTGGTCCACGCATCTCAAAAAATTACCTTGCGTCATACAAATGGGGCCTCGACGAGGCGTTGAAATGGACCGGGGAAAACGGCATGATTCCCGGCATCCCTTCGGACTTAAGCAAATGGTATTTAGCAGAGGATATGTCAGGGATAAATAAATTAGTGGACTGGCTTTGTGCAAACACTACATCCCCTCAAAACGATATTTTTCAAATGCGCAAGGGAACGAATCTTTCCGGCCCTGGAACTGGAAGGAACACTGGGCGGTCAGATTCCGGCGGTCTTCTCGAACCTTCCAAAAAGCGCTTTCCAAATGCGCTGTCAGAAGACCGATTTGCAAAACCGCAGATCGAGCGGGGGGGCATCAGCGCAGGCATGTTGGTGGTTTGGCTGGCGGTGTCAGGAATCGTCTGCGGAGGTGCTTTGTGGATCGGGTTCAAACGCTGGCGGGAGGTATAATCGTCACACTTTTTCACTCCATTCACGTGGAATTAGAGGTAAGCGTCTCACCAGACCATGTTGGTGCCGACCTTCGTGGGCGTCGGGCGGCGGGCGGCCGCGGCGGGCGGTGCGAGCCGTGGACGGGGCACCTCAGCGGGCGCGGAACCAGGCGGCGGGAGTCAGCGCGGGGACGACGGACGTGGTGCCATTGGCCAGGCGGGGGAGGACGTCGGCGAGGTAGTCCCTGGGATTGAGGCCAAGGCGCTTGGCGGATTCGATCACGCTGGCGATGGCGGCGACGCGGGGTCCGGCTTCCCAACTGCCGACGTGGAGCCAGTTCTTGCGGCCGAGCACCAGGGGGCGCACTGAGTTCTCCGCCCAGTTGGTGTCGAGTTCGACTTCGCCGTGGTCAAAGATACGCGTCAGCGGGCAGCGCATTTCCCCATCCTCAAACGGTTTCACCCGCAGACCGCAGTCCCGCAGCACCCGGTTCCACGCACTGGCATCCACCCGGCTGGTTGGCCGGGAGGGACTCAATCCCATCACCCGCTCCCATTCCGTCATCAAGGCGGCGGAATGTTCCCCCCGCACCGCCCACGCCCACGTCGCCGCCGGATACACGCTCACATTCGGCACCCGGCCGCCCGGACGCAGGGCCTCCTTTTCCAATTCTTCCGCCGTAAGGAAACCGGCATATCTTTCGTCACCCGGTCTCGCAGCGGCATCCCGCACCACCAGCACATCCGCATCCACACGGAACAGGTGGTCCAAATCCCGCAGCACCAGGCAGTCCGCATCCAGCCACAGCACCCATTCATAATCCTCCGGTCGGATCATTTCCCGCACCTTTGGCGCCCACCGCCGGGCATGGTCGGCCAGTTGGGCCCCCTTCAGCGCCGGCGTGTCCACCACCACTTCCTCCAGTCCCTCCCGAAACACCAGAAACAGCGGCCCAGAAGAATTCCGAAACACCTTCACTTCCCCTCCAAAATAGTTCCGCACCAGCGACCCCGCCAGCATTTTGGCCATCTGCCGCGTTCCCCCCGTTTCCGGCGGGTCAAACGCCACCGTCACCGCCAGTTTGGGTTTGGGCATGGAACATCCTGGTTCTCTTGCATTCGCCATGCCCATTGTTAGCAGCCTTTTCCGCCATTGCCATCTCGAACACGGCAGGCAGGTGCTGCAATACGACCGGGACTCTGAGTGGACGCAGCAGCACCTCATCAACCGCGTGGAGCCCACCGCCACGGGCGAGGGATGGACCGAGGAGCGCACCGGACTCCACGAGTCCGAGTTCATCGAAACCCGCCGTCACTGGTTCACCGGCCCTGTTCCCCACAACACCGGAGGCACGCTCAACGTGCTCAACCTGATCGAAGGCCGCGAGGCCATCGTCGAAAGCCCCAGCGGCGCCTTTGACCCCTTCGTCGTCCACTACGCCGAGACCTTCATCGTGCCCGCAGCCGTCGGCCCCTACACGATCCGCCCGCACGGCGAGTCTGCCGGCCGGCGCTGTGCCACCCTCAAGGCTTTCGTGCGCTGAATGCAGCGGGGCGTGCTTTTCTGCCGGGCAGCCGCTTCCTGCCTACTCCGTTTCGCCGGATAGCGGCGCGGCGGGGGCGGAATCGGGACGATCCAGCATGGATTTGACCACCAAGCCTTTGGCGATTTCCAGCCAGCTGCGGGCCCGCTGCGGGCCGGGAGGAAACCGCATCGCCAGTTTGGCGGCTTCGGATTCACCCTGGGATGCGGCCACCTGACGGAGATCCTTGAACGCATGGTCTTGGGAAAGGGCAAATCCGGGACCCGCGGAGGATTCCACCGGAAGGCCGGCCAGCGCTTCCAACACCACGCCGCGTCCGTCGGCGGGCAGTCGTTCAGCCAGAGCCAGGGCGTTTTCCCAATCGCCATCACGGAACAGCACCAGTGCAATGCTGCGCGCTGACTGGACGGAAGGGACCTGCTTTTGCAGCAGAGGGCGGAGATCTGCCAGCACCTCGTGCAACCCCTCGGGTTCGGAATTTTTGAAAGCGGCGTCAAGCAGGGCGGCCAGCACATCGATCGCCTGCTGGTCAGGCAGGGTCTGCGCAAGAGTGCGGGCGGATTCCAGACAACGGCGGCTCTGGTCGAATTCCAGGGCATCATTGCAAAGCTGTCCCAGATCCACCCACAGCGCCCCCTGACTTGCGGGCGGACACGCGGCGATAGCCCTGCGGGCAAGGTCGGCCAGGGGTTTCCACTCCTCCGGAGTTTTACCCAACTGCCAGGCAGCACGGGTGGCCAGCAACCAGGCTTGCGCCTGCGGCAGCGGGGCCGTTTCGGCCTCCGCCCGGCGGCGGAGATCCGCGCGCAGTTCCGCGGGAGTTTCCAGAGTGCCATTGAGCCTGGCGGCCTCCAGGCGCAAGGGCAGGCGCAGGCTGGCGGGAAGGGAATCCAGCAGAGCCCGGGCATTTTCCGGATGCTCCATGCGCACCAGGCGGAAAAGTTCCGCCAGCAGTTCGTCGCAGGCTGACTCCGGCAAATCCTGACACAAGGCTCTGACCCGGTCCGGATGGCCCAGCCAAAGGTGAATCCAGGCCAGTTGTTCGCGCAGTGCCGGCTGGACTTCGGGAGCTGCTGCTGTCAGCAGGTTTTCCAGCCCTGGAAGCCGTCGCGCGGCTTCGTCGCGACCGTCGGTTTCCGCCATAACCCTGACAATTTTTGCCTCCAGGACCGGCTCCGGACGCTGTCCCAGCGCCAAATCCGAAAGGCCCATCCGCGTGATTTCGAGCAGAATTTCCTCCCGTGCCGCAGCGCGACGGACGGGATTTGCAATCCGCTCACAAAACTGCAGGGCCGGCGCAAGCGACCCGGAATCTTTCTGCAAATGGCCGCGGGCAAGGGCGCGCCAGGCCTGCTCCCGCAGGGCGGGTTCGGCAATTCGCCCGACAACCGCAGCGGCAGCGTCGAAATTTCCTGCCCGCAGTTGCAGCATCGACAGCTCCAGCAAATCAAAATCAAAGGCCAGGGGGCGCGGAGATTTGGATGCCTCCAGGGCGGCCACGGCCCGCTGGACGAGTCCGTCCACGCCGGCATCCTCCGGGGTGTTTTCCGTGGAAAACCACCACCAGAGAAAAGAGCCACACAGAACCGCGACGATGACAACCCCGCGCCAGCTTTCCTGCATTTTGGGTGCGGGCGGCACCGGCGGCGTGGCTTCCCCGCTCATGTCAGGATCAGGGCCGGAGCGGTTTCCACGGCGAAGAGTTCCACGGGCGCCTGGCGGCCCTTCAGTTCATGAATGCCCAGCGGATGGCAGTAGCGCAGCCCTTCCGGCCAGTTGCTGAAAAAGTCCCCGGTGGCCAGCACATCGCTGCCCAGCACGCGCGTCAGCGCCTGGACCCGGAAGGCGGTGTTGACGGCATCCCCTAACATTGTCAGTCCGCCCTGACCGAACTGCCCCCAGGCCACATCCCCGGCATGAAGACCCACGCCGCTGGCGAATTCCACCTCGTAGCGCTCAAAGGTCCAGCGCATCTGCTGGGCGATTTCCTCGCAGCCGCGCCGGAGTTCCCGCGCGGCCTGCACCGCCCACTTGCGGGCGTTGGGAGTCACGTCGGTCCAGTAGGCGAGCACGGCATCGCCGATGAATTTGTCGATGGCCGCACCGTGCTCGGTCAGGATTTCATTGCAGTAGTCATACCAGCTACCGATGGCCTGGGCGAGTTCCTCATGCGGGATGATTTCCGACAGGCGGGTGAACCCCTTGATGTCGCTGACCAGAATCAGCATGGGAACCGTCTGGACATCGATCTCGGTGGTCGGTGTCGTCTGCCCCGGCACCAGCATGTGGAAGCGGAAGCCATGGTCGCAGATGCGGATGACATCGTTCGGCTCCAGTTGCCGGGTGGTGCTGACCCGTTCGTCGTTGATGTAGCTCCCGTTGAAGCTGCCGAGATCATAAAACCAGTATTGCCCGCCTTCCTGGCGGCGGATCATGGCATGGCGGCGCGACACGCGCGTGTCGGGCAGGTGGATGGTGCAGTCCGCCTTGCGGCCAAAGATGGTCATGTCCGAGAGGATGTGTTCATCCCCGTCGGCCAGGTTGGCCAAAATGGCATAAGGTTCGTCAGATTTCATGCAGCCCGTCCCGCACCCTGCGGGAACCATGCGGTGTAAGCACATTTCATGCGCCGCCGGAAGGGAAATTTTTCTGTCGAACATCAAATGTCGGGCGGACGGTGAGAACCGGGGTATTTCCTGTTGACAGGTTTTTGGGGTGTCCTTAGATTCTTGGCCCTCCCGAAGCCGGGAGTTTTTCGTTTCATCCCTGAACCTTCACCGGCACCTCCACCATCATGGCCCAAGTCCAAGTCATTCTGAAAGAGAAAATCGCAGCGCTCGGCGCGGAAGCTGACATCGTTTCCGTGAAGGCCGGCTATGCCCGGAATTTTCTGGTGCCGCAAGGCAAGGCCTTCGAGGCGACCCAGGGGAACCTGCGCCACGTCGCCAACCTCAAAGCCAAGCGGGCGGAACGCGAGGGCCGGGAACTGGCGGATGCCCACAACCTGGCGGGTAAAATCCGCAAACTCAATCTCAAGCTGGAACTGAGCACCAGCCAGGCTGGCAAGGCTTTTGGCTCCATCACCAACATGGACATCGCCAGGGCTCTGGAGGAGCAGAAGATCACGGTGGACCGCCACGCCATTCAGTTGGACAAACCCATCAAGGGCACCGGCAAATTCGAGGTGCCCGTCCGCATCCATCCCGATGTGGAGGCGATCATCCGCGTGACCGTCAATGCGGCAGCCACCGCCGATGAGGTGGAGGTCGCTGACGAAGAATAATTTTTTCGTCCATCGCAATTTCTGCGCCAAAGCGGGGAACGTCTTCGGATTTTCCCCGTTTTGCTGTATGGGGAGTCCATTCATCCGGTTCAAGGGCTCCTTCTTCCCCAGCCGCCGAAGCCCGGTCAGGCAGCATCGGCTGCGGAGCAGGCCGGAATGCGCAGCGCACCCTGCCCGGAAAATCTCAGCGGCACGCTGAAAGCTCGCTGCTTGCCAGCGGGCGCATTGTCGGCACATTCACCGCCTATGAAAACCCTATTTGGCCTGATTTGCTGCACGCTGCTTGCCGCGGTATCTGCACCGGTGCATGCCGAACCCCCGGTTGTCTCCAAAACCATTTCCTACAAGGATGGAGAGGTGGAACTGGAGGGCGTGCTGGTGATGCCGGCAAAGCCCTCCGCAGCAAAAATTCCGGGCGTCCTGCTGGTGCATGACTGGACCGGTGTGCAGGACTACGCCCGGAGCCGGGCGGCGCAACTGGCGCAGTTGGGTTATGCCGCGTTCTGTGCGGACATTTACGGCAAGGGCATCCGGCCGAATGATCCCAAGGAATGCTCTGCGGAGGCCGGAAAATACAAAACCAACCGTGTCCTTTTCCGCCAGCGGCTGAACCTGGCGCTGGACGCGTTCAAAACGCAGCCGGGCATAGACGCCTCGCGGCTGGCGGCCATCGGCTACTGTTTTGGCGGCCTGGGGGTCATCGAACTGGCCCGCAGTGGAGCGGATGTCAAAGGGGTGGTTTCCTTTCACGGAGCGCTGGATGCCCCCGCGCCGACGGATGGCAGCACGGTGAAGGCCAAGGTGCTGATACTCCACGGGGCGGAAGACCCGTTCGTTCCCGAGAAGGACATCAAGGCCTTCGTCACCGACATGAACACGGCGAAGGTGGACTGGCAGATGGTTTACTACAGCGGCGCGGTGCATTCGTTCACCAAACCTGCTGCCGGAAGCAACAAAGCCAGCGGTTCGGCCTACGACGAGAAGGCGGATCGCCGGTCCTGGAAAGCGATGGATGATTTCCTGCAGGAAGTTCTCTCCCCCACCCCCGGCCACTGATTCCCTTGACGCAGCCCACTCTGTTCAAAGTATTCCTTTTGGGACTGCCCATCGGGCTTGCCCTGATCGGCGGCGGTTCGCTGCTGGTGCATTCGCTGCGGGGGAAGGGTGGTGAAACCGAAGGAAAGGCAGCCGCCCAGCGCCGATCCGTGGCGCAGGCCGACCTGAAGTTCTTTATCGAGCGGCTGGCCAAAGACATCGGCCCCCGTCCCGCGGGCGATCCCGCCGCCCTGCGCAAAACCCGGGCGTTCATCGAGGGTCTGCTGGCCCAGAACAATTTTGGCTATCCGGAAGTCAAACGTCAGAATTACGCCGCGGGCAGCGGCGAATGGACGAATCTGAGCGTGGAAATTCCCGGAAGCGATCCTGCGCGGCGCGGTGAAATTGTCCTGGTGGCCGCCCGGTGTGACACCGCAGCACTTTCGCCTGGAGCCAACAGCAGCGGGTCGGGATTGGCGGCGCTGCTTTCCCTGGCACAAGCCTTCGTGGGCACGCAGCATGAACGGACCCTGCGTTTTGTCGCATTCGGAAATTCCCTGCCACCGCTCACCGCTCCAAATGCCACCGGTGCGGCGGCCTGCGCAGCGGCAGCCCAGACCAGGGGTGAGAAGCTCGCCGGCGTGCTGGTGCTGGGATCACTGGGCTGTTTCAGGCAGGGCGCGGGCACCCAGCAGCCAGCCTCCCCAAACGGACTAGCATGGCCGACGGAAGGCAATTTTATCGCCCTGCTCGGATGCGGTGCAGAGACTCCCTTCCAGAAAGAACTGGCCGCAGGCTTTGCCGCCGCCAGCACCGTTCCGCTCGCTTCCGGGTTTTCCCCCACAGCCCTCGCAGGGCCGGAATTTTCGGATCTTTGGGCGTTCCACGCACTGGGATTTCCCGCGGTGCTGCTGACGGACACCGGACCGTTTCGTTCCCCCGATTTCCAACTGTTTTCCGACACGCCGGAAAAAATCGACTTGGCGCAACTGACCCAGGTCACGAAGGGAATCGAACGCGCCTTGCGGGATGTGCTCAACCCCCGGCAGACTTCCCCCGTCACGTCTGGCGCACCATGACCACCCCGCCTCCCGGCAGCACACCGGGAGGCACGCGAACAACAGGCGGAGCCGCCTACGGGGAGCCTTCAACCGGCTTGCAGCGGTGGCTCCAGTCTGCCAAATGATAGGCCTCATAGGCGGACCAGCCGATCCACATCGCAGGCACCAGCAGCAAAGCCACGCCGAACGTGGCGAATGCGAGCAGCCCGGCGGCAAAGCCAAAAGCCGGCGTGAGGATGAGCAAATAGAGCAGCCCGTGCCCAATGTGGTGCTTGAAGATGTGCCCCATGCCGGGCAGCACGCTGAGGTAGGCCGCGGTGACATCCCGGTTCATTTGCGGATTTGGTTTCTCCATGGTCTTCACCTCCCTTCACGATCTCAGGAATACACGCGCAGTGTAACCGATGCGCCGCGATTCCACAAAGACATTCTGTTTGTTCAGACAC
Source organism: Verrucomicrobiales bacterium (assembly GCA_018003315.1). Lineage (GTDB taxonomy): Bacteria > Verrucomicrobiota > Verrucomicrobiia > Verrucomicrobiales > V1-33 > JAGNEJ01. Next base: position 28,441 of record JAGNEJ010000001.1, read on the forward strand.
TCTGGAAATCACCGAATCCTGGCGGTGACTGGCGGCTCGAAATGGCTGGTCACCCGCCGCGCAGCCAGCGGGCGGCATCCTTGGCGAAATAGGTGAGAATGAAGTCCGCCCCGGCCCGGCGGATTCCTGTCAGGCTTTCCAAAACCACGCGCTTCTCATCAATCCAGCCGGCGGCCGCCGCGCTTTTGATCATGAGATACTCCCCGCTGACCTGGTAGGCCGCGATGGGAAGGGTGGTTCGCTGACGAATCCGGTGCAGAATGTCCAGATACGGGCCGGCGGGCTTCACCATGAGAACGTCCGCACCCTCCGCAGCATCCAGATCCGCCTCGCGCTCCGCCTCGCGGGCATTGGCCGGATCCATTTGATAGGTTTTCTTGTCGCCTGCCTTGGGAGCGGAATCCAGCGCACCCCGGAACGGGCCGTAGTAGGCGCTGGCATACTTTGCGGTGTAGCTGAGAATGGAAACCTCCGGGTGGCCAGCGCTGTCCAGCGCCCGGCGCAGGGCGGCCACCCGGCCATCCATCATGTCGCTGGGGCTGACGACGTCCGCACCGGCCGCCGCGTGGCAGAGCGCCTGCCGGCAGAGTGCCGCCACGGTTTCATCATTCAAAATGCGGCCATCCGGCGCCACCAGCCCATCGTGACCATCGCTGTTGTAGGGATCGAGCGCCACGTCGGTCATGACGCAGACATCCGGCAGGGCTGACTTGATGGCCCTGATGGCACGGGGCACCAGGCCATCTGCATTCCAGGCCTCCTGAGCCTGCGGTGTTTTGAGTGTTTCGCAAATGCGGGGAAACAGCACCACCGCCCGCACCCCCAGTGCAGCGGCCTCGGCCGCCTCACGCACCAGTTCTGCCAGACACCAGCGCTGGCAGCCCGGCATCGAGGCAATGGGTTCGCTTGCCGAACCTTCCTGAATGAACAGGGGCAGAACAAAGTGTTCCGGTGCCAGACGGGTTTCGCAAACCAGATCACGAACGGCAGGCGACTTGCGGTTGCGGCGCGGACGAACGGGCAGATCAAGCGGCGGAATCATGCGGGGACATGCCGTCAAATGCCGCCCCGTGCAACGAAATTGGGGGGCGAGGCACCACAAGCACTGGCGGCATCCGCCACCGCAAACACGGCGGTTTCATTGCGTTCCTACTCTTGCCTCCCGCGGGCATTGCAGTTGATATTCGCCGCGCATTGCAACCAGCCACACCCGAACCATGATTCGTCATCTCCCTCTCCTCCTCACGCTTGCCGCTCCCTTGTTTTGCCGGGCAGACATCGCCCCCATCCCCACGGAACCGCTGACCCCGGCAGCAAAGACCGAGGAAATTCTCAAGGGTGCCGTCTGGACGCAACTCTTCGACGGCAAGAGTCTCGCGGGCTGGAAGGGAAGCGGCTACGAGGTGCAGGATGGTGCCATCGTCTGCACGCCGAAGGGCAGTTTCCTGCACACCGAAAAAGAATACGGTGATTTTGTGCTCGATTTTCAGTTCAAACTCCAGCCCGGCAGCAACAATGGCATTGGTCTGCGCTATCCAGGGACTGGCGATGCCGCCTATGCAGGGATGGAAATCCAGGTGCTCGACGACCGCCACGAAAAATACAAGGGGCTTCAGGAATGGCAGTATCACGGCTCCGTTTACAACATCCAACCCTCCCTCCAAGCCAGGAAAAACTGCCTGAAGCCGACCGGCGAATGGAACCATGAAACCATCGTCTGCATCGGCGACCACATCAAAGTCATCCTCAACGGGGAAACCATCACTGATTGTTTTCTCGGGGACATCAAGTTCGATCCTGCCAAACATCCCGGAGCGCTGCGCAAAAGCGGCTTCATCGCCTTCTGCGGTCACGGGGATTACGTGGCCTACAAGGATCTAAAGGTGGCGGACTACACCGCAGCTCCCGCCCTGCCAAAATCTTCCGGCGACAACCAGCCGCCCGCGGGATTCACCGCCCTCTTCAACGGGACCGATCTCAACGGCTGGCAGGGAATGGTGGGCGATGGCAACCCCTACAAGCGCCGCGCCATGAGTCCGGAAGCCCTGGCTGCAGCCCAGACCAAAGCCAACGAGTCCGCCAAGACGCACTGGAAAGTAGCGGATGGCGCCCTGGTTTTCGACGGCAAGGGACAGAACCTGTGCACGGCAAAACCCTATGGTGACTTCGAAGTCTATGTGGACTGGAAAATTCCCGCCACTGCGGACAGCGGACTCTATCTGCGTTCCACTCCGCAAGTCCAAATCTGGGATCCTGGCAATCCCGCGCAAAATGCGGCTGGAAACCAAAAAGGATCCGGCGGCCTGTGGAACAACTCCGGCCCCGGAAAAGCCGGCAAGGATCCGCTGGTGAAAGCGGACAAACCCATCGGCGAATGGAACACGTTTTGCATTCGCATGATCGGTGATCGCGTGACCATCCATCTCAACGGCCAGTTGGTGGTGGACAACCAGATTCTGGAAAACTACTGGAAGCGCGGTTCCAAGCTGCTGCGCGAGGAATTTTTCGAACTCCAGAACCACGGAAACAACCTCTGGTTCAAAAACATCTACCTCCGCGAGCTGCCCTACTGAACCGGACGGGCCGCCTGCCTGGCGCTTACGGGTCCCCTTTTTTCGGCACCCGCCAATCCTGCGGTGTCTTGCCGGTGTAGCGCTTGAAGACGGTGGCGAAATACTGGGAGGTGGGAAACGCCAGTTCCTTGGCGATGTCCGCAATGCGGTACTGGGTTTTGCGCAGCCACAGTTTGGCTTTTTCGATCCGGCGGCGCATCAGATATTCCCCTGGCGGGATGCCGACTTCCTGCTTGAAACGCACCTTGAAGCGCGCCTCGGAAAGCCGCGCCTCCTGCGCCAGCTCTGCGATGGAAACATCCCACTGGTCATCGCGCTTCAGGCGCTCCAGAACCCGCCCCACCGCACCTCCAATGTCATCTTTCACCTCCCGGGTGAAACAGGCGGCCAGCTCCAGCACCAGCAGATCCACCCGCGCCATCAGTGCGGCTTTGGCCAGCGGATTGCTCTGGTGGGTTTCATGCAGCTCAAACAATTTGTTCAGGTGTTCCTGGAGTTCCGCGGAGGCCCGCGCAGAGCGCCGCCCGGTTTCAAAAATGCTGCGGAAAGCGCTGACCGCCTCCGCGTCGAACCGCAAAAAGGAACCACCAGGCACTGCGCGAATGAAAATCCAGTAGGCCTCGCCTTTTTCCTCCGGCTGGCCCGCGGTGCTGTGGCTTTCGCCCGGCCTGGTCAGGTAGAGGTCGCCGCCGCGCAGCACGGTGCGTTCCCCTTCCGTTTCGTAAATCTGCACTCCTTTGGTTAGAAAGGTCACCTCAAAGTGTTCACTGTGCGTCTCCCGCTGGAGGCCCTGGGCAGCGCGGCGGTAGGTGTAGTGGCCAATGACAGGCACGTCGCGGATTCCCAGCACCCGCAGGTCCAGAATGCGCCTTTCCGGAGTGGATTTGAGGTCGAACTCGTCCATGGCCGAATGCTTTCCGAATTCCCGCAGAAGTTCAATCCGGAAATTGCAGCATCGCGCAGCGGAGACAGTCAGCGGATGGTCAGGAATTCGTGATGGTTGAGCAGGGTGTGGAGCAGCAGCGTCCGCCGCCGCGCAGCCGGAAGGCGACCATCCGCCAGCAGCCCAAGGCCCAGGCGGTGTTCGTCGGCAGTGGGTTCGCGGCCCAGGACATGCAAAAAAGCCGCCGTGACAAACGGTTCCGGCGCCGTGCCCAGTCCCGGCAATTTCTCCAGGGCTGCGGCGCGCTGCCAGGCGAGTTCGCTGTTGAGCAGGGCCAGAGCCTGCTGGGGAATCACGCTGGGTTTGCGCTCGTAGCATTCGACCACGCTGGGGCCGTCGAAGATCTGGAGGAATTCCGGTTGTTTCTCCTGGGCGCAGCGCAGGTAAAGGCTGCGCCGGGGCGAAGTCAGGGCCAGGGCCTGGTCGATTTCTGGTCCGCCGCGGGTCAGGTCCAGTCCTCCGGTGACCCAGAGCAGATTGTCCCGCACCGCCTCCGCTTCGAGCCGCCGCGGAGCGAAGTGCCAAAGATAAACATTGTCAGGATCTCCCTGCGGTGCGGCATCGCCGCCGGTCTGGCTGGCCTGGCGATAGGCGGCGCTGGTAACGATGAGGCGGTGGAGGTGCCGGAAGTGCCACCCGTGGTCCGTGAACTCCGCCGCCAGCCAGTCGAGCAGTCCAGGGTGTGACGGCGGGCGGCCTGAATTTCCGAAATCCGCAGTTGTCGGCACCAGTCCGTGTCCGAAATGCCGACACCAGACGTGATTGACCGCCACTCGCGCCGTGAGGGGATGGGCGGGATTCACCAGCCAGCGGGCGAAGGCCAGTCGGCGTCCGGAACTTTTGTCAGGGAACTTCGGCTCCTCCCGCGGGGCGTATCCTGGGCTGGGTTTCGCGGCACAGGCCGCCTCCGCCTCCAGCAGCGACTTCCGGGCAGCTGCGGATTTCCCCACCGACTCGTCCAGCGCTTTCATGGCGGCCTCAGACGCCTGCAGTTTTGCTGCGGTGTCCGGGGCCTGGGTTTGGGCCGCAGTGGCCTCTGCCAGCCGGGATGCCACCGCCTTCATCCGTGCCTCGAATTCCCTGGCACCCGCCTGCTGGGCGGCCAGGCGGGCCTCTGCAGCCTTGGCGTGGAACTGCAGGGTCGTGGTTTTTTCCGCCTGCGCCTGCCATTGCGGCGTGCCCCGGCGTCCGGCGTCCTCCAGGCGTTCCGTCGCCAGCAAAGCATCGAGTGCGGCCACCCTGGCCGAGGCTGCGGCGGCCGCAAGGTGCGCCTCAAATATGCGGTGCGCGGAGGCCTTGGCATCCGCCACGGTCGCGGAAGCAGCGGCGGCGGTCTCCTGCCGCGATTTTTCAGCGGCGGCATGGAGATTCGCCCTGACAGATTCCCGGCGCAGCGGATGGACTGCGGCGAATGGCAGTGCCACCGGCTGAGGGTTGAAATTTCCGCCCAGAAACGGCGGCACCCCCGGCGGGATCACCCTGGATTTGTCAGGAAAACGCTCGTCGCCCCGCGTCAGCAGATAAGTGACCGTGGAGACATCGGCATCATAAACCCTTGGCAGCCCGTCCAGCGCGGTGTCCGCCTGGCCGGGCACCTGGTCGAGCCTCACCTGATGCGGTTCGAAAATGGCACGCAGAGCGTAGTAGTCTGCCTGCCGGATCGGGTCCCGGAAATGGTCGTGGCATTTGGCACAGCCGGTGGTCAGCCCCATGAAGGCCTGGCCGGTATGCTTCACGGTGTCCTCCATCCATTGTTCGCGGCTGAGCATTTTGTAGTTTCTCGCCAGGAAACCAGTGGCGCGCAGGGATTCTGGATTGTCAGGGTCCAGTTCATCGGCAGCGAGCATTTCGAGGAGCATCCGGTCGTAGCCCTTGTCGGCGGCCAGACTTTCCACAATCCAGTCCCGCCACCGCCAAATGTGCGGCTGGCTGTCACGAATCTGCTTCCCGTCCGTCCAGCCCGCCCAGTCGCTGTAGCGCCACACATCCATCCAGTGCCGCGCCCAGCGTTCGGCGTGCCGTGGATCACCCAGCAGGCGGTCCACCACCCGATCATAGGCTCCCGGCGCCGTATCCGCCAGAAATGCCGCCCGTTCTTCCGGGGTGGGGCTCAACCCGATGAGGTCGAGATGCACCCGGCGCAGCAGGACCTCCCGCGGCGCTTCCGGGCGCATGTTCAAACCCCGGGCATCCAGCTCCGCCTGCACAAAGGCATCAATGGCATTGCCGCCCGCAGGCACGGCGGGAACCGGCGGACGCTGCACTGGCTCGAACGGACGCCACGCCCAGGACTCCGCAGCCTGCGCACCGCCGAGCAACAGCACCAACGCCAGTTTGAATCGGACCCACATTTTGCCTGTTTACCCCTTTCGCCACCAAAGCAACAAGGGGATTCCCCCTCCGCAAAAGGGGATGTCCATCCCTGATTTCCTAACGCAAATTCTCCGGAAGGAAATCAAATCCGCGGAAAGGCTGCTTCGCGAGTGACCTTGCCGTCAAGGTCCCGCATCACCAGCTTCAGCCCGGAGGCATCAGCCCGACCCTCGATCCAGCGGGCGATGGCGGGCTTCGGACCGCCGGAGACGAGCTGTCCGTAGGGGAACTTTTCGGTGGCGGGAAGCCATTCGTCGTCGTGCGTATGTCCGGAGATGATCACCTGGGCACCCCATGCCACCAGGGAGTCATGCCAGGCGGTGCGGCATCCGCGTGCAAAGGCATCGTATTCGCCCTTGTCGTAGTGCACGGTCTCCCGCTCCTGCTTCCAGCGCAGGGGGATGTGGCAGAAGACAACCCGGTGGGGGGCGTCGCGGATTTCCGGAACGGCGATGACCCCTTTCAGCCACTCCGCCTGTTCACGGCGCAATGGTTCGAGCGCCACGCGTCCGCCGAAGCTGGGATGGTTGTCGGGCTTGTCCTCGCCGGTATGCAGGCAGATGCAGGCCACCGGTCCGTGGCGAAACGCGTAAAACGGCCGCCCGTGCGGCGTGGCGATCAGTTGCGGCACTTTGAACGCCCACGGTCCGCGGACATCATGGTTTCCCCATGTCAGGAAAAGCGGGCGGTCCGTGGTGATGTCCTGCCCCGCGGGATGCAGCAGCGTGGGGACCAGCCAATCCTCCTTCATCCAGTTGTTGCCGGTGTCGCCATTCCACAGCAGAAAATCCGCCGCCGGCGTAATCTGGTGCAACCGCTTGATCGTGTCATGGTGTTCATGCGTGTCGTTCCACACCACAAAGTGCGATTCCGCCGCCGCCGGATCGAGCGTGCGGAAATTTTTCCACGGACTTTCCTCGCGACCCGGTTTGCCATCGGCGGCCTCCACCACGGCACGCACCTGGTATTTTTTCCCGGGTTGCAGCCCGCTGATGCGCACCCGCATCAGCGAATCGCCCTGCGGAACGAACCCGTATGCATCCGATGCGAATGGTTGCGCCGGGCCGCCGTCCGGCCGGCACTCCAACCACCCCCGGCACAAGCGGCTCACCGCCCAGACCACTTCCACCCCATCAGTGCGCGGAGCCATGACCACGGCGGGAGTGGTCATGAGGGGTTTTGTTTCCTCTGGCTGCGCCTCAGTCGGTGCTGCACCGAAGGCCGCCACGCCTGCCGTGCCGGCCATGGAACCTGTCAAAAAAACGCGTCGTTTCATCCTGGTGGTTTCTACACCCGTCCCGGACCATGTTCAAACCCGGCGTCAGGAAACCTGCCGGTTCAAGACTCCGTGTGTGCGGAAGCATCGATGACGGCTGCGTTCCCGCTGACAGGGCCGGGTTATTCCGCAGTGACCGCCGCCCGGGCATTGGCTTCGGCTCCGGTTTTTTCCAGGTAGTAGTCGTAGCCGCCCACGTAGGGAGTCACTTTTCCGGAGTTGATGTGGAGGACCTTGGTGGCGATGGCGCGGATGAAATGCACGTCGTGGCTGATGAATACCAGAGTGCCATCGAACCGTTGCAGGGCGCCGATAAGCCCCTCGATGCTGAGCAGGTCGAGGTGCGTCGTCGGCTCGTCCATGAGGAGGAGATTGGGCGGATCAACGAGGAATTTTACGAGATTGAGGCGGCTTTTTTCTCCGCCGGATAGAACCTGGCATTTCTTGAAGACGTCCTCTCGTTTGAAAAGAAAACTGCCCAGAATGGCGCGGGCGTCGTCTTCCCGCAGTTCCTTTCCGGACTCCATCACTTCCTGGAGCACGGTATTTTCCGGGTCCAGCAGTTCGCTGCGGTGCTGGCTAAAATAACCCAGCTTGAGATTCGCTCCGTGGCGGATTTTCCCCTGCTGGATGGGCACGTTCCCCGCGAGGATTTTCAGCAGTGTGGACTTGCCCGCTCCATTCGGTCCGATGAGGACCGTACGCTCTCCGCGCTCCACTTCCAGGTCCAGACCCTCGTACACCTTGCGGGAACCATAGGCCTGGTGGACCCCTTCCACGGAAATGGTCCGCTGTCCGCTGCGGAGCGGCTGGGGAAAGTTGAAGCGAAATGCCTTGCGGGGCGGTTTCGGTTTTTCCAGCTTCTCCATCCGGTCGAGCTGCTTCTGGCGGCTCTGCGCCTGCGAGGCCTTGGAGGCCACGCTGCGGAAGCGGTCGATGAAGTCCTGCATCGCTGCGATTTCCTTCTGCTGGTTTTTCCACGAAGCCAGCGCCCGTTCGTAGCGCTCCTCCTTCTGGCGCAGGTAGTCGGAATAGTTTCCCGTGTAGGCGCTGAACTTCGACTCGTCGATTTCATGCACACTCTGGATCACCTGGTCCATGAAATCCCGGTCATGGGAAATGAGCAGAATGGCGCCCGGGTAACGCTGCAAAAACGTGCGAAACCACAGCAGCGAAAGCAGGTCGAGGTGGTTTGTCGGCTCGTCGAGCAGCAGCAAATCCGGTTCTTGGGCGAGCAGGCGCGAGAGATGGGCGCGCATCACCCAGCCTCCGGAAAGTTCCCGCGCCGGCCGTGCGAAATCCTCTTCCTTGAAGCCCAGTCCCCTCAGGATTTTTTTCGCCTTGGCTTCGAATTGGGGATTCTGCAGCGCCTCATGCTTGGCCTGCGCTTCATAATATTCCGGCTCCTGCACCGCACCGGAAGTTTCGTGCTGCTGCAGGATTTCCTCCAGCTGCTGGATTTCTCCGGCCTTTCCGGTGGCGATGTCGAGCACCGATTCCTCTCCCACCGCTTCCGCTTCCTGCGGCAGATACCCCAGTGTCGTCCACTCATCACGGGAAATCTCCCCGGCATCCGCCGTGTCCTTTCCCAGGATCAGGGAAAAGAGCGTCGTCTTGCCCGCGCCGTTCGGCCCCACCAGGGCCACCCGCTCGCCATAGTTCACGGTTAGCGATGCCTCCCGGAAAAGCACGCGGTTGTTGAAGGATTTGGTGAGGTTGCGGATCGTGAGCATGGCAGCCTCTCCGGTTATCCGCACCCGCCAAGGATGCAAGAAGTGCTTTCCAGCACCCCCGCCCCCGCCGCCCAGGCTGATGCAGCCGCTCCGGAACGGCAGGGTGGTGCGAAAGTCCTCAGTCGTGCAACAGGCATTCGAGACAAAACGTCACTTAAAATCTAAATTTTATGAAAATTCTTGATATAATCGAATATCTGGCGTAAATAATTTAGACTGCTAAGAAGTGTGCCCATCCCGCAGCCGTGAAACTCTGAACGATGCCGACTCCGAACGATATTTTGGTCTTTGGCCAGCGCCTCCTGGAGGGGGTGTTTGGCGGCTGCCGGTTTGAGGAGGATGTTTTTTTGTGTGGGGGATCATTCAAAGCGCTGTTGAACTCGCGGATGGGAATCAATGACGTGGATCTCTGGGTGCGGGACCGCAAGCGCCGGGAAGCTCTGCGGGAAGCGCTGGTGAATTCCGGGGCCAGGGTGGTGCGGGACTTTCAGCCCTACTGCATCCGGATGGACCACGCCGGCTACCCGGTCGAAATCAACTATCAAAACGTCAAGGACCGCCCCATCACCACGGTGCTGGACGGCTTCGACATGGCGGTCTGCTGTGTGGCGGTGCACTGGCGCAACGGCCAAGTGGTGGAAAGTTATGCCCACGAACAGTATTTCCGCTCCGCCCACGACCGGTGCATCCGCCTGCAGGATTCCTTTCTGGACACGGTGCGGCAAACCCGCCCACCCTCTCTCCTGCGCACGCTCGACCGCATGGAAAAGGCTGCCCAGGAACTGGAATTTTCCCTGGCGTCCGAAGACGTCCGCAGGCTGTGGGATCTCTTCATGGACTACTCCGAGGAGCAGAAACGGGAGTGCCTCGACAACTATCTGGAAACCATGGTCGGCTACAAGGGACGCTGCAATGCTCCGGTGCTGCGGCGGGCCTGCGAATTGCTCGGCAAAAGCGAGTGTCTCATTGCACTGGCAGCGTAAAGCGCATCCGCTGAGGAACATGCCAGACCAGCGGTGAATGGGCCTGGATTTCCCGCCCCGCTCCGCATCTTCGGAGTTGCGCTGGGGAATGCTTCCCCCACAGAATGCCCCACCGATGAACCCTTGGCTGAACGCTCTCCTGCCGTGCCTCGCCGTTGCGGCGCTGATTCCCGTTTTGGCGGACAAGCCTGCACCCGCCGCGGCCCCGGCCACGGCCGTTTCCGCAGTGGATTCCGTAATCCATGAAATGGCAGCGGCAGCGAAGGACTTCCTGGCGGTGCTCGATGCTCCGCAACGGAGCCGGGCGCAGTTTCCCTTCCAGGATGCCGAGCGGGAAAACTGGCACTTTGTGCCCTACGACCGCAAAGGACTTCCCCTGAAAGACATGCGACCCGACCAGCAGCATCTCGCCTATGGATTGCTGGCCACCGCGCTGAGTCATGAGGGATTCCGCAAAGCCACCCAGATCATGAGCCTGGAACAGGTGCTCTTCGAACAGGAAAACAAGGCACCCCACCGCGATCCCGCCCGGTATTTTGTCAGCATCTTCGGCACGCCTTCCGCGGACGGCACCTGGGGGTGGCGATTCGAGGGCCATCACCTCGCCACCAATTTCACCATCGTGCAGGGAAAGCATCTCTCTGTCACCCCGACCTTCATGGGGGCCAACCCCGGTGAAATCGCCACCGGCCCGCGGCAGGGCCTGCAGGTTCTCGGTCGGGAGGATGCTCTGGGTTTTGAGCTGGTGAATTCACTGGATGCGGAGCAGAAACAGGCCGCAGTGATCCAGGAAAAAGCAGTGGAAGAGGTCATCACTCATCAGGAAAAGCGCGCCAAACCCCTGCAGCCGGACGGCCTGGCCGCGGCGAAGATGAACGCAGCCCAGCTTGCTGTTTTGCAAAAACTTGTCAGCGAATACGTCCGCCGCTTCCGTCCTGAACTTGCCGATGCCGACCTCGCAAAAATCCGCTCCAGCGGATGGGAGCAGGTGGCCTTTGCCTGGGCCGGAGGATTCAAGCCGGGGGAAGGCCATTACTACCGGATTCAAGGGCCGGCGTTTCTCCTGGAATTTGCCAACACCCAGAACCATGCCCACCACCCCCATGCGGTGTGGCGGGATTTTGCCAACGATTTCGGCGAGGATATTTTGCGCAGACACTATGTCGAAGACCATGCAAAATAACCCCCGATCCACCTCAATCCCAACCACTGCATTCCAACCAGCATGAAAAAACAGATCGTAACTCTGACCGCCGCCCTCAGTGTGGCGATTGCCGCCCTGTCCTCGCTCCTGCCCAGCCAGGCTGAGGAAAAAAAGAACGCACCCAAACCGCTGCGCGCCCTGCTCATTCTTGGCGGGTGCTGCCACGACTACAAGCATCAGAAAGATGTGCTCAAAGCCGGACTGGAGCAGCGAGCCAACCTCGCGGTGGATGTCTGCTATTCACCGGACACCAGCACGAAGGCGAAATTCCCCTGCTACGACAAGGAAAACTGGGCCGCGGAATACGACGTGATCATTCACGACGAATGTTCTGCCGATGTCACCGACCCGGCCTACGTGAAAAAAATTCTCGACGCCCATCGCGGCGGCATTCCTGCGGTCAACCTGCACTGCGCCATGCACAGCTACCGCTGGGGCAACTTCCGTCAGGCGGTCAAGGCGGGGGACAACAATGCCGGCTGGTATGAAATGCTGGGGCTGCAGTCCACCGGCCACGGTCCGCAGCAGCCGATCGCCGTCACCTACACCGCGAAGGACAGTCCGGTGACCAAAGGACTGGCCGACTGGACCACCATCAATGAGGAACTCTACAACAACGTGCAAATCCTCCCCACCGCGAAGCCTCTGGCCCGCGGAAAACAAGGCAAGGAAGACACCGTCGTGGTCTGGACCAATGAATTCGGCGGCAAAAAGACCCGCATTTTCAGCACCACCCTGGGCCACAACACCGAAACCGTTGCCGATGACCGTTATCTGGACCTCGTGTGCCGCGGACTGCTCTGGGTCTGTGGAAAACTGGATGCCGATGGCAAGCCTGCCGCCGGCTACGGAGCCGCAGCCAAATAACCCTTGGTACACAGCAATGGGCGGGTCAAACCCGCCCATGCAGTGATTCGCCAAACCCACGACCACCGGAATCCGAACAGCATTCCAGTGAGCCGGGAGAGCGGCGGCGAGAATCCCCGCCGCCTCCCGCTCGTGAAAGCGCAGCCTATTTTTTGAGCGGCTTGACGACTTTGTCGGCTGCCTTCTCTGCGGCTTTGGATGCCTTGTCCACGGCCTTCTCCGCCGCCTTTTCGGTCTTGTCCGCGGAATTTTCAGCCTTTGGCTTTTCGGCCTTCTTCTCAGTTTTTTCCTCCTTGGCTTCCTCCTTTTTGCCTCCCTTGGCGGCGGAAACCAGGTTCTTGAAGGTGACTTCGCCGATCCCATCCACAAGAATGGCATCTTCAGCGGCAGCATACGGACGCTTGCCGATGAGGTTTTTCGCCTTCTCCTCGCCAACCCCATCGACCGCAGTCAGGGCCTTGACATCTCCCTTGTTGAGCAGGTCCATGAGCTTGGTTTTCTGGGCTGCGGTGAGTCCTTTAACCTCTTCCGTCGCGGCGGCCACCAGGGCCTTGTCGGACTCGCTCAGTTCGCCAGGCTTGGTTTCGGTTTTCTTAGTCTCGGTTTTCTTTGACGTCTTTTTGGTGGTGGCGGTCGGCTTGGATTTCGAGGCCGTTTCCGTTTTCTTTTCCGCATGGGCCAGCGGCATCAACAGGCCGAGGGCAAGCGAGAGCAGCAGGGACTTTTTCATGGAGTGCAGGTTGGGTGACAAACAGTTTTTGTTAGGATGTTGAATGATTCACTGGCGGCTTCAGGCGCGTGCGGGCATGGGTCTTGGCCATTTCCGAACTCTGCCGTATTCCACCGGTGATGGGGAGGAGCAAACCAGCACCTGCCAGTTGTTTCAACCCGAAAAGCGCGAGCCAATCCGTCGGCATCGGAGCTGTTGCCAGAGGGTGCGATCCCGGCGATGCGACCAAAGATGGTGGTAGGGATGCAGCACGGATGGAGGACTGAGGGCATCGCCGCCCGCCAGAGATTCGTTGAGACTGTGCGGCGCGGCGACGGAGCGGACACAAGGAAATGTGCTGCGAAAAAACCGGCGAAAGGCACTCTGCATCGTGCGGTGCCCGGGACCGGTTACCAGATTGGCCACGAAGACTCCGCCGGATGCCAGCGAGCGGCGCAGGGCGTCCGCCAGTTGCGGAGTGTAAACGGTGGGCCGGTGCACATCATGGACTCCGCTACCGTAAACATCGTCCACGATGGCATCAAACGGCTTCCGGTTTTTCAGCAGCCAGTCATAGGCGTCGCCCTCCACGATCTCAATGTCCAGGTCGTCGAGATGCATGAATTTAGCCGCCAGGGAAATCATGCCCGGATCCAGTTCCACTGCGGTGACGCGCAGGTCCGGAACGAGAAAACGAAGCTGGCGCAGTGCGGTGCCTCCGCCCAGCCCTAGCATGAGGAGCGATCGGGGCGGACCCGCCGCCCGCAGCAGCACCGCAGCGCAAATGGCGTCCCAGGCCAGACCGGTGAGGAAGCGCTCGCGGTGCCACCAGGCGTGGATGGCGCCAGCGACGCGGAATTCCACCTCCTGAGCGCTGCCCCAGACCTCGATGCGCTGGCAGGGGGTGACTTCCGTAGTGAGGCGTTTCATTGCGGCGAAACGATGGGTGCCGCCGGCAGCGGACCGGTTTGTTCGTAATCGGTCGGATCGTGGATTCCGGCCAGAGAAAAGGCTTCCCGCCGCTCCACACAGGTGCCGCATGAGCCGCAATGCCGCAGCCGCCCCTTGTAGCACGACCAGGTTAGGGAAAAATCCACCCCCAGCTGCGCACCCCGCCGGACAATGCCCGCCTTGTCGAGGTGAAGAAACGGGAACAGCAGGGCGATCCGGGCGTAGGTTCCCTCGCGGATTGCTGCGGCCATGGCGTCCATGAACGCAGGGCGGCAGTCAGGATAAATGGCATGGTCCCCGCCATGAGCCGCAATGGCCAGTGCCTCGGCGCCGGTGCTTTCCGCATAGCCCGCCGCGATGGCCAGCAGAATGCCGTTGCGGAAGGGCACCACGGTTCGCTTCATGGATTCCTCAGCGTAGTGGCCGTCGGGAATGTCCCCGCCGCCCGCCAACAGGTCTGAGGCGAAGGTCTCGTTCATAAATGCCAGGGGGATGACCCGGTGGGCAAGGCCCAGTCCAGCGCACTGTGCGGCAGCGCAGGGGATTTCCCGCGGATTGTGCTTCGCGCCGTAATCGAATGTCAGGGTGCTGACGACTTGCTGCTCCCGGGCCAGGTGATGCAGTGCGGTGACGGAGTCCAGCCCGCCGGAGACCAGAACGCAGACTTTCATGAAATGCCGGACACCGGAAGCAGTCCCAGCGCAGCCGGTGCCCCGTCCGGATGGGCCGCCTGACAGGTTAGTTGAATGCCGCCGCGGGCGGAAAAGCTCCCGCGAATCACCATGCGCTGCGGCGCGCAGACTCGGACAAGATCCGTCAGGATGCGGTTGACGATGTCCTCGTTGAACGCCGGCACATTGCGAAACGAGGCGAGGTAGAACTTCAGCGACTTGGTTTCAATGCAGAGCTGGGCCGGGACATAGGTGATGGAAAGCCGGGCGAAGTCTGGCTGACCAGTCACCGGACACAGGCTGGCAAATTCCGCCGTTTCCAGGTGGATCACATATTCGCGCTGCGGGTGCCGGTTGGGGAAACACTCCAACTGCGCTTGCTCCGGCGAGTCCGGCAAGCGCGTTTCAGAATGCCCCAGCAAGGTGAGTGGAGAGGACTCGGTCATGGGCAAAGCAGTGGGACGCGGAATTGCCAGGTGCAAACGTTAATACTGGGCAAAGAGCACGGAATAGTCCTCCCCGCCGCGACCGGACTCCGCCAGCCGGGCCATGCGGGCGGAGGCCGCACCCAGCGCCGGCAACTCCAGTCCATGCTGCGCCGCCAGTTCCAGGGCAAAGCGCGAATCCTTGAGCATGTTTGTCAGCGAAAAATGGGGCGTGAAATCCCCGGCGATCATCGACGGAACCTTCATGCGCACCAGGCCGGAACAGCATGCGTTGCTTTCAACGGCCCTCCGAAAGCTTTCCAGCGGGATCCCGCACGCCCTGGTCACGGCCATGGCTTCGGAAAGCACCTGCACCGTAGTGGCGGAAATCATGTTCGTGACAATTTTCAGCACCGTTGCCTGGCCGATGCCGCCGACGGGAATGATTTCCCTGGATGAATCCTCCAGCACCGGGCGCACCCGGTCAAGCACCGCAGCATCGCCCCCGACATAATAAACGAGCTGGCCGCCGCCGGCGGCATCGCGACTGCCGGTAAATGGACAGTCGAGAAAGGCCGCGCCTGATTCCCTGACCATTGTCTCGGCCTCCAGCGTTGCCTTCAGGGAGACGGTGGCGCTGTTGATGATCGTGTGCTGCGGAGTCAGCGCGGGCTGCATGGCACGGAGCACCTGCAGCAAGCTGGCACCGTCGTTGACGAAAATCTGCACCGCTTCCGCCGCAGCCGCAGCCTCTGCCGGGGTGGCGGAAAATCCGGGCGTCGCCCGCGGAGTGCGGCTCCAGGCGGTGACCCGGTGTCCCGCCTCGCGGTATTTTGCCGAGATGCGGCTGCCGATGATGCCAAGTCCGATCACTGCAATGTTCATGGGCATCAGGTTGAAAGCATCCGGGAAGAACTCAAGTCGAAAGCGCCGCCCTGCACGGATGGCTTGCCAGGCGCGGAGATCGGGCCTTTTTTGCGCGGTGCAATTCTTTGCGGGCATCCTCCAGAATGTCGTGCTCCGTCCGGTGCTCCGGCCGGTTTTTCGTGTTGTCTGCGGACTGGTGGCCATTCCGGTGTTTCGGTTCATTCTGCGCAAAATCCTACGCCTGCAGACCAGTGATGCGGAGCTGGAGCGGGATCTCGAACAATGGTTTCGCGCCTCGGTGCTGCTGCTCGCCGCCACGGCGAATCTGGAGGATTTCCTCTTCGGCTGGCTGCCGTGGCATAAGGTCGATGAACCGTGGATCACCATGGTGCTGCGCCTGCTGCTGGCCATCGGGGTCATCGAATCCATGCCGGATGAACAGCTCTTCAGCATCCTGCACCGCGGACCGCCAAAAATAAAACTCTCCCTGGGCGGATTGCGCTGGGCATGGAAACACTGGCCGAGGTTTCTGCGGGGGATTGCCGTGCTGCACCTGCGGCGGTCCTCGCCGATGTTTTGCATCATGTGCGTGATTTTCGGCGGGATGGCGGGCACCACGGACTGGGCGGTCGGCTGGTGGTGCTACGGTCTCTGCATCACGCAGTATCTCATCATCGCGGTGGTCACGGACCGCGATCGCGCCGCGGGGCTGCTGGAGGCATTGGAGCGCGAAACGTCCGAAATGCGCGAGCAAATCCTGAGTCTGGAGGCGGAGCGGGAAAGCGCGGGCTGAGCGGCCCCGCGGCGTGGGCAGAATCGATGTCAGGGTTTGGCGGACTCCCATTTGCCAGGGTAGAGCAGCCCCCAGTCACGCCCCCGCTGCAGAAACACCCCGGCAGCCGTGAGGCGCAGGCGGAGGTTGCGCTTTTCGTCGAGCAATTCCACATGATGTTCGGTCCGGGCGGTTTCGGTGAACCGCCAGAGTTCCGCTCCCTTCTGATATTCGATCCAAAGGCTTTTTTCCTTGTGCTCGAAGACCCCGCCGCCATTGCCCTGATGGCGGAAAAGCCGGGCGTTGGCCGGGAGGGCGGCGGTCTGCCCCCGCGCACTCACATAGTCCTGCCACAGAGCATCCAGCGTTTTGCCTGCGGCCTTTTCAAAGAGTCCGGCGTCATGCTTGCGTTCCCGCAGCGCAGTGTTCAGGCGGCGCACGATTCCCGGCGCTGGTCCGGCCTCCAGCCAGAGGAGAAACCCCGCGGCAACCTGGTAGGAATCGCGGTAGCCCTGGGTTTTTTTTGATGTTGGAAACCAGTCGAGCGGCCGGGCTTCGTAAATGCCAAAGCGCACATAGTCGGCAATGCCTTCGACAAGCCAGGGTTCCGCACCGCCAGGGTAGCTCTGCACCACATGCGTCAGTTCGTGAATGATCACGCCGTAGCTGTCAGCCGGGTTTTTCCGCACCCATTCGTCGGCAATCGTGATGGCATCGCCCGAGGCATAGGCCACGCCCTTGTATTCCTTGCTGATCTGGATGCGGACCACCCGCGGTGATGGCGGATGCCGCGCAAAGGAGATCAGGTTGACGATGCGTCCGAACCACTCCGAACCCAGTTTTTCCGCCGCTTCCGCCCATTTGGCATGTTCCGGAGCGTCGGCAACATTGATTTCCACACGGTAGGGCGGCGCAGTATCCGCCAGCGTCACAAACGCAACCGGCAGCAGGAAAAGAGCAGGAAGCAGGGAGCGCATGGGAACGGGGCGGGATGTGCCGACAAGTGCGGCGGCCATTTCCCAGCGGGAAAGGTTAGAAACTCACTGCCTTGGGTGGCTGAGCCGGCGTGGGCGGTGGTGCCGGAGCGGGGGGCGTTGGTGCAGGGGATGCCTCCGGCGGCGTGAGGGGCCGGATGGTCCCGGCTGGAGGCGTTACCGGCTCCGTCACCGGCGGAACCGCCGCTGCAGGGGGCAGGGGATTTTTAGCCGCTGCCCCGGCGGGCGGTTCATGCTTGAGGAGGCGGGAAAATTCCTCGATCCAGCCGGTGGCGTCCTTGTGGCCGAGATTGCTGCGGATGTGGGCGAGCATCTGCGGTCCGGTCGCGGCTTCATTTCCCGCGAGGAACAGGTCCTTGAACATGCCCCACTGGAGGCGCGGCAGTTTTTCCTCACGAAACCGGATGAGCCGCTCTTCGTTCCGGTTGCCTCCGCTGCGGACGCGCGGATCGCGGTTGTTGTTATTCCCGGCGGCACCGTCGCGCTGTTCGATTTCAATCCGTTCGGCATCGAAGGCGATGCGTTTTTGCCAGGCGCTCTGCAGCAGGACGGCATTGCGTTTTCCGCGCAGGTAGGGCAGAATGGTCTGCTCGCAGATCTGGTCAAGATCCCCCGGCACGGTGCACCAGCCGGTGCGCTTTTCCATGACCTTGTCGAGTTCGTAATAGCGGCCAAAGACGCTGCCGACCACGTCGGTATAAAGTTCCCGCCGGGCCGGTCCCATGCGTTTCCAGGCTGCCTGTGCCGCTTCCAGAAAGGCGGGAACCTGCGAAACGACGAAGCCATAAGAAGTTTCGGTGCTCGCGTTGGCCGCTTGGATGGTCAAGACCAGCCACTGCAACTGGAGTTTGAGCATCGCGGTGTATTCCGGCTCGTGCAGCGCCTTGGTGTCATCCCGCCGTTTGTAGTCCCCCCATTCGCCGCCGGTGCGTCCCTTGTCGTCGAAGTCCACCTTTTTCTTGCAGTCCATGAACAGGCTGTAGGCCTTGTCGTCGCTGGTCATCGCCGCTTTGAAGGCTTCCAGCGCCGTGGCCGTGTGCCGGTTCTTGGCAGTATCGAGCTGGGTGGCAATGTCGTTGAGGCTTCGGAGCAGATCTGCCGCGGCCTTTTCGGTTAGGGCGGCACCACCCGGTTTGGGTGCGCTTTCTGCAGGCGCCGGCGCACCGGGGATGGACGGCGTGGTTTGTCCCGGCAGAGAGGTGGAAAGCGGGAGCACCAGGGTGGCACACAGGAACGATGCGGACAGTTTCATGGAGTCGGAAAACTAGCCGTGGGCGCTCGTCCGCGCAAGACGGCGATGGCGCGGCGGATGCCGCATTCGTGGCTCGGGTTTTCACCGGGGGACCGGACAAATCCTGCCGCCGGAAAGGCCGCAGTTCTCAAACGGCCGGCCGTTCCCACGGACCGCGGTAGGCACGGGCCAGCAGACGGGTAGCCTCGGCATCGCCGGGGATGGTGCGGGTCGCCGGATCGTAGGCCAAAGATCGTCCAAGCTTCATGGAAAGGTTTGCCAGGATGCAGCTGGAGGAGGAAATGTGCCCCTGTTCCACGTCGGCAACCGGGCGGCCGCGGCTGTCGATCGCAGCGAGGAAATCCAGCATGTGGAGGCGCGTCGCCGGAGCGGCGTTGAGTTCGATGTCTTTCTCGCTGTTGTCCTCGGGAAATTTCTCCCGCTCGAACACACAATCAAAATGGAGTGGCGTGCCGCCCTTGTCCAGCGGGATGAAGTCCGCCCGCATGGTGCTGGCCTTGAGCACGCCTTTTTCACCGTGGATGAACAGCGCCCACGGGTAGTCGGGATCGGTGGGCGCGCCCCAGGTGCGGTGGGTCCAGGAACACGTCAGGCCGTCATATTCAAAACTGGCGGTCTGGGTGTCGGAGATGTTGGATTTGCCTTCCTTCTGGACAAAAATGCCGCCGGAGGAACTGACGCGGCGCGGCCAGCCGAGTCCCAGCATCCAGCGCACGGTGTCGAACATGTGGACGCACATGTCGCCGGTGATTCCGTTGCCGTATTCCATAAAGGTGCGCCACCAGCGCCGGTGGGGCAGTCCGTCATAGGGCCGCAGCGGTGCCGGGCCGGTCCACATTTCATAGTCCAGAAAATCCGGCACGGGTTCCGCCGGGGGATTTCCGTTCGCCCGCATGTGGTAGTAGCAGCACATGTCCACATGCCCGATTTTCCCCAGCAGTCCCGCCTCGATCACTTTCTTTTTGGCATCGATGAGATGCGGAGTGCTTTTGCGCTGGGTGCCGATCTGCACCACCCGCCCGTGTTTCCTGGCAGATGCCAGGATGGCCTCCCCTTCGAGCACGTCCACGCAGATGGGTTTTTGCAGATACACATCCGCGCCGGCTTCGATGGCGGCCACGGCGTGCAGCGCATGCCAGTGGTCCGGTGACCCGACCAGCACGATGTCGAGATCCTTTTCCGCGAGCATTTTCCGGTAGTCGCCGTAGCTGCGCGGGGTCTTTTTCGATGGCTGCCGCTGCGCGGCGATTTCCAGCGCACCGGCCAGCATGTTTTTGTCAGGGTCACAGATGGACACAATTTCCACCGGGGCCACCTGATTGAGCCGCCACAGGTCGCTTTTCCCATACCAGCCGGCCCCGATGAGCCCCACGCGGCGCGGTTTGCGGTTCACCAGATCGACCCCGTAGGCACCCAGTGCGGAGGCGGCAAATGCGGTGGAGGAAGATTGCAGAAAGCGGCGACGGGAGACAGTAACGTTCATGGCCCGGCAGTTTCCCCCGCGTGCAACCGTGTGCAAGTGCCCGTTCCCGTAAGTGCCGCCGCGCAGACGGGATGGCGGCGGCGTCAGGGAGCCGGAATGGTCACCTCCAGCACGGCAAACAGCCTGGCCCCAACCGCGAGGGATCGGGGAATCCTAACTTCTACTTTGTCCACGCCCGCGCCAAAGCCGTCCTGGGTGATGGTGATGGCCGCACCGTTGACCGGTGCTCCCGGCGTGGTCGCGGGGATGGCCGCCTCCGTCCAGGTGTTCAAATTTGAACCGAAGCGCACGGCGACGGCAATGCCCGGCTGGGTGAGCGCGAGGTCGGTGCGGCGAAAGGTGAATACCAGATCGGTGGCGGTTGCGGCCACCGTCGGCGCCAGCCCGCTGGAATCCGCACTGGGGCTGGCTGGGTTCGGCTCCCCTCCGATCACAAATTCCACAGCATTGGCCAGACGATCCCGGTCCGGGTCGGCATCGGGCGCGGCCTCGGCGCCGCTCAGGCCTTTGGTGTTTGCCCAGTTTTGATAGGGGGAGCCGGGCGATGCATTGAGCAGCCGAATCTGCCCGGGAGTGGAGTAGTCCAGTGAACACCCCGGAGGCAGGGAGGCGTCGGTCAGAAAGTGCACCGGCTCCGCACCGCTGTAGGTGGCGATCAGCAGGCTGGCGGCGGCCGAAAATCCGGTGAAGGTGATTTTGGCTGCCGGATCGACAGTCAACGCTCCGGCAGCCAGCCGGTCACAGGCGTTTCCGGCCAGGTGACAGGCGTATTCGCCGGTGGCGGAAAAAACCACATCCCCGGTGGTCAGGGTGGCCGTCCCGCCGCCGGAGGTGCCGGGATTCAGCGTGCCGGCAATGGCAATCTTCCCTTCCACCGCACCGTCGCCCGCAAGGGTCTGACCAGTGGTGATGGAAAAGCCGCCCGCGTCAGCGACGTCCAGCACCGCACCGGATTGCACCTCGATCACCGGTGACACCAAGGTTGTGGTCTGCCCGCCAAACGTCAACGTCCCGAAAAAGGCGGAGGCATGGGGCGTGCTGACGGTCACTTGCGTGGGCGTGTCGATGGAGGCGATCATTGCCCCGGCGGCTACGCCAGGGCCGCTGACCGGCTGGCCAACCGCCAGCAGCGAGGTGTCCCGGAGACTGGTGATCGTGGTGGCATTGACCGCGCCGGAACCGGTCATGGTGGTGGTGCTGGTGGTGACGAGGCGAAGCCGCCCAGCCTGGACAACCGTGTTTCCGGAATAGGTGTTGCTGGCGCTCAGGGTTTGAATGCCCGTGCCTGTCTTGACCAGGCCGGCGCTGCCGGAAAGGGCTCCTGCATAGCTGTTCGACTGATTGTTGGAACCGATGGTGATGAAGCCGCTGCCGCCTGCTGCGCTGCCGCTGCCGAGGTCAATGCTGACTCCGCCCTCCAGGCCGCCGATGTTGCAGGCCAGATTGTGGGTGGCCAGGTCGGCCAGAATCCGCTGCCCGCTCATGACAAGCGTGGCGTTTTTCAGCGCGTTGACATGACCGAGCGTGACGCGGCTGTCGTTTTGAAACAGCATGCTTCCAGTGAAAGAATTGTCCCCGGCCAGCACCAGATTGCCGGTTCCTCCCGCCGTCGCAGGACCCGCGGTGTCTCCGTCCGTGCTGAGATTTCCGCTGCCGGAAATGGAACCCGTGATGGTCTGGGTGAAGTCTCCCTTCACATAAAATCCGCCGGTGCCGGCAAGGCTGATGCTGCGGTTGCTGGAACCGGTGGTGCCGGTCTGGATGATCGCGCTGTTCAGCACCACCTCCGAGCCTGCCCCAAATTCGGAAGGCACACCGGCATCGCGCAGCGCCGATATGAGGATGGTCCGCAGGCCATCGGCGGTTCCATAACTGCCGTTGATGACCGTCTTTCCCGTGTAGGTGTTTCCCGTGCCCAGGGTGAGCGGAGCCGGATGCGCCGCGGCATAGGAACTCAATCCCATGTGTGTCAGGCCGGAGGCTCCCGCGGCATTGTCCGCGATGACCGCATTGATGAGGATGCCGTTTCCATTCGGACCGGAGCGCGCCGAGGTGGTGATGACCAGTTCCCGTGAAGCTCCGATGGTCAGGGTTCCGGAGTCAATGGTCCACGGCGCATTCGCCAGGCCGACAGCGTTCATCAGGCCGTTGACGGAAAAGGAGCCGCCCAGCCGGGTGGTGCCCGCAGTGGCGGCGGTATAGCGCACGGTGTTGCCGGCAAATCCGCCCGGAACAGTGTCGTTGGGGGCGGTCCCTGCGGCGGTCAGCTCGTAGTTGAGGTCTCCGGCGGTGCCGGTCAGCCCGCTGCTCTGGGCAACGGAGACATGGTTAGGCCCACTGGTGAGCGGCTCCACGGCTCCAGCCTTCACCGTGGCATAGGACGCCGGATTGCTGCCGGAAAGCATGGTAACCCACGGCCCGATGATGCCGTTTGTCAGTGACGGACTGGAAGTGACCGTGACGCCCGTGCCGCCTCCGGTGGTGATGTTCAGCCCGCCGAAAGCGGTGCGGGTCCAGGCATTGCTGAACGTGAGACCAAGCGCAGCGCCGGTTCCAGCGCTGGCGGAAAGCTGATTCAGTCCTGGACCGGCGGTGAGGCTGCCGAATGTCTGGCTGCTGCCGGTGCTGGCCTTGCCGGTGAGCGCCACCGTCGAACCATTGGCCAGGGTCAGCGTGTTTGCGGCGGCAAGAATGTTTGCCGGAGTCGTCATTTCCGCCAGCCGAAGGGAAAGGGACCCGCCGTTGACGGTGACGCCGCCGGTGAAAGCATGCCCGACCGTGCCGCCAAGCATCAGGGTTCCAGGTCCGCTTTTGACCAACCCGGCACCCGCGGCACCGGTGATTTTTCCTGCCGCGCTGCTGTTAATGACAACGGAACTGTTGAGCGTCAGGGTCCGGGTACTGCCCCCCAGGCTGACCAGGCCGTCAAAGAGCAGCACCCCGGAATGGGAAACACTGCCCATGACGACATCCGCGTTGAGGGTCAGGCCGGCGAGTTTTCCCGTGAGATTGCGGGCGGAAATCGAGTCGGAGCGGAGCGTGCCGCCGTTGACGGTCAGGCTGGCACCGGTGCCGAGCGCTCCCGCGTGGCCGAGGGCGATGGTGCCCGAATTCAAAATCGTTCCGCCACCATGGGAATTGTCACCGCTGAGTGTGAGGACACCCGTCCCTGACATGACGATGCCCCCCGCCCCGGTCACATTGGCCAGACTGCCGGTGTTTTGTCCGATCTGAATGGGGCCGGGACCGGCAAAGGTGAGCTGCTTTCCGGAAACGATGGCCACCGCGGTGGCATTGCTGCCATAAATCGCCAGCGGTGCCGTAGCGCGGTTCGTCCAAGTCTGTGAATCATTGATCTGCGCTGTGAGCGTGCCCAGGGTGGCTGCCTCCGCTCCAAAAACCACCTGCCCGCCCCCGGAATTCAGGGTAATGCCACCCTTGCCGATGGTGAGCAGGCGCTGGGGAGAAACGCCGGAGGCATTGTTGAAGATGTCCGCGCCGCCAGGGCTGTTGAAGGTGAAGGAACGCACCGCCTGGTCCGCGCCGAGGTGGATCAAAGTTCGCGCCGTGGCCCCGGCAATATTGAAAACCACATCATCCCCGGAACCAGGCGGAGCCGCGGGGTCCGGCGCAGCCGCACCCGGAACCGCGGACCAATTCGCAGCATCCGCCCAGGGCAGGCCCGGACTGGCGGCAACGCTGCCATCCCAATGCAGCGTCGCCGCATGGGTGTTGCGACCGACACATGCCGTCACCGCCAAACCGGCGGTCAAGAGGGAGAGGGACCGGAATTTCATGATGCAGAATCTGAGGGGAGAACTGGAACAGGCCAGTGGGGGAAAGGCCACGGGCGGAAACAGCAATAATGAGGATAAATCGAAAAACGCAAAATGGTTCATCCTTCCCTGCCGGGCACAAATGGAAACGGGTGCGGTGCCGGAATTCGTTTTTTGATGGCGTTTCGGATCCCGCCGCCATGTTCTCCACCAGCAAATCCGCTGCTTTCATCACCATGCATGCCGCACCCAATCCTCGCAGTGGGTTGGGGCGGGAACACGACTGGGTGAACCCTCAATTCCGCAGCAGCACCGTGGCGGTGCGGCCGTTGCGCCAGACGTGAATGAGGCTTTGGCCGTCGCTGGCCTTGGAAAACGCGGCTTCCGCCTGCGCCATGGTGGCCACCGGATCGCGGTTGATCCTGACAATCAGATCCCCGGGGGAAAATCCGGCGGCATCCGCCGGGGAATCGCGCGTCACTTTCAGCACCACCAGGCCGCGTGAATCCGCGGAAAGTCCGAGTTGTTCGCGGTAGTTGTCGTCCAGTGCCGCCAGCTTCAAACCATAATGCAGACCGTCGGCGGGTTCCTTCGCTTCCGCTCCGGCCACTTTGCTCCGGTCGCCCAGTTCGACTTTGATTTCCTTTTTTTCACCGTTGCGCCAGATGCCCAGCGTGACCTCGCGACCCGGAGGCAGGGCGCTGATTTCGTCGTCCAACTGACTCTTGTCTTCGACCTTCCGCCCCTGCATATCCAGCACCACATCATCCACCTGCATTCCTGCCTGGGCGGCGGGGGAGCCTTCGGTGATGTGCTTCACATACACGCCGCGGCTTTCCGGCAGCTTGAGGTAACGGGCGACGTCTTCGGTGACCGTTTCGGTTTCCATGCCCAGATAGCCGCTTTGTCCGCTGACTTTTCCTGACACCAGGGCCGCGGCGGTCTGCACCACGCGGTTGATGGGAATGGCGAAGCCAATGCCGGCATTGCTGCCGGTGTTGGAATAAATGGCGGTGTTGATGCCAATGACGCGGCCTTCGGCATCGATCAGCGGTCCGCCGCTGTTGCCAGGGTTGATCGCGGCATCGGTCTGGATGAAATTTTCCTGCCCCTGGCCGGCCACGCCGATTTCACGGCGACCGATCGCGCTGACGATCCCCATGCTCACCGACTGGTCATAACCAAACGGTGCGCCCACGGCGAAAACGATGTCTCCGCGGCGCACCTGGCTGCTGTCCGCCAGCGTAGCCACCGGCAGGTTCGACGCCTCCACCTTGATGACGGCAATGTCGGTGTCCGGTGCACTGTTGACTACTTTCCCATCCAGCGGCTCCTCCTTGCCGGGCAGGAACACCTTAATCTCCGTGGCCTTGTCGATCACATGATTGTTTGTCAGGATGTAGCCGTTTTTCGTCACAATGACGCCGCTGCCAAGCCCCAACGGGCGTTTTTGCCGGACCGACGGACCGATGTATTCGTTGTCAGGAATGTTGAAGAAGCGGCGGACATAAGGATCGTCCGACCACATGGAGCGCCGCCGGCGCAAAATGACCTCCTGCGCCGTGGTAATCTTCACCACCGCAGGCTCCACTTTTTCAATGACATCCGCATAGCTTTTCAGCGTTCCGGATTCCCGCTTCAGCGGCGTGGTGTCCAGTGTCAGAACCTGCCGGAAGGCATCCTTTCCTGCAGTGGATGCGCCCCGCTGGGCCTGGCAATAGTACACGCCTGCAGCAATCAGAACCGCGGCGAAAATCAGCTTCGGCAGGTGTTTGGTGGTCATGGGGTTGTTGGTTAGAAATGTCCGCAAAATGGTCACCCGGTGCGCTGCGGATGCGTTTCCTGTCATTCCATCTCCAATAGCGCCGTCAATCGAAGGTTTTTTTCATCATTCCAGCCGGCTGGCTCCGCGGGATGAATCGGGAAACCGCCCGTTTCGCAGGACCCATTGCTTCGCAACCCGCTACTCCGCGGGTTCCGCCAGGGCCGCCGCCCGGTTGGCGATCAGACTTGCCAGGGTGGCCAGTTCGCGATTTTCCACGGCGGGAGCAGTGACGAGCAGCAGTTCGGTCATGGGCACCGGAGCGGCCAGCGTCATGAACCGGCAGCCGCCGTGCGGCAGCTTTTGCGCATGGGCGGGAATGAGGGCCACCCCGTCCCCTGAGGCCACCGCGGCGAGCATCAGGGAAAGGGAGTCCAGTTCCGCCACGATCCGTGGCTCGAATCCAGCCCGGGCGCAGACCTGGCGCAAAAATTCCCTCCTGCCGGGAAAGGAGACGTTGGACAGGGAAACCCAGTCCTCTTTTGCCAGGGTGGACAGACGCAGCGACTTCCGGGGGGCGAGGGCATGGTGTTCCGGCAGCACCACCGCCATGCGGTGCCGGGAGAGCAGGCGGATTTCGAAATGACCCCGTTCTTGGTCCTCGATGTTGCCGAGGATGGCGGCGTCGAGTTCCCGGCTGCGCAGCCGGTCCAGTTGCGCCCGCGGGGGGAGGTCGAACAGGCTGATCTGGGTCCGCGGGTGGCGCTGGCGGAATTCGCGGACTGCCGGGGCCACCAGATCATCGGTGAACGGACTGATGAATCCCAGCCGCAGAGTGCGCCGGGCCTTGCCAAACTGCTCGCGCACTTGCTGCTTGCCAGTCTCCGCATCGCAAACCAACTGCCGCGCCCTCGGCAAAAAATACCGCCCCGCCTCCGTCAAATGGATGCGTTTGCGGATGCGGTCAAACAGCGCCACGCCCAGCTCGTCCTCCAGCACCGCAATCTGCCGACTCAGGGCGGGCTGCGAGACATGCAGCCGGGCCGCGGCCCGCGAGACGTTCAGTTCCTCGGCCGCGGCAATGAAATAACGAAGCTGATGGAATTCCATGCCGGAACTTTATCCGCAAGTTCATAACTGCAAAGCATGAAGTTGAGAAGCAAACACGATTGGCCTTGCTGCGGTGACGGAACCAAGGTTTCGGCATCAAGCAACCGGAGGCTCCCGCCTCCCCAACCAACATCCACTGACATGAAACTCACCATTCGCAAATCGAACCGCCGCGGCCAGGCCGATCACGGCTGGCTCAAGTCCGCCCACACCTTTTCATTTGCCGACTACTACGACCCCGCCCACATGGGATTCCGCTCTCTGCGGGTCATCAACGAGGACTGGATCGCCCCCGGCTCCGGATTTCCCACGCACCCGCACCGCGACATGGAAATCTTCACCGTCATGGTGGCGGGCACCCTGGAACACCGGGACAGCATGGGCAATGGTCGGCAGATCAAGCCTGGGCAGATCCAACTCATGAGCGCCGGAAGCGGAGTGACCCACAGCGAATTCAACCCATCCCCGGAGGAACCCGCCCACCTCCTGCAGATCTGGATCCTTCCCGCAACGCCGGGTCTGGAACCTGGCTACACGGAATGGCACCCCGATCCGGCGCGTGAAAACGACCCCAAGGTGCTGGTGATTTCCCGCGACGGACGCGAAGGCTCCGCCACCATCCACCAGGATGCGAACATCTTCCGCCTGCGGCTCGAACCTGGAGCCACCGCATCGCATGCAGTCGAACCCGGACGCGGGGCCTGGCTGCAGGTCATTTCCGGGGCGGCAGAGCTCAACGGCACCGCCCTGAGCGCCGGGGACGCCGCCAGCACCGAAGATCCCGGCACCCTGAACATCACCGCCACCCAGCCGCTCGAAGCACTGCTTTTCGACTTGAAGTAAATCTCTGCTTTCCAGAAACAAACCCAACCCACATCATCCCACCACCATCCCATCATGAAACACATCCCAACCATCGCCGGAGCCCTGCTGGGCCTTGTCTTCGTCACGTTCGGTCTCGACCACTTCCTGGGCTTTCTCCCGAAACCTCCCGGCCCGGCGGAAGGCTCCCCCGCAGCGCTCTTCTTCGGAGCCATTTTCCCTACCGGGTTTTTCTCCATGGTCAAAGTGTGTGAAATCACCGGCGGCCTGCTCGTAGCCCTGCCAAAAACACGCAACCTCGGACTGCTCATCCTCGGCCCCATCATCGTCAATATCCTGGGCTTCCACACCTTCATTGGAGACCGGAGCAACCTCCTTTCCCCGCCGGTTCTCGCCATCTCGGTGCTCGGTGCCTCCCTGCTCTGGTGCGGACGCCGCAAATTCGCCGCCCTGCTGAACTGAACTACCGCCTCACCGCTCGGCCAAGCACCGCGGCACCGGTTTCCACACCCGGTGCCGCGGGTTCATTTGCAGCAATATACCCCACCAATAGGCAATACCAATGCGCCCTCATCATAATATGCCAGGCAAATTATTGGAATTTCGTTACAGGTAAAAACTTAACGTAGTCCGCACAATCCACGGCCCGGCTTCACCTTCCCAAGTCCATGCTGCACAACGAATTGAGAATCGAAGGCGACTACCCTGATCGCGTTGCGCCGTGCATCCGTTTTGGCATTCCTGGCTGGGGTGTATCCGCCGCACGGCGGCGCAGGCAAGAGAATCACTTGTCTTCCACCAACGGCCGGGTGCCTGCGTAGTAAGCTTTGAGGCCTTCTGCGACCCCCCGGGCATATTCGCGGAAAATGCTGCGCACCTGCTTGCCATGAATTTCCGTTTCTCCGGCGAAGTCCCCTGCCTGCACCCGCTCGTACACTTCCTGGTTGTTCATGACATAAGGTTCGCAGAAAACCACGGGACACTGGTAGAGTCGGTTGGCCAGGAGATTGCGTGCCCAGACGTAGGGGTTTCGGGCGACGGGCAGGGCATTTCCAGTGCGGTAAACGTAGGCGGGCAGCGCGGTGGCGACGGCCAGTGAGCGGGCCACGGCATCGGACACGGCGGCCTCCTCGTCGTGAATGCCCTGGAGCAGACGCGTCAGCATCTCAAAACGCTGGTCGTCGAGCATCAGTTCCTCCAGGGAATACGCGCCGTTGACGATGAGATGCAGGTGGTTTTCCGGGGAGAACGCGGATGCACCGGAAGGCCCCCACGGAGCGGCATTGAAATGCAGGCAAACCACAAGATCCGGGCGCAGATGGTCGTTGATCATCGCCGCCCGGGCCCGGATTTCCGCCGTGCGATAAAAGAGCTTTTCGGCATGGGTCTGAACCGTGCGAGGCGGGGGTGCCTCCGACGTGCCGGAGCCGGGTTTGAGGAGTTCCGCGGTGGCGGCAGAGAGGAAATCTGCCGGGCGCAGCGGCGTCACCGGATCCAGCCGGCTGCGCACCAGGGAAACTTTCGCTCCCAGTTCTTCCAGCATGGGCTGAAGCAGCCGCGCTGTTGTCAGGGTGATGTCGCCTTCCTTGATGGGCTGCTGGTCCGCGGAGTGCCGCCAGGATCGCTCCTCCATGTGCGCCCAGTTTCCGCCAATGTGTCCCGGATCCAGCGCGATATGGATTCCCTCCAGCGGCCGGGCGGGATCGCGCAACGGCGGCAGTTCCGCCGCCGGACGCCAGTAGCGCGGCGGCCTGGCTGGAGCCGCTGCGGCAAAACGCAGCAGATACGTTTCCGCCTTGGCGCTGGCCGTTTCCCGACGGATGGACACGGCGTCGCTGTTCAGAGAAAGGGTGCTCTGCCAGGCACCGGGCAGCGCGTAAACGGTGGTGAGTTGCCGCTCGAATTCCTCCCTGCTCACCGTGCCCTGGAGCGGCTGCAGCTTCCCCCAGTCTGGTGGATTTCCCAGCGGTGTCAGGTTCGGCCGTGGAGTTTCGGTGGTTGGAGCCGCCGCGGCTGGCGGAGGTGCGGGATTTTCCCGACGACACGCCGGGCCCAGCAGGCAGGCCGCGGCCACAGCGAGGCTCACGGGAAACGGAATGGACAAAAGACGCAGCATCGCCGAAACAAAACGGACTCCATCATGGCTCTGACTCCCCTGAACGCAACCGAAAGCCCCGGCCAGCCCCTGCGCATCCTCTTTCTGGGGGATGTCTTCGGCGAACCTGGACGCCGTGCGGTGATTGACTTGCTGCCGAAACTCAAGGAACGCCACCAGATCGATTTTGTGATCGTCAATGGCGAAAACAGCGCCGGCGGACGCGGCATCACTCCGAAAATCTGCATTGCCCTGCTGCGCGCCGGCGCGGCCGTGGTCACGCTGGGGGACCACGCCTGGGACCAGCAGGAAATCATCGACTACATGGAGACCGAACCGCGGCTGCTGCGTCCGGTGAACTACCCGCCCGGCACTCCGGGCCAAGGCGCGGTGGTGCTGGAAACCGACAAGGGAAAAGTGGCCGTGCTCAACGCCCAGGGCCGCACCTTCACTAATCCTCCGCTGGAAAATCCCTTCCTCGCCTGTGACCGGGAAGTGGATGCGTTGCGGCAGGAAACACCGGTGATTTTTGTCGATTTCCATGCCGAGGCGACCAGCGAAAAAATCGCCATGGGCCGCGCCTTGGACGGGCGGGTCAGCGCGGTGGTCGGCACGCACACCCATGTGCAGACGGCGGATGAAACGATTTTTCCCGGCGGCACCGCATTTTTATGTGATGCCGGCATGTGCGGGCCGGTGGAGAGCATCATTGGCAGCCGCATCGAACCGGTGTTGCAGCGCTTCCGCACCAGCATGCCGGGGAAATTCCTGGTCGGCGGGGGACCATCGATCGTCTGCGGCGTGTGGGTGGAAGTGGACAGCGCCACCGGGCGGGCCCGGCACATTGAACGGGTGAGGGAAATGTGGACCACGCCCTAGCTGGAAACGATCTCATGGACGCTCTTGCACCGCTTCCCCAGCCGCCCTGGAAGATCGCCGTCGTTGGCGCCGGTGCGGTCGGCTGCTATTACGGCGGGCGGCTGGCACAAGGCGGCAATGAGGTGCATTTCCTCCTGCGGCGGGATTTGGACCACGTCCGGCAGCACGGTCTGGACATCCGCAGCCACCTCGGGGACTTCCACCTGCAACCGGTGCACGCACACGGCAGCACTCGGGAGATCGGCCCGTGCGACGTGGTGCTCATCGCCCTGAAAACCACCGGCAATGCCGCGCTGGAGACCCTGCTGCCGCCGCTGCTCGGCGACCGAACCCTGCTGGTCACCCTGCAAAACGGTTT
The DNA here is from genome assembly GCA_018003315.1 of Verrucomicrobiales bacterium. Lineage (GTDB taxonomy): Bacteria > Verrucomicrobiota > Verrucomicrobiia > Verrucomicrobiales > V1-33 > JAGNEJ01. Next base: position 59,320 of record JAGNEJ010000001.1, read on the forward strand.
GGGCAACGAGGAATTCCTCGCGGCCCGCTGGGGAGCCGGGCGCGTGCTGGGCGGGGTATGCTTCACCTGCATCAACCGGACGGCTCCGGGCCTCATCGAACATACCGCCCAGGGCACCGTGGCCCTGGGGGAATTCCAGCGCCCGGTTCTCCAGCGTACCGAAACCCTCGCCGCGGAATTCCGCCGCTGCGGCATCGACTGCCGCACCGAACCGCTCGACTGGACCCGCTGGAAAAAACTCGTCTGGAACGTCCCTTTCAACGGTCTCGCCATCGCCGCCGGAGGCATGAACACGGCGGAGATTCTCGGTTCCCCGGCGCTCGCCCATCTCGTCACCGCCCTGATGGAGGAAATCATCGCCATCGCCGCCGTCCTCGGCCACGACTTGCCGGAATCACTGGCTGCTGACATGCTTGCCAGCACCCGCGGCATGGGACCCTACCGGCCCAGCAGCATGATTGATTATCTGGAAGGCCGCGAAGTGGAAGTCGAAGCCCTCTGGGGAGAGCCCTGGCGTCGCGCTCTGGCCGCTGGCGCTCCAGCCGGACGCCTGGACATGCTCTATCATTTTATTTCGCACGCCGTTGCCTGCCGGAAAAATGCCCGCGCTGACTAGCTTTTCTCCTGCGGTTTAACCACGATTCGACTGGTGATCCGCGGCGCATCCCCTCCATTTTCCCCTCCCCAAGTGCTGCCTTTCCCACCGCGTTTCCCGGCGTTGATCCGGAGCCTCTGCTCCCTGCTGGCGGTGTGGAGCGCCCATTTCGCCACGGCCACGCCCGGGACGCAGGAGAGCCTGCAGACCCTTCCCCGGCTGGAAGTCAGCGATCGCCTCGAAATCCCCCCGTCGCGCCTGACACAACGCCAGGCGGACTTTTTCGGAATCTACGAGCACCACGGCGGGCGCAAAATCGGCTGGATGTCCGTCTCCCGGCAGCCTTCCACCCACGACGGGCGTCCGTCCATCCGGATCATTCACCACTCGGAATTTCTGGTTAGCGTCGAAGGGCATCCCGTCCGCAACACCACGGTTGAAGAGTATCATTTTTCCGCAGCCGCTCCCCACGCCCTGCTGGGCGCCCGCTGCGCGGAGACGCTCAAACATTTCCGCAAATCCATCGTGCTCCGTCCCAAATCCCTCGGAGCCTGGCAGGCGGAAATCACCGAAGGCAGGGAACGCCGCACCGTCACCGCGGCCAAAGTGGACCTCCACCTCAGCGACCTGCTGTCCCCCGCCCTCTGGGCTGCCGATCCTTCCCGGCGCACCGGCGACTGCTTCAGCACCGCCGCCTTCGACTTTCAAGACCTCACCGGCTATGCCCAACGGCATAAATTTCTCGGCCCTTCCCACGCTCCGGACGCCGCCGAAGGCTGGCTGGAATTTGAAACCGAAGACACCCGGGACCATTGCCGCAGCCGCTTCACCTGCGACGCCGACGGCACCGTCCGCTGGGCACTCATCGCCGGTGCCACCGAACGGCGCGGCGAACCCGAAGCCCATGCCCGCAGCCTGCCGCAACCCACCGATCTCTTTGCGGACAGCGTCGTGCCCATCGACCTTCCGCTCGGCGAACCGAACGCCACCATTTCCTCCATCAAAGTCCGACTCTGCGGTCCGGACGTCACCGGCATTGCCTCCACCGCCCTGCAAAAGGTCGAAACCGCTCCGGATGGCAAAAGCGCCGTCATCGCCGTGGGACGCACCGCCGGCAGACCGGTCGCGGCCACTGCGGAGGAAATGGCCGTCCACCTCAAGGCCACCCCGCTCCTGCCCATCGGCGACCCGCGCATTCAGGCCCTGGCCCGCAGCGCCATTGCAGATGCCCGCACTCCGCTGGAAAAAGTCCAGCGCCTGCTCGCCAAAGTGGAGACCTTCATCGTCAACGATGCCACTGCCACCCCGCTGAGCCTTTTCGACCTGCTGAGAATCCGCCGCGGCGACTGCACCGAACACGCCCTGCTTTTCAACGCCCTGGCCCGCGCCTCCGGCATTCCCTGCCGCGAAGTCACCGGCTATCTCTACCTGGGCGACCAGCGCCGCGCCTTCGGCGGCCACGCTTGGTGTGAAGTCGTTCTCGACGGCCACTGGCACGCTGTGGACCCCACCTGGAACCAGTTCGACCTCGACGCCGCGCACATCCACCTCGCCAGCGGCCCGGCCACCCCGCGCATGGCCCGATTCCTCTCCGGCGGGTTGAGCATGGAACGACTGGACCTGGTGCGCATCCCGCGGCGAAAATAATCCTCCGCCGTCCCCAACCCGGAACTTCCGCTAAAATCCCGTTGCGTCAGCGGCAACCGGCGCTAGACATTGGCGGCTCGCAACTCAGGCGCGATTAGCTCAGTGGTAGAGCGCTTGCTTCACACGCAAGAAGTCGCAGGTTCGAACCCTGCATCGCGCACCATTCCGGCGAAGCCCCCCCCACCGCAGAACATGCCCGGGTGCCGCCAAAGGCGAAATGGCCCGACTTTGATCCCTGCCCGGATCACCGCGGACCGCTCCAGCCGTGGTCGTCACCATGGGGGAGGAATTCGCCAAAGGGGCTTGCGGGGAGCGGGCGATGACCGACCGATGAGGCAATTCTGCCTCCCCTGTGTACCTTCTTCTGCCACTGGTCGCCGCTGCCATTTACACCGTCTCTGCGCTGTTTTTCAAACAGGCCTATGCCCGCGGAGTCGGACCGAACCAGGCCTTTTACCTGGCAAACATCCTTGCCTCCTGCCTTTTTGTCTGGCTTTGGATGTTCGGTGGCAGCGTGCCTGCGGCAGACCTGTGGCGTCCGGCATTCATCGCCTGCCTGCACTACATCGGGGGCTGGGCCACATTTCTGGCGATGCGCGAGGGGGACGTGTCGATGGTGACACCGGTTCTGGGTTCCAAAATCGTCTTTGTGGCCCTGTTTGAAGCGCTGGTGGCCGGGCAGGTGCTGCCGTGGACGCTGTGGGTGGCGGCATTGGCGGCATCCGGTGGGATTTTTCTGATTGGCTTCCGGGATTTCCGCCAGGGCCGGGGCAGTCCGGTGGCATTTTTTCTGGCCATTGCCAGTTGTCTGTGTTTTGGCATTTCCGACATTTTCACTCAAATGTGGGGGACCCGTTATGGTGGTCTGGCATTTCTGGGGGCCAACGCCGCGGCATTGGGAGTGTATTCCCTGATCCACGCAGCATTGACCGGACCGCGCCAGTTGTTGCTGCCTGCGGGCACGCGCGTTCCGGTGCTGCTGGGTTCCTGCGCCCTGGCTGCCCAGGGATTCCTCATTGCCTACTCCCTGATGGTTTTCAACGACGCCACCGGGGTCAATGTGGTCTATGCAACCCGGGGGCTGTGGTCGCTGGTGCTGGTGTGGTTTGCCGGAAAATGGTTTGAAAACCACGAACGCCGCACCAGCCGGGACGCCCTGCTCTGGCGGGCTGCGGGATCAGCCCTGGTCTTGGCCGCTGTGGCTCTCGCGTTCGCACGGTAGCCGCCGCCGATACGGTACAGCGCCCCTCCCCGTTCCGGACTCGCGAGCCCTGCATTGCAACCGCACCGGCTCGGCACCCCGGCCTCACGGCGGGACTTTGTGAAAAATTTCACAAATTGGGCTTGCGGCAAAATCTGTTTCCGTCTATGCAGGCAGCCCGAGTGCCGGAGGCTGCGTTGACTCCGAATGCGGTGTGGACTCCGGCGCTTCCCGGTTGTTCGCCGCCCCGGCACAGATTTGCCGATTTCTTTATCGTCCCTATGTTTCTTTCATCCCTTGCAGCATCCGGCCTCGCCCTGCTGGCGAACGCGACTCCGGTGGAATCCACGGGCCACGAGGCTGCGGGCGGCCATGGAGGCGGTGAGCACCATGGCGTCAGCGGTGCGGCATCCGATCTGTTCGGCTATTTCACCAATTCCATGCTCACGGCAGCCATCGTGTGCGTGCTGGTCATCCTCTTTGTGCGCAGTGCCATGCGCCGCCCCGCGCTCATTCCCGGACGCAAGCAGAACTTCGTGGAATTCCTCGTCGAATTCCTCTACAAGCAGGTCGAAATCATCCTCGGCCCCAAAGTCGCCCCCAAAGCCTTCCCGCTGCTCGGCACCATCTTCATCTTCGTGCTCGTTTCCAACTACCTCGGCCTGCTGCCCGGGGTGGGCACCATCGGCCTGGAACCGGCATCCGATGTCAAAAGCGCCTTCTCGGTGCACAGCATCACCACCCCGCTCTTGCGCCCGTCCACCGCGGACATGAACATGACCATCGCCATCGCGATCGTCGCCACCATCATCTGGTTCATTCTCACCATGCTGGAGATTGGCCCCTGGGGATTCATCGTGCACACCTTTGGTCCCAAGGGCGGCCTCAAGGGGTTCATGAAATTCGGTCTCATGCCCATTTTTTTCGTCGTCGGACTCATCGAGATTTTCTCCATTGTCTTCCGTCCGGTTTCCCTGTCGTTTCGACTTTACGGAAACATCTTTGCCGGGGAAAACCTGCTGCACACCATGTCCGGCCTGGTGAAGGGAAATGCCTTCGTCGAATTTCTTTTCAGCGTGCTGCTGCCCATTCCGTTTTACTTTATGGAACTGCTGGTGGGGCTGCTGCAGGCGATGGTCTTTGCCCTGCTCTGCGCGGTTTACATCCAGTTGACCACCTCCCACGACGAGAGTCACGGACCCGAAGGGGAGCACGCCCACTGAGAGACGCTTTTTTGCCGTCCGTGACCATGGCTGGACTGTGGGCGGCGGCGCTGCAACACAAACCATAACAAAAACCAAAACAATACCATGATGGACCTCATCAACCTCCTCGCTGCCGGTGAGACACTCAACGGCTCCTTCACCCTCGGCGTGGCCGGGGCCGGCGCCGGCATCGGCATCGGACTTGTCGGCTACGGCGCCGCCACCTCCGTGGGCCGCAATCCCGGCGCGTTCGGCAACATCCTGACCATCTCCATCATCGGCATGGCGCTGGCGGAAGCCATTGCCATTTACGCTTTCGTGCTCGCGCTGCAGGGCCGTTAAGCATCCCGTCTGTTCCCTTTCCGCAGCGGCGGCCTGCATGCCGCACCGCCGCCGCTGCGGAGATTTTTTTTCAATTTTCCAAACGCCTACCGCCATGTCCGTCCAACTCCTGGCTGACCTCAGTGAAATTCCGCGTCAACTCGGCATCGAATGGCCCAAGCTCATCGCCCAGACGATTACCTTCATGGTGGTTTACTGGGTGCTCAGCAAGTATGCGTTTGGCCCCGTCAGCCAGCTCCTCGAACAGCGCCGCCAGCGCATCGCCGAGGGCGAGGAAAACCTCAAGAAAATCCGCACGGATCTCGATGCCGCCAACGCGACCGCCTCGGAAATCCGCACCAAGGCGGAAGACGACGCGCGCCGCATCGTCAAGGAGGCGCAGGACGCCGCCAATGCCGCCCGGGAAGCCCGGACTCAGGAAGCGGTGGCCGAGGCTGCCAGCATCGTGGCCAAGGCTCGTGAGGCCTCCCAACTGGAGCGGGACCGCACGTTTGCCGATTTGAAAAACGAATTTGCCCGGCTGGTCGTCAACACCACCTCCAAAGTGACCGGCAAGGTGCTTTCCCCGGATGATCACTCCCGCATCAACGACGAGGCGCTCTCACAAATTTCCAAATAACGGCGGCCCGCCAAGCACCCCGAACTCCACGTCATGAAAATCCCCAAGGAGGCCGCCCGCACTGCCCGCCAGCTCATCCGCCACACCATGCGGAACGGCTCCGTGGACACCGCGTTCGCCAAAACGGCGGTGGAAAAAATTGCCGCTGCAAAACCCCGGCACTATCTGGCGATTCTCACCGCATTTCAGCGGCTGCTCCGCATGGAGTTGGACCAGCGCCACGCGGTGATCGAAAGCGCCCAAACCCTTTCCGGTGCCGAACAGGAATCCGTCCTCAACGGCCTGCGCGCCAAATACGGCGCAGACATCTCCTCGGAATTTCGCGTCAATGCCGACCTGCTGGGAGGCATGCGCATCAAGCTCGGTTCCAATGTCTGGGATGGCACCGTGAAGTCCCGGCTCGAAGCGCTGCGCGATCGGCTCACGGCGTAGCCCAGTCGCTTTCCAGTTCCCGACCGGCTGCCGTGCAGTCGCCCTGTGCGTCCGCCATCCGGCGTGGTTCGTGAGTGGCGCTTGCCCCAGTGACCTGGAGACGCTGCGCCATTCGCCCAAGTCCGCGCGGTTCGGTTCCATGCAACAGCCGAGAGTGGCAAAATCGATCATTGCCGGAACCGGCGGACTCGGCTAGTTTTCGGTTCACCGCCGATTTTATTCTGCACTGTGTCCCACTCCCAGCCTGAAGAAATTGTTTCGTTAGCCGAACAGTCTGTGCCGCCGGGTCAGGCCGGGGTGGTGATTGAGGTGCTGCGCACCCTGGTAGTGGAGCCGGATTTGAACGCGGGAGCCGTCCTGGCATCGCTCGCGGGTGCGCGGGGTCATGAGGTGGCACAAGTCACCGGGTGTGCCGAGGCCCGTGCGGTGCTGCGGGAAACGCCCCCGGATTTCATCCTGCTGCGGCTGAACCATGACACCGCATCCGCCGTGGCGGATTTGCTGGTGGAAATTTCCGCCAATTCCGGCGGCGCACAGCCGCATGTCATCGCCCTAACCGATGACGACGAACCGTCCAACCGCATCGAGGCGTGGCTGACGCGGGGATTTGACGATTTCATCACGTTTTACGACCAGCAGTCCTCCGCGGTGGTGCGCAACCGCTTTGCCATCGCGGAAGCCGCCCTGCTGCGGCGTCGTGCCCGACAGCGGGCCGAGGCGGCGGATGCCGCCGCAGCCCGGCGGTATGAGGAAAGCTTTTTCCGGTCTCCGGATGCCGCGCTGGTGGTGACGGAGCGCGACGGATTCATCACGGAAGCCAATCCCGCCGCGGAACAACTGCTGGGCCTGCCGCGGCAGGACCTCGTACAGCGGTATCTCTCCCTGGTGCTGCCGGATCTCTTTGACCACGAGGACTATGACCCCCGACTTCTGGCCGTGCAGGACACGGTGCGGCTGACGGAAGTTTCCTACACGCGCCCCGACCGCACCCGGCGGTTTCTGGACGTTTTCCTGACAAAAATCCCCTGGCCGCCCGGGTCCGCACTGCTCCTGCAGATGCATGACCTCACGCTGCTCAAGCAGCGTGAACAGCACCGCCTGCTCGAAGCCCGGCAGGAGGCGTCCGGGCGGATTCTGCTGGGAGTGGCGCGGGAAATGAGCGACGCCCTGACCTCGGTGCGGGGAAATCTGGACCTGCTGGCACGGCAGCCCCAGGTGCGTCAGGAAACGCGGGAACTGCTGGCAGGAGCCGAGGCCGGCTGCGGTCATGCGGAGGAGGTGACCCGCCGACTGGCGCAGCTCGGCAGGCAGCAGCAGGGGATGGCCATCAAAAAGCGCCCGCTGCACCTCAAGCCACTGCTGGAAAAAGTCGTGCCCTTCGCCCTGCTCAATGGAAAAAGCCGTCCGGTCATTCATGTGGGGGACGACCTCTGGCCGGTGGAGGCGGACGAGCCGCTCCTGGCCGATGCCCTGCGCCGGCTGACTGAAAACGCGGACCAGGCCATGCCGGAAGGAGGCAGTCTGTTTGTGGACGCGCGCAACATCCGGGAGCGCCGCGGCGAAAACCATGAAGCCGCCGGCGTAAGCATCCGTCTGCGGGATCAGGGCACGGGCATTTCTCCAGAAAACCAGGTTAGGGTATTCGATCCGTTTTATTCCACCACCGGCCGTGAAGGCACCGGCCTGTCGTTTGCCGCCGCCGCTGTCCACGCCCATGGCGGACGCATTCTCCTTGAGTCCGTTCCAGGTGAAGGCACCACCATCTCCGTCTGGCTGCCGGTGAACATCAAAATGATTCTGGCTGGCGGCGGCTCCGTACCCACGTCCGCCGACCTGCCGCCCCTGGCTCCTGCTGCGGCGGAGGTGCGGGCCCGCATCCTCTTCATGGACGACGACGACCAGGTCCGGACCCTGGTGCGGAAAATCCTTGGCGCCCACGGTTTTGACATTTACTGCACCCGCGACGGACAGGAGGCCATCGACGCCTTTCGCAAGGCCCACCAGTTCGGCGCTCCGTTCGATGTCGTGCTCATGGACCTCGACGTCCGCGGCGGCATGGGCGGCATGGAAGCGGTGGCCCGGCTGCGCGCTGAATTCCCCAGCCTCAAGGCACTCCTCACCACCGGCTACATCGACGATGCCCTGCTGGACAGCCATCGCGATCATGGTTTCCTCGGAGTGATTCCCAAGCCCTTCCAGGTGGAGCGCCTCGTCGGGGTGCTCTCAAAACTCGTCGGCGTGCAGGTGTGAAGCCCGTCGGTGCCGCCTGTTTTTCCGCCATTGGAAACCATTGGAGCTTCGGCCAAAAGGATCCTGCCAACTGCGGTGACCTGCTGAAAATCAGGTTTTTCTCCCAAGGAACTTGGGCCGCCAAATGGCACCCGCCGGCAAATTCCTATCCAAATCCCTGAAGCCACGCCAGCCAGCGTGGCCTTCCAAAACCGTCTTGGGTGGACGGGACCGATCATCAATCGCCCGGGGACATTTCCTTGCATCGGATCCCACGCCCCGCGCCGTACCTGCCGCCGCGGAATTGATCGGGCGTCAGCGGGAACTTGTATCAAGAAAAGACACCACCCGGCTGATTGAATCAGAGCCGATTCCATCCCACCCTCGCGCCGTTTCGACCAACCCCGAATCTGCCATGCTGGCGGCGGTCGCTGCCCCCTGATCGTTTTCACTGACAATGCATTCCTTCCGGTTATTCCTCGCCGCCCTGTTTGCCTCGCTGGCTTTCATCCACACCGCCCTCGCCGCTCCCGACACGCTGGTCCAGACGGTCACCAAAGACGGCCAGACGCTCACCTTGCGGCTGACCAAGCAGGACCTGCGCGGGTCGAATTTCGGGGTCAAAGTGCAGAACTCCAGCGGCACCTACGACAACTTCACCCCGGTGCCGGAGCGCTCGTACCTCGGCACCGTGGATGGTAAGCCGGACGCCATCGCCTCGGGCATCATCCAGGACGACGGCGTGTTCCGCGGCGCGGTGTATTTCGACCGCGGCAGCACGTGGTACACGCTGGGCACCGCGGTGACCGGAACCTCGGGCCTCACCCAGCCGGCCAGCTTCAATTTCGCCACCTACACCACCGCACCCGGCCAGGCGGGCAGCACGATGTATGGCTTCGAGATCGGCTTCGACGCGGAATACAACTATTTCACCACCTGTGCCGGAAGCAGCGTGGCCAAGACGCTCGAACTCATCGAATACGGCGCGGCCATCACCCGCGCGCTTTACATGCACGACGCGCTTCTGCGCCCCTACCTGTCGCGAGTGATCGTCCGCACCAGCCAGGCGCATGATCCGGCGAACGGGAAATCCGGCGGCGGCTACCTCGATGCGATCCGCACCGATTGGGAAACCAACCACCAGGACGCCCCGCGCGACGTGGTCGCCGGCGTCAGTCCGGCCCGCGTCGGCGGCGGCCTGGCATGGGTCGGCGTCATCGGCACCAGCTTCGCCTACTCGGTCAACGACAGCGGCAACGACGGCAATTTCCATGCCTATCTGCGCCACGAACTCGGCCACAACTGGAGCATCAGCCACTTCGACGGCGGCGCGCCGGAGGGTGCCACCATCAACAGCAGCAACCAATACGCCCGCATGAGCGGCCCGGAACTCGACAAGGTGCTCGACCATCGCAACGGCCGGCTCAACAAGTTCACCGACGAGGGCACTTACACCGGCGTCAACATTCCGCCCTACGCCTCCATCGACACCGGCACCGTGGCCAACGGCACCTTCGGCGAGGTCGCTTTCGACGTGCTCGCCAACGACCACGACGCCAACGGCCACGCGCTCAGCCTGACGACCTTCGACTCCACCTCGGTCAACGGCGGGAAAATCATCCGCCACGGCGACAAACTGATCTTCATCCCGCGCGGCGATTTCCTCGGCACCGATTCGTTCACTTACAAGATCCAGGACTCCAGCGGCCAGACCGCCACCGGCGCGGTCACGGTGAAGGTGCAGCCTCACGATCGCCTCGCGCTCGATCTGCCGCTCGACGAAACGAGCGGCACCAGTGCCGCCGATCAATCGGTCTTCAAGCGCAACGGCACGCTGACCGGCACCGATTTCGCCACCGCCACCGTCGCCGGAAAATTTGGCAACGCTGTGGATTTCGACGGCGTCGATGACGCCATCTCCACCTCCGGCGTCAGCCTGGACTCGAACACGGTGACCCTTTGCGGCTGGATCAAACGCGAGGCCACCCAGGTCAACCTTGCGGGCATTCTTTTCGACCGCTCGTCCTCGGGCCACGGCATCAACCTCACCAGCGGCGGCGAACTGCGCTACCACTGGAACGGCGCGCAATCCGACTGGGCATCCGGCCTCACGCCACCCGTCGGCGTCTGGACCTTCGTCGCCCTCGTCGTCGAGCCGAGCAAGGCGACGATCTACATGAACAGCGGCTCCGGATTCACCAGTGCGGTGAACACGACTGCCCACGGCAGCGCGAAATTCAGCACCGTCCACGTCGGCAGCGACCCCACCGGCGGGCGCTTCTTCAATGGTGCCATCGACGACGCCCGCGTCTATGGCGTGGCACTTCCCCAGGCGGAGTTGGAAAAAATCGTCTCCGGCGGTGCGGCGGAGGGCCCTACCCCCTTTGACGGCGCGACAAATGTGTCGTTTTCCAAGCTTACTTGGACGCCTTCGGCGGCGGCGACCAGCTATCGTGTCTATTTCGGCACCAGCCAGGCGGCGGTGCAGAACGCGACCACCGCTTCGCCCGAATACATCGGCCAAGTCACCGCGCCGGAGTTTGTGAATCCGACAGCGAACTTCGCCAGCGTGCAGTTCTGGCGCGTGGATGTGGAAACTGCGGGCGGAACTTTTGTCGGCAATGTCTGGAAATTTTCCCGCAAGGCCGGCGGCCCGGGCGTGGCGCCGATCGTCAATCACAGCTTTGAGAACGGGCCGTTGGCGACCGGTGCGCCGGTGGGCTGGACGCGCACCGGCGGCAACGCGAACTTCATGGGCGTCGGATCGGGAGGCTCCGACGGTGCGCGGCACCTCTGGATGATCAGCGGCACGCAATTGACGCAGGACTTGAACTACTACCTGACGACCGGCGAAGCGCTGACGCTCCAGTTCAAAAGTTATTTCAACGCTCCCCGCACCATCGAACTGCTCGCCAAGAGCGGCGGCAGCTACACCGTGCTCGCTACCACCACCGCCACCACGGGCAGCACGATCTGGCCCACCGTCACCCTGAACCACACTGTGGCTGCGGCCAATGCGACCAAACAGCTCGCCCTGCGCATCTCAAGCGGCGGTTCCGGCGCGGAGAACCGCTTCGACAACTTCACCCTATCCACCCTCCTCCCGGGGGCATTGGATTCCAACCAGGCCCCGAACTTTGCGGGCGATCCGTTCACCTTCCCGAATGCCGCCGTGCTCGGCAACTACAGCGGCCAAACCCTCGCCGGTCTCGCCAGCGATCCCGAAAGCTCGCCGCTGACCTACGCCAAAGTCTCCGGCCCCGCTTGGCTGCAAGTCGCACCCGACGGCACACTCAGCGGCACGCCCACCTCCGGCAACGCGGGCGACAACCTGTTCCTCGTGAAAGTCATGGATCCCTCCGGTGCCCGTGATTTCGCCGACCTCATCATCCCGGTCGGCAGCGCCCAGTTCTATGACATCAACGGCGCCACCGCCGGTTCCGGGGCCAACTCGGGCGGCACCTGGGACGGCTCCGCCCAATGGACCGCCAGCGCCGCCGGTTCTACCGCCACCTTCGCCTGGGCCGATGGCGGCACCGCCAGCTTCAGCGCCGGGGCCGACGCCACCGGCAGCTACACCGTCACCAACAGCGGCACCCGCGTGATCGGCGGCCTCATCGCCCGCAGCGGCAAGCCGGCCATCACCGGCGGTTCGCTCCAGATCAACCTGGCCGAGGCTCTCTTCCACGTGGACGCCAGCTCGGGCTGGATGGACGTTCTTTCTCCCGTCACCGGCAGCGGTGGCCTCTTCAAGGATGGCCCCGGCACCCTCGTCCTCGGTGGGAGCAACACCTTCACCGGCCACACCACCATCACCGGCGGCACGCTCGAACTCACTCCCGCCGCCAAGCTCTACAACGGCGGCTTCAACAACAACGCCGTCGTCACCATCGGCGCGGGTGGCACCTGGCGCGTCCCGAATTTCTCCTACTCCGGTGTCGGAAAGCTCGCCGACTACGCCGCGCGCCGCGTGATCAACGGCGGCGTCATCGAAGTCACCGGCGCGGGCCACGTTTCCGGCCAGGACTTCACCGTCACCACCGCCGGCGGCATCTTCCGCTACACCCCCGTCGGCCAGACCTTCCGGCTGGAGGGCAATGGCAACAGCAACATCGTCACCTCCGGCGCGCTCACCTTCGACACCCTCGGCAACATCTCGGTCACCGGCACCTACACCCCCGGCCCGCTTCCACAGATCCCCGGCACCACCACCAGTGCGAACATCACCGGCAGCGGCTCGGTCGTGAAAACCGGCAGCGGCACGCTCACGCTCGGCCATGGTGCCAACAGCTTCGCCGGTCCGCTCATCGTCCACGACGGCAAACTCATCACCAGTGCCGCCAGCGATGGCTCGAACACGGCCCTCGGCGCGAAATCCGGCGCGCGCTCCATCATCATTAACAGTGGGGCGTCCATGGAGTGGACCAGCAACAACATCTTCGGCGGCGGCGGACTCTCGGCGGCCAATCTGCCGACCATCGTGCTCAACGGCAGCACCTTCAAAACTACCCGTTACAATGTCATCGGCCACCTCAGCCTCGGCGGCGGCACCTTGATCAATGCCATCCCCGTCGGCACCGATTCGGCAAACTTCGACGGCTTCCAAATCCTCGGCACCATCACCGCCGACGGCGAGGCCCCGTCCTCCATCACCACCACCACCAACCGCGGCACCCACCTGCGCGGCGGTGCCACCACCGACTTCGCCGTCACCGACCCCATCGGTCGCCTCACCGTCGCCACCATCCTGCGCAACGGTTCGAACGACTACCCCGGCGTCGCCTCGCTGCGCAAAACCGGCCCCGGCACGCTCGCACTGACCGCCGCTAACGTCTTCACTGGAATGACCACCGTCGCCGAGGGCATCCTGACCGGAAACGGCACGGTCGCCGCCCTCACCGTGCAAAATGGAGCCACCTTCGCCCCGAACTCCGGGGCCTCCTTCAATACCGGCGCGCTGACCTTTGAAAGCGGCTCCACCTTCCTGGCCGACGGCCGCGCCACCATCACCGGCGACCTCAACATCAGCGGCGCCAGCCTCGTCACCACCGTCGGCAGCGCGCGCATCCTCGCCAGCTACACCGGTGCCCGCAGCGGCACTTTCACCGCCACTGTCCCGCCCGGCTGGCAGCTCGCCTACGACGACTCCGCCAAACAAATCCGCCTCGAAGCCGCGCCCACCGGCTACTCCGGCTGGATCGCCGGCTTCGCCACCAACGGCCAGTCCGGCTTCGACCAGGACGCCAACTCCGACGGCATCGCCAACGGCCTGGTCTTCCTCCTCGGCGGCGACCCGACCGTGGCCGGCAGCACCGCGCTGCCCGTGCTGACCAAAACCGTCGGCGGCTTCACTTACACCTTCACCCGCGCCGCCCGCGCCCGCGGCACCACCACCGTCACCGCCCGCCTCAGCAGCGACCTCGCCACCTGGCCGGTCGAGCGGAACATCCCCATCGCTCCCGCCACCCCCGGCGTGACCATCACCAACCTGGGCGACCACGACCTCATCACCGTCACCATTCCAGGCACTGACCAGCGGACATTTCTCCACCTGTCGGTTGCTTTGCCGTGAGCCCGCGGGCCTTGGACTGCGGCGGCCTGCCGGTGTTTTCGCCACGTTGCCTTGGGCACAACTGGTAGGACCACCGCCACGGGCCACCAACCGGTGAAAACCCAAAATGCGGTGCACCTCGACCACCTGCGATACGGATATGAAATTCCAGAACTGGACAGCGGAGTGTTTTTGACCTGAGGAGCGGCTGGGGCACAGGGGAAGCGGCGATGGCGAAAGGCGGGGCACGCTGATCTGGCGGGGCATCCCTTGGCCAAGCCTCTCACTGCATCCGCTGGAGGTGATTGAGGGCGTCAATGCGGCGTCGGCCGCTTCCCCAGCGGAACGACTGGGCGATGGCAGCGCTGACGAATTTCTTGGCCTGACGAACCGCGGTGCGTAGCGGTTCGCCTTTTGCCAGGGCGGCGGTGATGGCGGCCGAATAGGTGCAGCCGGTGCCATGCGTGCTGATGCCAGGAACAAACGGGGCGCGATGCCAGGTGAAACCGCGCTGGTCGCGCAGGACATCAACGGCGGTTTTCCCGCGCAGATGCCCTCCTTTGAGCAGCACGGCGCATCCGTAGCGGCTGTGGAGGGATTCCGCCGCGGGAGCAAGATCGGTTTCCCTGGTTAGTTTGCGCTTAAGCAGCACCGCGGCTTCATCGAGATTCGGGGTGATGACTTCGGCAATGGGAAAGAGCAGTTCCTCATAGGCTCCGATGGCATCCGGTTCGATCAACGGGTCCCCGCTGGTGGCGACCATGACGGGATCCACCACCAGCTTCGGACGCCGTGCCACCGGAATCTGACAAAGCAGCGCCGCAACCTGACGAATGACTGCCTGCGAATGCAGCATTCCAGTTTTCAGCGCGGCGACGGGAAAACCTTCCAGCAGCAGCGCCAGTTGGTCGGCAACCATCTCCGGATCAATGAGGGCAATGCGGTTGACCTTGCCGGGAACTTCCGAGACCACGCAGGTTACCACCGTCAGACCGTAAGTGCGGAAGGCGGAAAACGTCTTCAAATCTGCCTGCAGTCCGGCACCAGAGGAACAGTCGCTGCCAGCCACGCTCAGCGTCACGGGAAAGGATGCGGAAGTTGCCATGACCACGGAATGCGCAAGGGTGCCGGGGTTGCAAGCCCGGTTTTTTTCAATGCGCAGCCAGGGGTGAGGCGGCCCAAACCGGTCGGGGCAGCCGCAGGTCCATCTCGCGGCCGTTTGCGCGCCGCACCGGTGCGCTCAGGAGACCGGTGCCCTTGAAGAGACCAGCTTCCCGCGGCACCCCGAAACGTTCCCACGGAATGCTCAACGCCGGGTGCCCGACGGCGAAAATCGCGATGGGCCGCAGATGAATGGCATCCGGCGTCACTGCGATGGTCAGGACCCGGTTGTAGCGCGTCCAGCCGAGCACGGCGCTTTGCCCATGAAACAACCGCGCCGTGGGCGGAGGCGGCCAGGGGGAGGAAAACTCCGCAGCCAGACTGCGCCAGCGCACGCCGACGAGCCACACCACCGCACACCAGAACAGCGGAAACACGACGAAGAATCCGAGCACGATGGCGACCACAACCCATGCAGGCATGGGATCGGGCGCTGGAGCGGTGCAAAAGATCAGGGGCATTTTGAGAATGAAATTTTGTCATGGCCCGCCGCTCGCCGACAACCTGGAAAATTTCTGGAAATCACTGGCGCAATCAAGCGGCGTTGCTTTGGTGCAGTTCCACTGCCTTGACCCCCCGCGTTTCCAAACTCCAGATCTGCGTGCTGATGTTTGTGCACGCCTTCGCCATTGCGCTCTATCTGGTACCGCTGCCCGGTGTGCTCAAGGCCCACGGACTGGAGGACTATGTCATCTATGTCTTCTGCATCGCCTCGGCGGCATCATTCGTCTCTCCGATGATTTTTGGATCCCTGGCGGACCGGAAATTCCCACCGGAACGCCTGCTGGGCGTGGTCACGCTGGGCGGGGCCGTTTTGCTCTGTGCGGTTTATTCCGCCATCCATTTCCACTGGAGCCCCCGAACTTATCTCAGCCTGGTGGTTTGTTATCACCTCTGGGCCGCGCCCGGTTGGGGGCTGCTGACTTCCATCGGGCTCATGCACCTGGAGCGCCCGGAAAAGGAATTTCCCCCGCTGCGCGTCTGGGCGACGATTGGCTTCATGCTGGGTGCGGCGTGTGTTAGTTTTGTGCTCAAGGCAGACCGTTCGCCACTCTGCGGTTTTGCGGCGGCGGCGGTGTTTGTCGGCGAATGCCTCTTTTGCTTTTCGCTGCCGCCCTCGCGCCCCCCGCCCACGGCGGCGCCCAGGCGGCTGCGGGACTACCTGGGCTGGGATGCCCTGCGGTTGATGGCGGACCGGGATCACCGCATGATTTTCCTGACCACCGCGCTGTTTTCCATTCCGCTCGCAGCCTTTTATCCGTTCACTAACCGGCACCTCAATTCCCTGGACGTGGAATCCGTGTCGGGGTGGATGTCGCTGGCGCAGTTTTCTGAGATCGCGGGCATGATCGGCCTGGCAATCATCATGGGGCGCTTCCGCATGAAATGGCTCATGCTGGCCGCGCTGCTGCTCGGCGTCGTCCGCTACGTTCTGTATGCCACGAACGATTTTGCGGCCATCGTCGTCGGCATTTCCCTGCATGGACTCGTTTACACCCTCTTTTTCATGACCACGCAAATCTACATGGAAAAGCGGGTCTCCTCTTCGCTGCGCAACCAGGCCCAGGCACTGCTCCTGCTCATGGCCAACGGGGTCGGCAGCCTCTCCGGCTACCTGCTCAGCGAATGGTGGTATCGACAGTGCCTGGCCGGGGGTCATGCCGACTGGCCGCGCTTCTGGTGGCCGCTTGCGGCGGCGGTGGCTGGGGTGGCAGTGGTTTTCGCCCTTGGCTACCGCGGCGCTGGACGTCCGCTGAAGGAGGCAGGTTCCGAATAGCCGCCGGCATCGGTTGCCTGCGGCAATAATGCGGGAAGGAGCGCAGTTGTCATCGACAATCCAGCATCTGCGTTCAAATTCCATCCTCCCTCACATTTCCCCATGCTTCGCCGGCTGATTTTTGATTTTGACGGACTCATTGCCGATACGGAATCGGCGATTTATGCCGCGTGGCGGGAATTGTATCAATCCCAGGGACACGATCTGGCCGTGGAACAGTACGTGCAGTGCGTGGGCAGCACCTTTCTTTCCTTCGACCCGATGGCCGCTCTGGAGAAACTCGTCGGACACTCTGTGGACTGGGAACCGCTGCTCCGGCGCAAGGATGCGCGCATCCGGGAAATGCACCGGCAAATGGACACCCTGCCCGGGGTGCGTACACTGCTGGCTGAGGCCAACAGCCACGGAGTGGAATGCGCGGTGGCTTCGAGTTCGGAAGCCGCCTGGCTTTTTCCCTGGTTGGAGCGGCTGGGCATTCGGCAGCATTTCCGGCATATCTGCTGCCGGGACGACACCGCACGGGCCAAACCGGCCCCGGATTTGTTTCTGTTGGCCATGGACAAACTGGGCGTGGGGCCGGACGAGTCGCTGGTGCTGGAAGATTCCGCCAACGGCCTGAAAGCCGCCGTCGCCGCCGGGGTGCCGTGCATCGTGGTACCGAACGCCATCACCCGACACTCGGACTTTTCCCAAGCCGCCGCCATCCTGCCCAGCCTGGAAGGGCGCACGCTCCGGGAATTGTCGGATGCCGCCGCCAAACCGCTCCTCCGGGGGAATATTTGAACACCCGGCAGCCCCGGCGGTCTCAAAACAGACGCCCGCGGAAATGTGCGTGCATCCGGCGCATTCCGTGACAAGCTGCCCGCCCTTTCCGGTCCATCCTGACAATTTTTCCCAGCCCAGCACCCATGTCCTCGCTCGCCCAACGGATGAACGAAATGCTGCTCATCGCCGCCGAACACGGTGAGGTGCAGGAACGCGAGCCCATCCAGAAACTCATCACCGATGCGGCCAAAGGCCAGCGTTCCATCGTGGAGGAAATTCTCGACTCCAAACTGGTGAACGAGGAACTGTTTCTGGAATCCTTGGCCAGCCAGATGCGGATGCCGTGGGAAGCCGACTTGCGCCCGCGCAATTCCAGAAAACTCAAAGAGGTCTGCTCCGCGCAGATCGCCTTGCGGCACCGGCTGCTCCCGCTCTGGTTCGGCGAATGCGATCCCGGAATCCCCGGCGAGGAAGGTGATGCCGAGGCGGCTGTCGGGGAAACACCGGGGGCGCAAGCTTCCTCGGCTGGCGAAGGCACCGTCACGGCCCAGGCAGGTCCGGCAACCGGCAAGCCCCGGCTGGCGCTCGTCACCTATGACCCGTTCAATTTCGCCGCCCGGCAGGCGGTGAGTCAGGGCATTTCCCACCCCATTCAGTGGCATCTGGCCTCCCGCACCCGCCTGCTGCAGGCCGTGCAGAAACTCTATGGGGTGGGTGCCGACACCTTCGAGGCCATTTTGCGGGGGCGCGGTGACCTGGCGGATACGGGGGCGATGGACCTCAACGAGGAAACCACCGTCCTCGACGACGATGATGACGAGGCCAGCGTGGTGAAATTTGTGAACACCGTCATCCGGCAGGCGCTGCAGCAGCGCGCCACGGACATCCATGTGGAGCCGCTGGAAAACAACCTGCGCATCCGCTACCGCATCGACGGCCTCCTCCATGACGTTCCGGTCCCCGAAAACATCAAGTCGCTCCAGTCCATGGTCATCGCACGGCTCAAGATCATGAGCCGGCTGGACATCGCCGAACGCCGCCTGCCGCAGGACGGCCGCATCGCCCTGGAACTGGAAGGACAGAGCATCGACGTGCGGGTGGCCACCGTTCCGGTGGTGGCTGGCGAAAGCGTTTCCCTGCGTCTGCTCAACCAGCAGAAATTCACCCTCGACAAGCTCGGCCTGCTGCCTGGCTCCCGGCGCATCGTGAACAATCTGCTGCGCATGTCCAATGGCATCGTCCTCATCACCGGCCCCACCGGCTCCGGAAAATCGACCACGCTTTACACGTTTCTCAGTGAGCTGAACACCACGGACACCCGCATCGTCACCGTGGAAGACCCGGTGGAAAACAAGGTCGAGGGAGTCATGCAGATCGCGGTGAAACCGGAGATCAACCTGACATTTGCCAACGGACTGCGCAGCATCCTGCGCGCGGACCCTGACATTGTCATGGTCGGGGAAATGCGGGACAAGGAAACCGCGGAAATCGCCATCCGTGCGGCGTTGACCGGCCACCTGGTCTTCAGCACCATTCACACCAATTCCTCCATCGCCGGCATCACTCGTCTGGTGGACATGGGCGTGGAACCTTTCCTCGTCTCCGCCTCCATCCGCGCCTTCCTTGCCCAGCGTCTGGTCCGGCGGCTCTGCCAGAAGTGCAAGGTCCCGCATCCCGTTCCGCTCGACCAGCTCCGGGAACTGGGCTACACCGGTGACGGTTCCGGCATGGTTTACGAAGCACGTCCGCGCGGCTGCGACCACTGCAACAAGACCGGGTTCTTCGGACGGTTGGCCATTTATGAAATCTGCATCGCCACCCGTGAAGTGCAGGACCTCATTGTGCACCGGGCCAGCGAGCAGCAGATCCTGGACTTGGCATTGCAGCAGGGGTTCATGCCCATGCGGGACTATGGCCTGCACAAGATCCTCGAAGGAGAAACCACGCTCGAGGAGGTCATTTCCGTGACCACCACGGACATGGTCATGGCGGAGGAATAGCCAAACCCGCACCGTTGCCATTCATCGCGCCGGCTCAGCGCGGAGCAGCCGCCATCATCCGCCGGCGGGCTTCCCGGATGGATTTTAGGATTACCCCTTTGAACTGCGGAGTCTGCGGAGGGTTGTGCAGATAAGCATCGTAAATGCGCCCCAAGTCCACCAGGGCATCCGCATACGCTCTGGCATTGGGGTGCAGCAGCGGGCGCATTCGGTCGATCCGGCCCTTGGCCATGGCAAAAGGGGTTGCCTCCAGTCGCTTCTTCCACGGACCGATCTGTGCAGGATCGCCGGGTGCATGCAGGATCGCCGCACCCAGGTGGTTGAGCATCCGGAAAGAACCGCCGGTGGAAAGCGTCGTCGGCTGTTTTTTCCCCGCCACCAGCCGGAGATAGCGTGCGGAAACAAGATTCGCGTTGAGCTGCAACACGGCATCCAGGTCCTTGACTGTCTCCGGAGAGCGCAAAACCGGCATCCCTCCCTTGCGGATCCGTTCAGCCACCCTAACAAACTGATCGATGCTGTGCTGCAGCGCCGTTGGGCGCACGGCAAGGCTCAGCGCCACGCACTCGGAAAAGTTCCTCGCCTCGCACAGCGTCAGGCGGGCCAGGTCGGCAAGGCGTTCCGGATGCAGGACCATGTAATCGGCAATTTCCTCATCCCGCCCGCCGGAAATGATGATGACCTGCTCCGGCCCAGCGCAATGCGTGCAGCGCAGCAGCGTTTCCAGATCATGCGCCCGCGTCGTGTTTCCGGTTGCAGGGTCCAGACCGCACGCTGTGAGCGTGGTCTCATCCACCGCCTCGCCGGAAACCATCGCCTCCAGGAGCAGTCCGATTCCCAGCAGCACTCCGGCCTGTTTTGGCTGCTCCACGGCCACTGGGGACAATTCGATGCTCCAGCCCGCCGGCCATGCATCGAACCGCCCGCGCAGCAGCGAGCGCAACGGCGGCAGGTCCGTCTCCAGCGCCTTTCGGACCGGCTCTGGCAGCAACAGTTGCAAGGGCTGATCCGGAGCGTCGGACAGTTTCCGCGCGGTGGCGCCTAGCCGAATTGCTGCCGGGCCTTCTTTTCCGTCCGAATGAAGCAGCACCTGTGCCCCAGCCTGAGTCAACCGCAGGTCAGCCAGTTCTTCGTTCGCGTAGTCGATACCGTCTCCGCTATTCTGCTGCAGGCGCTTCCAGTCAACCGGCGGGGCCTTCCCGGCAAAAAGCTCAAACACTTCACGGTTGGAGGCATCCAGATGAAATGCCAGCGCCAGCAAATAAATCCCCAGCGTTCTGGCGGCAGGCTGCTGGTGTTTCAGCAATGCCATCGCGGAATTCAGAAAGTGGATCGTCACGGTTTCCAGCCGAACGGGCTGGTCCGGCTCCAGGGGGAGCGGTTCTACGCCGCGGGCCAGTTGACCATTGGCCACCACACAATCCCAGTTCTTTGGGTCCAGGCGCAGCGCCAGCCCCAGCGCCCTGGCGCGCCAGTCCAGCCCAACTCGCCGGTCTTCTGGGAAATTCCGCGCCAGCACCGCCAGTTGGTGCACCAGTTCACCCCGTTCCCCGGCACTGAGCGGAAGATCCGCCTCCCGAAACAACGGGACTGACAAATCCGGCCGTCGGTATTTTCCCTTCACCCTCCGGTCAGGTTCCTGCGCAGGCGCCTCCACGGAAGGCAGTGCCAGCGGCACCTGCGCATGCAAATCCCCCGGCTTCCACCCTCTCACGGCGGCAGCCACCAGAAACATGAAGCAAATGCGCGAACTCACTGGAACAAATTCTGCCAGGACCCGCCTGAAGGATTCCGGCAACCGCCATCCTATACCCCGTTCCCCCTCCCCTGCATCGAAAAAAGTGCCGCGCAGCACTCACCTTTTTTGCAGATCGCGCAGCTCATACAACCCGGCCCCGCGCTCCAGCATCCGCAGCCGCCGGGCACCGCTGGTCCGCTTCGGCCCAAATCGCTCCCGCGCACCGGTGAAGATTTCGTCAACAAACTCCCGGCTTCCCACCACCGCCCCCGCCGTGAAATGCCGCACCCGCAGCCTCACCACATCAGCCAGCCGCAGCTCGCCCCCGGCTTTCAGCACGGCCTCGATCTGCTCCACCGCAAAGCCCTTCCTGCCAGGAGTCGCTCCGGCCGCTTTTACCTCCTGACCCTCCCAGTAAATCCATTTCCGATACACCGCCTGCGCCTCATCCCACCGCATCGCCGCCGCAGTCTCCAGCTTCTGCCGATGCAGCGCACCCACCGCCATCGCAATGCCCCGCCTAGCCATGCGTCCTCCGCCCACCGCCTCCCCATAGCCGCTCCACTGGTATTCCTTCGGATCACTCGCCAGCCCGGCCCGGACCGGATTCAGATCGATGTAGGCCGCCATCGTCGCCACCGCATTGCCCGCTCCCTCCACCAACACACTGGCAAAACGTTCCTCCCACAGCGTCCCCTTGCGCCCGTGTTTCCGGTTGTACCATTTGGAAAACCCCAGCTTCAACGCCTGCACAAAGGCGCTGAGATCGAACATCCGCTTCCACAGCGCCGCCAGCACTTTTGGAATCTCCCCCGCACACCCATTGCTGCGCCATAGGCCAAACAGATCCCGATACTCCCGCGCCTTCCTCTCCCCCAAAGTCCCCTCCAAATGCGCCAGCATCGCCTCCTCATCCAGCATTTGCTCCGGCCGCTCCGGCACCTCCACCAGAATGTGAAAGTGATTGGACATCAGACAGTAAGTAATGACCCGCAGCCCTCCAAACCCCTCATACTTCCGCATCAGCCCGCGAAACACCCGCTTCGCCTCCTCATCGAACCAGAAGGCCCGATTGACAATGCGGCTGGTGACATGAGCCAGCATCGGCTGACCCGGTGCAGGACGAAATCGATGGCGCGATGGCATGGCGAGCACAGTAGATCAGAACCCAAAAAGCACAACATTTTTTCTAATAAAATAACTGACATTTTATTGACATTTTATTAATGATTCGGCTCTGGATAGCTGAACGAAACGTTCTGCCACCACCGGGCCTTGTAGAAACGGGCAAGGGGAATGGTATGACGCTGTTGCTCTTCGGCAATGGAGGCGACTGAGGTGATGGTATCTGTTTGCCAGGATTGGGCGGCGGGGATGGATTTTGGCTGGGTGATCCAGGTTTTGGCATCCGGGCCCACGCTGGCGCATTTGATATCGGCGATGGAAAGGAGGACGTGGAATTTCGCGGCTTTGATGTCGAAAACCGACAGGTTCTCGGTGTTGCTGACGAAGAGTTTGTCGGCATTTGCCACGGGAAAAAGTTCGTGTCCTGTGGGGGCACCGGGCAGGGGATGGGATTTTTTGAGGTTCAACTTCCGGTCTTTGTAGTCATAGAGGTGGAGCTTGTCGCCCAGTGCCCACAGTTGCTGGCGTTGGTGGTCCCAGCAGGCTCCGTGGGCATACGGCAGGGGGTAGTCGAGATATTCCGCGGCAGAAAAGTGCAGGCGCAGCTTTTCATCGGTGCTGTTGGCAGTAACAATGGTGCCATCGGGCAGGCATTCGGCGGAGTGACAGCTAGGCGGGGCGGGGTAGTCCCGGATCAGCTTCTTGTCTGCGAAGCGGACCAACTGCACGCGCTGGTGATAGCTGGCAAGGATGTGGACAACCCCCTGAACAACCACGCGTTTGGCATCGGTGGGCATGTATGGCCCGCGTTTGTCCGGGGTGTCGGGATGACGCCAGATGACGGTGGGTTTGGCAGGATCCGAAAGCCGGATGAGCTTGATGCGGTTGTCCGCCTGATCCGCGCAGAGGATTGCCGTTTCCTCCGGCGGGGCTTCCGGTGTCGTGAACCTTGCTGGTGCAGGGTTCATGCTGATGGCGATGAAGCAGAGGGCGGGTTTGAGGATGTGCATGACTGGTGGACTGGCAGGGCCAGGGTAACTGCAGTTTGGCTTCAAGAAAGCGATTCTCTGCCATGCAAACACGGAATGAACCTGCCTGACGGGCGAATCCTGGTGTGTCCAGTGCGCCCGTTTATTTCGGATTGGGATTACGCGGTGCGGTGTTCGACAAACTCACTTCCGGTAACAGATTCGCCGCGTATGAACGCGAACCACCATTCCAACATCACCGCCGTCCCGGCTCTTGGACGCCGCCGCTTTTTGCAAACCGGAGCGGCCGCCGCGGGGGCGATTTCCATTCTTCCTTCCGCTACGGTGCGGGCCTTCAATGCCAATTCCAAAATCCGTCTGGGCATCATCGGGTGCGGAGGACGGGGTCAATGGATCGCCAAGCTGTTTCGGGAAAATGGCAGTTACGAAATTGCCGGTGCGGCTGACTTTTTTGCGGACCATGCCGAGGCGCTGCAACTGGCGCAGGACCGGGTGTTCACCGGACTGAAGTGTGGGGAGAAAATGATCGCCAAGGGCGGACTCGACGCGGTGGCGGTCATCAGTCCGCCGTTTTTCCATCCTTCCCAAACCCGGGCCGCGGTGGATGCCGGGCTGCACGTTTACCTGGCAAAGCCGATGGCGGTGGACGTTCCCGGATGTCAGGAAATCCAAGCTGCGGGTGAAGCCGCACGCAAAAAGAACCTGACGCTGCTCATCGATTTTCAGACCAGGGCCACCGATTTCTTCATTGAGGCGATGAAGCGGGTGCACGCCGGGGCGCTGGGGGACCTCTGCTTCGGCGAGGCGATGTATCACGGAGGGCGGCTCGGCAAACAGGCGGAAGAAGGAACCAAGGAAGCGATGATTCGCAATTGGGTCTTCCACAAGAGCCTGTCCGGCGATGTGATGACCGAACAGTTCATCCACGCCATTGATGTGATGAACTGGGCGATGAACAACGCGGTTCCGCTGCGCGTGGATGGTTCGTGCGGGCGCAAAGTCCGGAAGGACGTTGGCGACTGCAATGACTGCTTTTCCCTGTTGTTCACCTACCCGAACGACGTAAGCATCACCTTTACAGGACGGCAGTATAATGGACACGGCACCCGGGAGGGGATCATCAACCGGATGTTTGGATCGAAGGGGACCCTGGAAACCGAGTATGGAGGTGATGTCCTCATCCGCACCGGCGATGCGAACGCCTACCGCGGCGGCAAAACCCCGGGCATTTACAAGGACGGTGTCGTCGTCAACATCCGCACCTTTGCGGACAGCATCAAGTCGGGCAATGCCTCCAACCCGACGCTGGAATCCAGCGTCTTGAGCAATCTGCTGACCATTTTCGGACGCACGGCAGCCTATCAAAAACAGCCGCTTGCCTGGGCTGATTTCATGAAATCCACAGACCGGATGACGCCGGACCTCACCGGCCTTCCCGAATAGCCCGTCAGCACTGCGGGTAGCTCCAGGGGCCGCGGTACTTGCGCTGCAGGAGACCGGATGCTTCCGGATCGCCCACGATTTCTTCTTTCGCGCCGTCCCACTGGAGGCTGCGTCCGGTCCGCATGGAAATCATCGCAAGCATCGGCAGGGTGCTGGAACGGTGGGCCGTCTCCAGACTGCAGGTCGCAGGGCGTTTCCGGTCGATCGCGTCCAGAAAATCCGCCCACAGCAGGGAAATGTTATGACCATCCGGCTCCTGAAGCTGTGCGTCCTGGTGGATGGAGGCCGCTTTGTCGTTCGCGGGGTAAAATGTCCATCCGTCGCGCCAGCCGATGTGCAGCGTGCCTGCGGTGCCGTAAAAGCAGGCCCCGAGGCTGTGTTTTTCTGCGCCGCTGCCCGCAAACTTGCGGTGTTCCCAGGTGGCGGTGAAGTTTTGAAATTCGAAAATGGCCTGCTGCTGCTCGGGTGAGTCGGTGGTCTGGTCTTCCTTTGTCAGGACCGCCGGACCGGAGAGCGGCCGGCTCCCGGTGCTGAAGACACGGCGCGGCGCGGTCTCGCCACTCCACCAGAGCACCTGGTCGAGCCAATGCACCCCCCAGTCGCCGATCTGGCCGTTGGCAAAATCCAGAAACTCCCGCCAGCCACCGGGATGGATTCTGGAATTGAACGGACGCAGGGGTGCCGGCCCACAGTAAAAATCCCAGTCCAGATCCTCGGGCGGCGGGCTGTTGGGGCGGGGTGATTCCCTGCCACCACGGCTGTGCACGAAAAGCCGGACGCTGCCGACTTTGCCCAGCCTGCCCTCCCGCAGGAAATTCATGGCCGAGACATGGTGCGGGCCGACGCGCCGATGCAGCCCAACCTGGGTCGTCACGCCGGTTGCCTTTGCGCAGTGCACCATGGCGCGGCTTTCGTTCACCGTGTGCGCTGTCGGTTTTTCCACATAAACATGGGAACCCGCCTGCATCGCGGCCAGCGCCGGGAGCGCATGCCAGTGATCCGGAGTGGCGATGATGACGATTTCCGGCCGTTCCTTGTCCAGCAGCGCGCGGAAATCCGCGTAGGTTTTTGGCTGGTCTCCGTTGAGTGCGGTGACTTCGGCAGCGGCCAGCTTCAGGCGGCCGGCATCCACGTCGCACAGCGCCACAACTTTGGAGCGTTTCGCCGCCATGGCCTCGCGCAGGATGTTCATCCCCCACCAGCCCGAACCGATGAGGGCGGTGCGGAAAACGCGGGAGCCCTGTTGTCCGAATACCGGAAACGAGGGGAATGCTGCTGCTGCCGCTGCATTCTGCAGAAAGTGACGCCGGGAGAAGATCATGCCGTTCAGTCTAGAAAACGCCATTGAGGCGGCAATCTCAGAATCGACGGAATCGCGGAACCGTCCGGCTAGCCCAGCACCAGCCGTCCGGAAGTGAGCAGCGCCTGCAATTTCAGCAGACTGGCCACGGAAAGGGCGTCGCGGATGTGACCGCCAAGCACCAGCTCGAAGGCATCCGCCAACGGGATGCGCTGGATGGCAAGCTGTTCCGTTTCTTCGGGAGCAACGGCGGTGGGGGTTAATTCCTGCGCCAGGAAGGTCAAGGAGACCTCGTCGGTGCAGGAATTGGAAAGCTGCATCTCCAGCAGCGGAGTCCAGTGCGCGGCAACCAGTCCTGCCTCCTCCTGCAGTTCCCGCCGGGCACAGTCCAGCGGGCTTTCGTCCGCTTCCGCGCCGCCTTCGGGAATTTCCCACTCGTAACGGTCGTGCGGGTAGCGGTGCTGCCCCACCAGCCAGGTGAAGCCTTCCCGATCCACCGGAATGATGCCCACGGCCTTGCGCTTGAAATGCACCACGCTGTAAATCCCAGGATTTCCACTGGGACGCAGCACGTCGTTATGAATGACGGTGACCCACGGATTGTCGAAAACCTCCGCGGAGGAAACGGTCACCCAGGGGTTCGGCTGGACGGGCAGCGGCATTGGGTGCAGACCAAACACCTTCCCGAGGCACGTGCAAAGGCATTCGATTCAAAAGATCAAATCAACCCCAGAAAATCCGGAAATTATAAGGCTAGTGGTAAAATTTCGCTATGCCTTAAGAATAAACTCATGTAAGATTTCGGAGTCGAGTTGATAAAATTACTCGAAATTACTTCCATCAAACGAGAATTATCAAAAAATTTCTACCGAGTCCAGTCCACTTCGAACGGAGTCTCTCCAAAAATGACATCCCATCGATTGAATCAGAAATTTTTCTGTCCGCTGCGTCTGGAGTTTGCGGGACGCTTGGCGCAACTGGCTGGCGGGCTGCCACCGGCTTCGGAGACAACGTCGCCCGGTCGGCCGCTGGCCGGATGGCGCATGGCGCAGGAAGGGGCAGAGCCCCCGGTGCCGGGATCCGCAGGGGATCGGGGCTGGGCTGGCCCGACCTATCACCGTCCGATCATGGCGGAGGAAATCCTCCATTTTCTGCAGCCGTGCAGTGGGAAAATTCTGTTTGATGGCACCCTGGGAGGTGGGGGCCATGCGCGTTTGCTGCTCGAAGCGGGGGCAAACGTCATCGCCACCGACCGCGATCCGGAAGCCATTAGCCGGGCCTGCACCCTGCTGGAACCGGAATATGGCGGGCGGTTCACGGCCATCCGGGGGAATTACGCCGAGGCTGGGCAACGCCTGGAGGAATCCGGATTGCTGGGCCGTCTGGATGGAATTTTGCTGGATCTCGGCGTGTCCTCCCGGCAATTGGAAAACGCACAGCGCGGATTTTCCTTTTTGCGGGAGGGCCGGCTCGACATGCGTCTGGACCCGGATGGTCCACTCGATGCCGAAGCGATTGTCAACACCTGGAGCGAGAAAGAACTTGTCAGGATCCTGCAAGATTTCGGCGAAGAGCCGGCGGCAAAACGCATCGCCCGGGCCATCATCACCCGCCGTATGCAAAAGCCGCTCCGGCGGACCACAGAGCTGGCGGAACTGGTGGCTTCCATTGTGCGGCAGAAAGGGCGCACCCACCCTTCCACACGAACCTTTCAAGCCATCCGGATGGCGGTGAACGATGAGCTGGGTTCCCTGCAGCGCGCCCTGGAGCAGACGCCTGCCTGGCTGCGGCCAGGAGGGCGACTGGCGGTCCTGACATTTCACAGTCTGGAAGACCGGCTGGTCAAAGGCTACCTCCGGCACCACAGCGCAGCGGAACTGGACCAGCCGAATTGGCCGCGGCCGAAGCCCAATCCCGACCATCATTTTTCCCTGGTGGTGCGCAAGGCGCTGGCTCCTTCAGAAACGGAAATCGAGGCCAATCCGCGGGCTCGGAGCTGCAAACTGCGCGTGGCTGAGCGCATCCCCCTGCCCGCCGGAAAGGATTCCAACTGAACCATCCCGCATGAAACGATCCCATCTGATTTACCGCAACAGCCTGAATCCAGGACTGCTCCTCAACCTGGCCCTGGTAGGCGTTCTGCTGGCGTTTTTCTTCGTTGCGCACACCACGCTGGGCATGCGCCTGCATGAAAAGGAAAAGCAGAAACGCAAACTGGAGGAAACCACCGCGCAGTTGGGCAACGAGATCCGCCGGCTGGACGTGGACGTGAGCCACCTGCTGTCCAACGGCTCGCTGGTCAGCCAGATGAAGTCGCTGGGCATCAACCTGCGCCTCATTCAGCCTTCTGAAATCGTCGAATTGCAAACCAAAGAATCCCATGACTGACCCGCAGCGCCGTTTCCGGGACCCCGACGACGTTTTTGTGACCCGCCGCATCCTGCAGGTGGCGTTGGGGTTTGTCGTCCTGTTCAGCATTGTTTCCGGACGGCTGTTCTACATCCAGATCGTCAAGCCTGACAAATGGGCGCTCCAGTTGGATAAAAACCGCAGGGAGGAGGTGGAACTGCCCGCCGCCCGCGGCCCGATCATGGATACGCGCAACCGTCTGCTGGCAGCGGATGAAATGGTGCAGTCAGTGATTTTCGACAACATTTTCCTTGATGAAAAAAAATCCACCGGGGCGCTGGACCGCATGGCGCAGGCTCTTTCCAAGGTGGAAAAGCGTCCCTGGCCGGACATTCGCAGCGCCTGGTCGCCGACCGAGCTGCGGGATCGCTATGTCCGCTGGGTGACGCACCTGCTCTCCCCGGCACTGGACAGGACACCGGAGGAGCTGATCCAGGCCATTTACGAGCGGAAAACCAAGGCAGGCAGACTCCTGGCGCCTGAAGAAGGAGAAAGTGTCCTGGCAAAGGGCATCAACGCCATCCAGAGCGGCCAGCTCCACCGGCTGCTGGACGAACATCCGCTGAGCTGCCTGCGGATCGACTCGTCCTTCCGGCGCGTCTATCCGCATGACCGGCCGCTGACGCACATCGTGGGGCTCATCAATTCCAATGGTCCGGTTTGCGGCGTGGAATATGCCAGGCAGAAGGAAACGCTCGGAACTCCAGGCAGCAGAACCTATGAACGGGATATCCGCGGCCGTGAAGTGGCTGCGTTCCCTGCCGAAGTGGTGCCGCCCAAGCAGGGAAACTCGCTGCGTCTGACACTGGACGCCGTCCTGCAGGACATCGTGGAGGAGTCGGTCGATGAAACCGGCAGTGATCCCAACGAAATTTACGCACCCGCCCTCGATGCCAAACGGCTCATTGTGCTGCTGTTGGATGCAAAAACCATGGCGATCAGGGCCATCGTCTGCCGCAAAAAGGAGGAGCAGACCGACACCAAAGGCAATGCCCATTCCCTGAACACCCCTTCCGGCCCGCTGCTCGTGAATCCGGCGGTGGAGGAAGTTTATGAACCGGGATCGACGATGAAAATCGTGACGCTCGCAGCGGCGCTGGATTCGGGAAAACTGACGCCAAACACCATGATCCCGACCAATTGGGGATACTATGACGACGAGGACGTGGAGCCGATCCGGGATGACGAGGGACACGGCGAACTGAGCGTGACCAACATTCTGGTGCACAGCAGCAACATCGGAGCCTACAAGCTGGCCCGGACCGTGGGCCTGCGGAGATTTTACGATTACATCCGCGGATTTGGCTTCGGCGACCTGACCGGCGTGGAATGCCGCCGGGAAAGCAAGGGCATTCTTCACGCCTACAAGGACTGGAACTACAACGTCCTCAGCCGCTGCGCCTACGGCTACAACATCGCCGTCACCCCGCTGCAGATGTGCGCCGCACTGGGAGTCATCGTCAACGACGGCAACTATCAAAAACCCTATCTCGTGGAAGCGACGCTGGACGACCGCAACCGTGTGGTGCGGGACTACCAGCCCGAGGAAGCGCGCCGGGTGATTTCACCGCGGGCGGCAAAATTCACCCGCGAAGCGATGAGCGATGTGGTGGAGCGCGGCACCGGAACCAAAGCGCAGAGCGCGGATTACTGGATCGCCGGAAAAACCGGCACTGCACGGAAGGCGAAATCCGAAGAAAAAGGCTACGAGGATGGCAAATACGTGGTGTCCTTCCTGGGCTATGCGCCCAGTGACAATCCGAAGCTTCTTGGCGTGGTCATCATTGACACGCCGCATGACGAGGCGAAAAACCTCTACGGCGGCAAACTGGCCGCGCCGCTCTTCCGCCGCATCATGGAGCGCTCCCTGCGCTACTACGCGGTGCCCGCCCAGGAAGTGGCCCACCTGGACAAAGCCAGCCGCCAGTAATTCGCCATTGCCCGTTTTGGACGCGATGAAACTTCACAACCTTGTTGATTCCCTGACCCAGGCCCGGCCCGCGGGCTCCCTGGAGGGCGAGGTCGTGTCCCTGACATTCGACTCGCGCAAGGTGGAACCGGGATCCGTGTTCTTTGCCATCCGCGGCGAAAAGGCGGACGGCCACGCCTACATTCCCGCGGCACTGGAAAAGGGGGCCAGCGCCATCGTCGCAGAACAGGATGTTCCCCCTGGGCATCTGGGCACCTGGATTCAGGTCAAGGACACGCGCCGCGCCCTGGCAGAAGCGGCCGACTGGCACTTTGGCTCGCCCAGCCGCGATCTGCTTCTGGCAGGAATTACCGGAACCAATGGGAAAACGACTTCGGCATTCATCATCCAGAGTCTCATTGCCGCCGCCGGCGGGCGCTGTGGGCTCATCGGCACGGTCAAATACGACCTGGGCGGCGGCAGGACGCTTCCCGCAGCACGCACCACTCCAGACAGCATCGAGTTGCAGCGACTGCTCGGCGAAATGCGCAGCGGCGGCTGCGCCGGGGCCGCCATGGAAGTCTCCAGCCATGCACTGGACCAGCACCGCGTCACTGGGATTGAATTCGACGCCGCGGTCTTCACCAATCTCACCCAGGACCACCTGGACTACCACGGCACCCTGGAAGCCTATTTCCAGGCCAAGGCAAAATTCTTTGAGCACCTGACGCGGCAGAAACAAAAGCGCCAGCCCACCGGCATCGTCAATCTGGATGACGCCCAGGGAAAACGGCTGGTCGGCATGTTTCGCGGGCAATTCCCCATCCTGACATTCGGCATGGGCTTTGGCGCGGATTTTCGGATTTCCGACATCCAGACCACCATGGCCGGCAGCAGCTTTTCCCTGGAGGCAAAGGGCAGGTCCTTTCTTGTCAGGATTCCCTTCATCGGGCGCTTCAATGTGTTCAACGCCGTGGGAGCCCTGGCCGCGGTGAACGCCATGGATTTCAACCTGCGCGAGACCATTGGTAACCTGGCAAAAATCCCTCAGGTTCCCGGGCGCATGCAGTGCGTGGGAACGCAGAAATCCTTCCGCGTTTTCGTGGATTATGCCCACACTCCGGATGCCTTGGAAAACGCCCTGCGCACGCTGCGCAGCCTCAACCCGCGCCGCATCATCACCGTCTTCGGCTGCGGCGGGGACCGTGATGCCGGCAAACGTCCGTTGATGGGCGCTGCCGCCGCGGAACTGAGCGATGCGCTCGTCCTGACTTCCGACAATCCGCGCAGTGAGGACCCGGAGAAGATTCTGGACGGAATCGCCGCAGGCATTTCCCGGGGAAATCCTGTGCGGATCACCGACCGTGACGACGCGATTGCCCACGCCATCGGGCTGGCGAAGGAGGGGGACATCGTGCTCATCGCAGGGAAGGGACACGAGACCGGACAAACCTTCGCGGATCGCACGGTTCCGTTCGATGATGTCCGAGTGGCGGCGAAACACCTCAAAAACAGAAAGTCCGCGCAGCCATGAGTCCGGTCACCCTCCAGCAGATTGCCGACTGGTGTGGCGGACAACTTCTCCAAGGCGATTCCGCCGGGCTGATTTCCACCGTGTCCACTGACACGCGGACGCTGCAGCCCGGCGCCCTGTTTGTCCCCTTGAGCGGGGAAAATTTCGACGCCCATGAGTTCATTCCCGCAGCGGCCGCGGCGGGCGCTGCCGCTTTCCTGACAGCAAAAGCGCTGGCCACCCCTCCACCCGGCGGCGTGATTCGGGTCGCGGACCCGCTGCGGGCACTGCAAGACCTTGCCCGGTGCTGGCGCCTGGCCTGGGACGGCAGGGTCATCGGCCTCACCGGCAGCAATGGAAAAACGAGTACCAAGGACTTTGCCCGGGCCATACTGGCGCGGCGCTTCCGGGTTCATGCCACCCGGGGAAATCTCAACAACCACATCGGCCTGCCCCTCACCCTGCTGGCCGCAGACGCTGAACATGAACTGGCGGTGTGCGAGCTGGGAATGAACCACCCCGGAGAAATCGCACCCCTGGCTTTCATTGCCGCCCCGGATGCCGCCATCATCACGAACATCGGCACGGCGCACATTGAATTTATGGGCACACGCGAAGCAATCGCCCTGGAAAAGGGAATGCTGGTCGAGGCGGTTCCCGCGGAGGGCTTTGCGGTGCTCAACGCGGATGACCCCTTCACCCCGTCACTGGCACGGCGCTGCCAAGGCCGGGTTTTGCAGGCTGGCTTCGCCAATCACGCCGACATCCGCATTGTGGACGCCCGTCCGGAGCACTCCGGCAGCCGGTTCACGCTCTGCCTGCCCGATGCCGCTCCCATGGAAATTTTCCTTCCCGTGCCCGGGCGGCACATGGTTGGCAATGCCGCCCTGGCCGCCGCTGCCGGTTTCGGTTTTGGCCTCAGCGCGGCGGAGATCGCCGAAGGGCTTGCATCCTGCGCTCCTCCCAATAGCCGCCTGCAGCGCCGGGAGGTCGGCGGCATTTCCTTTCTCGATGACAGTTACAATGCCAATCCGGATTCAATGGCGGCGGCGCTTGAGGTGCTCAAGACTCTTCCCTGTCAGGGTCGCCGCATCGCGGTGCTCGGACGCATGGGAGAACTGGGCGCCCACTCCGACGAGGCTCAACGTCA
Source organism: Verrucomicrobiales bacterium (assembly GCA_018003315.1). Taxonomy (GTDB): domain Bacteria; phylum Verrucomicrobiota; class Verrucomicrobiia; order Verrucomicrobiales; family V1-33; genus JAGNEJ01. The sequence continues at coordinate 92,420 of JAGNEJ010000001.1, forward strand.
ACTCGGCATCGCAGTGGCCAGGCAGGCCATCGCCGTGCTCTGTGCCGTGGGCGAACGTGAAGCGCAATTGATTGCCCAAGGGGCTGCCGCGGAATCCGGCCCAACGGAAGTCCACCATTTTGCTGACGCCACTGCCTGCGCTTCGTTTCTGGTCGGCTGCGCGACGCCCGAAGACCTCATTCTGGTCAAGGGCAGCCGATCCTCAGCCATGGAGCGGGTCATTGATTTCTTTTCCCAACAATCATGCTTTACTGGCTCTACGAAACCCTGAAGAACGACAGCAACCGGAGCTTCTTCGAAAAGGCGTCGAACGTCCTGCAATATCAGACGTTCCGTTCGCTGACGGCGGGGCTTCTGGCCATGTTTGCGACACTGGTCATCGGAAACCGGATCATCCTCAAACTGCTGTCACTGAAAATGGGCCAGCCGATCCGCACGGCGGAGGAGGTGCGCCAACTGCACGCCCTGCACGAGGGGAAAAAGGGAACCCCCACCATGGGCGGCATCATGATTCTGCTCACCCTCATCATTGCAACGTTGTTGTGTGCCAACTTGAAAAACCCGCTGGTCTGGGTGGTGCTGTATGTGACCGTTTCCCTGGGACTGTTGGGCTTTTGGGATGACTACCTGAAGGTCTCCAAGAAGAACAGCAAGGGAGTCAGCGGAAAAACCAAGCTGGCGGTCCAATTCGCCGTGGCCGCGTCGGCGGGGCTGTTCATTTTTCTCCGCAACCCGGAGTTTTATGGAAAGCTCTGGCTGCCCTTTCTCAAAACGCCGGTGATCCATGGCGGCGGCTGGATGAACATGGCCTTTTTCATCCTGCTGTTTGCCGGGGTCATTGTCGGCTCCTCCAATGCGGTGAACCTGACAGACGGGCTCGACGGACTGGCCATCGGCTGCACCATCCCCACGGCCCTGACATACGCCGTCTTTTGCTATCTGACGGGAAATCACAAAACTGCCGACTATCTGCTGCTGCCCCACAATTTAGAAACGGCAGAGGTTGCCATCGTTGGATTTGCCCTGCTGGGCTCCGCCATGGGCTTTCTTTGGTTTAATTGCGCACCCGCACGTGTTTTCATGGGTGACACGGGATCCCTGGCCATTGGCGGGGCCATTGGCTCCATCGCCATCTGCTGCAAACAGGAGATGCTGCTGCTCATCGTCGGCTTCGTGTTTGTTGCCGAAGCGCTCTCCGTCATGCTGCAAGTGGCTTATTTCAAATACACGCGGCGCAAATACGGCGAGGGCCGCCGGCTGCTGCGCATGTCACCCCTGCACCACCACTTCGAACTGGCGGGATGGAAGGAGACCCAGGTGGTCGTCCGCTTCTGGATCCTCAGCGTGGTCTGCGCCCTTGCAGGACTCGCCACCCTGAAACTGCGCTAACTTTTCAACCGGACTCTCACCCTTGCTTGATCCATCCAAACATTCCGGACAAAACCTCGCCGTGCTGGGCTGCGGAACCAGCGGGGCGGCCGCGGCTCGTTTGGCAAAAAAACTTGGCGCCAGTGTGACGCTGCTGGATTCCTCCGACGCGGAAGCGGTGCAGCACCGGGCCAGCGTCCTGCGCGACCAGGGCTTTTCCGTCCTGCTGGGGCAAGCGGCGCTCTCCAGTCGCCGCTCATTCGACCTGGCCGTGCTGAGTCCAGGGCTGGACCCCTCCTGGCCGCTGGCCCGCAAGATGCTGGATGCCGGGGTTCCTTGTCTGGGTGAACTGGAGTTTGCCTGGCAGAACGCCGTCCGGCCGGTGATCGCCATTACCGGTACCAACGGAAAAACGACCACGACGGAACTGGTCGAGCGCATCCTGCAACACGCCGGTGTCAGGACGGTGGCGGGAGCCAACCATGGAATCGCCTTTTCCGAACTCATTGCCGAGGAAACGCCGGTGGATGTTTACACGCTGGAGGTCAGTTCCTTTCAACTGGAACTCATCCGGGATTTCCGTCCTGACATCGCCGTGTGGATGAACTTTGCACCGGATCACCTCGACCGGCATCCCTCCCTGGAGGCGTATCGCAGCGCAAAACTCCGGATTTTCGAAAACCAGCGCCCGTCAGATTTCGCCATCCTCAATGGCGCGGAAGAATTCCCCGTGCTGAAGGCTGGACGGATCACCTTCAGCGCCCATCGGATGGATTGCGACTACCACCAGCGCCTTGGCAAAATCTGGCTGGGCAATGACCGACTGCTGGACATGGCCCAGACAAACCTGCGGGGGCTCCACAACGCGGAGAACGTCATGGCGGCCATGGCGGCCGCTCACGCCTACGGCATTCCATTTTCCACCATGGAAAAAGCCATCTGTTCCTACCGCCCGCCGCGGCACCGGTGCGAACTGGCCGGCATCATCCGGGGGCGCGAATTCCTCAACGATTCCAAGGCTACGAACATTCACGCAATGGAAAGTGCGCTGCGCGGCCTGGAAACGCCCGTAGTGCTCATAGCCGGAGGCAAGGAGAAGGGGCTCGACTACCGTCCGGTCCGGGATCTGGTGGCGCGGAAAACCACGGCGGTGTTCTCCATCGGGGAGATCCGGGACAAGCTGGTCGATGCCTGGGGCGATGCCGTTTCCGTCACCGCCTGTCCGGATTTGGAGAGTGCGGTGCGCAGCGCCTATGCTGCGGCCGCCGACGGCCAGATGGTGCTGTTTTCCCCCGGCACCTCCTCGTTCGACATGTTTTCCGGCTATGAACACCGGGGCAATGCCTTTTGTGAAACCGTTCAGCAATTGTTAGAATCATGAAACCGACCCGTCAGAACATTCGCGTCCGCAACCTCAAGAAAGCCCGGCAGCGCATCGCGGATGCCGCACTCGCCCGGCCGGAACCCCGAGCGTCCTCCCGCCACCGGTTTTCAGCGAGTACGACGGAGGAAAACCAATGGGAGTCCGGCGAAGCTCCGCAGGTCAAAACCTCGCGGATGTTTGTAGCCATGGTGCTGCTGCATTTGGTCGCAGTGGGAGGCCTGGTGGCCTTTCACTATTTTGGGAACGACGGCGATGCTGGGAAACCGCCGGCGGGCACCAAGGTAAGCAAGGCCGGTGCCGACGCACCGAAATCCACTTCCCCAGCATCCACCACCAGGGCGCGCATCGTGCCGGACGCGCCCCCCGCAGAAACCAACCGTCCGTTGCCGGAAGGCTACGTGGAACATTTGGTTCGCGAGGACGAAACCGCTGAATCGATCGCAGCAGGGCGCGGCATCACCCTCGCAGAATTGCGTCAGGCCAACCCTGGCGTGGATTTTTTCCATGTGGGGCGCCGCATCGTGCTCCCCCCGCGCCGCAACGTGGTCAGTGCAGTTCCTGACGACACCGCCCGGAGGCTCGCCGAGAAACAGCAGGACTCCATGCATTACCCTAACAACACCCGGGCCGGTTTCAACAAGTACGCACCCAACCCTGAGGCCGCCAAGCCCCAGCAGGCACTGCCGTCGCCGCTGACCCGCAGCGAGCCGGCTGTCCCTCCCCGGACCAAACCGCCGCTACCGCAGCCACCGCGGGCAAAGATTGTCGATTCCACCCCCAAGGGCTCCGCGGTGAAAGTGGTGGAGAAAAAGGCTGTGAAAACCTCCTCCAGCTACATCGTGCGCAAAGGTGACACCCTCTACAGCATTTCACGGGACACCGGAGTTTCCGTATCTGCCCTGCAGCGGATGAATGGCATTGCTTCCCCTGACAAACTGCAGCCCGGCAAGCAGCTCAAACTTTCCGCTTCAAAATGATTCATCCATGATCGCCAAGACAAGTCCATACATCCTGCTCGGCGCCGTTTTGGGACTGCTGGGACTGGGATTTTCCATGCTGGTGAGTGTCGGCCCCTACGTGGCAAACGGTGCTGGCTCCCTCAACGGGGCGGGTGGCACGCTCAATCCCAACGCAGAGGCATGGAAACAGGCTGGTTTTGCGGGCGTTGGCCTGTTGGCACTGGGCGCGGGTGCCTTTCTGGACTACCGAGGCTACGCCCGCTGGAGCTGGGTGGCCTATGTGCTCATCGTGATCGCCCTGGCCCTCTGCCTGATGCCCCATGTCGGGGTCGTGAAAAACGGAGCCAAGCGCTGGATCCGCCTGGGTTCCATCATCCTCCAACCATCCGAGTTTGCGAAGCCTGTGGTCATCGCCACGGTGGCCGCGTGGTGCGCGAAGCACCGGGAACTGCGGGGAACGTTTCTTGCCGGCTTTGCCTACCCGCTGTTGATCGTCCTGTTGCCGGTGGTTCTCATCGGCGTGGAAACCGACCTGGGCAACGCCACTCTGCTGGCAGTCGGCTCGCTGGTGGTGCTGTTCGCCGCCGGGACGCGCCCTCTGCATCTCGCGGTTCTGGTCCTCGGCGGGGCCTCCGCTCTGGCCGCAGCGGTTTGGTACAACCCGGAACGCATGGGACGGATTCTGGCCTTTTGGGATCTGGAAAAATACAAATCCGGCGATGGACTCCAGCAATGGCTGTCCCTGACCGCATTTGCCAGCGGCGGGGAGTGGGGGCTGGGCATTGGCAACAGCCGGCAGAAAATGTGGAGCCTGCCCTATCCCAACACTGACTTCATTTCCCCGATCATCGGCGAGGAGCTGGGCCTCTGGGCCTGCATGCTCATGGTGCTGGGCTATGTCTGCATCACCCTTGCGGCGGTGGCCATCGCCATCCACGCGCCCGACCGCTTTGGCAAGCTTCTTGGGTTTGGTCTGGCGATTCTCATCGGGTTTCAGACGGTGATTCACCTGGGCGTCACCACGGGGATGCTGCCGAACAAGGGCATGCCGCTTCCATTTGTCAGTGCCGGCGGGTCGAACCTCGTCTGTCTCCTGTTTTCCGTCGGAGTGCTCTTCAACATTTACCGCCAGGCCCGCCATCTTGACCGTGAGTGCGATCCGGTGCTGCGGAACCGGAAAATCACCCCGTCGCTCTAACGGACCGCCGCCACCATGAGCGAACCCACTCAGCCGCTTCGTCTCGTCATCGCCTGCGGTGGAACCGGCGGTCATCTGTTTCCGGGAATCGCCGTGGCTCAGGCCGCCCGGGCTCGCGGGCATGAAAGCCTGGTGCTCATTTCCGAAAAGCAGATCGACGCCCTCGCATCCGAGGGACACGGGGATCTGCGTTTTGAAAAGATCCCAGCCATTGCCATGCCGCGACTGCTCTCACTGCAGATGCCGAAGTTTCTGCTGCGGTTTCTCCGCACGGTGAAAGCCTGCAAAGGCCTGCTGCGCGGGTTCAGGGCGGACGCCGTGCTCGGGATGGGCGGCTTCACCTCGCTGCCGCCGCTCTATGCCGGGCGCAAACTGCACCTGCGAACGCTCCTCCACGAATCCAATGCCTATCCCGGCAAAGCCAACCGGATGTCGGCAAAATTCTGCGACCGGGTGCTGCTCGGTCTGGCCGACTGTGCGCCGCATTTCCCCGCAGGAAAAACCCGGGTCGTCGGCACGCCACTGCGTGCCGCCTTGCGCGACGCCATGGGTCAGGCTGTTCCCGACGCGGCGGATTCCCTGGCATTTTTCGGACTGGATGCCGGGAAAAGCACCCTGCTGGTCATGGGAGGAAGTCAGGGAGCCCGCGGAGTGAATGACCACGTTTGCGCCGCCCTCCCAGCGCTGAACCCCGCGGCGGTCCAGGTGATCCACCTCACCGGTCCGGCGGACATTGAGAGGGTGCGAACGGTGTATGCGAACAGCCCTCTGCGCGCCCATGTGGCTCCATTTTGCCAGCGCATGGAGCTGGCCTACCCCATTGCCACCGCCGCCATTTGCAGATCCGGAGCCTCCAGCCTCACGGAACTGTCCGCTTTTGGCGTGCCCACCATTCTCATTCCCTATCCGTTCGCTGCCGACGACCACCAGACGAAAAACGCCGAAGTGTTTGTTCGCGCGAAGGCCGCCCTCATGGTCCAGGAACGAGACCTCAACGCCGGTCGCATGGCCGGACTGCTCAATGACTTGTTAGGCGACGCCTCGGTCCGCAATTCCCTCGGCGCAAATCTCCGCGCCCTAGCCGTCACCGATGCCGCTGAACGCGTCTGCAAGGCCATCGAGGACCTCGCATCCACTCCGCGTTGAATCACCGGGATGGGTGCTGGCCGTCCAATTTTTTGATGGCAGTTCTGGCCACTGGTGCGCGATTTCCCAGGTGGAAATGGCCGTTGTGGACGGCGGCGACGCCTTTATGGTGCGAGTGTTTGCATGCCGAATCCCCAAGCGCATTCCGATCCGTCAGCCCCCAGGCCGCCACAGCCTGGACGGTGGCGGCGCTACTGGCGCTGGCTGGGCAGGCTGCCCTGGTGGGCACGATGGCCGGCTCGGTTGGGGTCGGTCGCAGCCGCCACCTCATTGTTAGGGATGGCGGGCTTTGAACTTTCCTATGGAGTGATGGCGCGGGGGTATGATTTGGCGGATCTGGAAAACATTCCGGAACGCTCGCTGGTGTTTGACGTGCATGGCGAAGTCATTGGGAAACTGCACGGGGAAAACCGGTTGGTGGTGAAGCTTGCGGATGTGGCACCGGCATTTGTGGAGGCGTTGCTGGCCCGCGAGGACAACCGGTTTTTCAGTCACGGCGGAGTGGATTGGAAAGGAGTGGTGCGTGCGGTGGTCCGCAACATGAAGGACAAAAAAGCCACGCAGGGGGCAAGCACCCTCACCATGCAGTTGGCACGGAACAGTTTCGGGCTCGGCGCCGAAAAAACGCTGCACCGCAAGCTGATGGAAGTCGCCCTGACGCGGCGCATTGAAGCCCACCGGAGCAAGGAGGAGATTCTGGAACTCTATGTGAACCGGATCTATTTCGGCAACAGCCTTTACGGCATCGAACGGGCAGCGGAGGCGTATTTCGGAAAACACGCCAAGGCACTGGACCTTGGAGAGGCCGCCCTTCTGGCGGGAATCATCCGGGGGCCGAACCGTTTCTCGCCGTTCCGCAATGCCAAAGGCGCCCAGGCGCAGCGGGATGCCGTGCTGGATCGGATGGTGGCGACGGGACGGCTTGATCCCGCGGATGCTGCGGTGGCCAAAGCGCGTCCGATGCGCATCCGTCCCCAGCGGCGCACCCTGCGCCAGGAAACCTACGCCCTGGATGCAGTGCGGCGCGATTTGGATGTGGTGCTCGACCAGGAGGAAATCGAGGACGGCGGGCTGCGAATTTTTACCACCATCGAACCCGCTCTTCAGGAAGCGGCGCAGGCGTCTGTGGAAGCGCGACTGGCCGCGGTGGAAAGGACCCCTGGCTACCGTCACCAGACGCGCGAGGACTACTCAAAAGCAACGGCGGCGGGATCGGAGGTTCCGCCGGAATACCTCCAGGGCGCGGTCATGGTCATCGAAAACCGCACCGGTGCAATCCGTGCGGTGGTGGGTGGACGGGATTTTTCCCAGAGCGCCTACAACCGCGCGCTGCTTGCCAAACGCCAGGTGGGCTCCACCTTCAAACCGTTTGTGTATGCGGCGGGCATTGAGTTTGCCGGACTGCTGCCGGAGTGCCTGGTGAGCGACGCGGCCCTTGAGCCGGCGGACATCCGCAGCGCCGAGGGATTTTTCAGTCCGCGGAATTCTGATGGCACCTTCACCGGAATGCAGCCGGTGGAGTTTGGCCTCATCAAAAGCCGCAACACCATGGCCGTGCGGGTGGGAGAACGGGCGGGTATCGACCATGTGCTGCAGTTGGCAGACACGGCGGGAATCAAGGAAATCCCCAGCCGCAGCCCCCAGGTGTATCTGGGGAATCTCGGCGCCACGCTCAAATCCATGACCAGCGCCTTTTCGCTGTTTCCGAATGAGGGCCGCCGCTGCCGACCGTATGTGATCGACCGCATCGAGGACGCCCACGGCGGCATTCTCTTCCGCAGCGGAACGATGGAATACGAGGTGGTGAGTCCGGGCACGGCCTGGCTGGTGACGGGCATGCTGGAAAAAGTGGTGCGGCCTGGAGGCACGGCGGCGGCGGTGCACCACCTCGGCCTGCATTCCCCGACGGCTGGAAAAACCGGAACCACCGATGACTATCACGATGCGTGGTTCATCGGCTCCACGCCGAAACTGACCTGCGGCGTCTGGGTGGGGTTGGACGATCCGGAGCGAATTGTTGGTCAAGGCTACGGCGGCCGGTTGGCGGTGCCCATCTGGGGTGATGTCATGAAACAGGCGGAGGTGAGCGGATCATCCGGCGGCGCTTTCCCAAAACCAGCGCTGACCGGCGTGGCGATCTGCCGCATTTCCGGCCTGCTGGCTACGGACCGGTGCGGGAACACCGTCCGGGTGGACCTGCCGGAAGATCGGGCACCCGCCGCCGCCTGCAGCCTCCATTCTCCCGGCCGCAATGCGCCGCCCGGGGCGGAGGAAAACCCTGACAAACCTACGCTATGGGAACGCTTTCTGCGCCTCTTTGAGTAGGCGTCAAGCCGGTGCGCCGGCCAGGCCGCCGGGAAGTCCTTCTTCGGGATCGGATTCCTCCGCAGCCGGGCGGTGGGATGTCATTTCCGCAGGCGGCAGCGTTGGCGGTTTGTTGCGCGGCGGATTGATGAGCCTGCCGTGCTCCATGATTTCCCGGATGTGGCTGCCGTCGAGGGTCTCAAATTCCAGCAGGGCCTTGGCAATGGCGTCGAGCGCCGGACGGTTGGCGCGCAGCATTTCCTTGGCCCGCCGGTAGGCCTGGTCGATGAATTTTTTAACCTCGATGTCGATTTTCTGAGCGGTGGCCTCGCTGTAGTCGCGGGTGCGTCCGAGGTCACGAGCCAGAAACACATGCTCATTGCCATCGCCGTATTCCACCATGCCGAGTTCCTCGCTCATTCCCCACTCGCACACCATTTTCTTGGCGAGGTTGGTCGCCATTTTGATGTCACCAGAGGCGCCAGAGGTGACATCGCCAAAGACGATTTCCTCCGCGACGCGCCCCCCCATGGCCACGACGAGGCTGTCCAGCAGTTCGTTTTTCCGGGTGTTGTATTTGTCCTCCTGCGGCAGCCACATGGTGGAGCCGAGGCTGGGACCGCGGGGAATGATGGTGACCTTGTGCAGCGGTTCGGTGTGTTCCAAGGCCACCAGACAGATGGCGTGACCGGCTTCGTGATAGGCGGTGTTTTCCTTTTCCTTTTCGGAAAGCGCCAGACTGCGCCGCTCCTTGCCCCAGCGGACTTTGTCCCGGGCCTCCTCCAGCTCGCGCAGGGTGATGGCCTTGAGGTTTTTGCGCGCAGCGAGCAAGGCGGCTTCGTTGATGACGTTGGCCAGTTCTGCTCCGGAATAACCAGGCGTGTCGCGGGCAATGACTGCCAAGTCCACCTCCTGCGACATCTTCACCTTCTTGGAATGCACTTTCAAAATCGCCTCCCGGCCCTTCACGTCAGGAAGATTGACCACGACCTGACGGTCGAATCGACCGGGACGCAGCAGCGCGGGGTCGAGCACATCCGGGCGGTTGGTCGCGGCGATGATGATGACACCCTCCTGCGTATCGAAACCGTCCATTTCCACCAGCAGCGCATTGAGCGTCTGCTCGCGTTCATCGTGACCGCCGCCCAGACCGTGGCCGCGATGCCGGCCAACCGCATCGATTTCGTCGATGAAAATCAGGCAGGGGGCGTTCTTTTTCCCCTGCTCGAACATGTCGCGGACGCGCGAGGCTCCGACGCCGACAAACATTTCCACGAAATCCGATCCGCTGATGCTGAAGAACGGCACGTCGGCCTCGCCGGCGATGGCTTTCGCCAGCAGCGTCTTGCCGGTGCCGGGAGCGCCGACCATGAGCACCCCTTTGGGAATGCGGCCGCCGAGCCGCTGGAATTTCTTCGGATCCTTCAAAAACTCCACCAGCTCCCAGACTTCCTCCTTGGCCTCTTCCACGCCGGCCACGTTCTTGAAGGTCACTTTGTTTTTGTCCATGGACAGCAGCCGGGCCCGGCTTTTGCCGAAACTCATCGCTCCACGGCCCGCCATTTTGATCTGCTGGCGGAACAGGAAATACAAAATGGCCAGCAGCACCAGAATGGGCAGAATGGAAAACATGAAGCTGCCGAACATGCTGGATTCATTGCGGGAATTCGCCACCACGCCCAGCTTGTCGATCTTCTCCAAAATGCGCTTGGTGAACTCGCTTTCGAGCACGACTTCCACCCGGAATTCCTGCGGTGGGCGACCTTCCTGGTCGGGCAGGAGGTATCCGCTGATGTATTCCTTGTTGGCCCCGAGGTCGCGGACGATGTTGATGCCCTTGTCGAGGTCAAAGACCAGGTTCTGCCGCTCGTTCTTCTCCTTGGCGGCTGCATGCTGGTCCACCATCTTCGAAAATTCCTGAAACGTCAGGGTTTTCGACCGGCCATTGCCCTTGAGCAGGAAAGCCATGCCGATGAGACTGACTGCAAATGCCAGAATGATCACTCCGCGCCAGTTGAACCCCGATTCGGGGCCGCGGCGTTCGGGTCCCGTGGCGGGTTTGTTTTCGTTTTGAGACATGGTGGGTGGTGGGTTGGCCCGGAAGGGGGCGTTTTTTGAGGGGGAAGCAAAAGAGCCCAACCGGCCAGCAGGGTATCACAGCGATCTTTCCGCTGCAACTGGTGAACTGGACTCCAATTTCCGCGTAGAAAAACCCTGGTGGGCAGTAGGGGGCTTTGGCGGTCGGATTAAGAACCTGGGGAGTTCCAGAAAAGGAGTGCGCAGGCGAGGACCAAAACCCCGTAGCCGATGCCGGCCAGACACAGGGTTTTCCAGCGGCCGGGGGACTTCGTGACCCACGTTGCCTGGTCGCGCAGGGTGTAGGGCATGCCGATCCAGAACAACCCGAAGACAACCCACACGTAGCACAGGGCCGCAAGGACCGCGCGGCTCTGGGGTGGCTGCAGGAAGGCCGCATTGAGAATGGGACACGCCGCCAGACAGGCGAGGATGCCGACCGAGCGGGCGCCGAGGTAGTCGTTGGTGTAAAACAGCATCGACAGATAGATCAATGGCAGCGCCACCTGGGCCAGGTAGCGCAACCGGGCAAATTCCCCAAGATCCATGGATGTCGCCACCAGCAGCGCCCAGATGAAATCGAGCGTGAGAATCCACGTGCCAAGGCTCTGGTTGCGCGGGAGCTTGCGCAGCCATTCCTGGGTGGCCTCGGCCCGCCACAACGCCCAGGCATGTGACAGAATGAGCATCAAGCCCACGATGATCCCCACGGTTTGCAGGCTCAATCCGTGGTAGAGAAACTCGTAAATCTTGTCGCTGATGTCCTTCATGTGCGATGAGCGCCGGACTTAGGCCAGCGTTTGCCCGGCGTAAAGGGGAAAGAACACCCGCGGAATCGGCGGCCTTGCTGCATCCACAAAGCCGCCGGAATGCATTCTGATGTTGAGGCAATGCGTAGGGGATTTTCCCATGGATGCCAGGATTGGCAGCACCCCCAAGCCGCAGTAGAGTTCCACCGTTACCCCCTCTGATGCCGATGCGTGGAATCCTGCCATTTTCTGTTCTTGCCCCACTGCTGTGCGGTCCGTTGGTGATGACGTTGCAGGCGGATGGAAAAAACCTCATCGCGAATCCGACATTTGAGGATCGGAACCATCCGCTGGCCGGCTACCGGATCGACTTTCCGCACGAGGAATGGTATCGGAAAAACAAGGGCTATGTGCGCGTGGTCAACAACCCCAAGGGCTCTGGAAAATGTGTCCAGATCGACCTGCCGCCCGGCGTGGCCGGCAACGAAGGCGGGAAGATCGAGACGGAATTTCTCCCGGTGGTGCCCGGGGCGACTTACCGGGTGGAGGTGGACTGCCTGACCTGGGATTTCACCGCGAAACTGCACGCTGAGGCTTGGGTGAAAGATCCGCGACCACATCCCAAACCGGACAAATTCTGCGTTCCCGCGGAAGGGAGCCGCCCCGCCCTGGTGCAGTGCTACCGGGCGCAGATTCCCGATCCGGGCGGCCGCCTCAAGGAATGGAAAACCGTGAGCCGGGAATTTACCGTGCCCATGGCGGCGGTGGTGGCGGGAAAAAAATGCGCGCCGGCCTGGCTTTCCGTAAAGGCCTACACCTACGCCGCCACGATGGATGCCGGAAAATGTTACTTCCGGAATTTCCGCCTCTTTCTGATCAAGACACCGGAGGGAAACAGCGGTGGCACCGTGGAAAAGAACGGACTGAACCGCCAACCTGAAATGCCTGCACCCGGTCGGACACCTCCCGGCAAATGACTGCGGTGCGACAGTTGCATTGTTCGCAAAAAATATCGCCCCTTCGCAGTTTCTAAGTCAATCTACAACGCATGCCGATCAGTGCCTTTCCCAAATCTATTCGAGACCACTTCGAGCTTCATGAGTGGCGCCATGCATCCGCCATTTTCGAGCGCGATTTTCCCGCAGAATGGGCAGATGTGTGCGACGTTTTGTCACGCTTCCGCCTCTGCGAGTCTTTTCTAACGACACCGGGCGGCCGCAAGTCGCAGGTTTCTGAATGGATTGATAGCCAGCTCTACAAGAGGGGCTGGGTGGAGAAGGAGTTTGACACATCTTTTGTCGTTGACGGAAAGGCAGTGGAGAGCCCAACCCATACCGTGGACTGTTATAAAAATCGTGTTGCGCTCGAAATCGAGTGGAACAACAAGGATCCCTTTTTCGACCGTGACCTAAACAATTTCAGACTGTTGTTTGAGCTTCGGGTGATTTCGATCGGAATCATCGTCACCCGTTGCGACTCGCTTCAGGAGATTTTCGACTCCTTTGGACGTGGCAAGAGCTACGGAGCCTCAACCACGCACATGAGCAAACTGCTTCCGAAGATTGAGGGCGGGGGCGGCGGGGGCTGCCCCGTTTTGGTTTTCGGCATCAAGGAGACACTCTATGACAAAAGTTGTTAACATCCCGCAACCCACGCCAGCCGATGACCTTATGGCGAAGGCATCGGAAAGATACACAACTATTCTGGCTGACCCTCCGTGGCAATTCCAGAATCGAACTGGCAAGATGGCACCTGAGCACAAGCGTTTGCTCCGATATCCAACTATGGAATTGAAGGAGATCATGGAGCTTCCTGTTCCTCGTCTTGCGGCAGCGAAGTCCCACCTTTACCTGTGGGTTCCGAATGCACTTTTGCAGGAAGGATTAAAGGTGATGGAGGCATGGGGATTCACCTACAAGTGCAATCTTGTGTGGTTCAAGGTTCGGAAGGACGGAGGGCCAGATGGTCGTGGAGTCGGTTTCTACTTCCGTAATGTTACTGAACTGATTCTTTTTGGTGTGAGAGGCAGTATGCGCACCCTTCAACCCGGCAGAACCCAAGTGAACTTGCTTGCGACCCAGAAACGCGAACACAGCAGAAAGCCAGATGAGATCTATGACATTATCGAAGGGTGCTCACCTGGACCATATCTAGAGTTGTTTGCGCGATTCCGACGTGACGGCTGGGATCAGTGGGGCAATGAAGATGTCGAAGAGAATTCATTTCATGGCGTTGCCAAGCGCAACGGGCATCACGACTCACAGATGAGACTGTTTGAGGGACCAGCGCAATATCGGCGAAAATAAAATACGAACCATCGCATGGACCTAACGCCTACCCGCTGTCACGCCGGATGCTGGATCACTTCGCCCGCTGGCATCCGTCGCGCCACCGATCCGGCGTAGGTCATGCGGGACGTTAGAATCCATGACTCCAGAACTGCTTCATTCCCGTCTCGGCCGCGCCGCAAAGAGGCTGCGGCGGTCGCGCTTCCTGCAGTGGCTATGCGCGGGAGCAGCCCTGGCGGCGGCGGTGCTGTTGGTGGCGCTGCTGGCTGATGCCTGGTGGCACTTTGGTTCCGGGGGACGCTGGATTGCTTTTGGATTGACGGTGACGCCGGTGGTCGCGGGTCTGGTGCTGGCCGTGTGGCACGGGCGAACAACGCTGACATCGGAAGCGATGGCCCGCCGGATCGAGTCGGAAAGTCCAGAGCTTGGGGCAAGAAATGCGCTGATCAACGCGGTGCAGTTCGACCTGGAACTGGCGGACCGGCAAACACTGCGCAGTGCGGTTTTCGCGGAAGTGCAGGATCCCTTCCGGGGCGTCAACTGGGGGGCGGTTTTTCAATGGAAAGCGCTGCGGCGGCTGGGAATCGGACTGGCAGGTGCGGGCGGACTGTTGGCGCTCTGGGCGACGGCGAGCCCAAATCACTTTTCCAATTCCGCGGCCCGGATTTTCCTGCCGGCCAGCGACATTGCGCCTCTGACGCGCACCCGCATTCAAGATGTCACGCCGGGGCGGAACGCCCGGGTGGTGCATGAGGGGGAATTCAAAGTGCAGGCGAAGCTGGCAGGAACCGTGCCGTTTCAAGCCTGGGTGCATTTCCGGGAACCGGGTGCCGACTGGCAGAAGGCGCCGATGCATTTCGAGCGCACCGAAACAGAAACCCGGATCGACTTTTCCTGGGTCAGGCTGGTGCAGCCAATGGAGTGGTTCATTGAGGCGGGCGATGCCCGGACGCCGGGCTGGCAGGTGGAGATCCGGCCCCGAACCGTCGTGCGAAAACAGTCCGCAGAAATCGAACCCCCCGCCTACACCCGGCGGGGCATGGAGCGGCGGGCGAATGGCAGTCCGCTCACCGGAATCCTGCCCGGTTCCCGCGTGAGCCTGGAAATAGAATTCAGCGCGGGAGTCAAGGAACTGCGCGCCACCGATGAACGCAACGCCACCCTGACAACCACCCGGCTCTCCAACAATGTCTGGCGGGTGGAGTGCGGAACGCTCTCCGGAACCAAAACCGCAACGCTGCAACTCACCGACGTGGACGACTATCATGATGCGGTGTCGATCCCCTTGGGCACGGAGCCGGATGCGGTGCCGGTCATCACCATTTCCCAGCCGGAGGAAGGGCGGCTGCTAACCGCAGACCGCGCAAGCGTGCTTCCGCTCCGATTCAAGATCACGGACAATTACGGACTGGCCAAAGCCGGAATTTTCCGGACCGATGAACATTCCCAGGATGGCGAACTGGTCGAGAATTTCCCCGCTGCAGCGGGGTCTGTGAATCTGGAAATGACCGCGGGCATTCCCCTGGCAAAATTTGCCACGGAAGGCGCGGACCGGATCACCTTTGTCATTGTGGCCACAGATGCCAACAACCTCACCGGCCCCGGGCGTGCGGTGTCGCGTCCGCTGGTGGTGAATCTGGCGAGTGCCGGTGACCTGACGCGGCTGGCACAGCAGGCACGGGAGGATTTTCAGTCCGGACTGAAAAAATTGATCGAGGGACAAACGGCGAACCTGAAGGAAACCCGCCATACCCAGCAGAGAAACCGGGTGGAAGGCACAACGCCGGGGTTCAATCAGGCCGCGGTGTCGCCGCTGCTGGCCCGGCAGGCAGCGCTGGGTGAGTCTGCGGCGCGGCTCGCTGCGTTGGGAGAGAAAATGGCGGGACTTCTGGCATCAGAATTAAAGTGCCTGGTGCAGAACGAAATGCAGGGGGCGATCCTGGCGCTGCGCAATGGTGTTTCTGCAACGACACTGGAAGAACGCGGAAAATTCCTCGACCAGGCGGCGGCGCTGGAAACGCAAATCCTGGCCCGGCTCCTGGGCGCTCCAGACCGGATGACCGCGGAGGCAGACGATGCCAAAATCCGCGACCTGCTCGCCGGCGTGGGCGACCTGCTCAAACAGCAGCGCATCCTGACAAAAGAAACGGATGCCGCAATGGAGGCAGCACTGGTGGCGCTGGCCGCCAGGCAGGACCGGCTGGCGGACCAGTCCCTGAAAGTTAGGGAACAACTGGAGCGCGACAGCAAGGACGCTTCCGCAGGCGATGCGAAATTTCGCGAACACCTGAGCAGAGCCTGGGTCATGATGAACGACCTGAAGGTGTATGAAGACATGCTGACCGCAGCGGAAGAAATCGAAAACAGGAAGCGGGATGACGGCCTCCGGATGCAGCATCGCGTCGAGAACAGCCTGGTGCAGGTGCTCAAATTGTTGAACGAATGGCAGTTTGCCGAAGCCAAGGAGCTGGCGCAGGAAGCCAGGGATGACCTCAAGACGCTTTCCGAAAATCTGACCAAGCTGGAGCAGATGCAGCAGGAGATCGTGGAAAAAAGCCGGGAAATGGCGCGACGTGCGGAATTCCGTCCGGAAGACGCGGCCGCGGCGGACCAGATCGCCCAGCAGCGGGAAGCGATGAAGCAGATGCTGGAGAAAATGCTCACCGACATGCATGCGCTGCCGGATTTGAATCCCTCCAATGAATTGAAGTCCGAACTGGTGAGCATTTTCGAGGATGTAATCCAGGCGGACCGCGAGGCCGTGGAGCGGGAGGAAAAGAAGCCGACAGAGATCGCCGTGCAGAAGGAGGAAAGTCTGCTGACTGCGCTGGATGAAGCCCAGAAGCGGGCGGAGGAGATGGAGCACTGGCTGCCCAGCACCGCGGAGGCGGAAAAATGGCTTTTGGAAAATTTCGACAAATCCGAGCTGCCGCAGATTCCCAACATCCCCCTGCAGGAACAGATGGAGGACCTGGTGGGGGATTTGTTGAAAGAGCAGGAAACCATGGACCAGGAAGTGCAGGATGCGGCGTCGAATCAGGCGCTGCAGCAGAACGTCAACGGCTGGGATGTGCGCGACGGGCCGATGCCGGGATTCGGCAACAATGGAAAGTCCGGCAACGAACGTCCCAACGACAACGAAATGACCGGACGCTCCAGCGGCGGACGGGAAGGCAAAAGCAACGGCGAAATGGTGGGCAACGACACCAAGGACTTGGAGGGGCGTGAAACCGAAGTGCGCCGCACCAATGATCCCATGCAGCAGGGCAAGGTGGGCGACAATTCCCAGATCAGCGATGCCAAAGCCACCGGCGGAGGCAAGGCTGGCGGCTTCAGCAACGGCGTGGCGATGGATGGCGAGGCCCCGCGCCGACAGGCCGCCGCACCCAGCCGCGAAACGACCGATGCCGCCGCGGCAGCCCAGGCAATGCTGGCGGAAAAAACCGCCCGAACGGCCACGCAGGCCAAACTGCTTTACCTGCCCAGCCAGGGGGTGAACGAAGTGGCGAAGCTCATGGACGAATCCGCCCGGGCGCTCAAGGCGGGACGGCTCAGCGAATACGGTTCGCTGCACCGGAAAATTGTGGCGAAACTAAAATCCATCCAGGACGGCATGGGCAGCGGTGAAGTGGTGAGCATGCCAAACGCCGATGCGGTGCGGCAGCAGGAAAAGCAGCTGCTGGGCGGTTACGAAGGGGAGGCTCCCGACGCCTACAAGGACCGGGTGGCGGACTATTACAAGGCGCTGACCGACGAACCATGATGCACGGGCCGGTCCACAGAAAAACGCCCGCGTCCGCCGCCGCTTCGCAAAGCCTCCGCGCACTGCTGGCAGCAGCGCTGTGGCTGCTTGGACACGTTCCGGGTGCAGCCGCAGAATGGCATGTGAAGGGAGCGCCATTCCGTGCGGCAGTCCGGCTGGAAAAACCGCCGCAATCCCCCGCTTTCGGCATTGCGCTGGAAGTGCCCGAATTTGGCTTTACCCGCCCGGACATGGGCGACCTGACCCTGACCGACACCTCCGGAACCGCGCTGCCGCTGGCCCGGCTGTGGCGCGGCGAGGGATCAAAACTGCTGCTGGCGGCGAAGGAAATTCCGGCCAGCGGGGCCTGGCTGTATTTCGGCGGACCGCGGTCGGTGAAGTCGGAAAACTGGAATCCCAAACTCAGTCTGCTCATGGAAACGCGCAGCCTGACTCGCACCGATCTGAAATTTGAAACGTCGGCGGAATGGAACCGCGGCTGGGAGTCCGGCAAACCACTGGGCATGGCATTTGTGGAACAAATCAACCTGGCGGGAAATTCCCTGGGAGAGGACGAAAATTTCCTGGCAAAATTCACCGGAACACTCCGTGCGCAGGGTTCGGCGCCGGAGGAAACGATGTTTTACACTCAGTCGTCGGATGCCTCGTTCATCGAGGCCAATGGCCGTCCGATTTTCTCCTGGCCGGGAGCCCATGCGGCCAACGCCAATGCCGGCACCGCTCCGACTGGAAAAATCGAAACCGGTCCGCGGCCGGTCGATCTGGTTTATCGCCACGCCAAATTTGCCAATAGCCAGGCGGTGATGCTGCTGGGCTGGAAGCGCGGCAAAATGGAGCCGGTGCCCGCATCCGCCTGGCACCATCCTGGACGGGCGTCGGTGGAAAAACTGGAGGAGGCCCAAGGACGTCCGGTGCCCCTGCCGCGCGGGACCATTCATTCCTATCTGGGCTATGCCGACGCCTGGCTTTATGATGTGGAACTGTCACTGCCTCCCGCTGATTTGTCAGGATGGGAGGTGCAGTGGTCCTTTGATGACGGAGCCGTGCTGTCGGGGCCGACCTGCCGCCGCATTCTGCCGACGGGGAATTCCGCACTGATCACGGTGAGCTTGAAAAAAGACGGCGAAGCCATCAAGGGGCTGAAGCGCGTTGATTTTACCGTGACTCCAAAAGCGGCCTCGATCAACCATCCTGAAGATGTGGCCAATTATCTGAAATGGCTGCGAACGGTGGAGGCATACCTGCTTTCCACCGCTTCGCTCCGGGCGGTGTTTCCCTTTCTCAAGGATTTTGGCGACGACGCACTGGTGGGCGGCTACGGGGTGGCGCTGGCGGCGAAACTTCCGGAGACGGATCCCCTGTGGATCGAGGCGCAGGTGGCGCGACTGCGCGCCCAAGCCCAGGGGAATCCGGCGCAGGCTCTGGCCGAATTGAAAGCACTGCCCGGCGAGATGCGGCGCAAATACGCGGAACGACTGGGGCTGCTCGAAATTGACCTTCGCACTTTCAGACAGCGGGACCCCGGGCTGCCGGAATTGGTGAAGAATTTTGTCTTTGAATTCAAGAACGGCAGCGCTGCAAAACTCGCACAAATCCGGCTGGGTGACTGGCATCGGCTTCAGGGAAATTTCGCCGAAGCGGTGGCGCAGTATCAGGCAGTGGAAAAGGCGGGCACCGACGAAACGGAAGCTCGGAAGCTGCCGGTGCAGGACCGCGCCTACGCCCTGGAAATTTCCAACCTCATCGACGCCGGTCAGCGCGACCCCGCGGAGGCCAAAATGCTGGAATGGGAACGGGTGCATCCGATGGCAAAACTGGGCACCGATTTCCTGCTGCTGCGCGGGCGGGTGCACATGCTGTTTGGCCGCTGGAACGCCGCCATGCTGGAGTTTGAATCCTTCGCCAGCCTCAATCCCGACAGCCCCTATCAAATCGATCTCGACTACTACGGCGCCCACTGCCGCGCCAGCCTCGGAAAAACCGACGAGGCCAAGGCCATCTGGAAAGCGATTGCCGCCAAATTTCCCAACCATCCCCTGGCCGCCAAAAGCCGGGAATTAAGCCAATGAAACACACCGCCATTCTTTTGTCAGGGCTGCTGATGACCGCCGCCGCTGTTGCCCAGTCTGACCGGCTTTACACCCGGACGGAAGCAACCGATGTCGGGGGCCTGAAAGGCCGACTCGAATCTGGAACACTCACCCATGCCATCGCCGTGGACCAGCGTTTGCAAAAGGTGTTTCTGGCCGAGCTGGACGGCGCCGGAAGGGAATTCAATTTCACCCGCCTGCCGACGGCCAAATATGATCTGGTGCTCGTGACTGCTGACGGCCGGGTCTGCGAAGGGATCGCCCGTGAAGGAATGAAACTCGAAGACATCGACCCGGCCAGCGCCGCCAACCTCCGAACTCGGATTGGCAAAGCGGATGCGTTCTTCAACCAGAGCAAGGTGCACCGGGTGATCGTCGGCGAAGACCGGGCGTGGATTTTCGTGGAACGGGTGCGGGACAAGCTGATTTTGAAACAGTCGGGCGAAGAGCTTCCGGCCAGCCTGCGGCGGTTGGAAATTGCCGAACTCCGCAAGGCGTCCGATGACTGGCAGATGGTCCATACGCGCCACGTCTACCGCGAGGAAATCCCCCGCGGGCAGAGCACCGGTTTTTTCAAACACGCCTATCTTTCCGCACTGGGAAACATCCGCATCACAGGAGGTGTCAAGGATCTGGGTGCGGTGAGCATTCCCCGTGAATGAGCTGCCGCAACGGTGATTTTGTTGTTCCCTCCGCTGATTCTCTGCTTCTTGTCACATGCCACAATTGCGCTCCATCAACGGCCCCCAGCAAGGGATCCTATTTCCGGTGACTGCCGCGGAATTCCGCATTGGGCGGGAACCGGGCTTCGATCTGGTGCTCAACGAATCCAGCGGAGCCTCGCGGCATCACGCCAGCATCCGCCAATTGGATGGCCAATGGCTTTTGCAGGACCATCAGAGCACCAACGGAACCAGAGTGAACGGGCAGCGGGTCGAAACCCGGATTCTGAAACCGGGGGACGATCTTGAAATTGGCGATTTCCATTTCGTTTTTGAATCCGGAGCAGCAAGTCCGGCGCAGGGTGCCGCCGTGACTCCACCGGCGCATGCTGCCGAAGAAGACGCGATGCAGCACCGCGTGCGAGCGATGCGGGACAAGATGGAAGCGATCAGTCAGGAACTTTCCAAGGTGATCATCGGACAGAAGGACATCGTGCGGCAACTGCTGATGGCGATCATTTCCAACGGACATGTGCTCATGGTTGGCCTGCCGGGGCTGGCGAAGACGCTGATGATTTCGACGCTCTCGCGCATCCTGGATCTCAACTTCTGCCGCATTCAGTTTACGCCGGACCTGATGCCCTCCGACATTACC
Source organism: Verrucomicrobiales bacterium (assembly GCA_018003315.1). Lineage (GTDB taxonomy): Bacteria > Verrucomicrobiota > Verrucomicrobiia > Verrucomicrobiales > V1-33 > JAGNEJ01. The sequence goes on from JAGNEJ010000001.1 coordinate 113,062, forward strand.
GGAACCGACGTGCTGGAGGTGGAGGAAAAGTCGGGACAGAAGGTGTTCCGGTTCATCAAGGGCCCGGTTTTCACCAACATTCTGCTGGCGGATGAAATCAACCGCACTCCACCCAAAACCCAGGCAGCCCTGCTGGAGGCGATGCAGGAACACAAGGTGACCGCCGCCGGCCAGACCTATCCGCTCATCCCGCCGTTCTTTGTGCTGGCCACGCAGAACCCGCTCGAACAGGAAGGCACCTATCCCCTGCCGGAAGCGCAGCTCGACCGCTTCATGTTCAGCATTTTCATCGACTATCCGGACGAGGCGGATGAGGAGCGCATTGCCAAAGTCACAACGATGCGCCGCAGCGTTCCGTTGAACAAAGTGATGACCGGCCATGACATCCTGGAAGTGCAGGCGGTGCTGAACGAACTGCCCATTTCCGACCACGTCGTGAAGTATGCCACCCGCCTGGCCCGCGCCACGCGCCCTGGCAACAAATGGGCTCCGGAATTTGTGGGCCGGTGGCTGCACTGCGGCGCTGGACCGCGGGCCACGCAGTACCTGGTCATCGCCGCCAAGGCCCGCGCCGTCCTCGACGGACGCCTGCTCGTCAACTGCACCGATGTGCGCGAGAGCGCCCGGCCGGTGCTGCGCCACCGCCTGTTCACCAATTTTTCCGCCGACGCCGAAGGCATCACCACGGACAAGATCGTGGAGATGCTGCTGAAGGAAGTGCCCGAACCCGGCGAGAAGGACTATTGAGCGGCACGCTCAAGGTCCAGCCAGTGCTGCACCGCGACCTTCATTCGCCCCAGCAGGTAATAGACGGTCCGGCTGCGCAGCCGCACCAAATCCGCTCCCACGATTTGCGGCACGATTTCCGCGGGCACAGCCAGAATCTCCCTGGCCGGGGCTCCATTGAGACCCTGACATAAAATGGCGGTCATGGCCCTCGTCAGAGTCTGCACCTGCGGACCGAGTGCGACGCGGAACTGCACCCTTTGTCCGTGGGAAATGTTCAGAAACACTCCCACTGTGTCCGAACACTCCGTGTCCCTGCGCACCTCCTCCAGGACGAAGGTTTCAGTTTCCGCTGGGGCGTGATGGGGTGCCTGGTCGGCAAAGCTGATGAGCAATTCCCGCCGCTCCGATTCTGCGAGGCCGGAAAAGAGGCGAATGATTTCCTGCAGCGGCGGCGGAAAGACCATGGTTCTGATGTTGATTGCGCCACCCTGACAAATCCACCGGTTTCCGGATGGCGGCAGTCGCGCTGTGGTTCTGGACACTTCCTCGCCGTTCACACTTCATCCAGAGGCATTTTGGCGTCGCCAAAACTCTCCGGATGAAAGCCGCATTTGTCCATGAGCGACAGGTAGAGCCGGCACATCTGCCGGTTGGGGTTGTTGCGGTAGTCGAGCACCCGCCCTCCCTTGATGCGCCCGCCGCCGCCGCCCAGCACAAGCACGGGAAGCTGCGACGCGTCGTGGTTGCCGTTCAGCATCGACGAACAATAGAGCAGCATGGTGTTGTCCAGCAGGGTGCGTTCCCCTTCCTGGATCGACTGCAGTTTGCGCGCGACATAGGCCACCTGTTCGAGGAAAAACTGATTCACCTTGAGCCAGTCGGCGGAGTCGGAATGGGAGAGCAGATGGTGGATCATGTAATCCACGCCGAGATTGGGAAATCGCAGGGAACTGTGGTCATTGTTGAGCTTGAGGGTAGTGATGCGGGTAGTGTCGGTCTGGAATCCCAGCACAAGCAGGTCGCACATGAGCCGCATGTGTTCTCCGATGTCCTGCGGAATTCCATCGGCGGGCCTCGGGATGTTTGGTTTTGTCAGGGTGGGCCGCCACCCTTGGAGTTCGCCGCGTTTGCCGGCATTTTCGATCCGCTGCTCCACATCGCGAACCGAGTCGAGGTATTCATCGAGCTTGCGCTGGTCATTGCGGCTGAGGTCGCGACGGAGGTCCTGGGCATCACCCATGACGGCATCCAGCACGCTGTGGTCGCTGCGGCTGACCTCATCTTTGAAGAGCCGGTCGAAGGCCAGCGCAGGATAGATTTCGAGCGGCGTGGGCGTGGTCGGTGAACTCCAGGAAATGTGCGAGCTGTAAAGCATCGAATAGTTCTTGTGCACCGAAGGGTTCGATTTTTCGCATCCCAGAACCAGGCTGGGAACCTTGGTGGAATGCCCGTACTTCTGTGCCAGCAGTTGATCGATGCTGGTGCCGGAGCGAATGTCCCCGCCGGCCGCCAGAGGAGCGCCGGAAAGGAGGTTGCCGGTCTGCGAGCTGTGGATGTTGCCCTTCTGCGCCTCCGCGTTGAAGAGGCCGCGGATGAAGAGCAGGTTTTCGCGGAAGTCCGCGAGGGGCGACAGCACGCCGCCCAATTCCATGGTGCGGCCTTCGCCTTTGGCCCACCACTCGCGGCTGTGGAATCCGTTGCCGGAAAAAAGCGCCGCCAGGCGCACCGGCGCTTCGCTCGAAGGTTCTTTTCCCTTGGGCTCATCCCCCCAGACCCGCAGTGACTCCATCCACGGAAGCGCCATGCTAACGCCGACTCCGCGAAGGAATGTCCGGCGGGAAAAATGGTGAGGACTCATGTCCGCAACCATAGGCGTCCCCAGTTCCAGGGGCAAGCTCGCGTCTGCGGAGGCGCGGCCCCATCCAAAGCGCAGAAACCCTCATTCGGCGGCGTCCCATTCGGTGCCGCGCACTTCGCGGAACTGGCGGCTTTGGACGATCATCTCCATGGCGGTGGAAATGCGGAAATCGGTTTCGGCCAGCCGCCGCATCATCTCGGCCAGCAATGGACGGTCGGAAAGCAGGACGCTGCGCCCCAGCGCGTAGCCTAGCAATTTTTTGCAGAACTGCCGGAGGAAATCCTCGCGGCGCGAAGTCAGCAAATACTGACGCAGCCCGTCGAGTCCATCAAAGGTGACGCCGTTGAGCAGCGTGGCCCTGACATTCACCGGCAGGCCCGCGGCATCCTTCGTGCGCAGGCGTCCGATGGCATCGTAGCCCTCCAGGGCGAAGCCGAAGGGATCGATGCGCTCATGGCATCCCGAACACTTGGGGTCGAGACTGTGCTTTTCGATCATCTGCCGTTCCGTGAGCCCTTCCGGCGCGGTTTCGGGCAGGACCGGAACTCCTTTGGCAGGAGGTGGGAGGCGGTCGCCCAGCAGTGATTCGCAAAGCCAGTTTCCGCGCAGAATGGGGCTGGTGCGCGAGGCACCGCTTTGTTTGGCCAGCGTGGCGGCAAATCCAAGAATGCCCCCGCGTCCCCTGGCTTTGACACCCTCCACGCGCTGCCAGTCCGGTCCCTTCAGTCCGTCCATACCATAGTGGGCCGCCAGGTCCGCATTGACGAAGGTGTGGTCGGCTTCCAGCAGCGAAAGCACTGAACGGTCGTTTTGGAACAGGTCCGTAAAAAAACGCGCCACTTCCTCCTTCATCGCCCCGCGCAGACTGTTGAAGGTGGGGAAATGCCGCTCGCTCTTCTCATCCAGGGTGTCGAGGTCTCTGACATGCAGCCACTGACAGCCAAATTCCATGGCCAGGCGGCGGCTGCGCGGATCCTGGAGCAGGCGGCGCATCTGGTTTGTCAGGACATCAGGATCGCCCAACCGATCTTCAGCCGCGAGGGTTCGCAGTTCGGCATCCGGCGCGGTGGACCACAGGAAATAGCTGAGCCGGGCCGCCAACTCCCATGAAGTCACCGGTGCGGAGTCCACCCCGACGGCGGATTTTTCCCCGCGGTAAAGGAACGCCGGCGCAACGAGCACCCGCGCCAGCAGCAGGCGCACCGCCTGGTCGTGGGGAAGCTCCTGCTCGCGGAGCTTCCGGAAAAGTTCGCGCAGCGACTCGATTTCCGATGGCTGCAGCGGACGACGCCACGCCTGCGCGGCAAAGTCGAGCACCGCTTGAATCTGGCCGGGCTCCGCAGCGGTGAGCTGACGGCGGAATTCTTCCGCCCGCCGCAGAATCGGCTCGCGCATCGGCTCAAATGCGCTGGGGTCCGCGTCCTGGGTGGCGAACTGCCAGAGCTGCTCGAAGGCATCGACCTGCGTCAGGGCATCGCGACTGACAAAATGCAGTTCCTCCCACAAGCGGTTGAGTTCGGCGGTCTGCGCCTCATCCAGCATCAGCCGCCGCAGTTCATGATCCTCGCGATAAAACAGGGTGAGCGTCACCACTTCATCGACGGGAACAATTTTCGTATAGCATAAGGCCGCCGGAAACAGGCTGCGGAATTCCTCGAACTGCGCCGCAATGCGACGGCGGGCGGAAGAATTGTCTGCCGTCAAAATGGGTGCGGCGAAACTGAGCGGCGACTCGCCGTCCGACCAGGTTCCCTTGGCGACGGAGGAAGCAGTTGCGCTGGCTGCCAGTCCGGGCACGCCGTCCGGCCGCACCGTCAGCACCTGCATCTGCACGCTGGCTTCCGGCTGGGCCTCCGGATGCAGGGCTGCGGTGACCACCAATTCGCCGCCCTCCACCAGTTCCGGGGGCACCGCGATTTCCAGCAGCGCCGGAGCCTTGAGGCAGAGGCTGGCAGCATCGACCGCACTCCCGTTGGGGTGCCTGCCGAACAGGGCGGGATCAATGCCGATTCCGGCGGCATCCGGAACGGAAATGGAACGTGTTGCATCCAATACAGTGGCTAGTGCTGCCAGCAGTGGCCCGCGGGGCGAGAGCAGTCGCCGCCGCAATTCCGCATCCGGCGCTGCTGCTGCCGCGGAGGTTTTCCCTTCCAGGAGGGTCTGGATTCGAGCCGCCCACTGCGGCTTCTGTGCTGCATCGGCAGCCCGCCAGGAGGCCAGCAGCGATCCGGCGGGAATGGCCGCATCGGCATTTGCTCCGGCTTCGTCGGGTTCACTAAAAAAATGCCAGACATTTGGATTTCCCAAACGGTCGGCGTGGGGATTTCCGGCCAGGATGTCGGGCGACACATCCCCTGACAAATCCCATGATCGCCCATCGCCGGAAAGGGCGAGGTCCACGGCCGTCAGGTCGCAGACATGGCTGCCGTCGCGCGGACCAATGCTCAGCACGGCGAAATCCCCCTGCCGCACGGTTACCGTTGCAAAAGGCCCGATGTCGATGCGTTTGGTTCCCTCTGAATTGCCTTCGGCCAGGCGCTGCCGCGCGGATCCGCGGCGCATTTCCAGCCGCCAGGAAATTCCATTGCCGCAGTCGGAATGGGCGTCCTGCACCGCAGCGGAAATGCGCAGCGTTCCTGCGACTGGACTTTTCCAGCCAATGGCGACGCGGTTTTTGGGAGATGGGTGCACCACCACGCCGTGGGCTCTGGCTTCCCCAGGGATGCGCACGGTCTGACCGCTGGCATTGGCCACCACGCTCAGGGCGTCCGCGCCGGTCCAGCCGCTGATGAAATCGAAATTTGCGGCCCGTGCGGTTTTTCCCGTGACATAGGGGCCGAGCTTTACCTCGCCCCCGCCGAGGCCCAGCAGGTCCAGCCACGCCCCCAGCACTGAGGCATCCACCCCCGACTGATTTGCCAGGGCGGATACGGTGTTTTTGTCAGGATTTTCCGGCGTCTTCGCCGCAGCATTCAGGCAGGCGGCTGCCGACGCGGCGATTTGGTGGCGGCGCGCGGCGAGTGCCTGCGCAGCGGAGCGAACCTCCCGCAGCAGCAAATCCGCACGGCCCGGCACGACAAACCGCGGCTGTTCCCAGACGACAACGTCGCTTTCATTCCCATCCGCTGCGTCTCCAGCGCTCAGCCACAGGTGCACCAGGCCGTCCGGCTGGGGCGGCGGCAGCTTCAGGCGAATCTCCTGCCGCACTGCCTGCGGGTCCACCGGCACCTGCCAGGCCTTGGGACCATCGCGTTTTCCAATGTGGCCGACCGTGGTGAACCGCCACAGTGCCTTTTGCCACGCGGCAATCCGCGCCGCCACTTGAGGGGCGGCTTCGGGCTTTGCCGAATCCCATTGGCGGCGGATTCCATCCAGGACCAGCGAGGGAGTGCGCGCATTCAGCGCCGCCCACAGCAGTGAAAAATACTTCGCATTCAACCCATGCGCAGCGGCGGCGGCGTCCGGGGTTGTTATCCCGTTCCTGAGTGCCTCGCGTTCTGTCAGGGTGGCGGCGAGGTATTTTTCCAGCGGCAAGCGACCTCCGGCGTTGGTTTCAAAGTTGATGCCCTGCAGGTTGACCGCAGTGGCGCCGCCCGAATCGCTGAAACGGGCGTAAAATGCCCGGATGGATGTGAGTTTTTCCTCCGTCCAGTCGCGCGAGGAGGTGGACGGCGAAAAGGCCATTCCGCTGGGCAGAAGCACGGCGTGGGCGGCCACCTCCTTGGCGGCGTCCAGATATTTTGTCAGGAGCGCGGGCGACATGACCAGCGCCGCGCCCACATTGGTGAAGCCCTCCCCCGCCGCTCCGTCCACGGGAAACTCCCTGGCCGGGTCCAGCGATTCCACGCCGGTCAGGTCCCGCAGCGTCCAGGTGTATTCCGCATTGGACAGACGCCGCAGCACCACCGGACCCGGATCACCCGCATTTTCCTTTGCCAGCATTTCCAGGGTGCCAGACAGCCAGGCCAGCAGACGGTTTTTCTGCACTGGGTTGAGTTGCGGTTTTTCCTTGGGAGGCATTTCCGCATCGTTGAGCTGTTCCAGCGTGCGCTCCCAGAGTTCCGGCTCATGGCGCACCGCCTCAAAGGTCGCAAATCGCTCCAAATCCAGATCGCCTTTTTGTTTTTCGGTGGAGTGGCAGTTGTTGCAAAATTCCCTCAACAGCGGGCGGATGCCATCCTCGTAATCCGCGGCGGGATTTGATTCCGGTTCCGCGGCCTGCAGGTTTCCCGTGGCAAACAGCACCAGCAGACCGCGGGAAATGACGTAAAGGATTCGGTGCATCGGCGGGCTACATACCCGATCCGATCGCCGGTGGAAATTACGCTTGTGCGCCGCTCCCCTGCCCGCGGGTGGGCCTGGTGCAAGGGAATTCCGGCGCCTCGGTCAGAAATTCGCCTTGATTCCGCATCGGGTAACCGGAAAGTTGACCGCCAACATCCTTCCGCCATGTCCACCGCCACTCCCGCCGCTCCTCAGGAAAAGCTCACGAAAAAAGCCCTCACCGCTGACCATCCAACCTGGTGTCCGGGGTGTGGGGATTTCGCGGTGCTGGCTATTTTCTACCGGGTGCTGGAGAAATTGCAGATCCCGCACGAAAAGATTGTGACGATCGCCGGCATCGGATGTTCGAGCCGGTTTCCCTACTTCGTCAACGGCCACGGAGTGCACTTTCTCCACGGAAGGGCCCTTCCGTTCGCCACGGGGGTCAGCCTTTCGCGGCCTGACTGTCATGTGTTTGTCTTCGGCGGCGACGGCGACGGATTTTCCATCGGTGGAAACCACCTGAACCACGCCGCGCGGAAAAACCTAAAGATGACCTACATCATCATGGACAATCAGGTCTATGGTCTGACCAAAATGCAGACCAGCCCGACCAGTCCGGTGGGATTCAAGTCAAAAACGGACCCGATTGGGGCCATCGACCAGCCCATCAACCCGATTAAACAACTGTTGGCCACAGGAGCCTCATTCATCGCGCGGACGCATGCGGCGCAGGTCAAGCACATGGAGGAAATGTTTGAGCGGGCCATCCGGCATGACGGATTCAGTGTGGTCGAGTGCCTGAGCGAGTGCGTGATGTTCCATGCGGGGGCTTTCGACAGCAGCATTCCGCGCAAGGGCGGAACCTTCACAGTCATCGATGAAAAGAAGTGGGACAACTCCCCCGAAGACGAGGCCCGCCACGATGTGACCGACGGTTCCGCCGCCTTTGGACTGGCTGAGGATCTCAATCCCGGAAAATTCGGCGTCTTCTACGAAGTGGACCGTCCCACCAAAAATACCTTGGAACAAAAGTGGATCGCCGCGACCCGGGAAAAGCTGGGCAACCCCTCCGCCAAGGAAGTCCTCCAGAAGCGGCTGGATTTGATGAAATAACCGACAGCCCCGTGGGGCGGTAGATCGAACACTTCATCGGCGGCGGCGGCAGGGATCTGTTCGGTTCCCATGCACACGGACTGGCTTGGGTTCAGCGGAAATTTTCCGTGAAGAGAAGTCGGGCCTACCATTGTCAGGGAGTGAACTCATCACCGCAGTGTCCGCCGTTTTATCGCACGGAAGAATATCTGCGAACAGGCACACTGGAGCAGAACTGTTCCTGCGGACGGACGCACCTCACTGATTTCGTTCACGACCACCAACGCAAGACCCAACCGCTGTGCGCTCCCTTGGACCTGCTGCGCGGCCGAACTTGACCAGCCCCAATCTGCACCAACGCCCCGCTACGGACTCCCTGTTCTCGCACTCTGGGCGGCATTTATTATTGAAAAACTGAAAATTATGGAAATTATCTTGTCAGGGAAAGAAATGGTTCTACCGTTACGGCTTTGAGGACATGACTCATCTGCTGACAAAAGTATCGCCACAACCGGTTCGGTTTCCCTGTCCGCATTGTTTTGCGGAACTGGGGATCCCCGCCAGCCAGACAACCCAGGCGGGACCGTGTCCGGTGTGCTGGCAGCCAGTCGTGGCCCCGCCGTGGATCAACGGCGAGAACGGCGGCACGAAACGGCGCTTTCGGGCGGACAGCGCGGAATCGAAGCCCACCCGAAAATCCCCGAACTCGTTCCAGGCCTCGCAGGTCATTCCGCCGAGCAGCAAACCGCCTGACGAAACCTGGAAAATGGTGCATGCCAAGCGCCGGCGCGCATTCCACCGCCGCCACAATTTGGACAAGGCATCCAGCCGGTTTCTGGAGTCGCGGCTCTTTTTGTGGTTTCGCTGGCTCTTGGGGCTGGCGTTGTTGGGCACGGTTGGGTTCACGGTGGTGTTCATGAAACTTCACAGTTGGCGTCCCTGGTGGAACAAAGAGCCAGAAAGCGTCGCTCCGCACAATTATCCCGAGGCCATGTCACCTTCGGCCGGTGGCGAGCCGCTGCCAGCCATCGCCCCCTTCCCCGCGCAACCCCAGACAAGCATCGAAACGGACGAACTGGCCCCGCTTGGGCAGTGACGCAGCAATCCATTGACTCCACCTGGCGGAATCGGGCGTGACTGTGGGTCGCACGATATCACACCCTTGAGGAGGTGGCATGCTTGGGCAGGATGTCCGCAAAACGATGGTGCGCAGGCTGGCTTTCGCCGCCCACACATCATGGCAGGTACCCGTGCGTTACACCGGGTCCTTGGGAGCATCCGCAGTGTCCAGTTTCAACTCCTGCAAAAATTCCCTGACGGCGGGGGCGGTGTCGGGGCGTTCCAGGGCGAAAAGCAGGTTGGTTTTGAGGAAGTCGATCTTGTTGCCAATGTCGAACCGGCAGCCTCCGTGACGCAGGCCGAACATGGGTTCGCGCAGCAGCAATCCGGCCATGGCGTCCGTCAGTTGCAGTTCGCCATTTTTCCCAGGAGGGGTGGATTCGAGCAGGTCAAAAATTCCAGGCGTGAACACATAACGGGCGGAAATGGCCAGGCGGCTGGGCGCCTCATCCGGAGCGGGTTTTTCGACCCACCGGGTGACGCGGAGCAGGCCGCCGCGCTCCCAGTCGCCTCCGGCGATGCCGTAGCGGGAAACTTTTTCCATGGGCACTTCCTCGAGTGCGATTGCGGAACCGCCTTCGGATTCGAAAACGTCGATCAACTGCCGTGTGACTGGACGGTGTCCTGAGGCGGGTCGCACAATGGTGTCGCCCAGGAGGACAGCGAACGGCTCGCCGCCCGCGAAGGCCCTGGCATGCCGCACGGCGTCACCGAGTCCGCGCATTTCCTGCTGCCAGACGAAATGAAGGTTCGCCAGGCGGTTCAGCCGGGCAATGTCCTGCAGTTCGGCTGTTTTGCTTTTGGCGGCGAGTTCGCTTTCCAGTTCGGGTGCCGGGTGGAAATATTCTTCCAACGAACGCTTCCCGCGGCTGATGACGAAAAGCATGTCGGTAATGCCGCTGGCGGCAGCTTCCTCCACCACATACTGGATCACCGGCTTGTCCACCACCGGAAGCATTTCCTTGGGCACGGATTTTGCGACCGGCAGGAATCGGGTGCCGAATCCCGCTGCCGGGATGACTGCTTTGCGGACGGTGGTGGGCATCACAGGAAGTGAAGGAACCGGAACGTCGGCAATGGGTTCAGGATCTGCCGGACTTTTTGGAAGGCGGGGTCTTTTTGGGAGCCTTGTGCTCCTGGGAGGCGGGAGTTTTTTCTCCGGAGGCTGCCGGAGTGCCGGAAGTGTTGCCGGATGAAGTGCCGGGGACGGCGTCCTTCTGCAAATCCTTCAGCGGGGTGACTTTCGGGACCTGTTCATTCAAGCCCACCATCCACTTGTCTCCGCGTTTCAGAAGGGAGACCAGTTCCAGGTTTTCCACCTGAACCCGCCCGTTGTTGTGCTTGGTGCGCACCAGCACATGGGTCAGGGTGTCGGATTCCGGTGCAACCCCCAGAATGCGCAACTGCATGCTGTCCCGCACGGTCTGCAGCACTTCCGCTGGAACATCGGTCCGCTCTTTGAGCATCTGGTGGTACTGCGTATAAAAAATCCGCGGATCGATTTTTTCGATGTCCTCCAGCCGCTTCACCTTGAATTTCTCGATGATTTCCTTCTCCTCGTCCAGCGTGAGCATGCCAGGACGCTTCATGCGCTTGAGGTAGTCGTCACGCAGCGCCGCCATGGACTGCTCCTCCACCAGGGCGGATGAGTGTTCCCAGTCCTGGGCCAGCATGTATTTCATGTAATCGCGGACCACCTTCACCGCAGGATGGTCCTCGTTGGGCACGGGCTTGTCCTGGGCAGGCAACGGCAGCGCTGAAAACAAGACGCAAAGCGCCGGAATGAGGAAACGTGGGAGGATGTTCATGAGTTGGAATCGCATCAGAGAGGGGGCGGACTTCATAGAGCAGCGGGTGCAGCTTGGCCAGAACGAATGCGCTGCAATAGCGCCTCCAGTGCCCTGCCGTAATCCACGTAACTTTGGAATTGTTCCGCGGCTTTTGCTTCGGGATCCAGATCCGCAGCGGCGCCGGTCGAGTGAAACACGACCGAAACATGCGGCTCGATGCTCACGAAGCCCTGGTATCCGCTGCGGATCAAATCATCCAGAACCCTCCCCACCTGTCCGTCGCCCTGGCCGGGCAGCAGGTAGTCGCAGTCATTTTTCGCCGCATTCCACACTCCATCCTTGATGTGGACATGGGAAATGTGCGGTTTGACCGCCTGGTAGAACTCCCAGGCATCCTGACGATGCCCGGGGCGATTGCGGTCCTCGTTGAAAACGGGATTGCCCGTGTCGAAAACCCAGCGCAAGCCCGGCACCTGGTCCAGCGTTTCCAGTGCGTGGGAAATGCTCATGCCGCCGTAGTTCATGCAGTTTTCATGAACCATGGTGATGCCGGCATCGTCAAAACGCTGTTTCAACGCACGCAGCCGGCGGAAGCGCTCTGCCGGCATCTGATCCGCCGCATCCTTTCCAGCCTCGTCCTTGCGGATCGCGTAGCTCATGACCCGAATGATCTTGGTCCCCAGTCGTTGCATCCGCGGGATGGCTCGATCCACCCGCTCCAGGGAGGCCTCGAACGGATCGGTGATCTGACTCGCCCAATTGCCAATCGTCGAGCCAAAGCCCGCCACCTGCATGCCCTGGGACTCCAGCGTGGCACACAGGGCATCGAACGCCTCCGGTGGAATGTCATGCACGTTTCCGTTGGGAAACCCCGGAACCTCGACGTTGCGCAGTTCGAGGTGCGTCCAACCCAGTTCCTTGGTCGCCTGGATTTGCACCGCGAGGCGGTTGCCGGCTTCATCGCTAATGCCGCAAAGTGTCATGGGTTTTTGGTGGTTGGAGGCGTGGAAATCAAGCCAGAGTGAGGGGGCTGAATTTTGCGGTCAAGCGCCGCGGTGTCAAGTCGCTGCCCAAATGGCCATTGACACTCTCCCTGCCGAAGCTAGGCTGGCTGACACGCGGTTGGTTCCAGCTTGGCGAGGTAGCAAAGTGGTAATGCACTGGTCTGCAAAACCGGTATGCGCGGGTTCGATTCCCGCCCTCGCCTCCACCTTGCAAAACCAGCACCCTCGTCGGCATCGACGGGCTTGCTCTCAACGGGCTGCGGGTTTTTCCGCCACCAGGCGGGTCAGGCGCTGGAGTTCACTGGCCGTGGTGCCGAGTTGCCTGATTTTGGCGAGGTCGATCTGGGCGTTGTGGTCGTCGCCCAGGAGGTGCTGGGCGAGGCAGCGGTCGAGCAAGAGGGTGACGGGAGGCGGATCCATGGTCAGTCGGGTGTTCAGTTCTGCGATGGCCGCAGCAAGATCCGCCCTTGCCTCCGCGGTCCGGCCGGAGGCGAAGAAGACCCGGGCACGGCGGATGAGCCAGGAACTTTGAAACCGGGAGGTGGAAAGTTCTGTTTCGATGCACGGCAGGGCTTCGGTGCCACGTCCGGCATCGATGAGCGCCTCCAGCCAGTCGTTGCGGAGGATGACGGCTTGGCTGCGCTGCCAGGCAGCCTGCAGGCTGGCGATGCGCTCGTCGTGCTGTCCCAGGATGCGCAGGGCTTCGGAGCGCAGACGGATGGTTTCGAAATCCGGCGTGGTGCTGGCAGCCAGTGACTCGTTGAATGCGTTGAGAGCCTCTGCGGGATGGTTGAGGGAGAGCAGGAGTTCCCCTTCCATTTGCAGGCAGCCAGGGACGAGAAAGGCGTGATCCGCCGGGGCGTCGGCCAGGGCCTTTTGCAGCACCTCCAGGGCCATTTTCGCATTTCCCCGCACCTGACAAATTCGGGCCATGAGCCGCTTGGCGGGGAGGTAGTCGCTGCGCAGAGCCAGCGCCCGGTGCAGGTCGGCCTCGGCAGCGTCCAGCCTGGTCATGGCCAGCAGTTCGTCGGCCCGCTGGTAGTAGAGTTCGGCAATGCCCGGCGTTTTTAGAATTTGGGCATCCAGCATTTCCAGCGTCACCGCGGGGTCGTGATGGGCGGCCGCGGTGGCGCCGAAAGCCAGCAGGAAAATGGCCCGCGGGAGGCGCATGGCAGCGGTCAGTTTTTCAAGACCAGGGCGGGATGCAGCGAGAAGTCGCTGCTGTCGATATCGTCGTTAAAGCCAACGACAGCGAGGACGTTGCGTCCGGGTTTCAGCAGGCCCGCGGCGGATGCCAGGGGGAATTCCTCGAATCCCAGGATCGCCTCGTGCGGTTTGCTGACCCGTGCCGTGGCACCGGTGCCGGAGACATTTTTTGACCGGGCCACCTCCCGGCCATTGAGGTAGGCAATGAAGGCGTCATCGTACTGAACCAGAAGGCAGAGTTTCTGGAGATTTTCGCTTCCCGTGAGCGTGAACGGTTTGCGCAGCGCCACAGACCGATGCTTGCCGGCCATGGTGATTTCCGTGGTGTCATCATCATCGCCGTAACCGAACCCGGCCTTGCCGTTGGGCCAGCGGCTGTCGTCATAGGCGGGTTGTGCCCAGGAGGCATCCGCGCTTCCAAGGTGGTATTTCCATTCGGATTCATTGGAAATGAGCGCGGTGAATTTGGTGGGGTCATAGGGCAGGGCGATTTTCTTTGGAGAATCTTCCCCGGCAGATCCGTCCGCCTTGACGAACTTGACCTGCGGCATGGGGGGGGGCGGCTTGGGCACGGCGATCTTCTGACGCGCGGGGAGTTTCCCGGATTTGACGATCTGAAAGACATCGCGCCGCTGGCCATCCTTGTTGAGCATGAGTCCGTTGAGGGTGTTGCCGTTGATGTTCAGGAGCACGGAGCCATGTTCCAGAATGATGCGCTTCATGACTGGCATGGTGCCCATGCGCTTCAGGCTGGTTCCGGAATTGCCGGTGACGATGTTTACCGTGCCTTCGTGGGGGTTGAGTCCGGCACTTTTTTTGTAGGCGCCGTCGCCGGCGGGATCGCCGTCGCCGTCGTCGATGACGACATTGGCCGCCGTGGTGGGGGTGGAGTAGGCACCATCCACGAGCATGGAGCGCTCATAGATGTGGGAATGGCCGGCCAGAACCAGATCGACCCCCGCGGATTCCAGCAGGGGGAGAAACTGCCCCCGCATGACAATGGATTCGTAGTCGGCCTGGGAGTCGCTGTCATGGGAACCCTTGGTGTAGGGAGGATGGTGCCAGTATGCGATCATCCAGTCTGCCTTGGCTTTTTCCAGGTCTGCCTTGAGCCATTCCAGCATGGCATCCCCCAGCGGCGTGAACTTGCCTTTTTTGGAAAAGGACTCGCGGCAGGAATCCAGAACGATGAAATGGATTTTGCCAAAATCGAAGGAGTAATAGGCCTCCCGTCCGCTGGGCACGCCGCCGGCTTCGCCTTTTGTCGGCGTGACATAGGCGTCGTAAAACGGCCCCACGCCGTCGAATCCCTTGGAGGTGTGGCCTTCGTGATTGCCCATGGCGGGCCAGCAGACGGTGTTGCGGAGGGTGGCTCCGTACATTTCGAAAAACCGTCCCTGAAACTCCGAGTCGAGCCCGTTTTGATAGGCCATGTCCCCCACGTGCAGGAACATGTCCAGTGCCACGTTGTGCTGTTTGGTGAAGTCCACCATGGCGGTGTGCACCGCCGCCTGGATCCTCCCGCCGGTGCCGCCGTCGCCGGCCACCCACATCCATGCCGGACGCTCCGTTCCCGGCACGGGCAGGGTGCGGAAATAACAGGTTTCGTCCGCAGGGGTCAGTTGTTTGGCACCGTTGAAGACGCCGTAATAGTATTTTTTGTCCGGTTCGAGCCCGGAGAGGCAGGCTTCGAACTGGCGTGTTTTGGCGGGTGCGCTGTGGAGCGGTTTGGCATCCGCAGAGGTTCCATTTTCAGCGGTGGTGGTCCGGACGAGGATGCCGTCCTGCAGGGTCACCTGGCGGGTGAGCGTGGTGGGGGAATCCCCCCATTTGACCACGGGCTGAGTCTCCTCCCGCTGACGCCAGACGATGCGGATGGAATTGGGCGTGGCCAGTTGAAGATAGGGCTGGCGAGTCAGTCCGCCGGGGATGGGGCTGGAAGCAGTGGATTGCAGCGAGGTCTTGCCGTCCGCGGAAGCGGCACCGCCGTCATTGCACGCGCTCAGAAGCAGCCCGCACAATGCAGGCGGAAGGACTGCGAGAATGGGCAATGGAAAGTGCATGTGAGGAAAGTTGGACAGGAAGCGGGGTGCGGGAATGCGTTGAGCATCCGGCTGTTCTTGATGTTTGGCAATGTCATTCCCATACCGGGCGGTTCCGCTTCCACGGGAAGCGGGCGGCACCTCCGCTAACCAGACGGGGCCGGCTTGGTCTTGGGCACGAAGGCATCGCCCCGGCGTTTCTGGAAAGGAACGCTCTCCACAATGCCGAGCAGGAGGCTGTGGAAGGAATAGCCCTCCTTCTGCATGCGGGTCAGGATTCCGTCCACGGCCGGGCGATCGCTGCCGGTCATTCCCCTGCCCAGGGCATAGGTCAGCATTTTGGAAATCAGGTTGCGGGTGAACGCATCGCGCCGGTCTTTGGCGATGATGCCCGCAAGTTCCACGGCGTTGCCGAACTTCTGACCGGTGGTCAGGGTGCCAGAGGTGTCGAGTGGCAGCCCGGAATCGTTGTTTCTGAAGGCACCGATGGCATCAAAGTTTTCCAGCCCGAAGCCGAGGGGATCAATGAGCGCATGGCAGGAGGCGCAGCCGGGCTTGGTGCGGTGTGCCTCCAGCCGCTGCCGGACGGTGCCGGTGACGGGGCCGCTTTTTTCATCATCCAGCGGCGGCACGTTGGGCGGGGGCGGAGGCGGCGGAATGCCGAGAATGTTTTCCAGAAGCCAGCGTCCGCGCTTCACCGGACTGGTGCGGGTGGGGTCGGAGGTCAGCGTCAGCACGCTTCCGTGGGTGAGCACGCCGCGGCGCAGGGAGTTTTCCGGCAGGCCCACGCGGCGGAATTGATCGCCGGAGACTCCGGGGATG
Organism: Verrucomicrobiales bacterium; assembly: GCA_018003315.1. GTDB lineage: Bacteria > Verrucomicrobiota > Verrucomicrobiia > Verrucomicrobiales > V1-33 > JAGNEJ01. The sequence continues at coordinate 128,990 of JAGNEJ010000001.1, forward strand.
CCGTAGTGCCGCGCGAGGCGCTCGTTGACGAAGGTGTAGTCCGCCGTAACAAACTCCAGCACGCTGCGGTTTTCCTGCTGCAGATGCCAGAACAATTCCTCGGTTTCCAGTTTCATCGCCGCACGCAGCGGCGGCGGGAAGCGGAATTTTTTCGCATCGGGCTGGACGGCATCCAGGGTGCGGGTTTCGAGCCATTGGCCACCGAAATTCTGCGCGAGCGCACGGGATTTCGGATCCTTGAGCATCCGCTGCATCTGGACGGCGAGGGTTTTGCGCAGCTCATTGCGGTGGGCGAGCGAGAGCAGTTCGTCATCCGGCATGGAACTCCAAAGAAAATAGGAAAGCCGCGTGGCCAGGGCGAATTCGCTGATGTCCACAATCTGTTTCGGGTTGTTTGGCTCCGGCTGCCATTCGGTGCGAAACAGAAAATAGGGTGAAATCAAAACGGCCTGCATCGCCAGTTTCAATGCGCTGCGGAAGTCCCCGCCTTGTTTCCGGGATCGATTGAACAGGTCCGCCAGGCGGTCGATTTCTGCCGGAAGCGCGGTGCGCCGGTACGCCCGGCTGGCGAAATTTGTCAGGATGGCGCGCACTGCCGGCTCGGTCTCGGCGGGGGACTGGTCGGAGCCGAAAATTCTCCGTGCCGCATCTCCACTGGGCCCGGGGGAGTCGCTGGACAACGGGCCTTCAATTTCCAGGGAAACGATCCCGACGTTGCGGTCCCCGCCGCTGGCTGCATCATAAAAGTCATTGAGAAACCGGACTTCAACTCGGCGTTGTCCCGCAGCGTCCACCTGAAATTTTCCGGTGACGGTCTGCGGCTTCGCCCGCTCGGTTGCATTCACTTCCGCGGTCGTGACGCGTTGCTTTCCAGCGCGCAATTCCACCTTGGCCTTTTCTCCGCCCGCCTGGCTGGCAAATACGCGGCACCGCACTGCATACTCGCCAGCCGCTGGAAACTCGTGGCGCATTCCGGCCGCACCCGCGGTGGCCAGGGAGTAGATTCCATCCCGCGGGCCGTTGATGCCTCCTTCGCCGCGCAGTTCGCCTCCGGCAAACGAAACCTTGGCGGGAGGCTTGGCTGCGGCGGGAATGGCGGCGTCCAGCACCCGCTCCGCGGCGGAAAGATAGCGTTCCATGAGGATGGGCGGCAGCGCCAGCACGTCCCCAATGGTGTCAAACCCGTAGCCAGTGTCATCCTCGGGGAATTCATTGGCCGGCTTGATGTCCACTCCCAGCAGGTCGCGCATGGTGTTGTTGTATTCCACCCGGTTGAGTCTGCGGATGGTGACGCGGCCCGGATCCGGATTGTCCGGGTCGTAGGGGTTGAGGATGCGGTCGATGAACAGCGTCAACCGCTCCCGCTCCTCGGCGGTGGGCTGCGGCTTTTTCTCCGGCGGCATCAGCCAGGTGTCGAGGTTGAAATGAACGCTGGCCCAGGTCTTGCGCCCCGCGCGAATCGACGCTTCATCGGTGTAGGAATCCAGATTCAGTTCCCCCTTTTCGGCACCGTCCATGTGGCAGTCGCCACAGTATTTTTCCAGCAGCGGTCTGACATCCGCGGCATAGGATTCCCTGGCGGCCGGGGCCGCCTGGAGGTCGGCGGTGGCGGCAAGAGTCATGAGGCACGTCAAACGCATGGGCTGGCTGGAAAGAGGACCGCGCAGGGTAGGCTGGCGGATGACAGCCTCAACCGCCAGCCGCCCCGCATTTGTGTGGCGGCCTGGTTCCTTGGCACCAACCATTGGGCAAACCGGAAACAGCGCAACGCCGGTCCTGGTGGAAACCGGCGCTGCGAGAGCTGGGTGAGTGAGGAAGTGCCAGTCCGTGCGGCCCTAACGGAGAATCTTGTCGCGCTCCAGCTTCAGGCCCATTTTGCGGTAGAGCGTGGCAATGGAAACGCCGAGCATGGTTGCGGTTTTCTCGCGGGATCCATCGTTGAATTTCAACGTCTCGCGGATGAACAGCTTTTCCTGTTTCTTGATGAAGTCGCCCAGCTTCGTCCCAATGGGAAGCTGGTGCTTGAGCTTTTCGTTCTCGTCGTCCGAAATTTCGACTTTCTGGGTGATCTTTGGCGGCAGATCCGCCGGGCGGATGCGGTTTTTTTCCGCAAAGGCGCAGGCCCGCTCCAAGGCGTTTTGCAGTTCGCCGACGTTGCCGGGCCAACTGTACCCCATCAGCAGGTCCATGGCGTATTTGTCGATCTCCTTGACCGGTGTGCCGGAAAGTTTGGCGTAGTTCTTAAGGAAGTGTTCGGTGAGCAGCGGAATGTCATCCTTGCGACTGCGCAGCGGCGGGATGGTGATGGGGATGACACTGATGCGATAATAGAGGTCCTCGCGAAACTTGTTTTCCGCCACCAGTCGCTCCAGGGGAATGCTGGAAGTTGCGATGAACCGGAAATCCAGATTTTTGGGCAGGGACCCTGTGAGCCGCCGGTTGGCAATGTCCTCGAGGAAGGCATCCATCTGCGATTGCAAGCGAGGCGGCAGAACATTGATTTCTTCCAGCACCACCGTTCCACCCTGTGCCCGATTGAAAATGGTGTGGGTGCCGCCGCTGCTGCTGCCGAAGAGTTCCAGTTCCAGGAGTTCCTCCGGCAGGGAGGAACAGTGGAGCACCTTGAATGGGGCCGCGCTGCGCCGGCTGATGTTGTGCACGGTGCGGGCCACCATTTGTTTCCCACTCCCGAATTCGCCCTCCAGCAGGCACGGACTGTCGTTGTCCGCGATCTTCTCCGCCATCCGCAGGATTTCCTTGATCTGACTGCTTTCACCAATGATCCGCGTAGGGACCACCATCCGAACCGCGGGCTCGGCGGCCTGCGTGGAGGGGAGCGGGATCGTGTCCTTCTGAACCGCCCGGTTGATGGAGCGTTGCAGATCATCCAGTTCAAACGGTTTGGTGAGGTAATCGAACGCCCCAAGCTTCATCGCCTCCACTGCGGTTTCCACCGAACCGTAGCCCGTGACCATCACCACCTCCGTCTTCGGATGCCGCATCCGGCAGTCCTGGATGATCTGCAGCCCGTTCATGTCCCCGATCCGCAGGTCCACAATCAACAGGTCCGCACGGATTTTCTCAAGCGCATCGACCCCCTCGCGGCCGGTCTGATACAAATAGGGTTTGTGCCCCATTTTGCGGACCAACTGGCCCATCAATTCCAGGATCGGAGCCTCGTCGTCAATGATTACAATATTGGCCATGGCGTCGTGCAGATTGGAGTTTAGGAAATCTAGATTATCACATGAATGCGAATATTTAATTTCTTAAACGAATTTCTCGTATTTGCCAAATACTTTCTTCGCAAATTCGCGAAAAATGCCCGGGGTTTCACTTTTTTCGAAATCCTGAATTTCTTGTAATTCAAATTTTTTATTAAACTGGATGTCGAACCAACACAGGATTTCCAAAATCTCGCCATTCCGATTTGGTCGAAATTTTACGAAAACGCCTGAGCTTGAGAAAACAAGGGCGTCATCCACCGGCAAGTATTGTTAGGGAAATGCGATGCGTGGCTGTGGTTGCACGAATGCGCCGCAGGATGTAGTCGCAACTGGAACCATGAGCATCATCCCGGGCAAGGAGAGAATCGCGATGGCGCTGCAGGCAACGAAGGATCGGCTGCTTGCGGAGCGCCACGAGTCCGGCATGTGGCGGGGTGAACTGTCCAGCAGTGCCCTGGCCACGGCGACCGCCGTGCTGGCTTTGCGTTTGGTGGATCCCGCAGCCCACGAGGAAGCGGCGCAAGGCGGGCTCCGTTGGCTGGCCGCAACCCAATGTGCCGACGGCGGCTGGGGGGACACCACCCTCAGTCTGCCCAATATTTCCACCACTCTGCTCTGCTGGGCGGCATTTGGCGGGAGTGAAGGGCTTTTTCCGGAAACCGTGCAAGCCTGCCAGCAGTGGATCCAGAAACAGGCCGGCGGACTGGAGCCTGCGACCTTGGCGGAAAGCCTGCGCAGACGCTACGGGAAGGACCAGACCTTCTCGGTTCCCATCCTGATGGCCTGCGCCCTGGGCGGACGTCTCGGTCCGGCCCCGCGATGCTGGAAACTGGTTCCGCAGCTCCCCTTTCAGCTCGCTGCGCTGCCGCGCCAGTGGTTCGCCGCGTTGAGCCTGCCGGTGGTCAGCTATGCGCTGCCGGCGCTGGTCGCCATCGGCCAGGTGCGTCATTTCCACAGCCCCACCGGTCCGGGGCGATGGATGCGCTCCCTGGTTCGCGAGCGCACCCTGCGGTTGCTGGCCGAAATCCAGCCCGACGGCGGCGGCTACCTGGAGGCGACTCCACTGACCAGTTTTGTCACGATGGCGCTGGCGGGAATGGAGTTGAAATCGCACCCGGTCGCCCAGCAGGGGGTAGGCTTCCTGCTCCGTTCCCGAAGGGCCGACGGAAGCTGGCCCATCGACACCGACCTGGCCACCTGGGGAACCACGCTGGCCGTGAAAGCCCTGGGACCGAATGCAGACCTGAACCGTTCCGCAATCCGCGAATGGCTCCTGCAGCAGCAGTTCCGGGAAACGCACCCCTACACCCTCTCGGCACCGGGAGGCTGGGCGTGGACGGATCTGCCCGGGGGAGTGCCCGATGCCGACGACACCTCCGGCGCACTTCTTGCCTTGGGAAATCTGGGTGCGGATCCGCGCCTTTCCGAGGCGGTCAGCCGGGGAATCAACTGGCTCCTCCAACTGCAGAATCACGACGGAGGCATGCCCACGTTTTGCCGGGGCTGGGGAACGCTGCCCTTCGACCGTAGTTCGCCGGAGCTGACGGCCCACGCCCTCGCTGCCTGGTCCAGATGGCCGCGCTCGCATCCCAGGCTGGCCGCGGCTTCCCGCAGGGCGCTGCGCTTTCTGCAAAAACACCAGCAGCCCGACGGCGCGTGGGAACCGCTATGGTTCGGAAACCAATGGTGTCCGCAGGAACTGAACCTCGTTTATGGAACCGCCGCGGTCCTGCGGGATTTGTGTCTTCTGAAGGCAGCGGAGTTTCCTGAAATCCTCCCCCTGCGCCGCCGCGCCGCCGCATTTCTCCAGCACAGCCAGCATCACAACGGCGGCTGGGGAGGGAGGGTGGCTGAACATGCCAGCATTGAGGAAACCGCCCTGGCACTCCAGTCGCTGGTTCGCCAGGCGAGGTTGGAACCGGATACGGTGGATCACGCCAAACTTGACCTGGGAACAACCCGCCTGCTCGATCTGACCAGGGACGGCACCTGCTTTCCAGCGGCTCCCATCGGGCTGTACTTTGCCCGCCTGTGGTACCACGAGCGTTTATACCCGACCATCTGGACCGTGGCCGCGCTCCGGGAAGTTGCGGAGTGAGCCGGGAGGTTTTCGGGCGAAAAGTTTTATTTGCCAATTAGCGCAAATTCGCAATTGTCGTTGCATCCTTCCTTGCGATGCCTCCATTGCCACGCCTCGGTTCGAAACGCCTCTTTTTGGTCGTCCTTTTCTGGGGCTTCCTTTTCCGGGCATTCGGACCGGCGGCTCCGTTGAAAATCAATGGCTCCACCACGGTGAATCTCCCGGTGGCCGAGGCGGCGGAGGTGTTGCGTGCGGAAAAACGGATGGCGATTCAGGTGGACACCCAGGGCGGGAGCAGCGGAGGCATTTCCATGCTGGGGGAAGGGCTGGTGCAGATCGGAATGATTTCCAAACACGTCTCGGAGGAAGATCGGAAGAAATTTCCGCAATGCGACTACCGCGAGATTCGCATCGGAGAGGACGCCGTGGCGATGATCGTGAGCCGGGACGTGTGGGACGGCGGCGTGAAATCCTTGAGCAAGGAACAGGCGAAGGGGATCTACGAGGGGCGGATCAAAAACTGGAAGGAACTGGGCGGTCCGAACCAGCGCATCGCCTTCTTCAACAAGGAACCCGGACGCGGCACCTGGGAGGTGTTTGTCCACTGGCTTTACGGCCATTCCAAAGACGCACCGCCTGTGAATTTTCCCGAGGTGGGCGGCAACGAGGAGACCCGCAACAAGGTTGCCGGCACGAAGGGGGCGCTTTCGCAGCTTTCGTCATCGTGGGCGGACGGAAAGAAGGTCTTCGCGCTTTCGATCAAAGGGGACGACGGCAGGGAAACAGCCCCTACCAATGAAAACATAGCCACCGGAGCCTATGCCTTGCGGCGTCCGTTGTTTCTCCTGACAAACGGAGAACCGTCGGGGGATGCGAAAACGCTGGTGGATTTCATGCTGAGCGCACGGGGGCAGCAACTGGTGGCGAAGCACGGCTACCTGAAACTTGCTGAATTGAAGGCACCGGAAGGAAATCAAGCACCTCCGCTCCGGTAACCAGCCCGCACCGGGCGCGATGCGACCGGACACACCCTGCTTCACCCAACGCCAACCCCATCTCGAAATTCATGAAGACATCCTGGCTTGCCACGTTCCTCGGTGCACTGCTCCCATGCGCCGCCCCCGCAGACATCGCGGTCATTTCCCCGGCGGCAGCCAGCAAACTGATCGCCCAATCCGACGCCAGGGCGCGCCCCGTGGTCCTGGATACGCGGGGTGGATACAAGGACTACTTCCGCGGGCACCTGCCCACGGCGCACCATCTGGAGTTTGACACCCTGCGCGGAACGGAAAACGCCGTGCCCGTCCAGTACCTGCCCGCCGACCTGACAATACCGCTTCTTGTCAGGGCCGGGGTGGACAAAAACCGATTGCACCTCATCTATGCCACCGGGGATGTGCTGCCGAACGACGAGATTCTGAGTGCCAGCATGGTCGCCTACGTCCTGGAGAAATACGGCGTGGAGAACATCCGCATCGTGGACGGCGGTCTGGCTGAATGGAAAAAGCAGGGCCTTCCAGTCACTCAGGATTACTTTGGCAATCCCGCAGGCAGGCTGCCTGACAAGGGTCATCCGGAAATCGCAGCCAGCATCAAGGAGGTGCAGTCCCATGTGGGCAAGGCGGGAAACGTCCTGGTGGATGCCCGGCCGGTCAATGAATTCCGGGGTGAGGACGACATCTGGCTGCGCAAAGGCCATATCCCGGGCGCCATCAGCTTTCACTGGGCCCGACTGATGGAGGCGGACAACACGCACAAATTCAAACCGTTCGCGCAAGTGAAGGCGGAACTGGAAGCCGCTGGCATCACAAGGGACAAGAGCATCATCTGCTACTGCGGCACCTCCAGGGAGGGCAGCCTGCTGCGGTTTTACCTGAAGCATGTGGCGGGCTACCCCGACGTGCGCCTCTACGAAGGCGCTTGGAAGGAATACGTCTGGCTCAACAACAAATCCCTCCCGGCGGAGCAGGGCGGCGAGCCTGCTGGCCACCCGGCGCCAAAATGACGGGCTTCATTCCGCTGCGCCGCCGGGCGCTCCGCAAAGGCGGATACAGTTTTCCCACGATCAGCGAGGAACGGAATGCAGCATCAGCAATCCGACCGCACACCTTCACAAAACAATGGCAACGCCGTCCGCTCGGTGCGGCGCTGGAGTGCGACGGCGATTTTGAGCTGGGGCTTTTCGTTGTTTGCGGCCGGCGCATTCGGTGCGGTGGCGGTGACGCTGCTGGTGCAGAGCTGGCCCGCCTGGAAACACGAAGGGGCGAACTTCCTCACCGGCACCCAGTGGTTTTACCGGCAGGATTCATTTGGCGCAGCCCCGATGATTTTCGGAAGCATCGCCGTGGCGCTGGTGGCGCTGGCGGCGGCAGCTCCGGTGGGCATCGGTGCGGCCGTCTTTGCGGTGGAATTCCTGCCTCCCCGGCTGCGGCTGGGGTTGAAGGTTGGCGTCGAGCTGCTGGCCGGCATTCCCTCCGTGGTCTACGGGCTGCTGGGCATCCTCATCCTGCGCGACTGGGTTTATGAAGCCCTGGCGGCATTTGATCCCCTGAGCGGTGACACCCTGCTCACCGCCGGAGTGCTGCTGGCCGTGATGATCCTGCCGACGATCATGACGCTGTCGGACGACGCGCTGCGCGGCGTGCCGTCAAGCCAGCGCATGGCCGCCCGCGGTCTGGGGCTCACTGCTACGGAGACGGTGTTCAGCGTAAGCCTGCCGCAGGCTTTCCCAGGGCTGCTTGCCGCCGTGCTCCTCGCCCTGGGCCGGGCGCTTGGGGAAATGATCGCCGTGTTCCTTGTGGTGGGGCGTCAGGACAATCAATGGCCGGTGTCGTTCCTGTCGCTGCGTCCGCTGGCGGAAGCCGGCCAAACGCTCGCCAGCAAGCTCGGCAGTGCGGAAACAAACATCGCCTACGGGGCTCCGCTGCATTGGGGTGCGATGATGGGGCTCGCCCTGGTTCTGCTGGGGCTGGTTTTGTTCGTTGTCCTGGCGGCCACCTGGCTGCGGCGGCTCCGGCAGCAGCACCTCTGACATGAGACGCCGCCTCATCCATCACACTTTTCGGGCAGTCACGGGCCTGTGCGCGGCGGCGGCCTGCCTCGTCTTTGGCGGCATCGTGTGGGCCATTGTCCGGCGCGGCTGGCCCGCGGTGAGCTGGAGTTTTCTTACGGAACAGATCAAACGGGTCGGCGCGGAAGGCGGGATTTTTTACAATCTGGTGGGCACCGGCATCCTGGTCGCAACCGCACTGGTCGTCTGCATGCCCTTCGCGCTGGGGCTGGCCCTGCTGCACGGCATCTACCTGAAGGACAGCCGCCTGCGCGGAGCGACAACCGTGCTGCTGCACCTGCTCAACGGCGTGCCCAGCATCGTCTTTGGCATTGCGGGCATGATGGTGTTTGTCCATTGGCTTGGCTGGGGAAAAAGCTGGCTCAGCGGCGGCATCCTCCTCGGTTTCATGATCCTGCCAACGGTCACCGTGGCGCTGGCGGAACGCATGGACCGCCTGCCCTGGCGCTACGTGGAGGCCGCCGCGGGGCTGGGACTGCGCCGTTCGCAGATCATCCGCAGCGTCATCCTGCCGCAAAGCATGGGCGGACTCGTCACCGGTTCCCTGCTGGGCCTCGCCCGGGCGGCCGGTGAGACCGCACCCATCATGTTCACTGCGACCATTTTTTCCGGCGCCACCTTCCCCGACGGCATCCGGGAAAATCCGGTGCTTTCGCTTCCCTATCATATTTTCATCCTCGCGCAGGACTCATTTGATCCGGACGCAGGGCGGAACTTGTGGGGCGCTGCCCTCACCCTGCTGGCATTGGTGGTGGTGCTCTCCGCCACCGCACTGCCCGCGCGGCTCAAATTCCACGAGGAGGCCCGGTTCTGATGAACGAAGCCGTGCTGCAGATCCGAAACCTTTCGGTGGTGGCCGGGTCGCAATGGTTGCTGCGCGAAGTGACGTTCGACATTCCACGGGGCGGAGTTTTCGGCATCATGGGACCTTCAGGAGCCGGGAAAAGCACGCTGCTCAAGTGCCTCAACCGTCTGGCGGAACTCTCCGGCCTGCGGGTCAGCGGCGAGGTGCTGTTCCATGGACGGAACCTCCGCGGCGAAGATCCCGACACCCTCCGCAGCCGCATCGGCATTCTGTTCCAGCAGCCGGTGGTCTTCCCCAAAAGCATCCTCGCCAACGTCCTCTTCGGCGTCAAGCACCTCGGGAAGGCACCCCGCCGTGAGCACCAAGCCATCGCGCAGCGGGCGCTGCAGGAAGCGGCGCTATGGGACGAAGTCAAAGACCGCCTCCCCACCCCGGCGCTGAAACTTTCGGTCGGCCAGCAGCAGCGGCTCTGCCTGGCCCGCACCCTCGCCACCGATCCGGAGGTCATCCTCATGGATGAGCCGACCAGCGCCCTGGATCCCCGCAGCACTGCCGCGGTGGAAGAGTTGATCCGGCAGATCTCCGCCTCCCGCACCATCGTTCTGGTCACGCACCATCTCCAACAAGCCCGCCGCATTTGCCGGCATCTGGCATTCCTTGCTGTCCGGGATGGCTCCGGGCAATGCCTTGCCCACGGAACCACGGAGGAAACATTGGACAATCCCGTGGCGGCACCGTTTGTCGCCTAACCTCTAACCTCCCCGGAATCAGCCACCGCCGAGCCGGAACGAACAGCATCCCAGTTCCAGCACGCCGTGGTTTCTGGCCAGGGCGTCGGTGATCCCGCTGGAAAGGCTGTAAATTCGCTGTTGGGCGATGGCTTTCATCTCTGCGAGCCCGGCATCCTTCAGCATCTTCAGGTGGCGGGAGGTGGTGTAGAGCGTCAGGCCCGTCTCCGCCGCCAGCGCGGAAACCGCCCGGGGTCCGGCGGCCAGTGCCCGCACGATGTCCATGCGCGCCGGATCGGCCAGCGCCCGCAGCATCGGAACGCAATCGCGCAGGGGATCGGTTGGTTTCTTGCGGGCGGCCATGGACGTTTTATAGCACCGTTGGCGCCGCCTTGCCAGTGGACAGTCGGCGATTTCCGGGATGAGTTCAGCGGATCCTCAGGGAACCAGGCGCACCCTGACAAAATGGCGCGGCGTTTCGCTGCCGGTTGGCAGCGGGACGCGCCAGAGGTCCTCCACGCTGCCGTCTGCGGTGAGCACTCGGGAGACCAGGCTGTTGCCAGCAGTGGTCCAGGCGGCCAGGGATTCCGAGTTTTCCGGAACCAGCCGTCCGGTGGTCTGCCAGGGGGCATGGCGGAAACTCACCAGGAGTGCCTCTCCAGCGGGAGATACAAGCACGGAAAATTCGGGCCGGACCGAGCCGGAAATGTCGGAGGTCCCGAATGCCGCTTCCAATCCGGCCGGCGAATCATCCCCATCGGCATCGGCTGCCGGATCACCTGCGGGAAGTTGGCGGTCGTCCGCCCCTGGCAGTCCGCCCGCAACCCTGCTGGGCCGCCAGGAAGCGGGATCGCCGGGCGCATCGCTGCTTCCGGGCCGTTGAAAAACCAGTGCCAGACCGCCGCCATCGGCATCCGTCGGCCAGGGCGCCTGGTCGTCGAAGGCAAAACGGAAAATGTCCGCACCCTTGGGATTTGTCAGGGCAATTTCCTCGCCGACGTTGTCGAGCGCGCCGACAAATTGTCCGGCCACGGGAAGTCCGGGGCCGAACTGGCCGGCAAAGGCCGCCAGATTTCGCACCACCAGCAGCCTGGCACCGGCTGCGAGCACCGTGCCTTGAGGGAAGGTGAACGTGATGCCGGAAAACGAGCAGCCGCTCAGGTCAACATCCTCTGACGAGAAATTGACCAGTTCGAGGAATTCGTGATCCGAACTGGTGGCGGGGTTGTAGTGAATTTTGGAAACGGCCAGACTCGCGGCGCTCGCCGGAGCACCAACGACGAACCGTGCGACGGTGAGGGCGCTCCAAATTTCGCTGCCGCTGCCGGGAGTGCCTGTGACGGCGCGGGCCCGGACCACGGCGCTTTGCGTCAGGGCTGGCGGCAGGGTGTACAGCGAGCCAACGGCGTTGCCCGTCACCGCCTGCCGCGGATCGCTGCCGTCCGTGGTGTAGTAAATGGCGGAGCCGGGAGTGGGTGCGGTCATGGTCAGGCTGTAGCCGACGGAAACGATGCCGCCATGTTTGGCCAGGACCGGAGGTTCTGTGGCCGGCCACAGCCGGGGATTCTGGGATGCCAGCCGGGTAATCAACGCAAAGGAATTGGCCCGCTCATGCAGCGAGGGGAGCCACGAATCCCGAACCGAAAGCACCGTGGGCAGCCAGTCTGTTTCACGAAGGTAGGGATTTTTGAGCGGCACGCCAGGGCGGCTTTCAGTGTTGCCGTATGGAGTTTCCACCGCGGTGTCACCCCAGCGCGCGCTTTCCGCGACAATGGCCTTGTCCAGTTGCGCGGCGAGCTGCATCCAGCGGTTCTGACAGTTGAGGACGCTGAGTGGACCGCCGTTGTTCAGCAGGAAATGAGCGCGGTCGGCCACTAGCAGACGCCATTCCGCATTGGCCCGCAACGCATTCCACAACGGTCCCGGCGTTCTGGCAGTGCTCGTGTTCGGCGCCCCGCTGCTGATGCGGTTGATGGAGTGGTTGTCGAGGGCGATTTCCTGGTCCCAGGCCAGCCAGCGGTACTGCGCTCCGGCGCTTTTCCGACGCCAGGCGGCCCCGTTGTGGTGCGGCCAGTCTTCCGCCTCGCAGAACTGGTGCATGAGATAGTAGTCGGCAAAATTGACCGGGTCCAGCCACTGCTGGATGGCCGCGTAAGCCGCCGGACTGGCGAGCCCGGCTGCAGCGGCATTGAACATGCTTTTCCATGCACTGGCGGGCGAGGAATCCGGATCAACAAAATCCGGCACCACCTCGAAATCCGCAGGCTCGCCGCCTTCATGCAGGGCAAGGAAATCGGCATCGATGTGTTCCGCCACATCATAGACCCCCCAGTAAAGGCCGTTGATGACGACGTGCACATAGCGGCTTTGGGGTGAGAGATTTCCCATGCTTTCCCAGGTCCGCCGCACCCAGACGTCCCGCATCATCACGGAATCATCCGGACGATAGCGCGCCGGGTCCCAGCTGACCAGCCCCCACCCGTCGGTGAACGTGGCCCGCAGCACGAGCTTGTCGAAACCGGACGCGCCGGAGCCTGGAAAGAAGCGGTAGCGCAGTTTTGTCGATCCGGATTGACCTTTGAAGGAGAGCCGCAGGGAATGCTTCTGCATGCGCCAGGGGCGGCGGCTGCTGTTTCCGTGAATTTCAATGCGGCACGTCTCGTGAAACCCCTCGTCGGCTGCGGCGGGATTGATCATTTCCACGGAACAATCCCGCTCCCATGCCGCCCCGGAACTTTGCGGGTTCTGGTAAATGCCGTTGGCGCCCAGAAAGTCTGCCGGATTCAGGGCGATGCTCAGCGTTGGGATGGACTGGAGGGCATCGGCAATGCCATAACCATCCAGCGCACCGGCAGCCACCCGCTGGTCCATGGCGTAGTTCGCAGGAACGGTGCCGTCCCCGGCGCCGTCGTTGCTGTTGACCTCGGAATTGTTTCCCCAGGTGGCCGGCCACCCCGGGGGACTGGCGGGCTGCGCCGCAATGGCCGACGCCAGCAGATAGCTTTGCGCGACCGCATTGCTGGGGATCCATCCCGGCACAAACGCGGCGGCGCGGACGACGGTGGTGCTGCTGATGGTTAGTGGTGCGGTGTAAATGCTGCCGGTGGTGGCGGTGGGCACGGAGCCATCCAGAGTGTAGCGAATCTCCGCGCCGGGTGTCGGGCAGGTGATGGCGGTGGTGAACGGAGCGGAAAAATACCGCCGGTCCACGCTGAAGGCCGTGTCGCCGACCAGTCCGGTGCTGGGACTGTCATTCGCGGCACCCGGTGTGGGCGTGGCATAATAGACGCCACCCGGCGGCAATGTCCCTGCCAGATCCACCGTGGGAAGGAGCAGGAAATCACCGTCCGAAGCGCCCTGTTTCAAACCCTGAAAGGCAACGACGTTCACCCCGCTGACCAGCAGCCCTGGTGGGATCGCGGCGGTGATTTCCTCCTGCTGCAATGCTTCCTCTTTGGTCCGGTCCGCAGTGGCGGCGGAATTCCAAGCCGCCACTGCCGGGGCGTTCCTGGATGCCACCGGCTGCCCGTTGAGCCAGGCTAGGAAGCCGTCGTCATAGCGCACCCGCAGACGCAGCGTCTGATAGGCGGACGGATTTGTCAGGGTGAAGGAAGCCCGGACGTAAAGGCTGGAAGCGTTTCCCTGCAGCGGTCCGGCCAGGCTGGTGGCAATGAAGGGCAGGTAGGACACCGCATGGACCTGCACCGCGTTGAGAAAAACATTGTGGCTGCTGGTGCTGCCGGCGGAAGCCGCCCGGCCCTGGAGGAGGATTTGTCCCGCGGCATTGGCGCGCACCGGCAGCACGACACTGCGGGCCTGAAAGGCGGCGTCATCCGCCAGTTGACCATCGCTGCCGTTGAAACTCAGGGCGGCGGACGCTCCTCCGGTGGCATCCGTCCAGACCGCGGAGCGAAACGTGCTGCTGCTGCGGTCATAGGCATGCAGCGTCAGGAAATAGGCAGTGTCCGGCAGAATTCCCGCGCCGCTGAGGGTCACGTCCATGCCCCTGGGGATGCCGTTGGTGAAGCTGCTGGTGCTGGCAAAGACAAAGTCCTCCGCGACATTGTTCAGCGTGGCGCTGTTCGCCAGAATGTCCGCACCGCCGCCGCTGCGGTTGCGGGTGGCCAGCACCAGCCCGGCTCCCACGGCATCCAGTTTCAGTGTCACACCGCCGGCGGTCACGGAGGCGCTTGACGTGGAACTGGATCCGCTTTCCGGAAGGGTGGAAAAGCTCAACCCCGTCCAGCCCGCCGGAGCCGGAATGGAACCCGCGGAGGTGGGGGTTTTGATGTCCAGCCGCGCCACCGGCGCTGCGGAGTCGAATCCCAGACCGGTGGCACTGCCCGTCCAGGAACCGTCGTCGAAACCCAGGCCGGTCCAGGCGGACCCCAGCGAATCATTGCCCGGAACATGCCATTTGACCTCTGCACCCTCAGCGAGTGCCACGGTGTTCACGGAAGCCCCCGTCTGATAGGCCCAGGACACGTTTCGGCGCAGTTTGGGAAAGGGGTTGAATTCGCTCGCCCGGGTGAAGCCGTCCGGCATGACCAGCGCCAGGTATTCCCCATCAGGATTGAGTTTGAAATTGGCATGCAGTTCCATCCCCGCCACCGCCCGGTTCTTGCCGGATGCAAAAACAACCAGTCGTGCCCCGGCGGCAAGCGTTTGCGATGGAAACCGCCATTTGGCAGGCAACGCGGGATCATCCGTCAGCGACCATCCGTCCAGTGAAACGGCTGCCGCTTCGTTATTGTAAATTTCTATCCAGCCCGGGGAGTTGAAGTCGGCATCCTGCAGTCCTCCTTCGTTTTCCGGCAGGATTTCCGAGATTTCGAGGGCGGCACAGGCAACCGGCAGGCAACCGCCGGCAAAGAGAGCAAAAAGAATCCGGTTCATTTTGAGCAGAAGGGGGCACGGGGAGAAAGCGGCCGTATTCTGCCTGAACCACGCCCGGGGAGAGAAGTGGAAATTTCCGCTTCCTGCCGCCGGCCTGCGCACCGGCCGGGATGAGTGGTTCCCGGAAGATGTTTCCGGGGGCGGCCAAAGCGTACATTTACTCTGTCGGGAGCCCGAAAAACTCCCGTGCGGCAGCAGAGGTTTCCCGGGCCAGGGTCTCCAGCGAAACTCCCTGCGCCCTGGCAATGGCTTCCGCCGTGTGGCGCAGGTGGGCGGGTTCGCAGCGGCGTCCGCGCACCGGTAGCGGGCTCAGATACGGGGAGTCCGTTTCCAGCATGAAACGGCCGGCGCTGGCCTGGCGGGCGCATTCCAGGACCTCCGGGGCCTTTGGATAGGTGGCGATGCCGGTGAAGGAGATGAGGTGCCCCTGCTCCACCAGCGGCAGGGCATCGGTCCACGGATTGACAAAACAATGAAACTGCGCGCGGAGCTGTCCGGAAAAATGGGCCACCATGTCAGTGCAGTCGGCAAAACTGTTGCGCTGGTGCACCACGATGTTTTTGCCGAGTGCCGACGCCATCTGCATCTGGCGCAGAAAAACCTCCGCCTGCAGGGCTTTGTATTCCTCCCAACTGGTGCCGGACGGCGGGGCGTGGAAATAATCCAGTCCGATTTCACCGATGGCAACGACGCGCGGGTGCTGGGCCAGCCGGAAAATTTCCTCCTGCCAGTTTTCCCCGCCGGTCTCTGAAACGTAACAGGGATGAATGCCGACGGTGGCATGGACGTTTGGCCAGGCCTCCGCCAGTTCCACGCACCGGCGGGAACTCGCAACATCACAACCCACCGCAATCACCGTGGTGACGCCGGCCTCCGCCGCGCGGGCAAGGACGCCGGGGAGGTCATGGGCGAATTTGTCCGAATCCAGATGCGCGTGGGTGTCGATGAACATGCGGGTTGGGAAAAAGAAAACGGTCCGGCACACCCATGGCGGCCGGACCGAAACATGTCAGGAAACAGGATGGCGGTTACTGCTTTTTGTTTTTGCAGCAGCCGGCAGTGCCTGCCTTGTCACAGCATTTTTTATCCTTGTTCTTGCAGCAGCCGGAGCCGCCCGCTTTGGAACAGCATTTTTCGGTGCCGGCATTGGCGCAGCATTTCTGTTCCGTGGTGGTGGTGCAGTTGCAAAGCAGTGCCATTGCACCGACGCCGCAAACGGTAATGAGGATGGATTTGAGCAAATTCATGGTGCGGCAGTCCTACCTGATGGACGCAGGTCTGTCAACGAATGGAACGCAGTCACGGCGGCGGCAACAGGACAATTCGGTAGAACCGCCTGTCCGCAGCACCGGCATTCGGATCGGTGAAGGTGAGCGTCGCTCCGCCCGCCGCCTGGGTTCCCAGCACACTCCAGACATTGAGGTCGGCGCTGGCTTCGGCGCGGTAACTGCGTCCGGGAATGCTGTTGACCACGATGGCCTGAGTGCCGCCTCCCAGGGAATGGGAACTGTAGGTGACGAGAATGTTGCTGGCTCCAGGGGTTGGTTCTGTCAGGGTGTAAATTCCGGCGGTGCCGTCCGCAAAGCGGCCTTCAGTGACATCCGGCTGCTGGGGGCCGAACACCAGAGAGTCCATGAGAGTTCCGTCCGGTGCGGTGAGGAGCAGCGCTTCGCCCATGGTGCTCAGTTTGAAATCCACGTGCAGGTTGGCGGGATCGTTCTGGGTGCTGCTGCTGTCCGCCCAGATCCGGAGAAATCCTCCCGCGGGAATGCTGAAGCCGGCGGGAATGCGGCTTTTTGACGGGTTGTTCAGATCATCCGACACATACCAGCCTGCGAGGCTAACGGGGTTGGCTGAAGGATTGAAAATCTCGAGCCAGTCCTCGTAGTTTCCGTCCGCCGGATCGACGATGCCGGAATTGTTCTGGGCGAGCCATTCGTTGATGCGGAGCGCGGCCCAGGTGGTGGTGCCGGTAAAGGTGGCGGTGACCGGACCGAAGGTGCCGATGATGCTGCCACTGGCGTCCCGCGCCGTGCCGTTGAGGGTGTTGATTCCGGAGACCAGCGGCACATCGATCGTCCATGCGGTGACGCTCGTCCAGCGGACGGGGTAGGCGAGGCCGTTGATTTCGATGGAATCCACACAGACGGGGGCGGTACCGGTCATGGTCAGGGTTTCGTTCGCGGTGGTGGTGTCCAGCGGGCTCGTCACCGCCAGAGCGGCGGTCGGAACCACGCTGAGCAGGTAGGCGCGCCGGGAACTGATGTAGCTTTTCATGGCATCCGGTGCCGCGGCGGGGATGCCGTTGGCGATGAAATCCGCGTGCCGTGCATCGATGAATGGATCCGCCGCGCCGGAGGCCAGCGGTCCGTTGGCCGCGTCCAATGCTCCACAGAGGTATTCCCGGCGGAAGGCGGGGGTGTCCAGAAGTTTGCGGGTTTCCGGCTGGCCCCGGTCGGCATTGGCGGCATTGCCATCCGCGGCGAAAATGTCACTGCTGGGCGGGCGGGCGCTTTTGGTGCCAAAGGCAAAGTCCATGTCCCAGGCAAACTGCACCCATTTTCCGTTCAGCGGCTTGTAGGCGTAGCCGTTTTTGCCGCGTTCATATCCGTAGGCGTCCCAGTTGCCAATGATGTGGTGGGCCAGAATGGTGCGCAGCCAGTTGCGCGTGTCCACCTGGGCTTCCACGCCGGTGACAAAGCTGACATCCGTCGGCGTGTTCGGCGCATTCATGGCGCCCACGAGCGAAAAAACCGGCGCATAGTTGTTGGGGTCATCCTGGCCGCGGATCCGCCAGTTCCACCGGTAGCGGGCTGGTTTGCGAACACCGGACACCCCGTTGATGGTGGTGCTGGTCTCCGGCAGGTTGGCGTTCTGGTTGTTTTGCCCCTGCCCGGCGTCGTCGAATTCAAACCAGTCTTCGATCTTGTAAAGCGTTCCGTCCGGCTTGCTGCGCAGGTGCTGTTCCACGCTGCGTCCGCCAGGCTGCTGAGCGTCTTCATAGACGAGGGCGCGGCGCGTGCCATTGATGAAGAAATGGACATGGCGCTTGTGCTGGGAATAGAGGCCCAGCTTGCGGCTCATCCAGAAGGCAGTGAGTTCCGCCTGGCACATGGGGTCGTCATTGAAGACTCCGCCGTCCTGCGCCTGCAGGACGAAATCCGTGGTGCCGAGGTGGGCGTCGTCAGGGTTGAACATCACTTCGTAGTCGGCCACGTTTCCAGACACCGGACTGGAAATGGCCGGCATGTGCCATGGGCTGCCGCTGTAGAGGGTGCTGACATTGTAAAAGACCCGGTGGTTTCCAAGCACAAAGGTGGCATCCAGCGGCTGATTGCTGTTTTTCTCACGAGCGGTCCACTCGGCAAGGGTCGCATTGGTCACCCAGAGGCGGTAGCTGCCCAGGCTGCCATACTGCGGCGCTTCCCCAAAGCGAACCAGACATTCCCGCGCCTGCAGGCTGGCCGGGAAGATCAGCGGATTGGGCGTGGGAAACGTGGCAGTGAGCGGACTGGCGGCGGCATCGGTGGCCTGTATTTTGAAGGCGATGAGCTTCCCCGCGGACTGTCCCGGAATGACAGCGCTGTAGATGCCGTCGCCGGCGAAGGCATCCCCGCCGCTGCCGTCGTCCTTCATCGAAACGGTGCTGGTGGCTCCGCTGTCGGTGTCGTTGCGCCAGAGCAGGCTGGCTGCACTGACATTGTCAGGATCCGAAATCCTCGCGGAAACGACGACGCTTTCACCCGCAGCCGGCAGCACCGGTGCGTGGACCACGTCGCTGACTGCCGGGGCGGTGTTGGCGGCGGTGATGCTGTTGACCATGCCCGGCGAGCCCAGATTGGTCGGAACATCCAGAACTCCGGGCAGTTCCAGACCGTTGCCCCGCACCCGCAGATGGAAATAACGCGTGCCGCGCTGCCATTTGACCTTGGCGCTCAGAACGTAGTCGAGGTTGTCCGGCAGCGTGGTGGTCAGGGCGCTGCGCACCCGGTTGGCACCGGTGTCACCGCGGTCGCTGGCCACCAATTTAAGACAGTTGGTTCCGGCTGCCGCGCCCGATGCCTGGAGAAGCGCCTGCTTTTGATCGCCCTGCGGGACCCATGCGCCGATGCCGGATTCAAAACCGCCGTTCGTCACATACTGGTTGACCCCGTTCATGATGGAAATTTCATCGACCAGGCACTCCCCGACGCCCTGGAGGAAGAATTCCGCCCGGTTGGCGATGCCGTTGCCGCCGGGGTGGCGATAGTCCTGCCGCGCGGTGATGGTCAGGTTCGTGTAGGCTGCCTTGCTGCGTTCGTCGGAATCTCCCCAGTTGGCAGCCAGGCGGTTGTCCGCCCGCGGATCCCGCAGTTCCAGGCTGGAACCGCCGCCGTCGGACCACAGGCCCCACCGTCCTCCGTCGCGGTAGGTTACTTCATCCGCCGTGGCAAAAGCAATGGCGCTGCCTCCCCCGGGCGGGGCATAGACCACCGGCAGCCGCAGGGAAATGCGACCGCCGCCATTGGACAGGCTGCCGGTGAAATTCCCAATGCAATTGGCCGCATTCAATCCGGCATACCCCCGGGTGAGCAGATGAGCGGAATCGCTGGCGATCACCAGAAACCCGCCGGCGGCAATGCTGGTGCCGGTTGGCAGGGTGAACGCAACGTCTCCGCCGAGGCTCCACCCGCTCAGATCCACGGTTTCGGCGCTGCGGTTGTAGAGTTCGATGTATTCATCGGCGCGGTCGTCTGAAATCGGATGGTACATGATTTCGTTGATGATGACCGCGCGGACTTTTTCATCCGCGTTGGCCGCTCCGGGCGTGGCACTGGCCAGTTCCCGCAGGCTGTGATCGCGGCTGACATTCACGTCCTGGCCGGTGAAGGAAAGGGCGTCGATCACGCGCACTCCAGGACGAAACAGCCAGAGGCGTTCACCGTCCGAACCCAGTCCGAACCCCAGTTGTGTTTCGGTAAAGGCCAGATGCCCGCGGGCAGCGATCGTGGTGCCGGCGGGAATGGAAAAGCCGGAGCCCAGCGTGGCTCCATCTCCGATGAGCAGACCGCCGACATCGACCGGCGAACCGGTGGCGTTGAACAGTTCCACAAAGTCCTCCGCAGGCGACTCGGAATTGGCGAGAAATTCATTGATGCTCACGCCGCGCGCCGGATCGGCGACAAAGGGATCACGGCGTCCGGGAGAGCCGCCAAGGTCATTGCTCGCAGCCCACGCCCTGGCATCATTTTCGCCGTAGCTCGGTTTTGCCAGCACCAGGGAATGCCCCAGCCCGGCGGCGGCCACTGGCCAGGGGGCATCCTCGTGGTATTCGACCTCGCACATGGTGCTGCCGTTTTCATTTTCCAGGCGGAACTGCTCCCCGGAATTGGAAAGACTTCCGGTCCATGGGCCGAGCACGCCGGTGATGCCATAGGCCGCCTCCACATCCGCAGGAACCCTGGCAATGACCAGATAGCCACCTGCCGGAAGACTGATTCCAGCGGGAAGCGTGCAGGTGATGCCGCCTTTGAACTGCCATCCGGCGAGATCCTCCGGATAGGGTGCGGTGTTGTGCAGTTCCACAAATTCCAGTTCCCCCGCGCCATTGACGGCATTCGGGTTATACATGATTTCGGAAATGACGACGTTGGAGAACCGGGTGCTGGGGCCGTCGGGTTCCACCGGCAGGGCAGGGTTGCTGACGATGCTCCCGCCGCTGACCTCTCCATAGTCGAAGAACGTTCCGGTGGTGCTGTCCGCGGAGGCGCTGCTGGTGAAAAGTCCCACGCTGACTGTTGCCGGCATGACCACGCTGCCGGAGCCCAGCGGGGTCCATGATTGACCGTCCAGACTGGCATAGGCGGTGAAGAGGTTTCCAGCCCGTTTCAAACGCAGCCAGGTGGACGGGTAGTTGGTCGGATAGCTGCCCGCGTGCGCCGCAGCGCCGTAAAAGGAATTCCGGGAACTGAAGAAGCATCCGCTGGGGCCCGGCGTGGCCACCGCGGCGGCAAACAGGTCTCCTTCCCCCGTGCCACTGCGCGCCATGATGCCTCCGCGGGCCCAGAGGTTGGAAAGGGACAGCGCCCCGAGCCGGACGTTGACATCAAAATCCCCCGTGCGGCTCTGCGATGCCAGAAAGACCTGGTCGGAAGTCCCGGTGGGTCCGGTACCATAACCGGTCAGGGAATATCCGCCTCCTGGCGCAGTGGACAGGGTTCCCGGGGGGATTCCGGCACCCAGGGTGGACAGGGTGAAGGGCGAGACCACAAAGGTCTTCTGGCTGTTGGGGACGATGGTGTTGGCCGCAGCGGAGCCATCCTGAAGATTGCTGACAGTCACGGTGTAGGCGTTTCCGGCGACCAGCGGCGTGGAGGTGGTCAGGCTGACGCTGCGGCGGTCAGGAGCCAGCAGCACGGTGGAAATGACCACGCCGTCGGAAAGCGCATAGTTGGCCGGATTTCCTCCCGTGCCGGTGGTCACCGGTTCGGAGAGGGAAACCACCACCGTGGTGGCGTCGGTATTCTGCGCGGAGATCAGGGTCGGAGCCGTCAGGTCGGCGAGGACGCCCAGGGTGGCCGGGTTGCTGTCCACCGATGCCGGATTTCCCCCGACGGTGCCGGAGACCCGGCAGAAAAACGTGCTTCCGCTGTCCGCTGGCGATGGAATGTAGGACCAGGTCAGGCTGGTAGCTCCGGGGATGGGTGAACCGTTTTGATACCACTGGGCGGTGAGGGGTTTCGGTCCGCTGACATCCGCCAGAAAGGTTGCCGCCTGCAATTCGTTCACCGTGGCATTCTGGGGATGCTGTGTGAAGGCGATGACTGACGGGGCAGGCGGCGGACTGTTAGGACCAGCCGCATAGTTTGCGGCAATTTCCGCCGCGCTCAGGGCGACGTTGTAAATGCGGAATTCATCGATCTCTCCTTGCATGAAGGGATCGGCATACAGGGAGCGGCCGAGATAGGCCTTCTGGATGCCGACCACGGAAAGCGGCGGCAGGATTCCGGGTGTTGGGTCCGCGAAAGTGGCTTCCGCCACCAGCACTCCGTTCAGATACATCTGCTCCCGGTTGCGGGTGGGATCGAAGATGGCCGCCAGGTGGACCCATCCCAGGTTGTCCAGCACCGGAGTAGCGGTCAAGAACCGCTCGTTGGCACCGCCGGTCGTGTCCACAAAACTCATCCGCACGTCGTTGCCGCCGGAATGCGGGCTGAAGAACAGATAGCTGAAGCCCTGAGTGTTGCCCACATTGGTATTGCCCATGTCGAAAAGCCGAGCCCAGCCGCCGTTGGTGCCAAAATTTGCCCACGCTTCGAATGTCACCTGGGTGTAGGTATTCAGATTCAGCCCCCCGGCCCCGCTGGCAGGGAGGTCGAGGTACTGCTGGTTGGCTGCGGCCAGGGTGACCGATGATGCTCCCGCCGCCGGCACCACGGTGGCGTTGGCCGAGAAACCAGTGCCGTTCGCGCCGCTGATGACATCGGTGAAATTTGCGCTGAAGGGATACCGGTGGCGCAGCGCTTCACCGGCGGCATTGACGGTGAGGGTGGCCGTGTTCGACGTGGCCGCATAGGGCGTGCCGTCCACGGTGTTCGTTGCGGTCACATGGAACGTGCTGCCGCTGTCCACCAGGGTGACACCGGGAAGGACATAACTGGAGGCAGTGGCTCCCGCAATGGCCGTTCCGTTGCGGTACCACTGATAGGATACCGGCGGGGTGCCGGCTGCGGTGGCGGAAAACGTCACCGGTGCATTTCTGGCTACCGTGGCGTTTGCCGGATGGATGACGAAATTGACGGGGATGTTTCCCGGATCGTAAATCACATCCGGTCCCTGCGCATGGCTGGTGGCGGCATCGGCATCGGTGAATGCCCCGTCGTAAATGCGGAATTCGTTGAACGAGCCTTCGAGGTTCAGATCATTCCCCGCACCGCTGTAATTGCTGCGCCCCAGCCAGCAGTTGACATCCAGAAAACCCTCCGGCGTGTAGCCGGTATTGATGGACCCCACGAAGGCACCGTTGCGATAGTAGCGGAGTTTCGGCGTTCCGGCATTTCCGTCGCGGTCATAGGCGACGACAAAATGATACTGCGTGCCGTAGGCCGGAGCGCCGACATAGGTGCCGCCGCTGCCAATGCCGCCAAAACGCTTCATTTCGAGCACGTTCTGCTGCCCCGCGGTGCCGTTGACCGCGGAGAGCATCAAATAGTCGGTGCCACTGGAGGAGTTCGGGCCGACGATGTGTCCGGCGATGCTCTGCTCGTTGTAATTGTTGGTACCGAAATCGAAAACCCGCGACCACCGCTGCACCCCGTCACAGGTGACCCACCCTTCCACGGTGAAATCACACGCACGGGAAGTCAGCAGGCCGTTGGGCAGATCGACGTAGGAGGTCGTCGCCGCGACCGTTGCGTTGTCCGCCGCCAGCGGATTGACCACCAACTGACCGCCACGGTTTCCGGCACCGGCACTCACTTCCCCCCAGCGGAAGGTCGCGCCGCGGATGGTGCCGTGGGCTCCGCCGACGGAATCTGGAACGCTGGTCGTTGCGGTGTTGCCGACCGCCGGTTCTCCGGCCCCGCCGGTATTGAAACTGTAACGGTGCCGTAAAACGGGGATCTGATCCTTCCGGCAGGCGGTGGTGGTGGCCGTGCTGCTGCCGGAGGCATCCGTCGCGGTCAGGGTGAACGTGGTGGTGTCCGCAGGAGCCGTCAGCAGCAGCGCTCCGGACGTGCCCGAAAGCGTGCCCACTCCGTGGTCCACGGACAAATCCGTGGCCCCCGGCACGTCGTAGGTTAGTGAAATCTGCTGACCGGGCACAAACTGCGACGGATTGACGCTGAAACCGCGGATCGAGGGGCCGGACATTCCAACCCTCCCGAAGGTTGCCGCTTCCAGGTTGTAGTTGTCCCGGATCTCCCACGGCGTCATCATCTGGTCACGAATGCGCACCTTGGCGATGCTGAGGGTGCCCTGAGTGGTGCCGATGACGCCGCCGTTGGCCTCCGGCTGGCAGCCAAGCACAAATTTCGTCGGGTTGCTGTTGTTGTAGGTGGAATGCGTTGCCAGCACCCCCACGATTTCCTGATTCACCAGCACGCCGTCCACGAACAGCCGGTCCGTGGCAGTTCCGTCGTAGGTGTAAACCAGGTGATGCCACTGGCCCGTGGCTGGAAAGGCACCGGCCGTGGCACCGCTGCCAGGGTTGACGTTGTTTCCCATGCCCCAGCCGACATCATTGGCCGTGCCCCAATGGCCCACGGCACCCCAGCGGGCGTCGCTGCCATAGTTGAACGCCATGTTCGAATTGTTAGGTCCACCGCCGCGCCGCCCCCAGGCCACCATGGTTTCCTCCACACCGATGGTCGGCGTCGCGGGGTTGTATGCCCAGACCTCCACGGACCTCGCTCCCTGACCGGTCACTGAGGCCGGAACATTGAATGAACTGAGATAATATTGCGTGGCGGCGGAAAACGTCACCGCGTTGACATTTCCGGAGCCGTCATTTTTGGGAATGGCGGTGACCGCCGCTGCGCCGGTGGGCGCAAAGCTGCCGCCGAGGGAACCCGCATTGTTCCAGGGATTCAGCGTGCCGGGTGAAGCGGCGGTGGCATCCAGATCCACCAGCAGGGCGGAATGAAGGTGGGCGTTGGCACCAAGGAAAAGCGCCGGGAGCCAGCAGAGGAACCGTTTGTTCATGGGGAGGAATGGGGAAGCAATTGGTGCCAGCATGAGGCGGAGCGCCCCGCGGACAGAGGTCAAATTTTATGAGGAATCGGACAACTGCCTACTCCCGCCTTCAAGGCCCCTGACGCTCGGACACCCGTTCGTCCCGCCCCGGCACCTGCACACCCGGCCCATGCTGCAGCGCCGGTGCCATCGACGCGGATTTCTTCCTGTTTGCGGCGCGGGGTGGTGCAGGTATGACTTGGGGCAACATGAAACGTCTTTTCCGCCGCTGGAAATGGATCCTGGCAGTTGTGGTGCTGCTGCCGCTGGTGCTGCTGGGCGTGGGGCAATGGATGCTCTCCGCGCAACTGGCCCCGGAGGCGCTGGTGCAGCGACTGGAGTCGAAATTCAACTGCCGCGCGGAGGTCAAGGCGGCCACCGGATCGATCTGGAGCCACCCGGCAAAAGTGCAGCTTACCGGACTCACCCTGCTCCCACGCGATGCCGATGCCGACAACGCCAGACCCCTGTCCGAGCGTCAGCCCCTCGATTTCGCATCGCAGGCCACCGGACTGTTCATCGACAACGCCAGCCTGGAAGTGAGCCTGTGGCAGTTGCTGACCGGGGACCTGGCCGTGGAAGACCTTACCGTGAACGTGGTCACGCTGCGGACCAACACCACCCAGGACGGCGTCAATTCGCTGCGCACCATGCTGCAGCGTCCCGCAACCGTAGCCGGAAAACCCAATCCCGCACCGTCGGCGGCGAAAGCGGTCTCCCCGAAAAAACCCTCCGGAGAAAAAGAAGCTTCCAAGCCAGTTCATGTCGGTGATCTCCCTCTGGCTTCCCTGCTCAAGGCAGCCCGCATCAACCACGTCCGGATGGACATCCGGTCCGAGAAGCGCAAGGAGATGCTGCGCCTGGAGGATGCCACGATTGCGCTCGATGATATTCGGGTGGATCCCGCGGAGCTGGCGTCCTCCAACCATGCAAAATTCGGACTGACCGGAAAATTCCAGGTCATCGGCAAACGGCGCATGATGTATGCGGATGTGGGCATGACCTTGTCCGGGGACTTCTCACCGTTTGACGCTGCCACCGGAGAACTCGGCAGCATCCCGCTTTCACTGGACCTGCAGCCCGGTTCCACTCTGAAGGAGGTGGCGGCACTGCAGCGCATCTCCCAGAAAATGAAGCGCTGGGAGAAATACGGCCTTAAATTCCGCCCGCTTCCCGCAGACGTGGAACTCAAAGACGGAGCGCGGCTGGATTTTGACTTCCATCAAGGAAAGTTCAATAGCCGGGGCGATTTTGCGCTCGCCCTGGACAACTACGACGTGGTCCTGGCCAAGGGAGCCGCCCTGAACCTCAATGACGACGAATGCCTCATGGAAATCCGCATCACCGCCTCCAAGCCGGTCTCGGAACAGACGGTGCGCGATTTCGAATCCTCCCTGCGCGAAAAATACAGTGCCGTCGGCGAGGTGCTGTTTTCCACGGTCATGAAGCTTTTCCGCGAGAACAACCTGGTGCTCCCGGACGGGCGGCTTTCCGTGCCCATGGGGCTGAGCGGAAGCATCCAGAAGCCGGAAGTGGAGGACCGGGTGACGCCGCTGCTGGAAAAGGCCCTGCTGCAGTCCCTCATCCCCACCCCCAACTGAACCTCCCCCATTTCCCATGAAGATTCCCCGGTGCTTCCGCCTGGCCATTCCTGCCTTCAGCCTGACCATGCTGCTCTGCGGCGGCGCTCCGGCCCAGGATAACATTTATGAGGGCGCTCCCCACAATTATTTCAAGGCGCCGCTGGATGATCCTGCCACCCAGTTGTTGAACGACCTGAAGGCGAAGAAGAAGGTGCTGGACCGCTCCTCCGACAAGGCCTCGATCAAGAGCATGCTGAAACTGCTCAACGTCCCCGAAGCCTCCCAGGTCCTGGTCTTTTCGAAAACCAGTTTCCAGCGGGACAAAATCTCTCCCTGGAACGGACGGGGGGTTTATTTCAATGAGGACAACTACGTCGGCTGGGTGCCAGGCGGGTTGATCGAACTGGTCAGCATGGACTCGAAACTGGGTCCCATCTTCTACGGCGTGGACCAGAACTGGAAAGAGGACCTGCCGATTTTTGACCGCAGCGAGGACTGCCTGAGCTGCCACGGAGGCGGCATGACCAACAACCTTCCCGGCATCATGGTGCGGTCTGTTTACACCGACGCCAAGGGATTCCCACTGCTCCAGGCGGGCACCACGCTGGTGGACCATTCCACCCCCATCAAGGACCGGTGGGGAGGCTGGTTCGTGACCGGACTGCATGGGGCGGACCGTCACATGGGCAATGTGCTGGCGGAGGAAAAAGGCGGTGAAGTCGCGCTGGACCGCGAGAAGGGCGCCAATCTCAAATCCATCGACGACCTGCTGCCGCAGGACCGCTATCCCGCCCGCGGCAGCGACATCGTCGCGCTGATGGTCCTGGAGCATCAGATCATGGCGCACACGAAGCTGACGGAGGCATCCTATCATGTGCGCAGCGCCATCGCGCGGATGCAGGCGCTGCAGAAGGACTTCGGGGAGCCGGTGACGGACGTTTTGTCAGGATCCGCGCTGAGTGTTGCCCAAAGCCATGCGGACAAGGTGCTCAAATGCCTGCTGTTCGTGGAGGAAGCTCCGCTGCCGGAAGGCGGCATCGAGGGGGATGCGCCCTTCCAGGAGGCGTTCCGGGAAAACCGGCGGAAAACCGCGGAAGGGAAATCACTCAAGGATTTCCAATTGCTCACCCGCATCTTCAAATACCGCTGCAGCTACATGATTTATTCGCGCTCGTTCGACGGTCTGCCCGCCCAGCTCAAGGAACTTGTCTATCGCAGGCTCTTCGACATCCTCACGGGCGAGAAGCCGGTCCAGGGATACGAACATCTGGCGGCGTCGGAAAAGCGGGACATCTTCGACATCCTGCGGGAAACCAAACCGGAGCTTCCGGACTACTGGCGCGCAGGGGTGAAGACGGCGGGACGCTGAGGTTCCATCATTCCAGCGGCAGAATTTCACCCGGCACCGGGATGGTGATGTCCGCCTGGGGCAGCCGCGAGGAGAGTGCCTGCTGGAACCAGGAAGCGGATGCGGCGTCCCCGTGGACGAGCAGGATTTTTCGCGGACTGAGCCGTTCCGCATACGTCGCCAGAGCCTCCCGCGGGGCGTGGCCGCTGAAATCGAATTTTTCCACGCGGCATTTCAGCGTCACCGGTGCATGGTTCCGGTGCAGCCGGATCGGGTCGCCGGGCTGGGCGGCGAGAATCTTCCCGGCAGGACTGTCAGGGTCCGCATAGCCCACGAGCAACAGGGCATTTTTGGGATTGTCCAGAAACTGAAATGCGAAATCGTTGGAGGCAGTGTTCTCGCTCATCATGCCGCTGGACAGCGCATAAATGCGCCCGGGAACGCAGGTGGTGCGCCGGGCGTTGTTGCGGGGCTGGGACAGCACCAGATCCTGAAGTCCCAGAATGCGCACTCCGGCGTGGCGTCGCCGCACTTTGTCGCAAAACTTGTCGGTGATCTGGGTCATGCGCACCGCCAGTCCTCCAATTTGCACCGGCGCATGCAGCGGAATCAGGCCGGAGCGATGCATCTCATGGAGCAGGAGCAGCATTTCCTGGGTTTTGCCGAGGGCAAAAACCGGCATGAGTACGGACCCGCCGCCCTGCAGGGTTTCGGAAATGGCCTGGGCGAGGCGGCGCATTTCACCGTGCCGGGTATAGCCGGCCATGCGCGGGGTGGCGCCGCGGGTGGTTTCCATGATCAGAATGTCCACGTGCTCCGTGGGAAAGGCCGCCCCGCGCAACAGTGTCTGGTCTTCAAAATGCACATCCCCGGTGTAGAAAATCCGGGTGCCTTCACACTCTAACAGAACCCCCGCGGCTCCAAGAATGTGTCCCGCCTCGTAAAACGTGCCGCGCACTCCCTCGGCACCCAGGGCAAAGGGGATGCCCACCTTGCGGAGCGCCCACGCTTTTTGCATGCGGTCGATTTCCGGATGGAGGAAAAACGGATATTCCTTCATGTCATGTTCCTGGCGTTTGGCCTGCATGACATTGACGCTGTTGTGGAGCATCGCTTCCGCAATGTCCGCAGTCGGCTCGGTCATGACCACCTCTGCCTCCGGATGCTGGCGCTGGAACACCGGCAGCGCCCCCACATGGTCCAAGTGGCCATGGGTCAGGATCGCCGCATCCACCTGCAGGCCGCGCAGTTCGTCGAATTGCGGAAGGGAATCGGTCCCCTCCACTTTCGGGTGCATGCCGGCATCCAGCAGCACCCGCGTCTGTCCGAGTTCCAGACAGTAGGAATTGGCGCCTATGTCAGCAGAGCGCAGGAGGGATTGAAAGGTCAGTCGGGGCATGCGGGGAGACAGGTTGGTTCCGGACGGCGGTGACCGGGACCGAAGGTTCGCTGCCATAGCGCCGCTACCTCCGTCCGCCAGTGAAAACTTGCTCCGGAGCCAATGCTGCTTGAGTCGGCGAAGGGAAATGCCTGCCGCGGGTTCACCGCGGCAGGCGATGGTTCAGGATGCCCGGCTCAGGTGGCAAGGACTACTTGCCGCCGGACTTTTCCTTGCCGGTCTTTTCCTTGCCGTGGTCGTGGTCTTTGTGGTCCCCCTCCTCGTGGTGGTCGCAGGTGCAGGCATATTCCGCGTGCTCACAGGTGGGGCACTTGCTCATGTTCAGATTGAACCGCGCATTGACCGCCTTGGCCTTGGCACTGCTTTTGATCTGCACCACCGTCGGGTAGTCATTGCCGTCCGGCACTGTCTTGTCGGAGACGAGCTTGTCGCCGTCCTTGGTGAACGCCAGCTTGGTGGGCTTGCTGCGTTCTCCCAGCGTGGCGGTCACCACCTGATCGCCAGGGGGCACCACTTTGTTCTCATCGTCCACAAAACGGATTTCCACTTTTTTGTCCTTGTTGACAAAAAATTCCACATGCGGCTCAACGCTGGTGATCAGTTTTCCTCCGGTGGGTCCGGCCTTGGCTGCGTGGTCGTGGTCGTGTTCCGCGGCCTCTTTTTTGGCCGGGGCCTGCTTTTCATCCGCCTGACAGGGAACGAGGCTCAGGGCCAGGCCCAGGAATGCGAGTTTCATCAATGATTTCATGGATTTTGGTGTTTGGGTTATGGGTGCTTTTTTTTGTTATGCCCGCACCAATGGTGGTGCGGGAAATGGGTTTAGTGCGAGGCTGGCGACTCCAGCTCGATGGAGCGGGCGGCGGCTTTTCTGCCGAAGGTGTAAAACACCGTGGGCGTCACTCCCAGGCCCAGCAGGGTGCTGGTGACGAGCCCGCCCACGATCACCACCGCCACGGGATGGAGGATTTCCTTGCCCGGCTGGTCTGCCGCCAGCAGCAAGGGAACCAGCCCGATCCCGGCGGAAAGTGCAGTCATCAGCACGGGAACCAGCCGTTCCTTGGTGCCCCGGATCACCATGGCTTTGGTGAAACCTTCGCCTTCATGCTGCATGAGGTGGAGATAGTGGCTAATGAGCATGATGCTGTTCCGGGCGGCGACGCCAGCCACCGCGATGAATCCGACCAGCGTGGCAATGCTGATGTTGTTGATCTGTTGCCGGGTGAGGAGCAGCCCGCCGATCAATGCCAGGGGAATGTCACACAGGACCTGCAGGGAGAAGAAGGTGGAGCGGAAATACCCGAAGAGCAGAAATGCGATGACCACCAGCACCACGCCGCTGAGTATGGCAATGCGCTGCGAAGCCTCGCGCTGCGCAACAAATTCACCCTCATAGCTCACGAAATAGCCCTCTGGAAATTTCACCTTGGCGGTCACCAATTCCTGGAGCTGGCGGACGCTTTCGCCGACATTGCGCGACGTGGGCTTGATGGCCACCACGTAGCGGCGCTGGCCGTTTTCGCGGTTGATCACGTTCGGTCCCTTGGCCTCGCGGACATCCGCCACCAGCGACACCGCCACGCGCCGCCCCGCTTCATTTTCCACGGGCAGGGTGCTGATTTTTTCCGGTGAATCCCGCCATTCATGCGGCAGCCGCATCACCAGATTCAGGCTGCGCTGGCCATCCCGGAGTTCCGCCAGATGTTCCCCGCCGATGAGCTTGGAAAGCTGCTCGTTGAGGTGGCCGGGCGCAATGCCATAGGCCCTGGCCTGGTCACGATCGGCTTCGATGCGCAATTGGGGAATGGTGGACTGCTGGTCGAGTTTGGCGTCTTCGAAGCCGGGAATGGTTTTTGCAAGGCTTTGGATTTGCGCCCCCAGTTCGGTTAATTTTCCCAGGTCAGGACCGAAAATCTTGATCGCCACCGGCGCTGCGACGCCGCTGAGCATGTGGCCGATCCGGTCCGCCAGCGGACCCGTCAGGGCGCTGAAGGTCCCGGGGACCATCCGGACTTTCTGGCGGATCTCCTCCAGAATTTCCTTGCGGCTGCGGGCCTTTCCTCCGGACGTGTCGGTGGCGGTCTGAAAATCCACGTCAAATTCCGCGGTGGAAACTGGCACGACATGGTCGCCGCGTTCCGCCCGCCCGATGCGGCGGCCCACCTGCTTCACTTCCGGGACGGAGAGAATCTGCCGTTCCACCACGTCGCTGATTTGATTCATTTCATCCAGCGAGGTGCCGGGCGCGGAAGTGGTGGAGACCAGGGCGGTTTCCTCACGGAAAGCGGGGAGGAAGTCTTTCCCCATTTCTCCGTAGAGACTGAATGCGGCGGCGGCAAGAATGCCAACCAGGGCCAGCAGCGCCAGCGGCTGGTTCAAGCCGAAGCGCAAGACCAGGTGCTCCAGCATCCACTTCATGCCCCGCGTCAGTCGTCCGTCCTTGTGGGCGTGCCCCTGCTTGGGCCGCAGCAGGAAGGAGCAGAGAACGGGGATGGCGGCCAGGGAAACCACAAACGAGGCGATCATCGAGATGATCGTCGCGATGGCGATGGGACCGAACAGCCGACCTTCCACTCCGGTGAGCCCGAGCAGCGGAAGGAATACCAGGATGATCAGCAGCGTGGCATAAAGAATGGAGTTGCGCACCTCACCCGAGGCGCGGGCGATCACCTGGAGCCGCGGATGGGGTGCGTCCAGAGCCGCGTTTTCATTGAGCCGCCGGAAGACGTTTTCCACGTCCACGATGGCATCGTCCACCACCATTCCGATGGCGACGGCCAGGCCGCCCAGGGTCATGCTGTTCACGCTGATGTCCAACCACTGGAAAGTCAGCAGGGTGATGGAGAAGCTCAACGGCATGGCCATGAGCGTGATGAAGGTGGTGCGGAAGTTCAGCAGGAACAGAAAGATGACGATGGTGACCATGATGGCTCCGTCCCGGATCGCCTCCTTCAGGTTGTCCATGGCGTGGTCGATGAAGTCCTTCTGCTGGAAGAGCATCCGGGGCTCCACGCCTTCCGGCAGCGTGGCCTGGAGTTCCTTCAGGGCGGCCTTGATTTGTTCGGTCAGCTTCGAGGTGTCGAATCCCGGCGCTTTGGTCACGGACATGATGACACCGGGCGTTTGCAGGATTTCGCCGCTGGCGGTCCGCAATCCGATCCCCGCGTCACCCCGCATGGGTTCGATCCCCCACTCGACTTTTGCCACATCCCCGATGGAAACCGGACGGTCATTGACGATTTTGATGACCGTGCTGGCAATTTCCGAAAGATCGGTGGTCATGGACAGGTTGCGCACCATGATTTCGGTGGAACCGGCATCGATGAAACCGCCCGTTGTGGTGCTGGCGGATTCCCGAGCGGCCTCCTCCAGCTCATCGTGCGAAACCCCCAGCGCCTGCATGCGCAGCGGGTCGGGCTGAATTTCCACCTGCTTGATGCCTCCGCCCATGTTGAGGATTTCCGCGATGCCCGGAATGGTCTGCAGCCGTCGGCGCACGGTCCAGTCGGCCAGGGAGCGGATTTCCCGCGGCGGAAGTTTCTCATCCCTGCTGGAGATGCCCACCAGGAGGATTTCCCCCATGAGCGACGCCACCGGCGTCATGAAGGGCTGCACGCCTTCCGGAAGCTGTTCGCGGACGCCCTGCATCCGTTCCTGGACCATGGTGCGGGCCTTGTAAATGTCCGTCCCCCAGGCAAACTCGGCGAAGACCAGCGAGAGGGCGATGTCGGAATTCGACCGCAGCCGGGTCAGTCCGCCCACGCCCATCAGGGAGCTTTCGATCTGCTGCGTCACCCGGGTTTCCACTTCCTCCGGTGCCAGCCCCGGCGCTTCTGTCAGGATAATGACCGTCGGCTTGGTCAGGTCAGGCAGGACTTCCACCGGCAGGCTTTGCACCGCCCGATACCCCAGGAACAGCAGCAGCAGGGAAATGCCCACCACCAGTGTCCGGTTCGCCAGCGACCATTTGATCAGCTTGTTCAGCATGGGTCAGGAAATTTGAGGTTTGACGCCGGCGTCCCCCGCATCGGTTCCGGACTTCCTGCGGAAGACCAGGGAAAGCACCAGCAAGAGGCCCAGGACGCCGCTGGTCAGCTTCCAGAGCCTGCCGCCGCCGGACTCGTGTTCGTGCTCATGGTCGTGGGCGCCGCCGGCCGCGGCTTTTTCCGCTTCCCGGTTTTTTTTCTGCTCAGGAGTCATCTCGGATCCGTCCTCGTTGTGCTCGTGGCCGTGTGCCGCATCCAGCGCCGCTTTGAGCGACATGGTTCCGCCTCCGGCAAACGCCAGAGAATAGGCTCCCTGCACGACGATGCTGTCTCCCAGCAGCAGGCCGCTTTGAATCTCCGCAAAGCGGTCGTTCACCTGCCCCACCACCACGGGCGTCTTCACGAATCCATACAGGATTTCCGTGTCAGGGAGATCCTTGTCGGCCTTCAGCTTCTTTTCACGGGCATCCAGCATCCCCAAATCCTCCGCATACACATAGCGGTTCGCGGAGTCGCCCTGCACCGCGGAACGCGGCACCACCATGACCCCTTCCCGCTGGCTGAGTACGATGGAAAACTCCGCCCTCATGCCGGGCCGGATGGTCAATTGAGGATTGGGCAGCTTGAAAATGGCGTCGATGGTTCCGCTTTCCCGGTCGGCTTCCGTTCCGAAACGCAGCAATTCCCCGTCGAATTTTTCGTTTGGCAGGGCGGAGATTCGGATGTGGGCGGTGGCTCCGGGTTTGATTCCCCCCGCGAGATGCTCCGGCACATGGGCGATGGCATGGACCTCGCTGAGGTCGGTGACTTCCATCAGCACCGTTTCGGGCTCCAATGGTTCGCCCAGCGCCACGGCAGCCTTGGTGACGATTCCAACTCCTGGAGAGAGCAAGGAAACAATGGGCGGCGGATCGCCAGGCTGGCGGCTTTCCAGGCGCGCCACTTCCTGGCCTGCCTGCACGGTGTCGCCCAGTGCAGCTTTGAGTTCCACGATGCGCCCAGGGATGCGGCTGCTCACTCCGCTGCGTTTCCCCGGAATCGCCTCCACCCGCCCCAGCGAGAAGATCGTTTCCTCAAATTCGGTCTCTTCGACCTCCATGGTCTCGATCCGCAGGTTTTTCACTCCGGTGGCATCGAGAATCACCGTGCTGGAGGCCCGCTTGTCATCGGCGGACCGGACGGCTGACGCCAGCAGCAGCAGGCAGGAAAGGGTGTAGTTACAGGTTTTGTGCATGGAAAATAGATGGCTGAAATTTTTGCTAGTTGCCCAGAGCGGCCTCGCTGCGGACGCGGGCCAGGTGGAAATCACGCAGGGCATTGAGCCGTGCCGTTTGCAGGGAAAGCCGCCGGTCGCGGATCCGCAGCACTTCGGTCAGAGTGGACTGCCCGGCCCCGTAGGATTTGCGGTAGCGCTCCTCGAGCGCTGCGGTTTTGGGCAGGAGGTCGTCGCTCTGCCGCAGGATCGAGGCGCTGATTTCCATCTCCCTTTGCGCCGCAGCCGCTTCATTGCGGATCCGCAGCGCCAGGGCACCGGCTTCTTTTTCCGCCCGCTGGGCGGCTGCCCTGGCCGACTGGATGTTCCCTTCGTTCTGATTCCACAGCGGCAGCGGCAGGGAAAATTTGAGCCCGATGAACGTGTCTGCCTCCAGGCCGTCGGGCGCGTCCTCCATCCGCTCCACCTCGGCGGCCAGACCAATGGAGAGGTCTTCCCATTTCCCGGCCTGCGCCAGCTTCACAGCCTGGCTGGCCGCTTCTGCTTTCGCGGTGGCCATTTGATAATCCGGACGCTTTTCCAGTCTGGGTTCCTGCCGGCCGGTTGATTTCACCTCCGGAAGTTCTCCGGAAATTTCCAGCGTTCTGCCGGAATTCATTCCCAGCAGGGGGCGCAGTTCTCCAGTCAGCGCGGCGATTTCGGCATCCGTCTGCAGCAAACCCAATTCCAGTTGGGCTGCTTCCAATTCCACCTGACCCGCTTCCAGCGTGGACCCTTCGCCGGCCGCCGCGAGTTTCGTCACCAGGGTGGCGATTTCCTTTCCGTTCGTGATTTGTTTTTGTTCCAGCACCCTGCGGGCCTGCAGCGCCAGGATTTTCACGGCCAGCGTCCTGACATCCGTGGAGATTTTCCGCTCCGCCTCGCGCACTTCCGCCTCCGCTGCGGCAAGTTCCGCACGGGAAACCGCCTTCTCCAGGCGCAGCCGGCTGGTCAGGGGAAGTTTCTGCATGACACCGATGCCTGCGGACATTTCGCGGCCGCGCACATTGGGTTTCCATTCGGTTTCAACTTCGGGATTGGCATACCGCCCGGCCTGCAGCAGGCGTCCCTGCGCCTCGGCGATGGTCATCCGGGCGGCCTCCAGGTCGGCATTGTGACGCAGGGCATGCGCCGTCACCGTCTGGAGCGTGAGAACCTCCGCAGCAGCGGGAAGGGTTAGGGAAAGGAGGCAAAGAAGTCGGTACATGAAGGCAAGCGGGAAAGGAGTGAAGGGAGCCGTGGCACAGGAACTGACGCCACGGGTGAAACGGCAGGGCGGGTCGTCCTGGACACGGCACGGCCATGCGGCGGCGTGAGCGCGTCAAAACGGACCGGGCATTCCCGTCAAATCAGCAGGACCAGCGTCCTGGCCACGACCACTCCCGTGGGGGGCGGACTTCGCTCCGGCAGCCATCCACGCAGCACCGGCAACGGTTTCAACACCAGATGCGCCTCGTGGAGTTCCATTCCTCCGCTCCACGGCCCCACCGCCTCCAGCAGGATCGGAACCGCCGTGGAGGCTGTTTCGCTGCGCATCGATTTCGCATCGTCGCGCAGTTCCTTGTGGTGGTGGCCATTTCCTTTCTGTGTGTCGTCAGAATGGCCCTGTCCGGGATGGCAGTGGCTGGATTCGCAATCACTCCCGACCGCCAGGCTCCCGCCCGGCTGGCATTCGCAAAGATAGCCGGCGTGAACTCCAAAAAGCTGCAATGCCAGCACGGCCACGATGGTGGCCAGGGCGATCACTTGCTTTGAGAAACGAAACATCAGTGATAGAGACTAGGTTCCAGCCCGCCATATTCAAATAAAAAATGCGCAAGCCCGCGGTGTGCATCCAGAAACGGAGCACGGACCGATTCCGACGGATCTCCTTTCCGGCAGTTTCAGTGCACCCTCACACCAGCGGCCGACGCGCCGTGCGGGTGACGTTAGGGAGTGCTGATGGCGAGGCGGAGAAACCGTCGGGAAGCGGGCCCCGCGAGGGGTTCGGGATGCACGACGGTAACGGCAATGACCTCTCCGGCGGGGAGTTCCTGCACGCCGGTTCCGGCCAGGAGCGGGACGGTGGCGGCACCGTTGGTGCTGGCGGCGAGGCTTGTCCATGGACCGGCGGGACTGTCCGCAGCCTGCACCGCGAGGGTGATGTCCGCACGTCCAGGCACGCGCTGGAAGCGCAAACCGAAGCGGCCGCCCCGCACCGTGGCAGCAGGCGCGGTGAAGGATGCTGCCACGGCGGGTTCGGTGCCGGCGGCGTATT
The DNA here is from genome assembly GCA_018003315.1 of Verrucomicrobiales bacterium. Taxonomy (GTDB): domain Bacteria; phylum Verrucomicrobiota; class Verrucomicrobiia; order Verrucomicrobiales; family V1-33; genus JAGNEJ01. The sequence continues at coordinate 165,329 of JAGNEJ010000001.1, forward strand.
CTGTCAGGTTGTCCGCGCCATCGTGGTCGGGATCAAAACCCGCTGCCTGCTGTGCGCCGGGCACTGCGCGGTGGGTGATCCAACCGGCATAATCCGCCTGCGGCCCGCTGGCGATGCTGTTGAGCGCGAGGTGCTGGGCGAAAAAGCGTGCCTGCCGCGTGATGAGCAGATCTCCGTCCACGCTGAAGGCCGGATCGGTGAGCGCGGGAATGGTGTCGTGCCCGACGCCTGGCAGGGGGTGGAATTCCGTGCCAATGCCCAATTCGGTCAGGGTGTCGTGCATCGCAGCCGCCTCGACAATGGGCACCGCTCCGTCCGCCGTGCCGTGGATGATGAACAGCGGCGCACCTCCCGGCTGCACGTAGGTCTGCGCAGGCGGGGCCATGGCGCCGGCATGCATGGCTCCGGCCCTCGCGGGCAGGGTGCCAAATCCCATTTCGTCGCTGCAGTAAAGCGCGTTGTTCATGGTGACATTTCCGCTGGAAGTTCCAGCCATGACAATGCGCGAAGGGTCCACGCCATACGCTGCGGCGTGGTCGCGGATGAAGGCCAGCGCCATCATCACGTCGCTGAACTGGCAGCCCGCGGCATCCACCATCGACGGGCCGGGAAACCCGATGCGCGAAATCCCCGCTTCCAGTTCGGCCAGAAAGGCCGCGCCCAGGTCCAGAGTGGGTGGCGGATTGTCCAGATGACGGGAACGCGGGGCCATGCTGAACACCACATAGCCGCGTTTCGCCCAGCGCTGACAGGTGGCGGCATCGAAATACTGGCCGCTGAAGGAGCCGCCCGGACACCCGAGAAATGCAGGCCGCACCGCGGGCACACCCTCGCCGGACGGCACATACACGCGCAGCATCAGATCGCGCACCCCGCCGGCGACCGGCGCATCCTCCCGAAAAACGACCTCCGGCAACTGCGCATAGCCGAACTGTTCATCGATGAACAATTCGCCGACGGGAGAAGCGCCGCCTGCGAACGTGACGGCGTGGAACAGGATCAGGGCCGGAAGCGGTTTCATGGGAAGCTGCAGTTGGAGTTTGCGAGTGCCCGGGGCCGGGCGGGGAATTGTCAGGGCAGCGGCGTCGCTGCCAGCACATACATGATGGGCGGAGGCTCCGGACCATCGCGTGCCGGTCCCAGCGTGATGGAGCCGCCCTGCGGCATGACGCGGTCCCACACGGCGAGGACGACCGTGCGGCGCACCGCGGGATCGGGACTGGCCAGGCGCAGGGTATTTCCGGTGCGGCGGAACTGTTCCGTGAGCCAGGCAGGGGGAGGCGAGGATGCTTCGAAGAGCACATGCAGGACCGCTGGACGGGCCAGTGCGACTTCCAGTTGGAAATGCCGGCTTTTTCGCGCGCCGCGGAAGGTTCGCACCAGATCCGCACCGGCAAGCGAGAGCGGCACCTCCCGCAGCACAAATGGCAGCTCGACAAACGCCTCTGCTCCCTCCGCCAGTCCGCCCTGGGTGATTTGATAGGAAAACGGCTCCTCCGCCCGCTCGGCATCATCGGTGACGGAGCGAAACGCGCAGCCCTCCGGCGGGGCGGAGGTGCTCCATTCCGCCCGGCGGCGGCTGGTGACGACGTTTTGAATGCGGCGGCGTCCGTCTGCCTTGCTCACCCGCACCGCCTGGCCGCGGGTCAGGGTTTCCACCGGCGCATCTTCGTGCAGCTCCACCGCGCCGCTGAAAACGACCACATCGGTGTGTCCGCCGTCCGCCGCTTCCACTCCAAAGACCGTACCCAGATCCACGACGCGCGTCTGCGGCGTGGCGATGGTGAATCCTTTGCCCCGTGCGCCCACATCCGCCGTTACCTTGCCGGAAATCAGCCGCACGGACATCGCGCTTTCGATCTCCAGATTCGCCGGTGCGCTCACATCCAGCAGCACGCCATTTTCCAGCCGCAGGGTGATCTGGCCGGAATGCAGCGCAAAATGCCCCAGCTCACGTACCGCTCCCGGCAGCCACTCCCCGCCCGCATGGTTTGCAGCCACCACTTCCACCTTCGTACCCTGCGGGTGGCCGGAGCGGCCGTGCGGCCACAGCGCCAGCACCGCCGCACTCACCGCCAGCACCGCCGCTGCCGCCCAGGCCCAGCGGCCACTCCAACGGCCCTGCCGCGGATGCGCCACATCCAGCGCCACCCGCTGCAGCCGCCGCCGCTCCAGCGCGCGGCGCAAATCCGCATGGAGTGCGGCACGCGACGCCAGCCAGATGGCCGCTTCCGGGTTCCGCTCCAGAAGGGCGCTCACCGACGCGGCATCCGCATCGCCGTCGAGCCACCGGTCCAGAAGCATTCGGTCGGCATCGTTCATGCGCAGTCCCTCCTGAGTTGTGCCGCCAGACAGTCCGCAAGCAGGGAACGCACGCGGTGCAGCAGCACCCGGACACTACCTGGCGTGCCATGCGTTTCCCGGGCGATTTCTTCCGCCGAGCGGGCCTCTGCATAGCGCAAGTCCAGCAACTGCCGTGACTTGGCTGGCAGCTTGTCAATGCAGTGCTCCAGTGCCTCCTGCCGTGCCGTGCGTTCCGGCTGCTGCTCCTCCAGAGCGGCGGCCATGCGATCCATCACCTCTTCGGAAAAAACCAGCCGCTCCCGCCCAATCCGCCGCCAGTGATCGGCCAACCGCGACTTCGCCAGCCACAGCGCCCACGCTACGAACGGGCGTCGCCCATCGTATTCCTCAAAGCGCCGCGTCACCGTGAGCGCCACCTGCTGCACCACATCCTCCGCATCCGCAAACTGCGGAATCGCCGCATGCACAAACGCCCGCACCGCGGTCTCGCTCTCCGACCAGTGGCGCGCCAGTCGCTCCCGCTGCTGCAGTTCGGATTCCATGTTCATGCCCGTATGCCGCAAAAACCCGGAAAACGTTAACAGCAATTTTTTGCCGAAGCCAACATCCTGGGCGGGGGCGGCGGGAAATCGTGCGCTGCGCGGGGCAGTTGGCAGGCGGCGCGAAGCGAATGCCACTTCCCGTCCGGCAGCGCCGCGCCGCGGACTGGTTTTGCCGAAGATTTCGGTGGCGCAGGCCAGCCGTGCTTGGTAGGGGTGGAGGTGTTCAAGTTGATTTCAGCGCCATGAAAAAAATCGAAGCCATCATCAAACCGTTCAAGCTCGAAGACGTGAAGGAAGCGCTTTCCGATATCGGAATTCAGGGGATGACCGTCACCGAGGTGAAGGGATTCGGCCGCCAGAAGGGACACACGGAGATTTATCGGGGAAGTGAATACACGGTGGATTTCCTGCCGAAAGTGAAACTGGAAGTCGTGGTCGATGACACCCGGGTGGACGAAGTGGTGCAGGCGATCATCAAGCGGGCGAACACGGGAAAGATCGGCGACGGAAAGATTTTCATCACCGCAGTCGAACAGGCCATCCGCATTCGCACGGGCGAGCAGGGATCGGCCGCCGTGAGCACCAGCACGGTGTGACTTGCGTTGCGTTGCCTGCCCCGTTCACTGCCTCATGGCCGAAGGCGATTCCTACAACCGGAACCACCAGTCGCACGATTCCCGGGCGCTGCTGGCCCGGTGGCGGAAAGTGGCCCGGCTCGCGGGCCTGCAGGGGCGGGTGCTGCTGCAAACGCCGGGCGGATTTTCCGTTCCCGCCTATTTCAGCAGGAACCGCACCTCCCCCGCGCTGTATCTTTCCGCCGGCGTGCACGGAGATGAGCCCGCGCCAGTTTCCGCCCTTCTGGAATGGGCGGAGGCGAACCTTGCGCGTCTGAAATCCGCCTGCGTCGTGATTCTCCCGCTGGTCAATCCGGATGGACTGGCCGCGAACACCCGGGTGGACGGTGCGGGCATCGACCTCAACCGCCATTTCCACGACGCCACCCACCCGCTCATCCGTGCCTGGCAAAATCTGGTCGCTGGTCGGCGCTTTGAACTCGGTCTCATGCTGCATGAGGACTACGATGCCCGCGGAGCCTATTGTTATGAGCTGAGTGAACACGGCGGACTTGCGGACGCACTGCTCCCGCCGGTGGATCCTGTGCTGCCGCGCGACCCGCGGGGCCGCATTGACGGGCGCACGGCGAAAAACGGGATCATCCAGCGGAAAAATCCACCGCTGGACCTGCCGGGGCTGCCGGAGGCGATTGCGCTTTACCGGACAGGCGCCGCGGCCACGCTCACCTTTGAAACCCCCTCGGAATTTGCCCTCCACCAACGGGTGCAGGCACACCGTACCTTTCTCGATGCCGCCGCCGACTCGCTGGGCATTTGAATTTCATCCGCCTGCCAGCCTGCGCCCTATTGGCGGAACGGGAAATGCTGTTGCCTGCGCAGGTCCGGTGGTATTGGAACCGGCATGATGCATCGATTGTTCCTTCTGCTGGCCGGGGCTTCATTCGCCGCCGCCTCCCCGGACGTGGTGATTTACGGCGGCACCTCCGCCGGCATCACCGCCGCAGTGCAGACCGCACGGATGGGAAAATCCGTCGTCCTCATCGAACCGGGCCGCCACCTCGGGGGCCTGACGAGCGGCGGCCTTGGGATGACCGATTCCGGGGACAACCGCGCCATCGGCGGAATGGCGCGGGAGTTTTACCAGCGCCTGAAGGCGCATTATTCGCAGGATGCCGCATGGCGTCAGGAAAAGCGGGAGGCCTATGCCTATTATCGTGAGTCGCAGGATGCCATCTGGCGGTTCGAGCCGCATGTGGCGGAGAAAATTCTGCGGGAGATGCTGGCGGAGGCATCGGTGTCCGTCATTTGCGGCGAACGCCTGGACCTGGGCAATGGAGTCACCAAATCCGGCGGCGTCATTGCGTCGATCCGGATGGAAAGCGGTCGGGAATTTTCCGGAAAATGCTTCATCGACGCCACCTATGAAGGCGACCTCATGGCCAAAGCCGGCGTTTCCTATCATGTCGGACGCGAGGCCAACGCAGTCTATGGAGAAACGCTCAACGGCGTGCAGGTCGGCCATGCCACCAAACATCAGTTCACCGCCGAGGTGGACCCATTCATCGTTCCGGGCAGTCCTGCCAGCGGACTGCTGCCGGGCATTCAGAAGGAAGGACCGGGAACCGAGGGCGGCGCAGACTGGCGGGTGCAGGCGTATTGTTATCGGGTGTGCATGACCGATGTGGATGCCAACAAAGTCCCGTGGCCGAAGCCGGAGGGTTACGATCCGCAGCGCTACGAGCTGGGTCTGCGCTATGCGCTGGCAGGCAACCGCGTCTGGATGAAGCCGGATTTCCTGCCCAACCGCAAAACCGACACCAACAACAACGGCGCCTTTTCCAGCGACAACCTCGGCATGAACTACGGCTATCCCGACGGGGACTACGCCGCCCGGGAAAAAATCCTGCGGGAGCACCAGACCTATCAAAAGGGCTTCTACTGGTTTTTTGCCAACGACCCCCGGGTGCCGGAGGAGGTGCGCAAGGAGTTCCGGCAGTTTGGACTGGCGAAGGATGAATTCACTGACAACGGCCATTGGCCGCATCAGATTTATGTGAGGGAGGCGCGCCGGATGTGCAGCGACTACGTCCACACCGAACACGACTGCCGCCGCACCCGCGAAACGCCGGAATCCGCGGGGATGGGCAGCTACAACATGGATTCCCACAACGTGCAGCGCTACGTGGACTCCCGTGGAGTTGTCAGGAACGAAGGGGACATTCAGGTTTCGCCCGGCGGGGCCTACCGCATTTCCTTCCGCAGTCTGCGTCCAAAAAGGGAGGAATGCACCAATCTGCTGGTTCCGGTCTGTCTTTCCAGCAGCCACATCGCCTATGGGAGCATCCGCATGGAACCGGTTTTCATGATCCTTGGCCAGAGCGCCGCCACGGCCGCCTGCCTGAGCATCGACCTCGGGTGCGCGATTCAGGATGTACCCTATGCGAAGCTGCGTGAACGGCTGCTGGCGGACAAACAGGTGCTGGAACTCGCGACCCCGGCAAAGCCCAAGCCCGCCGGCGGCATCGCCCTCCAGGGGCTGGCGGGAATGGTCATCGACGACACGCAGGCGAAACGCACGGGGGGCTGGGTGGAAAGCACCTCGGCTCCCGGCCACCTCGGCGCCGGGTATCTGCATGACAACGCCGCCGGCAAAGGCTGCACCATCCGCTTTCCTTTCACCGTGCCGCAGGATGGCACCTACGAAGTGCGGCTGGCCTACACGGCGATGGCCAATCGCGCATCCAATGCCACCGTGGTCCTTTTTGCCGCAGACGGGGAGAAACGCATGAAGGTGAATCAGAAGCAGGCCCCCAGGGAGGCCCCATTTCATTCCCTGGGGAAATTCGTTTTCCGCCGCGGTGTGCCGTCGGGCGTGGAGCTGCGCAACGAGGGCGCAGACGGCCACGTCATCGCCGACGCGGTGCAGGTCCTGCCTGTGCCCTGACGGCGGCCGCCGCCGGGCCGGAGGAATTCCGGCAGGATCATTCCCGTTGATTTTGGAAGGCAGGGGAGTCAATTGCCTGCCCCAGTTGCATGGGAGCCACTTCAACCCATTCCACCTTGCAAAAGCTGCCCAATCCGTTCCGTGAAGACTTGACCACCCGCCTGCGGCCCGACCCCTGCACGGTGGTCATCTTCGGGGCTTCCGGCGACCTCACCAGCCGCAAGCTCATCCCTGCCATTTACAATCTCGCCGCGCAAAGCGAGCTGCCTCCGACGCTCAAAGTGGTGGGCTTTGCCCGCCGGGAGAAATCAGACGCCTCGTTCCGGGCTGAACTGGAGGAAATGAACCGGAAAGTGTCCCGGTCCGGCCACAGCGCGCAGTTCTGGGAATCCTTCAGCAACAGTATTTTCTACCACCAGAGCGAATTCGAAGACACGGCTGGATATCGCCGCCTGGCGGAACTGCTGACCCGCCTGGATGCGGAAGGTGCGGGCGGAAACCGCTTGTTTTACCTGGCCTCCGCACCGGATTATTTCGCCCCGATCCTGGAGCAGTTGCAGGTGACCGGGCTGAACGTGGCAGCCGCGGAAGGAAAATGGTCGCGGGTGGTGGTGGAAAAGCCGTTCGGCACCAACCTGGCCACCGCCCAGCGGCTCAATGGGATCGTCAACGATGTCTTCGACGAACAGGACACCTACCGGATCGACCACTACCTGGGGAAGGAAACCGCGCAGAACATCATGGTGCTGCGGTTTGCAAACTCCATTTTCGAAGCGGTGTGGAACAACCGCTACATCGACCATGTGCAGATCACCTGTGCGGAGAATCTGGGCATGGAAGGCGGACGCGGCGGCTACTACGACAAGGCCGGCGCACTGCGGGACATGGTGCAAAACCACCTGCTCCAGCTCCTCAGCCTGGTGGCCATGGAACCTCCGCCGGACCTTTCCCCCGACGGGGTGCGCGACGAAAAGGTGAAAGTCCTGCGCGCCCTGCGTCCCTTCAAGGACGCCGCCGATGTCGGACGCAATGTCATCCGCGCCCAATACAGCGCGGGCGTGGTGGATGGAAAACTGGCCGCCGGCTACCGGCAGGAGGACCGGGTGGACCCCGCCAGCAGCACGGAAACCTACGTGGCGCTGCGCGCCCGCATCGACAACTGGCGGTGGGAAGGCGTGCCATTTTTTGTCAGGGTCGGCAAACAGTTGCCGAAGAAAAGCACGGAAATCTCGCTGCACTTCAAGAAGCCGCCGCGGGTGCTTTTCAACAAGAGCGCCACCGTGGACTCCAGCAACGTACTGACCATCCGCATCCAGCCAGACGAGGGCATCTCACTGCGCATGCACTCCAAAATGCCCGGAGCCGCCATGCGGGTGGAACAGGTGAAGATGGATTTCCACTACAGCTCCAGTTTCGGCAAGGCCAGCCCCGAAGCCTACGAACGCCTGCTGCTCGACGCCATGGCCGGCGACGCGACCCTTTTCGCCCGGCGCGACGAAGTCGAAAACGCCTGGCGCTACGTCGATCAAATCGAGCAGGCCTGGCACGCCAGCCCGAACCCGCCGCCGATGTGCGAATATCCCGCCGGCACCTGGGGGCCGAAGGAGGCGGACGAACTCTTGGAACGCGACGGACGTTCCTGGCGCCGACTGTAGCCGCATCTCGCATCTGGACAAATCCGGGCGGCAGGATAAAGGAAAATCCTTCGCTTTACCCAACACTGCCTCCGTCTGCCCGCCCAGGGCTTGGGCGGGCACATCCGCTCCGACCCTCACATCCGCTCATCCCACTGCTGTCCCATGTCTGAAACGATCGAATCCCACCTCGTCGAAAAGCGCGTGTTCAAACCCGCCGCTGTCTTCTCCAAGCAGGCCAGAATCAAATCCCTGGCTGACTACAAAAAACGTTATGCAGAATCGGTGAAAAATCCGGAGAAATTCTGGGCGGCGGAGGCCAGGGAACTGGTGTGGCAGGCACCCTGGAAAAAAGTGCTGGAATGGAATGCACCTTTTGCTAAGTGGTTCGTGGGAGGAAAACTCAACCTCTGCGAAAACTGCGTGGACCGCCATGCGGCCAATCCCGCCCGCAAAAACAAGGCGGCGATCATTTGGGAAGGGGAGCCGGGCGACACCCGGACGCTCACCTACCAGCAGTTGCAGCGCGAAGTGTGCCGGGCCGCCAACATGCTGAAGGCGCAGGGCGTCAGGGTGAAGGACCGGGTCATCATCTACATGCCCATGGTGCCGGAAGCCGCCATCGCCATGCTGGCCTGCGCCCGCATTGGCGCGGTGCACAGCGTGGTTTTTGGAGGCTTTTCCGCCCAAGCGATTTATGATCGCATCCTCGACTCCGGCGCGACCCATGTCATCACCGCCGACGGCGGGTGGCGGCGAGCCAAGGTGGTGCCCCTGAAAGACAACGTGGACAAGGCCCTGGCCATGGGGGAAACGCCGGTGAAAAAAGTCATCGTGCTCAAACGGACCAACCAGGAAATCACCATGACCATGGGCCGCGATGTCTGGTGGCACGAGGAAATCGCGGAACAATCCGCCCAATGTCCGGCCAAAGGTTATGATTCCGAACACCCGCTCTACATTCTTTACACCAGCGGCTCCACCGGCAAGCCCAAGGGCATTCTCCACACCACCGGGGGCTATTCCGTGGGCGCCTACAGCACCAGCAAATACATCTTCGACCTGCGCGACGACGACATCTACTGGTGCACCGCAGACATCGGCTGGGTCACCGGTCACAGCTACATTGTCTATGGCCCGCTAGCCAACGGAGCCACGGTGCTCATGTATGAAGGTGCGCCGGACACGCCGCATTTCGGGCGTTTCTGGGAAATCATCGAAAAATACCAGGCCACCATTCTCTACACCGCTCCCACGGCCATCCGCGCCTTCATCAAGTGGGGGGATGAACACGTGAAAAAACACGACCTTTCCAGCCTGCGCCTGCTGGGATCGGTGGGTGAACCCATCAATCCCGAAGCGTGGATGTGGTACCACAAGCTCGTGGGCGGCGGACGCTGTCCCATCGTCGATACCTGGTGGCAGACCGAGACCGGAGTCATCATGATTTCCCCGTTGCCGGGCGCCACCCCGACCAAGCCAGGCACCGCCACCCTGCCGTTTTTCGGCATCGACGCCGCCATCGTCGATGAAAATGGCCGGGAATGCAGCACCAACGAGGGCGGACGCCTGGTCGTCCGCAAGCCCTGGCCGGCGATGCTCCGCACGCTCTGGGGCGACAAGGAACGCTACAAGTCCACCTACTGGAGCGCCTATCCAGGCTGGTATTTGACGGGCGACGGAGCCCGCCGCGACAAGGACGGATGTTTTTGGATTGTCGGTCGGCTCGACGACGTGCTCAATGTTTCCGGCCACCGCCTCGGCACCGCAGAAGTGGAAAGCGCCCTGGTTTCCCACTCTGCCGTCGCCGAAGCCGCCGTGGTCGGGCGTCCCGACGAAATCAAGGGCCAGGGCGTGGTCGCCTTCGTCACCTTGAAGTCCGGCCTGCATGCCAGCGACCAACTCGCGGCCCAGTTAAAGGCCCATGTGGGGAGAGAAATCGGAGCGATCGCCCGGCCGGATGACATCCGCTTCACCACCGCCCTGCCCAAGACGCGCAGCGGCAAGATCATGCGCCGGCTGTTGAAGGAAATCTGCGCCGGCGGCCAGGTGAAGGGCGACACCACGACGCTCGAAGACTTCACCGTCGTCGCCCAGCTTGCGACGCAGACGGGCAAAGATGAGGAGTGAGGGCGATCCCACCGCAGTGGCGGTTCGCACAGGAATGAGCGCCGCTCATTTTGAACGCGCATTGGAACAACCACCAATTTAACAGGAGGACTGCAGATCCGAAATCCTGCACTGCGATCACAGCGCGAATCAACCGCCCACCGCAGCGCTGCGTCTGGCGTGCGACCGGAGCAACACGCGGGAGCCTGGTTTCCGCCTGTTTGCGGCTTTGCAGGACGGCGCGCCGTGGCCATAGTAGCACCTCATGAAATCCGCATGCCTTGTTCTGGGTCTTTCGATGACATCCGTGCTGGCCGACTGGCCGCAGTGGATGGGAGAACAGCGCGACGGCATTTACCGTGACGGAGCGGTGGCCGAGACCTTTCCCAAAGGCGGACCGCCGGTGCTCTGGCGTCATCCCGTTGGCGGCGGCTATGCGGGACCAGCGGTGAGCGGCGGTCTGGTTTTCCTGCAAGACCGCGTGGAGGATGGCAAACAGGACGCCAGCGGCGGCAAAACCGGCATCGAGCGGGTCTGGTGCCTGGAGGCGAAATCCGGCACGGTGAAATGGAAGCGCGAATGGCCGGTGAGCTACACCATCGACTACGGCAGCGGCCCCCGGGCCACGCCCACGGTGCACGGCGGACTGGCCTACGTGCTGGGTGCGGAGGGCGGGCTGCGCTGCCTGAAAACGGGCGATGGAACCAGCGTTTGGGAAGTGGAATTAAAATCCCAGTTTCAGTGCCAGACGCCCACCTGGGGATTTGCCGCGCATCCGGTGATTTTTCGCGATCAGGTCCTGACATTGGCCGGGGGCAGCGGCAGCGCCTGCGTGGCGCTGGACCGGATGACCGGAAAGGAACAATGGCGCGCCCTTTCCGCCGGGCAGGTCGGCTACAGCCCACCGCTCATCACCCCGCACCACGGCCGCACCGACGCGGTGGTGTGGACGGGCGATGCCATTTTCGGAATCGATCCCAACACCGGCAAAGAACTGTGGAAAATCCCCTGGACGATCCGCTACGGCGTCAGCATCGCCAATCCCCGCCAGGTTGGCGACACCGTGCTCATTTCCAGCTACTGGTGCGGCAGCAGAATGCTGCGGCTGCAGGCCGATGGCAGCACGCCGGAAACGCTCTGGCAGACGGAGGTGGAAAGCGACAAGCGCACCACGCACCTCAACGCCCTGATGTGCACCCCGCTGCCGCGGGACGGGCACGTTTACGGCGTGTGCAGTTACGGCCAGTTGCGCTGTCTGGAATGGGCCACCGGCGTCCGGAAATGGGAAAACCTTTCCGCAACCACCGGGGCGGAAGCGGTCTGGGGCACCGCTTTCCTGACACAAATCGGCCAGAACAGCGAACGCTGCATGATTTTCAACGAACGCGGCGAACTCATCCTCGCGCGGCTCACTCCGGAAGCCTTCCGCGAAACTGCCAGGGCCAAAATCATCGAGCCCAATGCGCGGGACGTTTCCCAGCGCAAGCTGGTCTGGAGCCATCCGGCCTATGCAGGCGGTGCCTGTTTTGCGCGGAATGATTCGGAGATCGTCTGTGTGCAGCTGCCGGTGGAGTGACGGTGCTCCGCATCCTCCGCCGCCAGGCATTCACGCGATACCGTCCGGAGTTGGCAGCGCAATGTCAGGCAGGTCCTCCCAGGCGGGCAGCAATGTTTCCGAAGCCCGGCTGGCGGCAGCGTCCAGACATCCGACGAAGATCCGCGTGGCCTCTGCCTCCGCCGCGGCATCAAAGTCCAGCCCGTTGATGGCGGCATCCGCTGCATAGCGCCGGTCCAGCACGGAAGATTCGCTGAGAAATCGCTCGCGCAGGGTTTCCGGAGAATCCTCCGCATTTCCCAGCCGGGAAAGGAGCAGGGCGGCAATTTCCACCGCGGCATCGAGCAGTCCCGTTCCTGCACCAGCGGCCGCCAGCGGGTGGTGCCGGTGATCGTAAGCCGTCGTTAGGGCGCTCTGGCAATACTGTTCGACGGGAAGCATCCGCACCATTTCCAGCAAAACCGACGTTTCCAGCGCCCAGCCGGGTGACAATCTCAACCGGGCCGCCAAACGGCGATCGAACGCGATTTCCCCGGCCAACGGGTAGCGGAAGTGTTTCAGCAGCGCGGCGGATCCGGTGCAGTCCTTCACGGTGGGCAGGCAGTTCACCAGCGGAGCGAAAAGCCTGCGCGTCAGGCGACCGTGAAGCTGGCGGGAAAACCGGGCATAGTATCCCTTGCAGAAACGGAACCCGAACTGCGGATGCGCGACCGGATAGACCAGCCGCGCCAGCAGGGATGATTGATAGGCGGCAATGTCGCAGTCATGCAGTGCCACCATTTCTACGCGGCAATGCCGCAGCACCCACCCCAGGCAAAGCCAGACGTTCCGGCCCTTTCCGGATGCGGGCAGCGGAACGCCAGCGCTGCGGATGCTTGCGATGGTGTGCAGCCAGCCCGGTCCGTCGAGCCAAAGGATCTCCGCCGGAAGTCCGGCGGTCATGCGTTGGAGGGCGGAACATTCTTCCGGCCCCGCCTGGTCCAGGCCAATGACGATGCGCTCCAGCCAGCGGACGCTGCGCAGCGCCGCCAGAATGCCCGCCAGCGCCGGAGTGCCGATTTCCCGGGCATGGCACGGCAGCACCAGCACCACCGGACGCACCGCGGTCATCTGCTCCAACTGGCGGTGCAGGCAGGCGGCATCATCGGCCAGCCAGTGCAGTGTCGGAATGGGATCCTGCCAAAAATCAGCCATGCGCAGCCGGTCCATAATGCGCCCGCCGACCTGCGGCAAGCGACGATGTCACCGCGCCGTCTTTTCCTTTGCATCCGGACGTGCCGCCCGCATCATCCGATCCAGTCATGACCTTTTCCAATCCGTATTTCACCCTGGTGCTCGCGGCGATGCTGGCGGTGCATGCCGTGGGCATGCTCGCCACGATTCTGAACCTGAAGGCGCTGCAACCGGAACTGCCCGCGGATTTTCAGGATGTCCTCGACCCCGACGAATACCGGAAATCCCAGGCTTATGCCCGTGAGAGCGCCCGCTTTGAAATGGTTTCCTCCACCGCGACCCTCCTGGTTTTTCTGGCGTTCTGGCTCAGCGGCGGATTCGCCTGGCTGGATGCGCTGGTGCGTTCCCGGGTGGACGCTCCGGTGATGCAGGGGCTGGTTTTCGTCAGCCTGCTGTATCTTGGAAACCTGTTCGTTTCGCTGCCGTTCACGATTTATGACACGTTCGTGATCGAGGCCAAATACGGCTTCAACAAGACCACTCCGGCCACGTTTATCGCCGATCGGATCAAAGGCTTGCTGCTGGGAGCGCTGCTGGGGCTGCCCCTGCTGGCGCTGCTGCTGTGGGTATTCGGGAAATATGAACACGCCTGGATCTGGGCCTGGGCAGCCACCACGGCTTTCATGCTGGCGATGCTCTACATCGGCCCGGTCTGGATCATGCCGTTGTTCAACAAATTCACCCCGCTCCAGGACGGCCCGCTGAAAGAGGAAGTCACCGCACTGGCGCAGCGCTGCGGGTTTCCCTTCAAGGAGGTCAGCATCATCGACGGCTCCAAACGCTCCACTCACAGCAATGCGTTCTTTGCGGGCTTTGGCAAAAACAAGCGCATCGCCCTCTACGACACCCTGGTCGAGCAGCAAACCGTGCCCGAACTGACCGCGGTTCTGGCCCATGAAATCGGCCATTGCAAGCGCCGCCACATCATCCAGCGCGTCATCCTGAGCATTGTCCACATCGGAGTGCTGTTTTTCCTGTTCGGACTGTTTCTGAACGAGTCCCGGCTGCGCGAGGCCTTCGGAGTGGCCCAGCCCTCCGTGCATGTCAGCCTGGTGCTGTTCATGCTGGTTTTCCAGTGTGTGGAGTATGCGTTGGGCATTGTTCTCTCCATGTGGAGCCGGAAACACGAATACGAGGCGGACGCCTATGCCGCCGCCGCCGTAGGCAGTGCGGCCCCGCTGATCTCCGCCCTGAAGAAGCTCGCAAAACACAATCTTTCCAACCTGACGCCGCATCCGGTTTATGTGTTCCTGAATTATTCCCATCCGCCGCTGCGGGAGCGTTTCGCCGCCATGCGCAGGCTACCCGCCGGTGCGTGACCCCGCGCTTCCCGTCCCACCTCACCACACCCCGGCTTCAGAACTGGAAATAAATGAAGTCGGAAGCGGCAGGACTGCGCAGCACCAGAATCGCCACGAGCAGCACCGCGGCGGCCGCAGACTGGAGGGCAAGCCACCGGATTCCGGGAAAATTGGCCTCGGCGGAATCCGCATGTTTTTCCAGCCAGCGGTCGATGGCCGCATGCACGGCCAGCGGCCAGGCGTAAAAGCAGACGTTGACGACCAGATAGAGGCCGGCACGCCAGTCGTCAGCGGAAGCCTGGCGCGGGTCGAGCGTCAAGTAGTTCCACAGTGCATCCAGGTTTTGCTCCCGGAAGAACAGCCAGCCGAACTGCACCAGCAAAAAGGTTAGCAGAACCTGCGGCCATTTCCAAAACCGCGCCGGACGCCAGCGTTCGGGTCCCTTTTCCCAAAACCGCCAGATCACAAGCAGCAGGCCGTGGAAGCCCCCCCAGAGGATGAAATTCCAGGAGGCTCCGTGCCAGAGTCCTGACAAAAGAAACGTGGCCATGAGATTGAACACAACGCGCCCCGAGGAGCACCGGGAGCCTCCCAGAGGAATGTAAACGTAGTCGCGAAACCAGGTGGAGAGCGAGATGTGCCACCGCCGCCAGAATTCCGTGGGTGATGCGGCGCAATACGGATGCCGGAAATTCTGCATCAACTCAAAGCCCATGAGCCGCGCCACTCCGCGGGCAATGTCGGAATAAGCGGAAAAATCCGCATAGATCTGGATGCCAAAGGCAAATACACCGGCCCAGAGCACCGGCCAGGGAGGGTCCGCAAGCGAAAAAACCTTGTTGGCCACCAGCGCGGCATTGTCGGCAATCGCCAGCTTTTTCAGGTAACCCCACAAGACCAGCACCACCGCACCCCGAACGGCACGGGAATCAAAAATGCGCTTGAGTTCCAACTGCGCCAGCAGGTGTCCGGCCCGTTCGATGGGGCCGGCGACGAGCTGGGGGAAGAACGACACAAACAAAAGATAGTCTGGCAGGCTTTTCCTGGGTTTGATTTCCCCGCGGAACACATCCACCACATAGGAGGCGCTCTGGAAGGTATAGAAGGAAATGCCGACGGGCAGCAGCTTGGCGACTTGTTCCGGGGAGAGCCAGTGGAAGCCCAGCGCATGCACGATCCCCACGGCGTGGCCGCCGGTGAAGAAATCGAGGTATTTGAAACTGCAGAGAATCGTGAAATTCGTGCCCAGGGTGAGGGCGAGCAGTTTTTTGCGGTGCTGCGGGCGGGCCACCATCGCGTTGGAAGTCAGCCAGTCGATGGTGGAGGTGAAGGCGATGAGGCCCAGATACCACGGATGGACGTAACCGTAGAACAGATAGCTGGCAGCGAGCAGGAAGAGGTTCTGCCCGCGCAGCGGCAGCGCCCAGTAAACGCCGAGCACCACCGCGAGAAAGACCAGGAAGTCGAGGCTGTGAAAAATCATGTCAGTTGCCTTGATGTTTCTGCGCCGCCTGGAATTCCTCCATGGTGAAGGGAGTAGGCAGGATCGACCGCACCCGCTCCAGAAACCATTCGGTGTATTGCGGGCGGGCCTCCTCCTTGAGGTGATCCCGGTTGCTGAACAAGTCGAGCGTGATCCGTGGGTCCTCCGTTTCGTCCATGAACAGGCAGCCCTCCGATTCGACAAAGCGCTGCAACTGTGCGGTATAAGCGCGCAGCACGTCATCCTGCTCACGGATTCCTTCCGCATTCGGCCGGCGCTTCACCCGGTAGAAACACAGCTGAATCTTCCGTTCACGGGCCACCGCGATGAACCGCGTCATCAGGTTGCGATCCGGGTCCGCCGTGAACCGGGCAATGTTCACGTCGATGTTGTCGCTTTCCAGCGCCCCGGCATCCGGAATCTCCGGGCGCAGCCGGTCGAGGTCGAAGATGCGTTCGACGTGCTTTTCCACCAGGGCGTCATCGGATCCTCCCAGAGCGGCGGTGTCATAGGCAGTGTCGCTGAGTTTTTCGCGCACGGATTTGTTGGCGGCATCCGCAGCGAAATTGGAAGCGACAAACTGCCGCCACCCTTCCGCAGACGTTTCCCCCCGGGCCAGGGCCAGCAGCGGCTCGTCACCGGGCCGCATCGCCGCCCGAATGAAATCCAGGTGCTTGCCCTCAATGTGCAGGCCCACGTTGGTGAAATCGTAGTCCCGGTAAAATATAAAAGCCAAACGGGGCGGCGGCTGGCAGACCGCGGCGACATTCTTCAGATACAAATACCAGTGCAGCGTCCGAGTCCCCCCGACACTGATGTCGTGGGTGTGGAGGGGTTTGGCGATCTTGCGGAGGTGCCGCGGACTCAGCCGGGCGAATACCATTGAATTCCCGATGACCATGACCTCAGCCTTGGAATTCCTGGCTTCCTGGAGCATCTCCTCGTCAAAAGGGATGTCCGTCTTTTCATCGCGCCGGTAGCGCAGCCAGAGCGGCAGCCCCCCCAGCACCGGCGCCGCCACGACGGGCAGCATCTGGAGAAATTCCCTGCGGGAACGGTGTTCGAAGATCATAAAAAAAATTGGCGGGTCAGAATTGACCCGCCAATGACTGAATTGTCCAGAAGACAAAAGGCACCGGAAAATCAGGCAGCCTTTTTCTTTGGATCCGCGGCTTCCTCTTCCTTTTCTTCCGCCCCATTTCCACCGTTCTTCGCTTTTTCCTCGGCTTCCTTGAGGAGTTTTTTGAGTTCGGCGCTCTGGCCAGCCTTGGCCTTTTCCGCCTCGGCGGCGTAGTCGAACACCGGCTCACCCGGCTTGACGACGATGCGCGGTTCACCCTTGCCACCGACCATGGCTCCCAGCATGTTCTTGCCGATTTCCTTCATCTCCGGGTCCTCGGAGCCAAGCATTTCCATCGGGTTCGAACCACCTGCCTGCGCCAGCTTCTTTGCCACCGCGTCGTCCTTGATCAGGGCTTCCATGGCGGTGAACATCTTGCCAAAGGACAGTTCCAAGCTGGCCGTCTTGTCATCCACTTTGGTGAAGAGCCCGGAGTCCTTGATGGTTCCGCCCACTTCGATGGAATTTTTGATCTTCATGCCGCCCAGCATCTGTTCCATCATCGGCTTCATCGCGCCAAACTGCTGGCGCATCTCCTCCACTTTCGCCTCGATTTCCTCATCGTTCATTTTTTCCTTCGGCTGCGGCTTTTCTCCGGCCTCCTTTTTCCCACCGAGATCCAGCGGCACTTCGAGAATCCAGTTTCCGTCCGCATCCTTGGAGGATTTGAACTGACCCATTTCGGGCATTTCGGATTTGCCGCCGCCGCCCAGGCTGCTCATCGGGTTGCCGCTCTGCACTTTGGAAATATCCTTGAAGTAACCGGTCGCGGTGACCGTCAGTTTTCCGTCTGCACCCTTGACTGATTTGGCGTCTTTCCAGACGTCGATGCCCTTGGTCTGGGCGAGGATGCCGACGAGCATTTCATGCGAGGGATCGGCCTTCGCATTTTCCCCGCCCTGCTGCTGCATCAGGCCCATGAGCGGACCGAGGTCCAGGGTGGCCTTGATGTCGAGTTTTCCGCTGCCGTCAGGATTGATCGTAGTTTTCTGATCCATCTGGATGCAGCCCGTCATAAAAAATCCCGCCGTGGCAAGCAGAGCGAGGGCAAGTTTGCGAATCATGGAAGTGTGCGTTGGGTTGGTTGGTGTGGAGTGCTCCCAGTGTGGAAAGCGGGTTGATTCTACCCGCGTTGCTGCGATTGTCTAAAAGATCCGCAGATTTCCAGAAATCGACCCATGTCAGGACGCAAAACACCGGAGTCCGTGCGGCTCGACAAGTGGCTCTGGGCGGTGCGCCTGTTCAAGACGCGCAGCCAGGCGACGGACGCCTGCCGGTTGAATCGAGTCCAGGTGGACGGACGCGAAGCCAAGCCGAGCCGGGAGCTGCGCACCGGCGCAACGATCGCCGTGCAGATGGAAGATTTGGTGCGCACCGTACGGGTAACGCAACTGCTGGAACAACGCGTCGGTGCCAGTCTGGTGCCGGCGTTTCTGGAGGATCTGACCCCGGCGGAGGCATACGAAGCCGCCCGCCAGCGCCGCCAGCAGCGCCGCATGGCACCACCAGTCGCCCCGCAGTTCAAGCCATCCGGACGGGCTCGAAAGCTGATCGCACAGCTTTACAACAACCCCGTTGATGGGGAGCCATAGCCTGGAGAAACCGCACCAGCTCCGAACGCCGGACGGATTTCAGAGGGTGAACGCCGGCAGCTTGACGATGGCCCCTCCCTTGAGGGCGGATTCGTGGGCACAGAGGCCGACACAAGTCCAGTTGGCAGACTGCCGGGCATTGGGGAAAGGATCGCGGTCTTCCACCAAAGCGCTGACGAATTCATGCACCAGGTGCGGGTGGCTGCCGCCATGTCCCGCTCCCTGGGTGAACGAGAGGTGGGTTTTCTTCCCCAAATCATAGACGCCTTTTGTCGTGAACGGCTGAATCGCCTTGGGCAGGCGCTTGGCGAAATCGGGCGTCTTGACCAGGCTGGGAATTTTCGGCTCCGGCCGCTTGGCGGTATGCATCACCAGGGGTTCGTGCTCGATGAGCGGCCATTCCACAGAAGCCTTGTCGCCATAGACGTCGATGCTTTCGCGGTATTGGCGGGCGGTGTCGAAAAGGCTGCGGATGATGCGGGCGGAGACATCCGTGTCCTTGTATTTGATGTGGGCGGTTTCCACAGCAAACGGGCTGCCGTAGTGCTTGATGAGTTCCTTGCGGATGGTGCCGGAGCCGAAACAACTGACATATTCCGCGGGTTGGCCGATGAGTCCGGAAACCGGCCCGACGCAGTGGGTGGCATACCACATGGGAGGAAGGCCCGGCCAATAGTTCGGCCACCCGTCCATGTCCTGCTGGTGGCTGGCCTGGACAAACTGCAGGCGGCCCAGCTTGCCCTTGTCCAGCAGATCTTTCATGTAAAGATATTCCCGGGCATAGACTACGGTTTCGGCCATCATGTATTTGAGGCCGGTCTTCTTGACCAGATCGACGATCTGCTTGCAATCCGCCGGGCTGGTGGCCATCGGCACCGTGCAGGAAACATGCTTGCCGGCCTTTAGCGCGGCAATGCTCATCCAGCCGTGGTCGGGGATCGGTGAATTGATGTGCACCGCATCCACGTCGGCATCCTTGAGCACGTCTTCAAATTTGGTAAATCGCTTGGCCACGCCAAAGGCGTCCCCGATGGTGTCCAGCTTCTTGGGGTCCCGCTGGCAAATGGCATGCATCTCCGCGTTCGGATGGCGCTGGTAAATGGGGATGAACTCGGCGCCAAATCCGAGGCCGACAATGGCAATGCGTGGTTTTTTCATGGTTCGTGAAGTGGAAGATTGAGGAGCAAACCGGAGCCGCAGCGTTCGGGCTGATTGCGCAGCGGGACGCAGGCCCAACCGGCGAAACTGGCTGGAAGGCATTGTTTTTTAGCCGTTGTCCACCGAATTTCGGAGGACAATTTTTATGTGAAATCGGACCTGCGTCAACCACCTTCACTCCTGCGCCGGACGGACCGGACCGCTCCCAAATCGTGGAGGCGCACCAGCCCAGCCGGTGCGCCTCCCAGTGGTTCCGAAAACGAATGTCCGGGCTTACTTGGATTCCGCCGGGACTTCTTCCTTCGCTTTTTCCTTCTCCTTGCTCTTCTCGGCGAAGGTGTTCTCCATGCCGTATTTCTTCGCCAGTTCCTCCATCTTGCTCCGCGCGGCATCGCCTTCCTTGGTGATTTCTCCCATTTTAGCCTGGAAATTTTTCAGAAATTCCGGGTTCTCCGCGAGCTTCTTCTGCATGAATGCCTGCATGTCCTCCTGTTTGGCCGGGAATTCCTTCATCAAATCCCCCATTTTCTGGATGGAACCGCAGAGATTTTCAAAACCAGCCTTGAGGTCCGCCGGCAGTCCTTCCGTCGGCAGCGTTTTCATTTTGGTGATCAGCGCAGCGATCATGCCGGGGCCCGGGGCTCCTCCGCTTTTCTTTTCCTCCTCATCCATCCATGCCTTCATTTCCTTGCCCGCTTTCTCAAAGGCAGCAATGGCCGCCTTTTCACCGGTTGCGGAGCCTCCTCCGCCCCCTGTGCTCTGTTCGGATTTGTTGCACCCCGTCACAGCCAGGGCGGCGACGGCAAGCAGGGAAAAGCGGATCATGGAATTCATGGAGTTGTATGGTTTGTGGTGGCTGGATTTGATCACCAGCAGCGGCAGAAATGCGGCCCCGGCGGTGAGGTTGAAAGCGCGGCAGCTTTACCACCTGCGGTGAATCTGACAAGCAGTCAGAAAAAAACTTTTCAGAGCTGCCTTGCGCGTTCGATGGCGCGGACCATCGCGGCGGCCTTGTTGACGGTCTCATTGTATTCGTAGAGCGGGTCGGAATCAGCCACAACTCCGGCGCCAGCCTGGACAAAGGCAGTGCCATCCTTGACGACACAGGTGCGCAGGGTGATGCAGGAATCCAGACTGCCGTCGAATCCGAAATACCCGACGGCTCCGGCATAGGCGCAACGTTTGTTTTTTTCCAACTCGTGGATGATCTGCATGGCGCGCACCTTGGGGGAGCCGCTGACGGTGCCCGCTGGAAAGGTGGCCCGCATGACATCGTAGGCATTGCGATTCTGGGAGAGGCGCCCCCGCACGTTGGAGACGATGTGCATGACATGGCTGTAGCGCTCGAGGACCATGAGGTCGTCCACCGCCACCGAACCAAATTCCGCCACACGTCCGACATCGTTCCGGGCGAGATCGACCAGCATCAGGTGCTCCGCCCGCTCCTTTTCGTCGTGAAGCAGCTCATCGGCCAGGGCGTCATCCTCCGCGGGCGTTTTCCCCCTCCAGCGAGTTCCCGCGACGGGGCGGATTTCCACCTTGCCGTTGATCACCCGGACATGGACTTCCGGGGAGCTGCCGACCAGGGAAAAACCCTCCTCAAATTCCAGGCAGAACATGTAGGGGCTGGGGTTGACGTGGCGCAGGGCGCGATAGAGGTCGATGGGCCGCCCGGCAAATGGCACCGCAAAGCGCTGGCTGGGCACAAACTGGAAGACATCTCCGGCCTTGATGTATTCCTTGCCCTTGCGGACCATTTCGCAGAACTCTTCCCGCGTGGTGTTGCTGGCGGGCGGCGCTACCTGGACCGTCGCGGCGGCCATGGGCTTGACATGCAGCGGGGTCTCCAGTTTGCGGATCAATGCGGCAATCTTGACGCGGGCTGCCGCGTATGCCGCTGCCGGGTCGGAAAAGTCGTCGAGCACCACGTTGGCCACGACCTGAAGCAGGCGGAAACGGTGATCGAAAATGACCAGCGTGTCGGCAATCAAAAACACCATGTCCGGCAGGCCCAGGGAATCCGGCGGGGGTTCGCCGACGGTCGGCTCGAAAAAGCGCACCATGTCATAGGCCAGAAATCCGACGGCACCGCCGGAAAACACCGGCAACCTGGGTGATGGCACGGCACGGAATGATTGCATGCAGGCCTCCAGCTCGTGGAGCGGATCACTGTCCGTGACAAATTCCCTGACGTGGTCCCCTTCCGCAATCCGCATCTGTTTCCCGCGGGCGGAAATGACCATCCGAGGTGCGGCCCCCATGAAGGAAAACCGTCCGGCCTGGCTGGTCATCTCGGCGGATTCCAGCAGAAAGCGCGGCCGGCTGCCGCCGATCTTTTCAAAAGCGGAGAGAGGCGTCTCGTAATCCGCAGTCAGCTCCGCCCAGACCGGCACCACGTTGCCTAACGCAGCCAAGGCGGTGAATTCTTCAAATGAGGGCTGAAGCGGAAGTTCCGGAGCGGACATGATGGTGAAAAAAGCGGACAATTTCCCGCCGCGATCGGTTTTGGCAAGATGGAAGCTGGCGTCCGGCATCCCAAAATCCGGTGGATTCTCGAATTGACGCAGGTTCAGCTTCCCGCTGTCATGATCTGCGCCGCAACCGCTGTGATTTCGTCATGAATTACTTTTACGCAGACGCCAGCAACCATGTGCAGGGTCCCGTGACTCTGGAACAATTGCTGGCCATGCTGCACAGCGGCCAGGTAAACCGCAACACCCTGGCCGCACCCGCAGGCACCCAGAACTGGATGCCCATTCATTCGCTGCTTGGCCAGGCAACGCGGCCTCCCGCACCCCATGCCCGGCCGCATGGACCCGTGCCCCACGCCGCGGCCCTTGCGCATCCCGCCGCACATCACCACCACCCCCACGCCCACCATCCGCACCTTCACCCGGTGGCGCCGCGTGGATCCAGAATGATCCCGATTTACCGCCGCGGGGGATTGTTGCGACTGGGGTATTTTTTCTGGTCGCTTTCGGTGGGCTTGCTGGTCTGGGGTGCCGTGGTTTTTCTGCTCAGCGCGGTGGCGGAAACGCCCCACGAAAAAACCCTGGCGGATGGCGCCAGGCAAGTTTCCTATTCGGGACATGGTGCCTATTGGGTGCTTTTCTGGCTGGCGATTGCGGGGGGCGCTGCGGGCGCAGCCGGAGTGGCGGCCTCCCGGCTGGGCAACATTGGCTGGAATCCGTGGATGTGCCTGCTGCTGTTTGTTCCGCTGGCGAATGTCTGGATCATTTCCGCCTGTCTGGCGCTTCCGCCCGGCTACGGGCAGACCAGTCGCATGGACCTGAGCGGGAAAATCATCACAAGCCTCGTCGTTGCCGGCTGGGTCATCACCGGCATCTCCCTGTTCATGCATTACGGGACGAAATGACGGTGCTGGACCGCTCGAGCGGCCTCACTTTTTCTTGGCCGCCGCGGGCATCGTGGGATTTTTGAATCGCTGCACCGAAAAATCCGGCATCAGCACATTCTGGCCCATTCCGTGGTAGTCGGTCCGCTCGATGAGCCACGGCTGCTTCCATTTATAGGGAATGTTGGGGCCTGCTTCGAACTCCGTCGGATAGTAGCTGCCCCAGTATTCCGGAATTTTCTCCCCGCCCTTGGCTTCATCCTGTTTCCAAACGGAAAGCTCCGTCGGGCACACCCAGTCTGACGGAGCCGGCCCCCAGGGTTCGAGTTCCTTGATCCACCATTCGAAGTATTTCTCCTCCTCCATGCCCTCATTCTGTTCGGGCATCTGCGGCCAGGTTTCCTTGGCGGTCAAATAGGCCCCCAGTGCAGCGCCGAGGTTTTTGATGCGGGAAATGCAGTTGGAGTTTTGCGCATAAGCGCGGTATTTGGTGAATCCCTGAATGCTCAGCACCGACAGCGCCGCCACCAGTGCGATGACAATGAGCAGCTCCACGAGGGTAAATCCGCGAACCAGATGGCGGAGGGACTTTGCGGAATGGGGCATGGGCAGGTGCGGCGGCGAAGTGAAATGGCTGGCAGACTACCGCACCCCTCCATTTCAGCAAGCGCTCATCCCAAACTCGCTGCGGCACCGGCAATCGGCGGCATTCGGACGGTTCCTAACCAACTAACAATCGTTCCCGCTTTCACCCCGCAAATCCCGCAGCGCATACAGCCCGCCCCCTCGCTCCAGCATCCGCAGCCGCCGCGCACCGCTGGTCCGCTTCGGCCCAAATCGCTCCCGCGCACCGGCGAAAATTTCGTCAACAAACTCCCGGCTTCCCACCACCGCCCCCGCCGTGAAATGCCGCACCCGCAGCCGCACCACATCAGCCAGCCCCAGCTTGCCCCCGGCTCTCAGCACTTCCGCAATCTGCTCCACCGAAAAGCCCTTCCTGCCAGGAGTCGCTCCGTCCGCTTTTACCTCCTGACCCTCCCAGTAAATCCACTTCCGATACACCGCCTGCGCCTCATCCCACCGCATCGCCGCCGCAGTCTCCAGCTTCTGCCGATGCAGCGCACCCACCGCCATCGCAATGCCCCGCCTAGCCATGCGCCCCCCGCCCACCGCCTCCCCATAGCCACTCCACTGGTATTCCTTCGGATCACTCGCCAGTCCGGCCCGGACCGGATTCAGATCGATGTAGGCCGCCATCGTCGCCACCGCATTGCCCGCTCCCTCCACCAACACACTGGCAAAACGTTCCTCCCACAGCGTCCCCTTGCGCCCGTGTTTCCGATTATACCACTTGGAAAACCCCAGCTTCAACGCCTGCACAAACGCGCTGAGATCGAACATCCGCTTCCACAGCGCCGCCAGCACTTTTGGAATCTCCACCGCACACCCATTGCTGCGCCACAGGCCAAACAAATCCCGGTACTCCTGTGCCTTCGTCTTCCCCAAAGTCGCCTCCAAATGCGCCAGCATCGCCTCCTCATCCAACATTTGCTCCGGCCGCTCCGGCACCTCCACCAGGATGTGAAAGTGATTGGACATCAGACAGTAAGTGATGACCCGAAGCCCTCCAAACCCCTCATACTTCCGCATCAACCCGCGAAACACCCGCTTGGCCTCCTCATCGAACCAAAAGGCCCGGTTGACAATGCGGCTGGTGACATGAGCCAGCATCGGTTGACCCGGTGCAGAACGAAATCGAAAGTGCGAAGCCACGACCGGGAGCATCATTCGAAAAGGTCCGAGGCGCAACATTTGTCTTATTATTCTTCTGGCATTTTATTCTTATTGCCTTCGAGCCGTTGCCTGCACCCGTTTTGTTCGCCTTCGTTTGTAGGCATCGGTTACTCATAGCGGGAATGGGGAACAGCGCTCTCAGGAATACTTACCTCCAGACACTGAATATCCATCCTCTCCGATGCAAATCACACAATCACACCTGGAACAACGAATGGGATCGAACTCAGGAGGGTTGGGGAGCTTGTCGAAGTTGTATTCGTTGGTGCCACACCACACATACTCTGCTGTCGTGGAGATCATCTCCCGGCATTGCTGGCAAGTTCTCCAATCTCCTTCATGGTCCTCAGCAAAATGAGCGTAGCACAAAGTCTGCTTCCGATGATTGCGGCTACAACTGTTCCGTCCGAATGAAAACAGGACATACTTGTGCTCATCGTCACAGATCCAGTTTCCGCAGCATTCGGTCTTGATCAAATTGGTCTTCTTGCCGCAGAGTCCACACTTCTTAGCTGGCTCGCTGGAGGCTGACTTTTTGGCGGCTTTCTTGGCTGGCATTACGAGTGGCGTGTTGGGTTAGGCGAACAGTGCATTGGTTCAGCCACGAAGGAAGCATTTTGGGTTCTGTCAGTCAAAGAGGAACGTTGGATGTGACTCCAAGTTCTTCTCTTCCAACAAGAAGTGAGAAGTACGCGCGGTGTGGTTGATTTTTCGGATGGGTGGAAATGCCAGAAAAACCAAGGGATCCAAGAGCGCGTGATGGGGACAACAATTCTTGTCGAACCATTGACAGTTTCTCGGGCTTCCGGCTAAAAGAGTCCGCGCTGGGGATCGTTCTCCGGCGATTCATCAACCCGAACCACAAATGAATAAAATCACCCGATTCATGGCCGCCTCCGTTCTGCTGGGAGCGGGCACCGCACAGGCGCAATACTATACGGCTCCATTTGGCCCCGGCGGCACATGGAACCTGTACGAAGTCAGCAACACCACCGCAACCATGGTGGCTGCGCACGTCGCTTCCGTGTCCCGGCAGGCACAGGCCACCGGGGTGTCTGGCGTGGCGGGAAATTCGACGAGCGGCCACCTGGTGCATACGGGCAGTTGGGCGGAGAACGCCATGGTGGCTCTCATGGCTTTGCGGCACACCAACAGTTCGAATGTGTGGGTTGGACTCACCGACAGCGATGACCCTGCGCTGGGCGGTGCGGGCTGGGTGGACGCTGGGAACGTCCCGACCAGCGACCAGTGGTTCTGGGCGGGCACCACCGGCGGAACCGGTCCCGGCGGTGCGCTGCGCCTGAGCGAAGGCGGGGGCTACCAGGCATTTTTCACCGGAGAACCGAACAATGCCGGTGCTGCCGGCGAAGATGCCGTGGAAATGCGCACGGACGGACGCTGGAATGACAACGCGGCCAATGCGGCTGCCACCCTGCGGCGTTATGTGATTGAGTACGACATCAATTCGGCCGCACCGGTGGCGGGGGCTGTGGTGATCAATCCGTTCTTCACTGCTCCCTGGGGTCCCGGCGGCACCTGGAATCTTTACATGATCGTTGGCGAGGGGGATACGTGGCTCAATGCCCACACCCGGGCCACCGCGATGGAAGCAGGCGACACCACGCTGCTGTCGCTTGCCGGCAATACCACCCGCGGTCACCTGCTGGCCGTGAACAGCCGCGTGGAGAATTCCTGGGCGGTCAGCGTCATGAACCGGATGCTGACCTTCAACCACACCATCGGGGCCAACGTGGCCACCACCAACACCTGGTTAGGCCTGACCGATTCGGACGATGCGGGCCTCGGCGCCACCGAAGCGGGGACTGTGCGCGATGCGAACTGGATCTGGGCGGGTACCTCCGGCGGGACCGGCCCGAACGGGAATCTCTTCATCTCCGAAATTCTGGACACCGGCGGCTCCGGCGTGCTCCAGTTCTGGGCGGATGCCACCACTCCCGAACCAAACAACTCCGGAGGTGCCAACTGGCCTTTCGGCGAAGATGCCGGTGAACTGCGCGGCGATGGAAAATGGAACGACCTGCCCCACAAAATCGGCCCCGCGAACAATTCCGCATCGACCATCGTGCGCCGTTACATCATTGAGTGGCCGCTCAATTCCGCCTCCGCCGTGCCGGAAGCCGCCCAGGAACCCGTGTATTTCACCGCCCAAACCGGAACCGGTGGCACCTGGAATCTCTATCAACTCGATAATGTCCAACAGACCTGGCAGGCCTATGCCGACCGCTATGCCAATCCGGTTTTCAATCCCGCCCAGAATTCCGGGCTCGCTTCCCTCGCGGGCAACCTCACCGCGGGCCATCTTGTTGAAATTGCAGACCAGTATGAGCACGGCATTGCCTACCGCCTGGGACTGTTCCAGGCCGCCTGGATCGGGCTCACCGACAATGAAGCCTACGGCGGCATGGAATCCGGCAACGCCTCGAACAATCCAACCAACCAGGTGCAGCCATTCTGGGTCTGGAACGGCACCACCAGCGCCAATACCTACCGCCGCTGGAACGCTGCGGAGCCCAATGACTCCGGCGGCATCGAGGATGCCGGTGAAATGACCGGCTCGAGCTTCTACAATGACAACCGGATGGACAACGTCAACGGTGCCATCCGGCGCGGTCTCATCGAGTGGGACATCCAGTCCGCCACGCCCATCGCCGGTGCGACGCAATTGGGGGCGTTGATCGAAGGCACCCGCACCCTCGCCAACGCACCTGCTCCCGGCGTGTGGGCCATCAGGGAAATTTATGATCCGATCCACGGTTCGTGGTTTTCCGCGCTGCGCAATGCCAACGCGTCCGCGACGAACGGACGGGTCTTCGAATCCACCAGTCCGGTGATCAATTTCAATGATCGTACGGCCGCCGCCGCCACGCCCTACAGCTATCCTGGCTGGGGTGATCCCGGCCTCTTCAGCGGCGATCTGCCATACCTCGGCGACACTCCCAGTGTGGATGACAATTACATCACCCGCATCGCGCAAACCCGACTGGTCATCTCCGCCGAGGATGACTACACGTTTAACATCCACGCCGACGACGGCGGCGCGTTTCGCATCGCGGGACAAGTGTTCACGAGCATCAATGAACGGGGACTCGGCTGCATTGACGGCGTCAGCAAGGACACCATCTTCGTGCCCTACGGCACCGGGGACACCAATATGCGCGGTGTCGTCCACCTCGCGCCTGGCACTTACGATCTGGAATGGATCGGCTACGAAGCCACCAGCGGCAGCTCCTACGAAATCAGCTATGCCCGCGGCGCCCACGTCAACGACGAGGACGGGGCCGGGCGCTGGGCACTGGTGGGCAATCCCGCCGCCCAGTATCCAACCCCGCTGCTGCCCACCAGCATCGCCAATGCGGCGGAATATGAGGACGGGCTTTTCGGCCTCCATGTCGTCACTTCCGCAGGCACCCTGAACAGCGTGGCGGATGCGCTGGCGGCGCTGCAAAACACCGGAATCGGCACGCACACTTACGGCAAGTCTGCGGTCATCAACCATTCTGACGACACCCGACTCGGCACCGGCGGCATTTTCGCCGGCGAGCTGGATCTGCCAGGACTGCTGGCCGGTGCGGAGGACAATGACTTCGCCGCTCACGCCACGGGACGCCTGGTCATTGCCACTCCTGGTTTCTACACTCTTTGCGCCCGCACCAGTGAATGGGTCGCACTGCGGGTGCGCGGGCAGAGCTTCGCCAATGTCAGCGGCGAGTGGGCCATCGATCCCGTGGATCCCTCGACGGTTTACAGCTACCGCACCAATAACACCAACAACATCCAGACCGGCGAGTTTGTCTCCCGCGCCGTCATCAACCTGCCTGCCGGATGCCATGACGTGGATTTCATCACCGGAGACCGCGAAGGGGCCTTCTTCATGGAACTCTATGCCGTGCCAGGGAACTTCATCAATACCGCCGAATATACTGCCGCCGGGCCAGGCAACGGGGGCCTGGCGAATCCGACCAGCAATGACTATCGCCTCATCGGCTACAAGAGCACTGGCACACTCACCATGCTCGGCGTGGACGCCAATGGCTGGAACCGGCGCGGCACCACACCTGCCACCACAACTCAGCCGGCTGGCTGGCCCGGCACCAACATCGCCAACCACGAAACCTGGCTGCTGGGCAACGGCGTAACCGCGGACTCCACGACACAGGATACCGTCAACGAGCGGGACCCACAAAATCCCACCACCGACGCGGGCATCCCCAATGGACGCAACATCTGGCGGCAAACCACCAACGACGATAATTATCTCGATGAAGGTTTTGACGCCATGCTCGTCGTCCCGGGTCCCGGCACCTACAGCATTGGCTGGCAGGGGGACGACGGCGGATTCGTCGAAATCCAGGACCTCCCTGCCGGAGTCCAGTTCAGTCCCCGTTTCGAGGCGATGGCGGTGCCGACTCCCACCGTGACCAACGCCGCCAACGGCACGCTCAACGGACGCATCCAACTGGCGGTTAGCGGCGGCAACACCCGCACCATCTCCAGCGTGACGTTCCCCGGAGACGGCTCCGTCACCTATCCAGCCAGTTATCCGATCAAATCACTGCACTTCGAGGGCACCGGCGGATGCTACTGGGAAATCTTCGCCGGACCCGCCAACGGCCATGGGCGCATGGTGACCCTGCTGGAACGCAATGCGGCGAGCACCGCTGTGGCCGACGTCAGCGGTATCCAGCTTGCAGGTCCGGACTTGGATGTGATTGCCGTTGCCTGGGCTCCCGGGCCTGCGTTCTCCTTCACCTTCACTTCCGTCTCCGGCGTCACTTACACCATCTGGCGCTCCCCTGACCTGATGAACTGGACCAGCCAGGGCACCATCCTTGCCGACGACGCCACTACCACCTACACCTCCGGCCCCATCGGCCCCGGGGAGACTCGGTTCTTCTACCGCGCCTCCAAGTAGCCTCCGAGCACCTAACACAGCCCCGTGTCGGCATGTCCGCCACGGGGTTTTTCATTTCGGTGCAACACCTCGGGCGGAACGGGTTTGCGCGATGGGACGCGTTGCTCAATCTGCCCTGGCACGAGGAAAATGTGCCTGGGAGTTTACGCCACGGGAATGCTCAGCCAGAACGTGGTGGTGCCGGCGTCGCTTTTCGCTCCAACGCGGATCCCCATTTGTCCGGAGAGCATGTGGACGAGGGTGAGCCCGATTCCATAATGCTTGCTGTCCTTGGTGCTGTGGAAGGAGCGGAAGACATCCTTCATTTTCTCCGGAGCAATCCCGGGACCGGTATCCCGAATGAAAAGGTCCACATGGCCCGGACGACCTCCGGCAATGCGGCCCGGGGGCAGGACATCGATGGCGGCGGCCCCCGAACGCCCGCCCATTTGGACGGCTTCGGCGGCATTGGTCACCAGTTCACAGAGAATTTCCTTGAACCGCCCATTGTCCGCAAGGATCGGGGGCACCTCCGGTGCGATGTTGATTTGCAGCGGGACATTGAGGCGATTGCAGACCGGGCGCAGGTTCGGCTCGATGAGCGGCAGAAAGTCCTTGAGCTGGATTGCCTGGGGGTTCATCCGGGCGCAGCCGCCGGCGGCCAAAATGCGTTCGCCCAACTGGTTGGCCCCCTGCGTGGCCTCCTTCATGTGGTCCAGGTTCTCACGGACACCTCCCGGCAGGCCGTCGGACATCAGAATGAGGCTGGAGAAGCCCTGGATGACCGCCAGATAATTGTTCAGTTTGTGGGTGAGCCCGCGCAACAGGGCATTGTAATAGTCCCCGACAGGCGTTCCCTGCACGACGATCGGTTCTGGAAAATAGAACCCGCTGGTATCAAATCCGACAGAGGGTGGAGCATCGACTAGCATGGTCATAGCTACTATGTACACTATGAAACACCCGAATTCAAGCAGGAATTACATGCGCTTAAATTATTTGGGACACTGAAGGAATTACGGGATGGATGCGACAGGTGGCTGGTTTCAGGCCAGGCGCACCTGATCGGCGCTGAGGATTTCCTCCCGTTCCCCGGAGGTGGATTCCAGCAACAATCCGCCTTCCGGGGAAAATCCGACCACGGTGCCGTGACGGACGGTGCCCTGGATGTGGAGGTGGATGCGGCGATGCAGCAGCAGGCTGTAGGAACGAATCTGTTCCAGGAGGTCAGGGAATGCCTGTTCCGCCCGGCGGGCATAGTGGTCAAAATGGTTGAGAATGGCGGCGAGCAGGGGTTCCCTGGCTTGTGCATTGCCGGTTTCCATGAGAACGGAAGTGACATCCAGCCGCAGGCTGGGAGGAAAATCCTCGGCAGGCATGTTCACGTTGACTCCAAATCCGGCGACGACAAAGGAACCGCCACAGCCAGAAGCGGATTCGAGCAGGATGCCCGCGATTTTCCGCTGGCCGACATAGAGGTCGTTGGGCCATTTGATTTTGGGTGCGATTCCGGAATGTTCCAAGGCGAACAGAATGGCCAAGGCAGCGGCGTGGGTCAGCCTGGACCAATGCTGCATGGGCCATTGCGGACGCAGCAGGACGGAGCACAGCAGGTTGCGTTTGGGGGGTGAAATCCAGGCAGATCCGCGGCGGCCGCGGCCCTGCTGCTGGTAATCCGCCACGACGACCATGCCGTGCGGTGCACCGGCTTCGCCCAGCCGTCTGGCTTCCTCGTTGGTGGAGGAGGTTTCGTCAAAGTGGATGATTTCCCGACCGATTTCACCGGTGCAGGCGGCCTGGATGGCGGCGGCATTCAGCGGCATGGTCCACGGGTGGTTCATGCCTCCGCCTGCCTGCAGAAATGAACCCGGACACTTTCACTCAAGCCATACGCGGCTTCCTCCGGGGTGAGGTCGCGGGTGTCCACCACCAGATCCGCCAGCGCTTCATAAATCGGTCGGCGCTCCGCCAGCAGGGCATCGAATGTCTCCCGGGGGTTGGGCGTGTGGAGCATGGGCCGGTCCCGATTCCGCCGCACCCGCTGCCAAAGGCAGGCGTCGCTGGTGGTCAGGTGGACGACCAGTCCAAGCTCCCGAAGCAGACCGTGGTTTTCCGTCCGCGTGACGATGCCTCCTCCCGTTGAAACCACTCGATGACCCTGCCCCTGGAGGTCCCGCAACACGCTGGTTTCCAACTGGCGGAAGCATTCCTCCCCCTCGTCCGCAAAAATTTTCGCAATCTCCTTTCCCGCCCTGGCAACGATCCGGCTGTCGGTATCCAGAAACTCAAATCCCAAAAGGGACGCCAGCCGGGCTCCGATGGTGGTTTTCCCACAACCCATGAAACCGATGAGGATGACATTGAGCGGAGTCTTGCGGAAGGCGGCCATGAATGGGAATTTGCCTGCACCTTCCCTGTTCCGCGGGCCGCTGCAAGTTGAGAGCCGGAAGTAATTTTATCGCCAGCATCGCGAAAGGACTGGATAGGAGATGATTCCGTGCTACCAGAGCGCATCCATTGAACCGTTGAAAAGATTGGTCAAAAACGCCCTGCGGTGGCTGGTTCGGCACGAGCGGGCATGGACGCTGCTGAACCGGACCGTATGGCGGACGGCGAGGCAGGCGGATCATTTGCGCAGACGCTATTTGCTGGAGGGAATCTCCCCTGGGGAAGAGGCAGAAATTTCCAGTGTGCAGGCCGCGGTGCGGCGGGCGTTTCCGGATTTGACGGTTCGCCACGGGATTTTTGAGGGGTTGAAATATCCGCGGGTGGAGGCTGCGGGCAGCTGCCTCTTTCCCAAACTGCTGGGCAGCTACGAGCGGGAACTTCAGGAGTTTTTCGCATCCGTTCCCGCCCGCCGATATGGGCGGGTGGTGGACATCGGCTGCGCGGAGGGGTATTACGCGGTGGGCCTGGCGCGGCTGTTGCCGGGGGCGTCCGTCTGCGCGTTTGACACCGACGAGCGTTCCCGTGAGCTGTGCCGGGAAATGGCGGAACTCAACGGAGTCGCGGACCGGTTGGAAATCCGCGGCTGGTGTGATGAATTCATCCTCCGAGCCCTGCCGCGAGGGGAAAAAACCCTCATCATCAGCGACTGCGAAGGCTACGAGGCGCAGTTGTTTTCCGCGGACTGTGCGGCCGCCCTGGCGAGGCACGATTTGCTCATCGAAACGCACGATTTCATCAATCCTGACATTTCCATCCGGCTGCGCCAGC
This sequence comes from Verrucomicrobiales bacterium, assembly GCA_018003315.1. Classification (GTDB taxonomy): domain Bacteria; phylum Verrucomicrobiota; class Verrucomicrobiia; order Verrucomicrobiales; family V1-33; genus JAGNEJ01. Next base: position 198,156 of record JAGNEJ010000001.1, read on the forward strand.
GCTTTGCCGCCACGCATGACGTTCGCACCGTCCTGAGCATCGACGACGTGGAAAAAGCCTCGCGCTATGACTACCCCGAACTGAGCGGATGCGACTCCGCACAGCGCCTGGCGCTGCTGGCGGAATTCCGTCCCGCCACCATGCGGTGGCTCATTTTGACAGGCAAAAGCTGAACGAAGCGGCGCTTGAAGGTGTCTTTCCATCGGGAACGGACCGCCGCGTTTGCTGCGGAATCCGCCGCGTCCCGTCATTGCACAACCGTCTGGTGCGGAGTATGCTCCAAAAACTTCACATCCAAATCCGCTTCATTCGTCCCGCCATGAGCCACCATCCATCGCCCAGCCGATTCAACCTCAGCCTCCCGCTGGCTGCCGTGCTGCTATTCACCACCGCCCCGGGATTTGCCGAAACGCTGGATGCGCCGAAGGCCATTCAGGAACTCAAGGACAGGGAAGCCAAAGTCCAGTCGCTGGTTCAAAAAGTCCGCCCTGCCGTGGTCTGCATTACAACCAAGGGCAGCGGTGGCACCGGCAGCGGGGTCATCGTCTCCAAGGACGGTCTGGTCCTGACCGCCGGCCACGTCACCCAGGCCACGGGCAAGGACCTCGACATCATCCTGCCGGACGGAACCCACGTCAAAGGCAAGGCCCTGGGAGCCAACTACGGAACCGATGCCGGGCTGGCAAAGATCACCGATGCGGGTGACTATCCATTCGCGGAAATCGGCGATTCCAACAAACTCAAGCTGGGCGACTGGGTGGTGGCCATGGGGCACCCGGAGGGCTTCTACATCGACCGCAAACCGCCCGTCCGTCTGGGGCGGGTGTGGGGCCGGGACGCGGAAGGTGCGATTCTTTCCGACTGCACGCTGATCGGGGGAGATTCCGGCGGTCCGCTGTTCGATCTCGCGGGCAAGGTGATCGGCATCAATTCCTCGATCAATGCAGACCGTGAATACAACCGTCACGTGGCTGTGGACACGATCGTCGGCGACATCGACGACATGAAAGCGGAAAAAACCTGGGGGCGCCTGCGGATGACCGCCAATGATCTCAAACGGCCCCGCCTCGGACTCATGCTCAACTCCGAAGTGACCGAGGGCGGCTGCCCGGTGTCGGAAGTCCCGGAAGGCTCCGCCGCTGGGGCAGCAGGGGTGAAAATGGGGGATATTATTGAAAAATTCGACGGGGTAAACATCCCCAACTACTGGGCGCTGATGCGCGAGCTTTCCGACCGCAAAGCGGGCGACAAAATCAAGATGGGCCTGCGCCGGGGAAATGAGGTGGTGGAAATCGAAGTGGAACTTCAGGGCCGCGAAACCGCAAAGAAACGCGTGGCAGAGACGCCCCGCGAGCCGAAGAAGAACCATCCCGCGGAGCCAAAAATCGACCAGCCCACCGGTCCCAGACCGTATTTCGGCGCAGGGTTGGACGGTCAGGCCAGGGAGGCAACCATTGAGAGCGTGTCGCCCGGCAGTCCCGCGGAAAAGGGGGGGCTGAAGCCGGGCGATGTCATCAAGTCCGTGGACGGCAAGGACGTGCCGGATCCCGGAGCCCTCGCCGAGCAGATATCCAAACACAAACCCGGTGACAAGATCGCCATCAAGGCCAAACGGGGCAGTGAAGACATTGCCGCGGACATCACCCTCGACAAGAAATAAACCAGAACCGCCACCCATGAACCGTTTTCTCCTCACCACGTTTGCCGGAGCCGCACTGGCGGCACCGGCCGTACTTTTTGCTGCAGACGCACCGCCGGAACAAAAACCTCCCGCCGAAAAGCCGAAATTCGAAAGGCGCAAGGAGGTGGGGCCGCCCGAGGAACCCGCTGCGGGGGAACAGGAAGCCGGTCCTGAAAGCGACCGCGACCGGTATGGAAAATACGTTCCAGCCGTGATGAATCTCTACAAACCCGTGGTGGCCGATTCACGGCTGAGCACGGTGACGGTATTTTCCCGGTCCTGGAGTCGGCAGATCGCCATGGGAGCGGTGGTTCACGAAAACGGCTTCCTCATCACCAAGGCCAGCGAATTGGAAAAGTCACCGAACATCGACGTGGCCTTTGCGAAGAGCGTGCAATTCCCCGGCGGCCTGCGCCTCGCAGCGAAGGTGGTGGACACCTACAAGCCCTTTGATCTCGCGCTGTTGAAAGTGGAGGCAACCGGCCTGCGTCCGGTGAAATGGGCGACCGAAAACCCGCCCAGTCCCGGCTCGTTCCTGGCCGCTCCAGGCCTGGCTGAAACCCCGGTGGCGTATGGAGTCGCCAGCGTGGAAACGCGCAACCTGGACGACGCCAACAAGGGCTTTCTGGGAATCGCCCTGGCCGAGGAGGCCAGCCGGCTGGTTATTTCCACCGTCAAGGAAGGCAGTGCGGCCATGGAAGCGGGATTGAAACTGAAGGACGAACTCATCCAGGTCAACGGCAAGCCGATGCACAACGTCGAGGAATTCATCCGCACCATTTCCGGCCACAAGCCGCTGGACAAGGTCAAGCTGCGCATCAAGCGGGGCGATGAGGAAAAAGAAATCGAGGCGATTCTGCGCCGCCGCGGGGACTTTCCGGAATTGCTGCGCCGCATGGAAGACCCGCGCAACAAAATCAGCGGAGCGCTCAGCAGCCAGCGCAGCGGGTTTCCCAATGCACTGCAGCACGATCTGTTTCTGCGCCCGATCGACTGCGGCGGTCCGCTGGTGGACCTCGACGGACATGTCATCGGCCTGAACATCGCCCGCTCCGGGCGCATTCAGAGCCTGGCCATTCCATCCACCGTCATGGCCGAATTGCTCCGCGACGTCGGCACCACCGGGAAATTTTACCATCCGGAACTTGATGAACTGAAAAAGAACCTCGAAACCCTCAAGGGCGAACAGCAACTGCTCAAGGAACGCGAAGCCCGCATGGAAAAGGAAATCGAAAGCGTCAGAAAGAAGATTGAGTCGATTTTGGGACCGGAGACAAAACCGGCGGCGCAGCCTGCCCCCGAAAAGAAGGAGGAGCCGCAAACTGCGGATCCAAAAAAGGAATCTGCGAAGACGGAATCCGAAAAGAAAGCTCCGGAAAAGAAATCCTGAAGCGGTCGAGTTCCTGTCCGCAGTGCCCGCCCTGCGGCAGTAAATGGTTGAACATTCCCGCAGTGGTGCGGCTCGCATCGAACCCCCGTGAAAGACAAAACCCCCGTTCTCCTGGCCGCGGCTGCCATGGTTTTCCTGGCGCTGCTGGGCTTTGTCCTGCTGCCGCAGCTGGATTTTCCCTGGTCGGGAACCAAGAAAAAAACGCCGCGGGAAGACAGGGACGCCCCCCGGCCGACAGGCGGCACCCCCATGCTGGAAGAGCCGGCGGAGGAACCCAAAACGGTCGATGCAGGCAAGGGAATCGCGTGGCTGACAAAACTGGCAGCCCTGCTGCAGGATTACGAGCGGCAACTCAAGGGACGCGATGCCATCCAGGGGGAAGTGGTGCTGCAGTTCAAGGACCAGGCTGGGTATGAGCGGTTTCTGAAGGAGGCCGCCGCGTCCGGACTAAAGATCAAGGGCACGCTGCCCGGATTGCGCGCCGTCCGGGCGAGCTACGAGGCACCGGATGCACTGGACAAGTACCTGGCCAGGCACCCCAACGACCAGACAACCCTTGGGGCCAACTACACGGTGGAAGTTCCGGAAGTGCCCCCGGAAGCGGAGCGGAACAGCGGATCCGAGACTCCCTTCAACGGTTCCGCGCTGGCTTTCATGGGCGTAAAAGACAATGCAAACTGGGGGCAGGGCGTCACCGTGGCCATTCTGGACAGCGGGATTGGTGCCAATGGAGCCTTCGGCGACCGGGTACGCTCCGTCTCCTTGGCGGAAAATGGCACCACTGACCTCAGTCATGGCACATCGGTTGCCTCCCTCGCCGCTGGGGTCGGAGTGGGCGTCTCCCCCGGAGCCAGCATCCTGAGCGTCGGCGTAGTCAGCGCCGATGGCATGAGCGACACCTTCACCCTGGCAAACGGAATCATCACCGCCGTGGACCAGGGAGCGAGTGTGATTAACATCAGCCTCGGCTCCTACGGCGACAGTGCGGTGATGCGGCAGGCGGTGGCCTATGCGGCGGAACACGGCGCCGTCATCGTTGCCTCCGATGGCAATGACGGGCTAGCCGATGCCACCTATCCGGCACGGTATGAGGGTGTCATTGGCGTCGGTGCCGTGGATGCCAATGGCAGCATCGTCAGTTTTTCCAATGCCAGCCAGAATTTCGGCATCACCGCGCCGGGCCTGGAGGTCATGGCCGCCCTTCCTGACAATCAACAGGGGCTTTTTTCAGGAACCTCCGCCGCCGCCCCCTACATCACCGGCAGCATCGCGGGCATCATGACGGACAATCCCGGCATGAACGCCACGCAGGCCGCTCAACTGCTCCTGACCTACGCCGACGAAGCGGGCGCTCCCGGACCGGATGCCGACTACGGCTACGGCGTGGTGAACCTGTCGCGCGTCCAGAACCGCAACACGCCCGGCATCACCGACGCGGCCGTTGCCAGCCATTTTTTTGACGCCAAAGCCGACGGAGGGCCGGTGGTCCAATATGTGGTGGAAAACCGCGGCACCACCGCATTGCTCAACTGGCAGTATCAAACGAACACCAACGGCCTGGTCCAGCAGTGGACACTGCCCATCGTGCAGGCCAACGAGGAAGCCGTCATTCGGGTGCCGGTCAATCCATCACAGACCGGCTCCAGCGGCCTGCATGAATTCGAATCCCGGTTGATTCGTCCTGCGGGTGTCACCGACGCCAATCCCTCCAACAATGGCCGCGGCAGCGTCGTCCAACCGGTGTCGGCTGCCGGACCCTAGCCGGGGCGTCTGCGTGTGTCGCCGCAATTGGCCGCACAAGGCGATGCGCGGATCGGCCAAGCGAAAATCAGCGATTGCCGATCCGCCCGAATTGTCACACCATAACCGGCGTGTCCTCGTCCATTCGCGACAAATTCAATAAACTGCTCCAGGTGACCGCCCGGATTCTGGGATCAAAGATCCGTGATGTGCATACCGGAGCGGTTTTGGGCCGTGCTTTTTTGATTCCCTGGCGGGGTCGCATCCATCTTCTCGGATTTTCCGGAATCCCCGTCTATCCAGTCTTTTTGACCCAGGAACGGGTCACCTATTTCCGTCAGTCACTGGGTTTTACCGCACATCCCGAGCCGGATTTCGAGCATGTCGGACACCCTTAACCTGATCATCACCCATCAGCCCGCTCCCTGCGTGGCCAGAATGTTGGAATGGTGGCACGCCATCGCTCCGGAAAATTCGATCTGGATCGCCTATGGCGGCACCCAGGAGAATTTTTCCCGGATTGCAACGGAACGGAAACTTTTCCTGGAGTCCGAGCGGCTCCGCCTGCCTGATCCCCAGCGCAGCCGACAGAGCTATCAGGAAATTTTCCAGCAGGTGGTCCGCATGGACCTGCTGCGCGAATGGCGTCACGTGCATCTCGCTGAGTACGACCAGATCCCTCTGCAACCGGAACTTAACCGGCTTCAGGCGGTGGCACTGCACCGGCAAAAGGCGGATGTGCTGGGCTACCGGCTGAAGCGCCTCGACGCCACCAACCATCCGCATTTTCTCGCCCACTGGCATGATCCGAAGTTCCGGGACTTCGTTCGCCGAATCTCCGTGCGTCCGGAAAAAAATGTTATCCTGTCCATGTATGGATTCGGTTCCTTCTGGACTGCGGAAGCCTTCCGGGCCGTCGCGGAGGTGGAGGAACCGCTGCCGGTCTATCTGGAGATTTTCATGCCAACGGTGGCGCATCACCTTGGTTTTCGGGTGCGGGGCATTGCTGAACCACCCGAATTCAACACCCATGCCGGCAACGTCGCCCGATTCCTGGAAAAGGCGCGGGCGGACGGCATCTGGAATCTCCATCCCGTAAAAGACAAATGGAACGTTTCGACTATCTGATCGTCGGCTGCGGCATCGCCGGCATCACCATGGCGGAACGGCTGGCCAACGCCGCTGGGAAAAGCTGCCTGGTCATCGACCGGCGTCCGCACATCGGCGGAAACTGCTACGACTGCCGCGACGAACACGGCGTGCTCATCCATCCCTACGGACCGCATTATTTCCGAACCAACTCGGAAGCCGTGGTGCATTACTTGAGCCGCTTTACCGAATGGCGCCCCACGGAATACCGGGTGCTCAGCTTCATCGACGGCAGCCACTACAACTTCCCCATCAACCTCAACACGTTCGAGCAGATCATCGGCCGGCCCAGCACCGAAGAGGAAATGAAGCGCACCCTGACCGAGTGGCGGGTGCCTATCAAGGAGCCGCAGAACTCGGAGGAAGTGATCGTCAGCCAGGTGGGCTGGCGGCTCTACGAGATGTTTTTCAAAAACTACACCATCAAGCAATGGGGCTGTCATCCGCGGGAATTGGAACCATCCGTATGCGGACGCATTCCCATCCGCACCAACCGCGATGACCGCTACCTGGGCGAGTCATTCCAAGCCCTGCCACGCGACGGCTATACCGCGCTGTTCGAGCGGATGCTGGCATCTCCCCGCATCTGTGTCAAAACTGGCGTCGATTTCCAGGAGGCCGCCAAATTCGCCAAATGGGAAAAGCTCATCTACACCGGGATGATCGACGCCTATTACGATTTCCGTTTCGGCCGTCTGCCCTATCGCAGCCTGCGCTTCGAGCACGAACACCATGCGATGCATTTTTTCCAGCCGGCCATGCAGGTAAATTTCCCGAATGAGCAGGAGTTCACCCGCATCATCGAAATCAAGCATGCCACCGGCCAGCGGATCGAAGGCACCAGCATCATCAAGGAATACCCGCAGGAATTCGGCCCCGGAAAGGAAGCCTACTACCCGGTGCCCACCGCTGCCAGCAGCCGAATTTACCAGCGCTACCGCGAACTGGCCGATCGCGAGCAGGATGTGATTTTCATCGGACGGCTGGCGTCCTATCGCTACTACAACATGGACCAGGTGGTCGCCGCGGCACTGACCCGCTTCGCAAAGCTGTTCCCCGCCGCGGAATAAGCCGGTCGGCGTCGTCAGGCCAGCACGCCCTTCACCACTTTTCCGGCCACATCTGTTAGGCGAAAATCCCGTCCCTGAAACCGGTAGGTCAACCGTTCGTGGTCCACTCCCAGCAGGTGGAGCAGGGTGGCGTGGAAATCATTCACATGAACGGGATCCTGAGCGGCAGCGAAGCCGAAATCATCGGACAGGCCGTAGGTTCCCGGCTTGATGCCGGCGCCGGCCATCCAGAAGGTGAAGCAGTCGCGGTGGTGCTCGCGCCCGTATTCCAGCGGCTCTTTGCGGATGCGGCCTTGCGAATAACAGGTGCGTCCGAATTCCGATCCCATGATGACCAGGGTGTCCTTGAGCATTTCCCGCTGCTTGAGGTCCTGGATCAGGGCCGCAGCCGGCTGGTCCACCTCCGCGGCCTGCCGCGGCATGTCTTTCACAATGTGCCCGTGCATGTCCCACCCCGGGTGGTAGAGCTGGATGAAGCGCACGCCCTTTTCAGCCAGGCGGCGGGCCAGAATGCAGTTGGAGGCGAAAGATCCGTGGGTCTTTGCATCCGGTCCGTAGAGCGCAAAGGTGCTGTCCGGCTCACCGGCCAAGTCTGTGGCGTCCGGAATCGACTGCTGCATGCGAAAGGCCATTTCATACTGTTCCAGCCGGGCGGCGACCTCCGCTTCCACACCGCGCTGCATTTCCATTTCCTGCATCCTGCGGAAGTGCGCCAGCACGGACTGGTCATTGGAGCGGCTGACCCCGGGGGGAGGATTGAGAAAGAGGACCGGATCCTTGGAAGCGCGAAACTGGACACCCTGAAGATGAGAAGGAAGAAAACCGCTGTCCCACAGCCGTGAGGACAAGGGCTGGTCAATGCCGTGCCGGCTGACCATAACAATGAACGACGGCAGGTCTGCGTTCTCGCTCCCCAGGCCGTAGGAAATCCACGCTCCCATGCTGGGTCGTCCTGGAAGTTGCGTGCCAGTGTGCATGAACGTCATCGCCGGATCGTGGTTCACGGCGTCCGAACGCATGGACTTGATGAAGCACAGGTCGTCGGCCACCTTTGCCAAGTGCGGAAAATAGTCGCTTACCCAGGCGCCGGTCTGGCCATGCTGGGCGAATTTGCACGCAGCGCCGACGAGTGGAAAGGCGGTCTGGTTTCCTGACATTCCCAGCAGCTTCTGCTTTCCGCCTTTCAGCGAGTCTGGCAGCTCTTGGCCGAAGCGCTTTTCCAGCTCGGGCTTGTAGTCGAAGGACTCGAACTGGGTCATGCCTCCGCTCATGAACAGAAAGATGACCCGCTTGGCTTTGGGCGCGAAATGCGGCAGCCCGGCAAGCCCCGGTCGGGGTGCGGCAGCGCGTCCGTCGCCGGTCAGCAGTTCAGCCAGTGCGATGCCTCCGAGTCCCATCGTGAGGCGGTTGAGAAAGTGGCGTCGATTGATCATGTGATGAATGGGGGGTTATTGTTTCACAACCGTAGCGTCGTGGCTGAGCAGGACACGCGTCACCATGGACAGGGCCGCAACCTCCATCGGGGTCAGGTTGGGCTCCACCGGGGCTTCACCGGCATTTTTGAGAAACGTCTCCGCGTCTGCCGGGTGGGAAGTGTAATATTCCTGCTGTTCCTTGAGCAGGCTTTGCAGCTCGGCGGTTTCCGCGGGGGAGATTTCCCTGCCGGTGCACCGCAGGAAGGCATCCCGGATTTGAGCGATGGCGTCTCCAGGAAACTGTTTCAATTGGCGCTGTGCCAGAACCCGGGCGCATTCCACAAACTCCGGTGCATTGAGCAGAGCCAGGGCCTGCAGCGGGGTGTTGGTGCGCTCCCGGCGCATCTTGCAGAACTCCCGGGTAGGACCATCGAACACCGTCAGGGTTGGCAGCGGCATGGTGCGCTTCCAGAAACAGTAAACACTGCGCCGCCAGAGCGCCTCGCCGTGGTCCTGTTCGTAAGGGGACTGCACGCCGGAGTCGGCATACAGGTTAGGCGTTTGATAAGGTTTCACCGGTGGTCCTCCCATTGTGCGGACGAGCAGCCCGGCTGCGGAAAGTGCAGTGTCACGCAGTTGCTCCGCACTCAGACGGAACCGGGGGCCGCGGCCTAGCAGGCGATTTTGCGGATCCTCCTGCAAGAGCCGTTTGTCCGTCGGCACGCTGCTCTGACGATACGTGGAGGACAGGGCGATCTGCTTGCACAGGCGCTTCACGTTCCAGCCGTGGTCCATGAAATCACACGCCAGCCAGTCCAACAGTTCCGGGTGGGTGGGCAGGTCGCCCTGGATGCCAAATTCCTCCGCGGTGCCCACCAGTCCGCGACCGAAAAACATCTGCCACAGGCGGTTTACAAACACCCGTGCGGTTAGGGGATTGTTCCGGTCCACATACCATTTCGCCAGCCCCAGCCGGTTTTTGGGCAACCCTGCCGGCATGGGAAACAGCTTCAGCGGGACATCCGCGGTGACTATTTCTCCCGGTTGATCCCACTGGCCGCGCAGCATCACATGGGTTTCCCGCGGCACCGCGGCTTCCTTCATGACCATGAGTTCCTGCGCGTTGTTGGCCACGTCATCCTGGGCGGTGCGCAGATCATGGACCTTTTTCCATGCTTCCTGCCACGGCGCGTCGTGATCGCGCAGGTAGGCGACAAACCAGCTTTCCGGCGTGGTATCCGACGTGACATCGGCCTCCCCTGCCATTTCCACCGGTGAAAGCTGGCGGTCGAAAACCTTGAATTCGTCGAAGGCTCCGTTTTTTACCCCCATGTCATTGTAGCGCCAGGCGAGGGACAGATCGACAACCGGCGTGCCGTTGTCCTGGATCTTGCTGGTGTCAAAGTCGCCCCACTCTTTCCGGTAAAGAATGTCGCGGTAGAGATTGTCGGAAACCACCGTGGTTTCCACCGGCTTGCCATTCAGGTAGAGCCGCATTCCCGCCGCTTTGCTCGAACCATCATAAGTCACCCCCAAATGCGTCCACTGGCCGATCAGCAGTTTTTCCTTGCCGCGGATGCGAATGCTGTTTTCAGGTGCAAAGTGGCTCAGGGAAAATTCCGGAAACATGTTTTCCAGGATGACCTCGTATCCGCGGCTGGCGGCGTCGAGTCCCCCGCGGGTCCGGTGCAGCAGCACGCTGCGTTCCTGCGCCTCGCCCGGACGATACCACAGCGAAAAACTGAACGCATCACTGCGGCGAAACACCCCGCGGTTTCCGAATGATATGGGAAAATCACCCCCGACCAGCAACGCGGTCCCGTGCCCCGGCGGTCCCTGCACCAGTTCCGGAGTGACCCGTGACATGCCTGGGTCCTGCGGGTTCATCTCGTCGGTGATGATTTTCAATTCGCTCTTCTTGGCGCGTTCCCGAAATTCAAATCGATACCACGCCGTGGGTGCCGCTGCTCTGGGCAGGCCGTTCTGGCGCTGCCATGCCGCATACCGAACGGCTGCCGCCTCTCGAATTTGCTGCAGCTGCGCCTCCGCCCTCGCGGTTTCCTCCTTCAGCGTCCTCACCTTTTCCTGCGTGTCCGCGTCCTCCAGCAATACCGATGGCGCCGGAATGCCGGAGGTCTGCCGCGAGTAAAGCCCCAGTTCATTGATGTTATTGAGGAAGGCGGAAAATCCGTAGTAATCCTTCATCGTGATCGGATCATACTTGTGATCGTGGCAGCGGGCGCATTCCACACTGAGGCCCAGAATGGCCGTGGCATTGGTCCGCACGCGGTCGGCAACATGCTCCTGACGAAATTCCTCCTCGTTGCTCCCCGCCTCGTTTGACTGCTGCACCAGACGGTTGAACACCGTGGCCACCAATTGATCCTGCGTGGGGTTGGGCAGGAGGTCCCCGGCGGTTTGTTCGGTCAGAAACTGGCTGTAGGGCATGTTCCCGTTGAAGGCCCTAACTACCCAGTCGCGGTACGGCCACACGGGGCTTTCGGCATCCTCATGCCGACCATACGTGTCCGCATAGCGCGCAGCATCCAGCCAGTCGCTCGCCATGCGTTCGCCGTAGGCCGGACTGGCCAGCAGGCGGTCCACCACACGCTCATAGGACTGCTCGGACGGCTCCTTCAAAAAGGCCTCAATCTCCTCCGGAGTTGGGGGCAGTCCGACCAAATCCAGCGTGACGCGGCGCAGCCACGTCGCCCGATCCGCCTTTGGTGCTGGTCGAATGCCTTCCTTCTGCAGGCGCTGCAGCACAAACGAATCAATGGCACTGCCCGCATTGAAATCTCCTGGCGCAGCGGCAGCCGAAGAAGGCCCGCTCCCCCCGTTTTCGTTTTCGGATTTCTTGGCGGACTTGGCTTTCCCTGCTGGTTTTGTCTTCGATGCGGATTTTGCGGACCCTGTTGCCTCTGCACCTACGTCTTCATTGGAAACCTTAGACAACTGCGGGACCGGCGGCGACTGCGGGGCCACGAACGCCCAGTGCGTCTCGTAATGCCCCCCCTGGGCCACCCACCGTTTCAGCAGCTCCTTTTGCGCTTCCGTCATCTGGTGGCGGCTTTCCGGCGGCGGCATCACGTCATCCTCATCCTGGGTGAAAAGACGTTTGATGGCTTCGCTCTCGTCCGGGTCACCCGGCTTGATCGCTCCCTTCGCCACCGCCTCGGCCTCCACATCCAGCCTCAGTTTCCCTTTGCGCTTTTTTTCATCCGGCCCATGGCAGGCATAGCAATTTTCCGCCAGGATGGGCCGCACCTGAAAGTTGAAACTGATCTTGGGCGCAGGCGTCGCAGGCACCCGGGCCGAGGCCGCCGGAGATTCGGACTTCTTCGCCTGGGTTTTGGATTTGGAGGACGCGGTTGCGCGAGAATTCCTGGCCGCACCGCTGATCGCGGGCAGCAGCGCAGCCAGAATTCCCGCCAAGGCCAACAATCGCCCAGTTTGCAGGGGGGACAGAGGTTTCATTCGGAACCTAGAATTTTGGATTGAACGCCCCGGCAGACAAAGGACAAGGATGTCATTGTTCGTAACGGCACCCGACAGCGGATGTTCGGAAATCCTGCCCCGCAGGAACCGTGACGTGCATCGAAACCGCCTCCTCACTGGCGACCCTGGCTGCGCCAATCCCAACCACCCCACACACTCGCCCCACCTGCGATCGTCGGATGCGTCTGCTCTAGAAATACTGCTAGTGTGAGCAGATCACCATCGATGACATCCTTCCCCGGAGCAGAATCCGGCACGTCAAATCTGTCACCCCTTCATTCATTCTTCAAATCCCGCAGCGCATACAGCCCGGCATCGTGCTCCAGTATTCGCAAACGACGGGCGCCCGTGGTGCGCTTCGGCCCAAATCGCTCCCGCGCACCGGCGAAGATTTCGTCAACAAACTCCCGACTCCCCACCACCGCCCCCGCCGTGAAATGCCGAACCCGCAGCCGCACCACGTCGGCCAGCCCCAGCTTGCCCCCGGCTTTCAGCACGGCCTCGATCTGCTCCACCGCAAAGCCCTTCCTGCCAGGAGTCGCTCCGTCGGCTTTCACCTCCTGACCCTCCCAGTAAATCCATTTCCGATACACCGTCTGCGCCTCATCCCAACGCATCGCAGCCGCAGTCTCCAGCTTCTGCCGCCGCAAAGCACCCACCGCCATCGCAATGCCCCGCCTAGCCAAGCGTCCTCCGCCCACCGCCTCCCCATAGCCGCTCCACTGGTATTCCTTCGGATCACTCGCCAGCCCGGCCCGGACCGGATTCAAATCAATGTAGGCCGCCATCGTCGCCACCGCATTGCCCGCTCCCTCCACCAGCACACTGGCAAAACGCTCCTCCCACAGCGTCCCCTTGCGCCCGTGTTTCCGGTTATACCATTTGGAAAACCCCAGCTTCAACGCCTGCACAAAGGCGCTGAGATCGAACATTCGCCTCCACAGCGCCGCCAGCACTTTTGGAATCTCCCCCGCACAACCATTGCGCCGCCACAGGCCAAACAAATCCCGATACGCCCGCGCCTTCCTCTTCCCCAAAGTCCCCTCCAAATGCGCCAGCATCGCCTCCTCATCCAGCATCTGTTCCGGGCGTTCTGGCACCTCCACCAGGATGTGAAAGTGATTGGACATCAGACAGTAAGTGATGACCCGCAGCCCTCCAAACCCCTCAAACTTTCGCATCAACCCGCGAAACACCCGCTTCGCCTCCTCATCGAACCAAAAGGCCCGATTGACAATGCGGCTGGTGACATGAGCCAGCATCGGATGACCCGGTGCAGGACGAAAGCGGTGGCGTGATGGCATACGAGTGCAGCGTAGACTGGAATTGTGATCGTGCAATACTTTTATAATAATGTTTCTGATAAATTAAGTTCTGCTTGGCTTCCGGGGTCGGGGCTTGTTCGATTTTTCCCCGAACGTCTGGCGGCGGCGTCAGAATTGCTTTGGCCAAGAATTCCCGGTTTCGCTCCGCTGGCGACTTGAATGGGTCTCTCCGGGCTGCCAGTCCGCGGGCCTGTATAGTGCCAGCCTCCCGGTAGGCCCAGGCAATCGCCTGCATGGTGCGCACTCTTTCCGGTGTCAGTGGCAGCCTGGCCTCCCGTTCCATGATGATTTGAGCCACCCGCGTCCAGACGGCATCCAACTGGACATTGCCAACGGCCAGCCCGTAGTTCACCACATGGCGCAAGGCTCCGGCGTAGTCCGTCTCGACAATGTTTCTGGCCAGCTGATCCCATTGCGCAAAGGTTTGCGGATTCATGGTGGCGGCCCGGTAGGCGTCCACCCCCATGATGACAGGATCACCAGGCTCCGGCACGCCGTAGGCTCCAAAGCCCGCGCCGAAAGCCAGATCGGGATTGCCTGTTTTTCGGTTGGGAGCCGCTTCTGACGCGGCCTGCTCCTGTGCCGCGTCCAAGGCATCCAGATCGACGCCGGATTGTTTCAGGAGTTCGGCGAAGGTGTCCGGCTGGGTGCGCAGAATGCTGTCGCTTTGCGGATCGAATCTCCGGGAAAGCGGGATCACGTTTCCATTGTCGTCGTAGGTGACGGGATCGGCGGATTTGATGTGGTTCGAGTCCAGCATCACCCACACATCTCCCTCATCCTTGGTGTTTTTCAGAATGATGACGTCGTATTTTTTGCTTCTGACGCCATCCCGAAACCGCGCGTCCCCGCGCTCAAATTGTAATTTCCCCGCCGCCTGTCCCTCGGCATCTATCACAAGCGGCCTGTCAGAACGGAGGTAGAAGCGCGATGTAATTCCATCCAAACCAAACGCGAATCTGTCCGCGACCTCCCGTTCATTGCTGAAGAATCCAGCAATCCCATCAAGGTCCGGTTCTTCCGGAATAAATGTCGGAAATTTGGATTTTCTTCCAATCACCGTGATCGGGGTCTTTATCCCATTTCGACTTTGGTCGGCCTGGAATCCAATGGTGTCGGCCCAATCTCCGGTGTAGGGAACCCATCCTTTGAATGCTTCATTTTCGTAGCCAGCCGCTTTCGCGGCACCGTTCACCATCCGCTGCGCCGCCTCCATGTCCCCGCGCTGCACCGCGTCAAGGTAGGCGGCGTCCTGTTCGGGCGTGATGGACTGCGAACGCAGAATGCTCGGGTTGTCCGGACTGAATTCTCCGCTGTTGGCCGTCGCGGATTTGATCTGATGCCGCGCGTAAACCACAAACGAAATGGAATCCATATCCCCATGTTCCGGGAAAATGATTCCATCGAACCCAAGTTGGCGGAAAAATCCGCCCGCATCATCCGTAATGCTTTCGTTGGGAGAGAAATCATTCAACTCTGCGTCCGAATTTTCGCCCAGCAATTCACGTATCGTTGTGGCTTTGATTCGCCCGCCGCCCGTATTGGGAAACGGAGTGTCCAGCGGGACGCCTTTGGAAGCCAGCCAATCAAGGATGCGCCGCTGCGTGATTGCCTGCCCGTCATAAATTTCGCGAAAGTCGATAGGGTTCCACATCGCCAGCCACGCATCCGTCGTGGTGCCGTCGAGCCATTCATCATAGGCATACCTTCCGGCTACAAATGGATCATCAAAACCTTTGTTCAGTGGGCTTCCTAGGCCGGAGGAGGCATATTGAGCGGCGTATGAAGGGTCTGATGAGAAATGGATTCCGTCGCTTGGGAAAGGAGTGTCATCAACCGCTCCACGCTGCCCTCTTGTCACCACCAGCGGCTCTCCGTTTTTGTCCACGACTTTGGAGACGGTGGCGGGGTTGACGGAGCTGGTTCCTTCATTTTCAGATGCCAGAGCCTCCCAATCCCCAAACCACTCCTTGAACCGCCGGGTGCGCACCTGCACCCACTGGTGCGGAGTCAACTTCGTCGGCTTTCCATTGGGTGCTTTGAGCCAAGTGCCGTCCGCCTTGGCCCGGCGCTCGATGTTCTCCGGCTGCGACCTCAGAATGCTCGGGTTGTCCGGACTGAATTCTCCGCTGTTGGCCGTCGCGGATTTGATTTGGTCTCCTCCATGGTAAGCTATCAGCACAGGCCGGAGGTGCCGCTTGGCATGGAATCTCCAGGTGCCGTCTGGTTCCCCTTTGGAAGGAGTGAAAGAATTGCCACCAGGAACCTCCCCTCCGCTGTTGTTTACGGCATTGGTCAGCCGGATAAAGAATGGCTGAGGCTCTCCGAATGCCAGTGAATCACGCCGATCGAGTGCAAACCATGAGTGCGGGCGGTAAACGTCAACCTTGGTTTTTGAGGCATTCCACATGACCAGAGGCTCGCCGTTTTCGTCCACGACTTTGGAGACGGAATCGGGGTTGATTCCGAAGCCGTCCTGTGCAATGACTGAAGAGGCCCGCTGAATGTCCGGTGTCTGGTCTCCCGCAAGAGTGGCAAGCCCGGTAGAAACGTCAGCGGGCCGCTCTGTTTTGATCAAGGCGGCGTCAAAAAACCAGTTGCCGTTGGCGTCTTCCCGCACGGTGATTTTGGCAAACAAGAATTCGCCGCCTATGCTGACCGGCAGCAGAAATTTGTGATAGGCACGGAGATTTGTGTCCGCCGCCTTTCTGGGGTCTAGGGCTTCGCTGCGAATGAACAGGGCGCGGGCAAGGATGTCTTCGATATTGGCAAGGAGGCTCCAACGGCGGGCATCCCCGGTGAAGTTGGCGGCGTGCTGCGCACCACCCACGCTGACTCGGATGCGTTTGCCCGTGTCCACGTTGATGAGAGGGGCAGAGTCGTCGTGCTTGGTGGTGATCGCTCGTGCGATGCGTTGCGCCTCCCGCCGTTTGTCCGCGTTGGTGGCTGGCGGCACGGCCCGCTGAATTGAGATGACCGGTGCTTTAAGTGCCCGGATGATGTTAGCCGGAGCCTCCCAATCCCCAAACCACTCCTTAAACCGCCGGGTGCGCACCTGCACCCACTGGTGCGGAGTCAACTTCGTCGGCTTTCCATTGGGCGCTTTGAGCCAAGTGCCGTCCGCCTTGGCCCGGCGCTCGATCTCGGCCCGTTCGTCCGCCGCCTCCCCCTGGGTAAACAACGCCCGCTGGTCGAGCGGCGACACCGCGAACATTTCCGGGTCCTCCCCCTTCAGCGCCCGCCGCACGGAATCCAGCAATTGCCCGGACGCCTTGTCATAGGCATTGCGGTGGCTTTCATATCCCTCGCGGTAGATCGGGGCGGAAGTGAAAACATTACCGCCGTTCAGGAGGGCGAGGCTGCCGTAGAACAGGGAGTCGGTCAGTCAACGCTGCGCCGGTTCATAGTTGACCACCGGCGGGCTGGCCATGATGCGCAGCCGTTCTTCTTCCAGCCGTGCAGATGCGGCACGGCGCTGTTTCACGGCGCGTTCAGAAATTTGGTTCATCCCGGATTCGTGTGGGAAAAAGTCTGCGAAGCGGGCTCCTTTGAGGAGATGGGAGGATGACGGCGAAAGGTCTCGAACAGCTGCTGGGCCTGGCGGAACCTTGGCTGGTTCCTTCTTTGGAGATGGACCATGCGGCCCGCAAGGCGCGGTTGCGTGGGGAGTGTGCGGCGACAACGTGGGCAATCCTACGGTCGGCGAAACGGCGGATGGCAGCCCCGCCTATCAGGCGGCGGTGGAAGAAGCGCGGCCGACCGGAGCCGATGAAGAAGCTCGGGCGTCGCTTCAAAGCCAGCCTGCTGCGATGGTTCAACGGGTTTGCCCACCCCGTCAGCAACGCCCTGGCCGAAGGCTCCCACCGCGTGATCCAAGCCATCAAATTCGCCGCCCGAGGGTTCCGCAACTTCGCGCACGACCGCGTCCACATTTTCTACCTCCCCGGAAAGTTCGACCTCTCGTTGCCGTGAAAATTCCCACACCATTCCGGAAAGCGCCCCTTTCAACGACACCGTGAACTCTCGCCCGCCGGGGCCGGGCTTCGCGGCGGGCCTGGGACACACCGCCCAAGCGGTTCTTTGACAACCTAACGTCCGCGGACCCATTCCGCGATGCGCCGGGCCATCTCGGCAATGTGGACGGGGCCGGCCGGAGGTTTTCCATCCAGGCCGGCGTGAACCACCGGCACCAGGATGAACTGTTTGCCGCTGTCGCGGCTGTCATCGACAAAGGCCGCCTCCAACCCGAAATCGCTGATGAGTCCGCATTTGTGGAAAAATGTGGCGCGGGGGAAAACTTTCTCCACTCCGTTGGTCCAGGCAATCGGATAGGAATCCGGCCCAGTGGTCTGCAGGCCGGTGAGTCCGTCGCCGCCGCGCCGCAGGAAATCGACCTGAGCCTGCGTCAGGCGGAAGCGTTCCGCTTCGGGAATGCGTTCATGAAAAAACAGTCGACGCAGGCATTCGGCGAGGTCGCGGGGCGTGGTGACATTGCCGGTTTTGGCATCGATCACCGTGCAGCCGCGCTCTTCAGCGTAAAATTTGCCGCCCCACTTGTGGTCGTGGACCAACTCGCGTCCGGCGGCATCGCGGATGGTGATGCGCTGCGGATCCTCGCGCCGGTAGCCCCAGGGGCGCGCCGAGGCGAGGACGTAGCCGCGCATCAGCGAGGATTTGTCAAACCCGCGGGCCGGGATCAAAAAATCGCGGTTGATCCGGTCGAGTCCGACCATGCGCAGCAGCAGCGTGTAGTCTTCGTTCGAGGAACGGCGAAATACCTCGCTGAGCATCTCCTTCACGGTTCGTGCGCATTCCGGAGCAAATTTTCCATCCGGCCCTGGCCGGGAAAATGCGACAACGCAGTCGAAATCCACGCATTTTTCATTGAGCAGTTCCAGCGCAGCGATGGCGGGAAAAATTTTGATCGTGCTGGCGGGCCAGAAATTCTGGGCCGTGCCTGTCTGCCGGTATTGATGCCACCGGAAGACTGGCGGCGCTCCGCCGGGCACCGGCTCCACCACAACCACCACGGCCCACTTATCAAGCCCCGGGGCCACGGTATCGAGGGCCGCGTCCAGTTCGGGATCGGAGGAGAGAACCGGCATGGCTGCTAGGGGAATGTCAGGGAAAGTTCGACCATCGCGCGGACATCCTCTGCCGGAAACAGGCCCGGTTCCAGCACATTCAGCACGAAACCGACTCCGGTTTTGCGGTCCGGATCCGCAAAGCCAAAACTCCCGCCCGCCCCGGGATGGCCGAAAGCCCGGCGGGATCCGCCAAAAAGCCGGCGAACTGGAACGCCGTCCTCCCGGAAAGGATCTTTTTGGAATCCGGCGGAAAAACTGGTCAGGGTGTGGAGGATGCGATCCTGCCCGGATGTGATTTCCGTTTCCGCCAGGGCGGCCGTCGCCGTCGAAAAGGGTGTCCTGGCGTTTGTCAGAGCCGCATAAAATGCCGCGATGCCTGCGGCGCTGCCCACGCCCCCAAAGGCTGGTGAAGCGCAGCGCCAGGCGTCCGGGTGATTGAATTCAAAAACGGCATTCAGACCCTTGAGGGAATCAAACGCCCGCCGTGTCAGGCCGCCTGCCTGCATGTAGCTGGTGATGAACGCGCCCTCCTCCGGACGCGGACGCGCCCGGCCGGCGCTGACTTTCGCGACGCGGGGGAATTCGGATTCCGGCAGGCCGATGAAAAAATCCAGGCCGAGCGGTGCGGCGATTTCGCGCTGCCAGAATTCACCCAGCCGCCGGCCTGTCAGCCGCCGGGCGATTTCATCGAGCAAAAATCCAAAGGTCCGCGGATGATAGCCGTGGCCAGTGCCGGGCGGCCAGTTGGGCGGCTGTTGCGCCAGCGCTGTGGAAACGGCGGCATGATCGAAAACCGAACATTCGACATCCGGCGCAGCCAGCCCGGCTTGGTGCGACAGCAACTCCTCCAGCGTGGTGGTGTGGTGGAACTGCGGCCACACCTGACGAACCGGCGTTTGCAGCGGCAGCCCGTGTCGTTCCAGAAGCACCAGCAGGGCAGCAGCGGCTGGACCTTTTGTGGTGGACCACACCGGTGCCAGGGTGTCCCGGCTCCACGGCAGCCCGTGGCCGTTTTCGCCGCGGGCAAGGTGCAGCCGTTCCCCTTGCGGTCCGTGCACGCACAGCGCAAATCCGCCTCCGGACAACCGGGCGGCAAGCTGGTCCGCGGCCGTGGTCAGGTCGTTCACGATGTCAGGAAAACGTGAAATGCCGCACCGCCGCGCATTGCTTCTGCAACTCGCCCCGGAAATCCGGATGGGCGATGGAGATGAGCGCTTCCGCCCGTTGCCGCAGGGTGAGTCCGTGCAGGTTGACGGCTCCGTATTCCGTCACCACCCAGTGCACGTGGCCGCGGGTGGTGACCACGCCGCTGCCGGCATGCAGTTCCATCCCGATCCGCGACAGCGTTCCTCCTTTGGCCGTCGCGGGCAGTGCGATGATCGCCTTTCCCCCGCGCGATCGGGCGGCGCCGCGGATGAAATCCATCTGTCCGCCGATGCCGGAATAAATGCGATGCCCCAACGAATCCGCGCAGACTTGTCCGGTGAGGTCCACTTGCAGCGCCGAGTTGATCGCCGTGAGGCGGTCGAGTTTGCGCAGCAGATTGGCGTCGTTGGTCCGGTCACACGGGTGAAATTCCACCATCGGATTGTCATGCACAAAATCATAGAGCCGCCGGGTGCCGTTGACGAAACTGGTCACGATGCGCCCGGGATGCACCGTTTTTTTCCGGTTGGTGACGGCACCGGACGCCACCAGATCGATGACCCCATCGGAAAACATTTCGGTGTGAATGCCCAGATCGAGCCGGTTGTGCAGCCGGACCAGCGCCGCATTGGGAATGGCTCCGATGCCCGCCTGCAGCACCGCACCGTCCTCCACCAGGGCGGCAATGTGTTCGCCGATGGCGGCGATGGCGGGCGTTTCCGGCAGGAGCGGATGCTCATGCAGCGGGCGGTCCGTATGCACGAACGCCGCAACGCGGGAAAACGGGACCTGGCTGTTGCCCAGGGTGCGCGGCATCTGCTCGTTAATTTCCGCAAGCAGCAGCGGCGCATGGTCCGCCGCCGCCCGGGCGCTGTCCACGGAGGTTCCTAACGAACAGTAACCATGCCGGTCCGGCGGGGAAAGCTGCAGGATGGCCGCATCCAGCGGAATCTGCCCGCTGGAAATGAGCCCGGGCACATCCGAAAGAAACACCGGAATGAAATCCGCCCGCCCCGCGGCAATCGGCTCGCGCAGAGGCGGACCAGTGAAAAAAGAGACATCGCGAAACCGCCCGGCCGCCTCCGGCGCGGTCCAGGGTGCCCCGCCTTCGGTGTGCATGTGGTAAAGCGTCACGTTTTCCAAGTGCGGTTGTGCCGCCAACTCGTCCAACAGGGTGGATGGCGTTGCGGCGGCCCCGTGCACAAAAACGTTCATGCCACTGCGCAGGCGGCTCAATGTGTCCGACACGCTGCCGGCGCGATTTTTCCAGGAATCATGCATGGTCTGCAGACTGGCGCAACTTTCCGCTTCCCGCAAGCATCCTGACAAAATCTCCGGGAAGAATCGGGCGCACGCAGGCAATTTCTGCTCCCATGCGCCAAAGTTGGGTTTATGCTGACGCCATGGCCCAACCGGCAACCAGCAGCCACGTGCATTGGAAACCAGCGCTCGCATCTGGCGCGGTTGCTTTTCTGTTGACGATGCTGCCGACCGCTGCGGCATGGCCCGATGCCTGGCCGGGTGATGACTACACGGGTCCGCTGACTCCGATCAGCGGCCATCTGGGGGCAGTGCTGGAGCCAATTCTCAGTGAAGGGAGCTACCCGACGGCCGGCTCGGAGTGGCGCTACAAAACGGATTTCACAGAGACCACGCTGGCCCAGTTCATCGCCGACCACGGAAGCCTGTGGAAAGCGGAGGACTTCGATGATGCCGCGTGGCTGGCCGGGCCCTCGCAGATCGGATACGGCGATTCGCCGCGGGATGAAGTGACCCGCGTGCCGCGCACTGACTACCTCCCCGGCGGCACGGTGCAAAGCGGCCCGGTGGGCCTGTTCCGGCGGCGGTTCACGCTGACCAATCTTGCCTCCATCGCGGCGGTCACCGGCGTGGTGCGGTTTGATGATGCCTGTGCGGTGTATGTGAACGGCACCCAGATCTACCGCCACAGCGATCTCACACCGAATGCACCGCTGACGGAATACACGGAAACAACGACCGCGCAGACCAGGGAGAATGTCGAAGCACCGGTCAGCGTGCCGCTTTCCCTGCTTCACGAAGGCGCAAACACCATCGCCGTGGAGGTTCACCAGCACGACCCCGGCAGCGGCGATCTATCCTTCGACATGCAACTTTCGGCGACGAGAGCTTCCACGCCTAACATTCGCTGGACAGCGGCTGGCGGCCCCTATCACCTGACCGGCGATGCAACGGTGCCCGCGGGCGTGACGCTGGTGATGGAACCTGGGACCCGGGTATTCGCCGACGGCACGCGGCGGCTCACGGTGAACGGCATCCTCCAGGTGCTCGGCACTGCCGCGGAGCCGGTGATGTTTTCCCATCGCCCCGGCGCTCCGCTGGTGGACGACCCGCGCGAGCCAGGCACGCAGGCAGTGCCGCCGAAGTGGGGTGGCGTGCTGGTGCAGGACTCGCTTTCTCCGGACAATGTCATCCGCTACGCCACCTTCTACGGTGCGCAACCGACGGCGGTGGAGGGCAGCATCACCGTGGTGCGCGCCGCTTGTCTGGTGGATCACTGTTATTTCACCGCGACCTATCTGCACGGCGTCTATGGAAAAAACTGCTCCATCACGGTGCAGGACTGCATTTTTCCCGATGTCTTTCCGCCAGGAAAGGAAGCCCTGGGCGAGGAACTGGACAACCTGAGCGAGTTCGTGGAAGTGGACAGCCCGGCGAATGATCCTGCCGTCCTGAACAACCCCGCCTACCTCGATGGATTTCCTGTCGGCGGTCATCTGCGGCTTTACCGCAATCAATTCCACGGCAGCAGCGGGCACAACGACCTGGTGGACATCACTGCGGGCAAATGGGGCGTGACTCCGGTGCTCGACGTGCAGGACAACCACTTCCATGGCCCCACGGGTGACGAACACCTGGATCTCAACGGCGACGCCTACATCGCCGGCAACATCTTTGAAAACTGCACCAAGGACGGCTACACCTCCGACCACGGCTATGCGAACGCCATCTCCTCCGATGCGGGAAAACCGGACACCACCGTCGTGGTGGTGCGCAATGTCTTCACCCACTGCGACCACGCCGTGAACGTCAAGCGCGGCTGCGGCATCATCTTCGAGCACAACACCGTGGCGGATGTGAACGCAGACTATCATTTCGAGCGCCTCGAGGGCGATCCGCCCGACCAGGAACTCTTCGAGCAGGAGGTGGCCTGTTCCGCACTCAACTTCTTCATTCCGGAGGATGCGGGGCGTCCCGGTGACGGTGCTTTTCTGGCGTGGAATGTCCTCCACGGGCGGGCCGGCGGAGGTGCGCTGCCCCGCATGCTGAGCTGGGCGGACCTGGATCAGCAAACCCAGCCGCCGTTCACCACCAAGCTCGAAATGTTGCGAAACGTCGTTGATCCCGGCATCACGGATCTGATGATCGGTGCCCAACACCCTGACAATGTTCTGGCCGCGGTGTGGCAGCCGCTTGTGGCTGATCCGCTCTTCGTGAACCGCGCAGCACGCGACTATGCCCTGGGCGCCGCCTCGCCAGCCCGCGGCGCCGGTCCCTTTGGCCGCGATGCCGGGGCCTCCATTGAGCCGGGAGTCTATCTCGGCAACGTCCCCACTGGCAGCACTCACCTGACATCCGCATCCGTCGTCGTGGGCGGCCCGGGCATTTTCGCCTGCCGCTGGCGGCTCAATGCCGGCCCGTGGAGCGATCCGGTGTCGATTTCGCCCGGAGTTTTCCCGCGCACCGGACCCACGGTCCGCACCGTCACTCTCGACCTGCAGAACCTCTCCCACGGCTCCCAGACACTGGAAGTCATCGGTCAGGATTTTGCGGGAAATTGGCAAGCCATCCCCACCTCCGCCACCTGGGTGGTGTCGCCGTCGCAACCTCCCGCGGAATACCCGGCATGGCTCGCCTGGCATGGTGTGACCGAGGGGTCAGACACGGATCACGACGGGCTGCCTACTCTCACCGAATTTGCGTTCGGCACGGCTCCGGATTCCCCCGGTCCCCCGCCCGGCACCGCACAGTCCGCCTTCGGCAGCCTAACCATGGTAATTTCTTTGCCTGAAACGGCCGCTCTGCCCCAGGGACACGGACGGGCGGGCATTTCCTACCGCGTGGAAGTGAACAGCACGCTCGACGCCGACGGCTGGACTGCCATCGCCAGCAAAACGCCCACCGCCCCATGGACCGGCACCGTCGGCATCGGCCCCGCTGCAGGAGGATTTGTCCCCGTCACCATCCAGGTGCCGGAAGCGGCGGGAGTGCGCCGCTTCCTCCGTGTGCAGGCTGTGTGGAATCCCTGAGAGATTCATTGACCAGCATGTCCAGACATCCGCCCGCCAAAGGCGATGCGCTGGTTGTGGTGACTGCGGCAGCGGGTGCGGTTCGTGATGGGAGCGGCATGCCGATGGTTTCCGCGGGAGGGCTGCCGGGGACCGCGGATCGTTCAATGGTCAGGGAGGCGCCTGGGCGGTGAGTCCCAGGTCTGCCCCGAAGACAGGCCGGGGCGGGCGGGGGTCCACGGTATCGCTGAAATGCCACCACTCGCTGTCGAGACGTTCAAAACCGGCCCGGAGCATTTCCGCCTGCAGGAGGCGCACCCGGTGCGCTATCCTGGCATCCGTTCCGGCATAGTCCGCTTTGGCTCGAGGGGAAAAGTCGTCGAAGTCCGTCGGCATTGGCAGCAGGTTTCCGTGGGCATCGGCCAGGGTCACATCCACGGCGCGTCCGTGGTTGTGCCAGCTCCATTTTTCGCCGCGGCCGGGTCTAGCCACATAGTCGGGATTGCGGATGAGGTCCCAGAACACCTGCTGCACTTCCGGCGGGCGCCAGGCATCCCAAATGACCAGCCGCAGTCCATGCGGGGCCAGTCCCTGCTGCGCGGCCCGCAGTTTTGCAGCGGTGCTGCGGTGCAACAGGCAGGGCATGTCTTTGGGATAGACTGCCCGGCGGACAAAATTGTCCCTTGTCGCATAGCGCAGCCGGAGCAGAATGCCCGGACACGCATCCGCCACCCTGACCAGATCGTAAGCCGCGGCGCGCTGCATCACTGCAGGCACGTGATGAATGGCGGAAACCAGTTGCGGAGGCGGAGGTGCGGCGCAGCCGGAAACAAAAACCAGAACACCTGCTGCCAGCAGGCGCATGATTCCAGCCGCAGCCAGGATTTGCGGACTGCCTTTCATGGGAAGATGACCGGAACCGGGCGGCTACACCGCCATGACTTCGGCTTCCTTTTTCGTCACATGCACGTCGATTTCCTTCACGTGCCGGTCGGTTAGTTTCTGAACTTCCTCCTCCAGGCGGTGCAGGTCGTCTTCGGTGATGGCGCTGTCCTTCTCCGCTTTCTTGCCCTTTTCCAGCGTGTCGCGGCGCACCGCACGCACCCGCACCTTCGCTTCCTCGGCCATCGTTTTGATGACTTTCACCAGCTCCTTGCGCCGTTCCTGATTCAGCTCGGGAATGGGCAGTCGGATCACTTTGCCGTCGGAAACCGGATTGATGCCCAGCTTGGACTCACGCAGGCCTTTTTCGATGTCCTGCCGCGTGCCCGGATCGAAGGGAGAGACGACAATCAGCCGGGGTTCCGGCGTGGTGATCACGGCCAACTGCTTGAGTTTCATGTGCGATCCGTAGCTGGCCACATGGACGTCGATTCCCTCAACCAGCGTCGGACTGGCCTTGCCAGTGCGCACGCTGGCGAACTCGTGGATCATGAATTCGACGGCCTTGGTCATGGTGTCGTCGGTTTCGAGCAGGGTCATTTCCGTGTCCATAAAAGTCGGTGCTGAGTGGGATGAGGCTGGAGAAAAAATGGGCTGCAAGCCCGGCTTGCAGGGAAGGGAGCATTGTAGTCCGGGGCTCCGCGGAGGCAAGTGCCCTGCCGGGCAATGTGCATTATTTTCGCGGGTGCTGCGGTTTGTTCCGCGGTGGTGGAGGGCGTGGTTCAGGCGGAGGCGCGGCGCAGTCGTTCCATGATGGCGGTGCCCAGTCCGCGGTCGGGCACGGGTTCGGCGATGATTTCATCCACGCCCAGGGAATCGAGCTGGCGCAGGCAGTGGAAGAATCGCACCGCGGCTTCGGGAAGTTTTCCGCTGCCCGGACTGAGGACCTGGACCTCCCGCCAATCGGTCAGGTCCAGCCAGCCGTCATCCGCATCTCCGCGGTAGCTAAGCAGCGCGTAGCTGCGGTCCGGCACTGGGGTGAATTGTTCCGGCGATTCCAGCAGGCGCAGCGGAGTGCCCGGTGCATAATGACTGGCTAGCTGTCCGGGGGCTTCGGGATTGGCGGGGCGTGGGCCATTGGCGAAAATGACTTTGCCGAATGGCTGGAGGTCTTCCTTGAGAATCGGGCCGGCGCGCAGGATGTGGAAGCGGGGTTTGGGCTCTGCGGGTTCGATGCGCAGGATGGTGCTTTCCAGTCCGTGGTGGCAGGCGCCGCCATCGACGATGAGCGGAATGCGCCCGTCGAGTTCCTGCTGGACCGCGCGGGCCGAGGTGGGGGAAATGCGTCCGAAACGATTGGCACTGGGTGCGGCCAGCGGTCTGGCCAGTGAGGTGATGATGCGCCGGAAAACGGGATGGGCGCTCATGCGCACGGCCACCGTCGGCAGACCAGCGGTGACGAGGTCCGGCACGGCAGCTGTTTTCGGCAGCACCAGCGTCAGCGGACCCGGCCAGAAGGTTTCCACGAGCTGGGTGACGGTGCGGGCAATTTCCGGCGGCACGGCTGCGATTTCCGCGAGGCGGTCCTTGTGCGGGAGGTGGACGATGAGGGGGTCGAAAAGCGGACGCTCTTTGGCGGCGAAAATTTTGGCAACCGCCTCGGGATTCAGAGCCTCGGCTGCCAGGCCATACACCGTTTCCGTGGGCAGGGCCACGGTTTCTCCGCGGGAAAGCAGGTCCACCGCCCGGGCGGTGGCGGTTTTGAGGACTTCCGGGCGGTCTGTTTCGGCAACTTCCGTATGCATGAACGTCCTATGGCGTGGAACCCGCCGCCGCTCAAGCGCAGAAGCGCCGGACGGTTGGAACAGGTTGCACGCCGGCGCAGATGAGGGCTATGTTCGGTGCATTCCCATGCGATTTCTTTCCTGCCTCCGGTTGCCAGTGCTCCTTCTGGCCGTGTGCCTGACCGGCACCGCCGTCCCCGCTGCCGCTGAGGAATTGTCGGCAGCGCAGCGGGAACAAATTGCCAAATTCCTGCCGCGGAGCCATCCGCGCATGGTCAAGCGCGACACCGAGGAACCGCTGCGTGTAGTGGTCCTGGGTGACAGCATTTCCAATTTTTACCAGCCCGAAGCCGACCTGTGCTACGACCTGGACCTCGCCTGGCACAGCGTTTTCCTGCACCTGCTGGCGGATCATTTTTTCCTAACCGGAGGCGTGCGCCAGGTGGGACCGGTGCGGCGGACATCCGGCGCAGAGCGCGTCCCGGACCAGGATGCCCCGTCGGCTGAAGCCAAGCCGCTGAACGTCACCACTCACGGCATGGCGGTGGAGGTGACCACCCTGGCCCGCGACGGGGCCACGGTGCTCCAGGCCTTTCAATCTCTAACCACGGAGGCATTCGACAACGACCCGGATCTGGTGCTCCTGATGTATGGGACCAATGACGCCTTCGCCGGAGTGGCGCTGCACACCTACCGCCAGACGCTGGAAGCCGCTGCGGCTCTGTGCCGCTCACGCGGGGTGGACCTCATCATGGCAGGGCCACCCCTGATCTGCGGCGGCGATGACCGCTCCACCCTGGCACTGACCCGGCCCTACGCCCGCATCGTTCGCGAAGTGGCGGAAAAAGCAGGGGTGTTGAGTGTGGACGCAGGGGCGGCCCAGGCGCTCACCGAGGCGGCACCAGACGGTCCGGCAACCGATGTCCTTGCCAGGGTGCGCCGCCACGTCCGACGCCAGTATGACCACACCGGCACCACGGATTACTTCCATCCCAACACGCTCGGCCACCGGATCATCGGGGAAGCCGTTTGGAAGGCACTCCATCGCAGTCCGGACTCCGCAACGCTCACCGCCACAGGATCATTCACCCTGCCCGCTGCAGCGGATGCTTGCGGCATCCTGGAAATCACCCTGCGCAAAGCTCCCTCCCCGGAAGTGCAGCATGCCGCGATCAGCGTCCTTGGTTTCGACCGGGTCTGGCATCCGCTGGAACAACTCCCCGCGGCAAATGCCCCCAAGGAATGGAGCGCGGCAGATGCCGTGGCCAGCATTCGCAACGGGCGGACGTTCCGGGTTCCCTGCAATTCAAAAAAACCATCGGCACCGAATCCCGGTGCCAGAGTGGACCTGCCATTTGGCGAGGACGATTCGGTGACCGCCAGTGCGCTCGTTTCGGACGGAAATTGGATCCGCCTGATGGAAGTCAGCGCTCCCATGCTGCCGGTGGCGGTTTCCTTTCCCACCGGGCGGATCGAGGCCAGCGGCAAGGAAATCTCCCTGGAATTGGCGGCGACCAACGCGGAGGCCACCCCGTTCGATGGGACCGCGGAACTGGAATGGCGCGGCCATGTGGAATCTTTCCCGATCAAGCTCGAACCCAGCAAGCGCACTTCTTTTCGCGTAAAACTCCCGCTGCCGGAAACCACCGCGGTGCCCCATTTCAAGTCCACGGTAACCCTCCGTCTCAAGCGGGCCGCCGCAGCCTACGCATTCGTCCGGGAAATCGAATTCTCCCGCAATCTGGCACTCGAGGAAACCGTCGAACTGGCGAACCGTTCCCGGATGGTGGCCGATGTTCCCCCCGCCCCATCCGAACCCGGCGAAGCGCCCCATGCGACCATCAAGGGTGACGCCTCGGGACTTTATCTGGTGGTTGATCTTCCGCCTGCCAGCGCTGCCACTGGAGCCTCCACGCACTCCGCGGAGATCGAAGTCACCATCGACGCCCGACCTCCGGACCAACGGGGGACCATTGGTTTCTGCGACCACATTCTGCTGCAGGTGCCGTGGCGCGACGGGCGCTTTCCCGTCAAAAAGCTCCGCCCGGCCCTGTTCGGCAACGGATATGACCGCGATCTGAATGAACGCTTCTTCCTCGCGTCCCTGACTACTCAGCGCGACAGCCGCCGCCAGGTGCGGCTGAGCATTCCGCGCAACTACTTTTACCTGCACCAGTGGAGCCTGCGGGCCGACGGACAGAACACCCTGGGACTGAACCTGATTGTGTCCCTGGTGGAATTTGGCGAGGCCAGCCCCAGCGGCAGCTTTCCATTCCAGAAAAGCTACGCGCTGGTGTCACCGGGCATGACCCGCAATGATGCCCTGGCGCTGGGGGTGCTGGATCTGCATGCCACCCCCCCGGCTGCGGGGTGGTCGGTCCGGTTTTACTAACGGGTGCTCACGTATTCCGCGGAGCCGGTGCCGAAGGACACGGTCTGGCCATTGGATGGCTTGGAGCCGAGTTCATAGACGTTGCTGCCGACCACTTGATTGGTTTTCGTGTCGAATCGCATCACGTTGGATTTGCCGGTATTTTCGGCCGTTTTGGGCGCCTCGACCATGACGTAGCGGGTCTTTGGCGCTCTGGCCTTGCCGCTGGCGACCCGCGCAGTATAGGAGCGGCCGCGCTCCTGACAGGCGGCGATCTGCGCCTGGGTGGCCCGGCGTTTCGCCACGTAATAGACGATGGCTGCGGTGGCGATTCCCGTGGCGACGCCGATCGCGGCAGACTGGGCTCCGCTCCAGCCGTTGTGGTGGCCGATGACGCCGGTGGCAGTGCCGGTGACGATGCCGGCAAGTCCCGCCTGCAGGGCAGGGTCCATGTTGGCGCAACTGGTGAGGCTGGCCCCGCCGGTGGCGAGGAAGAGTACGGCTGCGGTAGTGCGGAGTGTGGAGGATTGTTTGCTCATGGCAGTGGTTGGTTGGATGATGGTGTGTCTGCTGGGTGCTTAACGAAAACAGGGCGAAATGTTACGGCGCATGGTTGGCTGGTGCGGCATCCTTGACGGCTTCGGCGGCCTTGCGCTTCCAGGATTGCGCTTCCTGCAGGTTTTTGGGAACACCAATCGCGTTCTCGAGGCAGGTCGCATAGTTGAGCATCGCATCAATGTCCCCTTTTTCCGCCGCCTTGAGGAAGAACTCCGCCCCCAGCTTTCGGTCCTGTTTGACCCCGTCACCGTTGATGTATAGCACGCCCAGGTTGCGGATGGCATCGGGCAGCCCGGCATCGGCCGCCTGTTGAAAAAGTTCCGCGGCACGGCGGAAATTGGCAGCCCCCTTCTCCTTGTAGAGGATGTCCCCCAGTTGGTTCATCCCTGGGGCAAAGCCCTCCTTGACGCTTTCCTCCAGCAGCGTCTTGGCCTGTGGAATGTCGCGTGGCGTTCCCTTTCCCAAAGCCAGACATTCTGCCTGGAGGAAACGCGCATGCTTGCGCCCGGCCGCGGCGGCGGCGGCGAAATTTTGATAGGCTTCGGCCAGTGCTTCCGGTCCCTCCCGGTTTCTGGCCAGGAGCAGGCCGTTGAGTTCCAGGGCGGCCGGAACTTTCCGCTGCGCCCAGAAGGCGGCCTGTTCCATGATTTTCCTGTCCAGCCTGGCACCCTTCTGCATGGCCTGTGCCGCCAAATCCGCCAGCTTGTCCGCCAGGCTGTTCCACGCGGCGTGCCCCGGAAATACCTCAGCGCTTTCCTGGAGCAGGGTGAATCCGGCTTCGTATTCGTTTTTCACATACAATTCGTTCAGCTGCTGGCGCACCGCGTCTTCCCGCTTCCGGGCCAGTGCTTCTGGATCAACCGGCGGAGTCCGCGTTTCTTCCGGCGGTTTCACCGGCGGTTCCGTCGCAGGCACCTCGGTTTTCGTCCCTTTCGGGTCTTTGGCTGGCGGCGTGGCTGGGGGGTCTGTTGGCGGATCGGTCGGAGGAGGAAGATCGTGCGGAGGCTGCGCGGGTGGTTTGATTTCCGGGTGGGCGGGTGTTTCCTGTTTCGGCGGCTCCGCTGGTGGGTTAGGGGGATTTTCGGCGGGATTTCCGGGCGGTTGTTCGTGGACCAAGTCCGCCTTGCGGTGGTTCGGACGATACACACCGAAGTAGTAACCTGCACCGCCACCTCCCAGCAAAACAACCGCAGCGATCGCAGCCCAAAGCGCAGAGGCGGGAGAATTGCCGGACTGGACCGCGGCTGCCAGCGGTGGCGGGGCGGGCAGCGGTTCGAGTTTGGGTGGCGCCGGCAGCGGGGCGGAAAGCGAAATTTTCCCGGCGTTTTCCAGCGCTGCGACAAAGGCGGCACACGTAGCGAAGGGTGCCTGGCCAGCAGGATTCAGGGCGCGGCTGAGCACGGCGAAGGATGCGGCATCCAGCGCTTTGCCCCTTTGCCACTGCCCGCTGCGATCCTGAGCGCAGCCCAGGATTTCTGCGGCAAACCGGGCGAGTGGGACCGGACCGGAATTCGCTGCATTGAGATTGGCGCTGCTGGCCAGGGAAAGCGCTCCGCTTCCCGGCCCAATGGATGCCGCCCCCACCGGAGCAAACAGCCCTCCGGTGAGACAACTGGTTAGGAGTTCGAACTCCGGCCAGTCCGCCAGCGGCGCGGCCAGGTAACGGGCTTTCTGGTCCTCCCGCAATCCGGCGGGGAAATGCAGCAGGATTTGCTCCGGAACCAAATCAAAGCCTTCGAGGTGGTGCTGCTCCGCACAGTCGGAAGCCGCTGCCAGGGGTTTTAGCAAACGGTGCACATCCGCCACGTCCAGCACATCCACCCTGGTCAGAAGCTGGCGCAAGGAAATGCCGTCCGCCCAGGGAAACACAAATCCCAGCCGACCGTCGTGCATCCCAAAATCGCGCACCTGCAACAGGTTCGGGTGGGTGCGGAGCCGCGCTGATTCCAGCCGATCCTCCAGCGTCCGGCGCACCAGCGGAACAGCGGTCAGGGAGCAGTCAAGCTGCCGCAGAGCCAGTCTGGCGGAGGGATGCGTGCGGTCGATGACCCGCGACACCGTCCCAAGGCCGTCCTGCCACAGCACTTCACCCAGCTCAAACCGGTCTGCATACGGCGGGGCGGTCTGTTGCGAAAGGGACGAGCCGGGTCTGCGCTGGCCCGCCGGCACTCCGAGCAGGGGCGGCGGCACGGCGGCTTCCGCACAGTCGGCAAGACAGGCTTCCAATTCCTGTCGCAGCTCGGATGCCGTTTGGTGGCGGTCTGCGGGGTCTTTTGCCATCATGCGGCGCAGCAGATCATGCACTGCCAGGGGCACCTGGGCGATGCGTTCCCAGGCCAGGTCGGTGGTCATCTTTTGGTTGATGACTGCCGCCAGGCTTCCCGCAAAGGGCGGATGTCCGGTCAGCATGAACCACAGGCATCCGCCGAGGGCATAAATGTCCGCCCGGTGATCCACCACCCCTTCCGCCAACTGCTCGGGACTGGCATACTGGAGGGTTCCGGAAAAGCCGCTCCCCTGCGAAACGAACCCCGCCGGGCCGTCCACCACGGTCTTCGCCAGGCCGAAGTCGATGACTTTGACCACCGCGCCCTCGTCGGGCCGTTCGGTTAGGATGAGGTTGGAAGGCTTGAGGTCGCGGTGCACCACCCGCTGTTCTCCCGCTACGATCAAGGCTTTGGCCACCTGCAACGTCAGGCGCAGGGACTGGGCCACCGGCAGCGGACCGTGGGAGTCAACGGCATCCTGCAGCGTCGCCCCCTCGCAGTATTCCATCGCGTAGTAGTCGGTTCCGTCTGCAGCCCGGCCCAGGCGGTAAACGTTGGCAATATTCGGGTGCCGCAGTGCGGCCGCCGCGCGGGCTTCGCGCTGGAAGCGTTCCAGCACCTCCTCTTTGCCCAGGATTCCAGGGTGGATCACCTTCAGCACCACGCGGCGCTGCAGTTCAGTGTCCGTCGCCGCATAGGTCACCCCCATCGCACCGCGGCCCAGCTCCCAGAGCGAGCCGTCTCCACGGTGCAAAATCTCATACTGGTCAAAGTGGGTGCCGGATTCCATGAACGGGTGGTCAACGCTAGTGGCCGCAATGCGTTCCATCAACCCGAAACAGGCATTTTCACCCCGGACTTTGGTCTGAATCAGGCGAATTTTGACCGCCCTGTTCGCCCGCCGGAAAACCAGCCTCCGTCGGCCCGTCGCACCATCGGCGGGTCGGAGGATTTTTGTTTCGACTGGAGGCGCTCCAGGATGGCAGCGCGCCATTTCACCGCCCAGTGCGGCAATGTCGGAAAATCGCCGTGCGCAATGAGTGAATCCGCGTATCCTGAATCATGCCCCCTTCAACCATGTCCCAATGGCAAACAGTCTCCGCCCGCATCGTTCCGGGCTATCAGATCGCGTCGGGCAGAAGCGGCAATCCCCGGTTTCCAGGGGGAACGTTGCAAATGCAGCACCCGCACTTCGCCCGGTTGGGATTGGATTTGACGCCGTTTCATCCCGGAACGCTCAATGTCAGCATCGCGCCGGCGCGCTATACCGTTGGCCAGGCGCGACACACCTTCCGCGCAGTCAAATGGCACACCACCGAACCGGCGGAGGATTTTTCGTTTTTCCAAGTCCGGTTGGTCCGTGAAGGCGGCAGCGCCGTGGACGGCCTGATCTATTACCCCCATCCGGCAACAAAACCGGAACACCTCCAGCCACCTGATGTGCTCGAACTGCTGCTGCCTTTTGTCCAAGGACTTGCGTATGGCGATCCGGTGCTGCTCGAAATTCCGCAGGAGCAAATGAGCATCCACCTTTGACGTCGCACCGCGCCGTCACATCGGTTCCTGCATGGGGTGTGCCGTTTCGGTTGCGACCTTTGCCAAGTGGCGCAGACCTGCTACGGTAACCGTTTATCCAATTTCTCCATGCCGACTTCCGCTGATACTGTGACCATCCAGGTGCCTGGCAGCACCTCCAACATTGGTCCGGGCTTTGACTGCCTGGGCATCGCCCTGAGTCTCTACAACCGCATCACGGTGACGCGGGACGGGGCCAATCCGCACCCGCCCCATGCCATGGTCAGGGAATGCGCCCGGCTGTTCTTCCGCCGGACCAGGGCGGAGGAGTTTGGATTTGCGTGGTCCATCGACGGCGACGTGCCCGTTTCCCGCGGCCTGGGCAGCAGTGTCACGGTGCGGCTGGGCATACTGGCGGCGCTGAACGAGCTGAGCGGCCAGCCGCTGAGCCACGAGGGGCTGTTTGCCTTGTGCAGTGAGATCGAGGGACATCCTGACAATGCGGGACCGGCGGCTTTTGGCGGGTTTCTCCTGACCAATGCCAAGGGCGAATTTTTCCGCTTTCCGGTGGAGCCTTGCCTGAAGTTCGTGCTGTTGATTCCGGAAATGGAGGTGCTGACGGAAAATGCCCGCCGGGTGCTGCCGCCCTCCATTCCGGTGAAGGAGGCAGTGGTCAATCTGGGCAATGCCTGCAGCATCACCGCGGCGTTCGCCACGGCACAGTATGAAAAACTGCGTGACTGTTTCGATGATTTTCTGCACCAGCCCTACCGTGCGCACCTGGTGCCCGGGCTGTTCGAGGTGATCGAGGCGGGAGTCAGCGTCGGGGCGCTGGGTGGTTTTCTCAGCGGCTCCGGGTCGGCCATCTGCTGCGTGACGCTGGCGGGGAATGAAAACCACGTCGCCACCGCGATGCGCCATGCCTTTCCTGACCCCTCACGGGCGGTGGTGCGCATCGTCGTCGCCGACAACGGGGGAACCCGCCGACTTTCACCCGCATGAAGGAAGGCTTTGAACAGTTTGCCGTGGAGGTGATCACCGGCGTGCGCAAGGGGCTGCGGGCGGGCACGCTGCGGCTGATGCTGGGCGGACTTTCCTTCATTTACCGCGGCGCAGTGGGTTTGCGACTCTGGCTCTACCGCAACCGCATCCTGCGGGAAAAGCATCTCGGCTGCATGGTGGTCAGCATTGGCAATCTCACCGTTGGCGGCACTGGCAAAACGCCCGTTGTGGAAATGTTCGCCCGTGCGCTGAGTGCCGGCGGCCGCCGCGTGGCCATTCTCAGCCGCGGTTACAAGAGTGAAGCACCCCCCAAACAGCGCCTGCGCGACAAGCTGACTGGCCGCAGGCAGGAACCGCCGCCCCGAGTTGTCAGCGACGGCACCGGACCGCAGCCGCAACTGGATTCCCGCATTGCCGGGGATGAACCTTTCATGCTGGCGCAGAACCTGCCCGGAGTGGCGGTGGTGGTGGACAAAAACCGGGTGAAGGCGGGCCGCCATGCCATCGGGGAGCTGGGTGCGGACACGCTGCTGCTGGACGACGGCCTGCAGTATCTCAAACTGCGGCACCGCCTGGACATTGTGCTAGTGGACCGCCAGGCTCCGTTTGGAAACGAATGGATGCTGCCTCGCGGCTTCCTGCGCGAACCTCCGCGCAACCTGCGCCGCGCCAGCTACATCTTTATCACCAAATGCGACGCGGCCACGCCCAATGACGATTTGATCCGCCGCATCCGGCGATTCAACCGCACCGCGGAAATCATTGAATGCCGCCACGCTCCGCTGCACCTGACCCACCTCGTCACCAGGGAACAGCGGCCGCTGGACTTCCTTCAGGGCAGGAACATCGCCACCATCAGCGGCATCGCCCGTCCGGAAAGCTTCGAAGGCGGCCTGGAACAGCTCGGATCCACCATCCGGTTCACCCGTCGCTTCACCGACCATCACCGCTATACCGAAAGCGAGATCACCGAATTCATCCTCAGGGCGGATGACCGCGGGGTTGATTTCATTGTCACCACCGAAAAGGATTCCGTGCGCTTCCCTGACCTCAGCAAAAGCCTGCTCCCGGTCTATTTTCTGCGGGTTGAAATCGAAATCCTGACGGGACAGGAAAACTGGGAAAGCTGCGTGCAGCGCATCTGCCAGCCGCATCCGGTCATTCCCGCACAGCGGTGGTTTTAGGACAGACGGGGCACGTTCAGTGCGCTTTCCAGGGCTCGCTTCCGGCGGCTCCGATGCCGACCACCTCCCTGGCCTCCTCCTCCTCGGTTTCATCGAGCAGGGGTGCGAAGCGTTCTGCGCGGAAACCGAGTTCCTGTTTCACACTGGAATGGGGATCATCGGGATTGTGCAGCTCGTGGAGCAGAATGAGCAGATCAAATTCCGCTCCGGTGAGCCTGATTTCCGCCTCATCGGTCACGGCGAAATTCGGATTGGAGCGCCCTGCCCCGAGGGCTCTGACCGTGTAGATTCCGTCTTTCCGCGGAAGGGCGCAGTAAAGATCGAAAACCCAGGGATCGAACTGGTCGTTGATGCAGACTACTTTCTGGCCGGTTTGGAACATGGGCGGGCTTGGATGGAATGCGGGGAGAGGAACGGAGACCGGATAGCACGGCGGCCGACGGGGGCAAAGAAAAACCTCCTGCTGCCGCACCGGGGCGACAGCAGGAGGAGCCTTGGGGTTTCTCGACGATTCAGTGAGAAAGTTTCTTAGAAGGTGAAGAAGGCGAAGTCGTCGCAGGCCACATGCAGGGGGACGCCGGTGGCGGCGTGGACGGAGATGACTTCGACCGCGATGATACCGCCAAGGACCGTGGCATCGCGTCCCACGAAGGTGTCACGATTGGGGATAATGGCGCCGCCGCCTGCAGGAATCAGAAACGTGGTGGTCAGGGTCGGACCGCCAGCCTGATAAAAATTCACCTTTACCTTTTGCGGAATGCCCATGCGTTGCAGCACGGTGATGCCTGCACGACGAACCGGGACAGGGGCCAGCACACCGGTGGGAGTGATCTGATTGGCCTGCAGTTTGAAGATCAGCGGCGTTGCTCCCACCGTGGTGATGGCACCGGGCTGGTTCGGGCTGCCGGAGATCGGCACCCAGGGGGCGCCCAGCATGTTGCCGATGCGCACCGGATGTCCGAAGGCCATCACGCAGTGGTTCATGAGACCGACGCCGTATTGCGCCTTCCACACCGGGATGCCTACGACGTTCCAGGGAAAGGAGTTGGTCACATCGAAATTCACCACTCCAGCCTTGTTGGCACCCCAGCCGGCATTGATGGCGGGGACAAATCCGGCGTAATAGGCCGCGGAGGGATTCTTGATGTCCACCATGTTCGGGTGGCTGATCGAGTCATACAGGCCGACGGTGGTGAAGACCTGCGCCTGGACGGCGGCGGCAGCGGCGAGGGACAGAAGGGTTGTGACGATGGATTTCATGGTTTGATGCGGGGTTTGTGGTTTGGTTTTGGAGTTTGCCGCCGCTCAGCGCAGCGGTCTCACTACCCCCCATCGCAAGGCCGGAAATCTTCTGGCAACTTTTTGCAAAAAATTTCCCACCACCGCAAAAATCCGCTCACACCGCCCGTCCGCAAACCGTCTCCCGACGCCGCGAAGCCGCAGGGCTTTCCGCCTGCGCAATCAGTATTCGTGCCCGAGATTATCGTCGGTGATCGGGCGTTCCCCTCCCCACAGGCGCTCCATGCGCTGCCGGTTCACAATCCACCAGCGGAACGCCGCATCCTCCGGCATGGGGTCCGCCTCGCGGTCGCAGATGCTGAGCACTTTTTCCAGATCGGAGCGGTCTTTTTCCGTTGTCAGATCATACAGCGGGCGGCCATCGATCCGATAGGCTGTCAGGACTTTGCGCCAGTGCTCCTTGTCAGGAACCAGCGGAACATTGGCCCCGATGCAGTTGTTGAGGCACATCATGGTGTGGGGAAAGACCTCCATCCCGGTTTTGGCGGCGCGGCCGGAGTCCGTGCAGTTCCACATGACCACGCCGTCCGGATTCAGATGGCGCTTGGCCAGGGTGAGAAATTCCTTGGAGAGCAGCGCCGAGGCAAACTCCCGCCAGTGGTGCGTGGTGTTCATGAGAATGCAGTCGAAGCGCGCGTCGGGGTTGCGCTTTAGCCACCGGCGTCCGTCGTCAATGTGAATCCGGATTCTGTCAGGGTGGTCCAGAATGCTCGACACCTGCGGGTAGGCCCGGATCACCTCCAGATAGCCGTGGCTGATTTCCACGCAGTCCACCTGCGGCTGATCCGGATGACTGGCGATGATCTGCGTCCAGGCGCCGGCGCTCACTCCGATGACCAGCACCCGTTTCAAGGGAGCGGGATGAACCGCGGAAATGAAGTAGGGCCGCACATGGTAGTCACCCGGCTCCAGCGTGGTGTTGATGACCCCGTCATAGGCACCGTTGCCGTAAACGTGGCGGTTTTGGTCCACCGTGACCACTCCGTGCCGGGTTTCCTGGACAAACGCAAACGGAGCCTGACCGCCGTATTGGTCCTTCCAGTAAAGGCGTTCCCACAAGCCCTGGTGCACCCACCCAGTGGCGGCCGCTGCAGCCAGCAGCACCGTCGCGACCACGGCACTGACCGCCTGCCGGAACGCTTGCTTTCCAGCCACCAGCACCACGAGGAGCACCGCCGCCACGGTGAGAATGCCGGCAATGGTCTGCAGCTTGAAGCAGTCCATGAGGACGAAGCCGGTCAGCAAACTGCCCGCTCCGGATCCGATGATGTTCGCGAGGTAAACGTAGCTGAGCCTTGCGCCTGCGCGGTGATCCGGCGCGATGGCTACATGACACAAAAGCGGCAGCACCGTGCCCTGCAGCGCCGCAGCCACCGCGACCAAGGGCAGACTGAAGGCCCATCCTGGCAGGTTGACCGACCCGAGCGATTCGCCCAGCCACACCCACTTTTCCGCCGGAAGCGGCACCACCAGCCAGGAAGCCAGCGGCACCACGAGGAAGGCAAGCAGACCGGCACTCAGCATGAGCAGCACGAGCGAACGCAGCGACGCCTGGGACTCCTTTTTCTGCCAGCGCATGCTCAGGAGCGATCCGATGGCCAGCCCCAGCAAATAACTGCCCAGCATGGCTCCGAAGGCTACGGCCTTGCTGCCGGTGACGTAGTTGTAAAGCCGTGCCCAGACGATTTCCCAGCTCAGGGCGACATAGCCGGACAAGGCGGCGAGAAGCAGAACGCGGCGGAAGGGAGTGCTCATCTATTTGCGGCGAAGAATCCAGGCCGACAGAATGCTGATGGAGGCAATGACATTGAACAGGACGGCCAGCCGCACCGAACCGCTCTGGCCAAACTGGCCCAGAAAAACAAATGCCGCCAGGAAGGCACCGACGGCCGCCCCCAGAGTGTTCACGAAATAAAGCCAGCTGACACTGCGCCCCACGGACGCCGTCTGCCGCACCTGATGGGCCACCAGCAACGGAAGCGTGGCCCCCATGAACAGCGTGGGGATGAAAATGAGTGCAAACGCCAGCACTCCGGTCATGAGCGAGCCAGCGCCCAGCGTCAGGTCGCCCACCCAGTGGAACAAATGCAGACTGAACCAGCCGTAGAGGCCGATGCCGAGTTCCGCGAGGGAAAAGAGCAGCACCAGCGGCGTGCCCGGACGCCCGGAAACAACACCGCCAGCCAGGCTGCCCAGACCGAGGCCCACCATGAAGGCGGTGACGACCATGGCGACGGATTCCACGTTGCTGCCGTAAATGGTCAGCAGAGCGCGCTGCCAGACCATTTGATAGAGCAGCGCGGAGATGCCGGAGAGGGTGAATACCGCGAAAAGCAGCCAGCCGGGAACCGGGCTGCGGCTGCGCGGGCTGGGTGCGGAGGTGGCGAGGGAGGGAATCTGGGGGGTGGCTTCCATGCTCAATCGGGGCGGCGGATGCCACCGGGCTGGGGATGCGTTCTGTCGCGGCGGGCGGTGCCCTTGTCAATCAAGACGGCGGGGGCGTCCGATTGCCGGATCTGCGCTGTGCTGCAAGGCGGCGCTCATCCACCGGACTCGTCCACAATGCTGACAAATTCCCCCTCGCTGAGCCGGGTGCGCAGCCGCTGGCCGGGCCTGAGCGCGGAGGCACTGCGGACGGGCGTCCCTGACAAATCAAGGGTCAGCGAAAACCCCCGCGAAAGCACCGCTTCCGGACCGAGGGAATGGAGCAACCGGTCCAGGTGGTCGATCCGGTGGTGGCATTGGTCGAACCGGCGGCGAAGCAGGGCCTCCAAGCGCTCGCGCAGCAGTTCCACCTGCACCCGGCGCTCGGAAAGGACCGCGGCGGGTTGGCGCGCTTCCAGTCGATGCGCCAGCAGTTCCAACTGCTGACGCCGTGCTCCGGACCAGGCTTCCGCAGCCGCACAAAGGGCATCGTTCTTTCGGTCCAGCGTCTGCTGGTTTTCAGCCAGCCACCGCTGCGGGGCGCGGCGCAGCGGACTTTGTTCCAGAAAATTCAACATCTGCCGCAGGTGAACCATGATCTGCCCCACTCTTCCGCGCAGGGTTGCGTTCCAGCGTTGGAGGCGCGCCGCCAGCTCCGCGCCGTCCGGAGCCACCAGTTCCGCCGCGACACTGGGCGTGGGCGCCCGGAGGTCGGCGGCGAAATCCGCAATCGTAAAGTCAATCTCATGCCCCACGGCGGAAATCACTGGCAGCGGGCATCCGGCGATGGCTCGGGCGACGGATTCCTCGTTGAAACTCCAGAGGTCCTCCAGGCTGCCGCCGCCCCGCGCCACCACCACGGTGTCGATGCGCGGCAGGTCCGGCTGCGGCTGGCCCAGCAGGTCCAGTGCGCGGGCAATTTCCTGGTGCGCTCCGTCGCCCTGCACCCTGACAGGAAAAACCAGCACGCGAACCCAGGGCGAGCGGCGGTGCAGGATGTTCAGCATGTCCTGAATGGCGGCACCGGTCGGCGAGGTGACCACCGCGATGACCTGCGGGAATTCCGGAATCGGCTGCTTCCGTTCCGGGGCAAACAAGCCTTCGTCCGCAAGCCGACGCTTCAAGGCCTCGAATTTTGCCTGCAGGGCACCGGCACCGCCTTCCTGAACTTTGCGGACGATCATCTGCATCTGTCCCCGCGGCTCATAGACGCTGACATCCCCCAGGACCTGCACCTGCAGGCCATCCGCCAAGTGCGTGCGAAGCTGCTGGGCCGCTCCGCGGAACAGCACGCAGCTCAGCTGGGCCTCCGCATCCTTGAGCGTGAAATAGTGATGGCCAGAGGCCTGCCGGCGGTGGTTGCTGATTTCACCGCGGAGCCAGACACCGGAAAACTGGCGCTCCAACTGGCCGCGCAGCTGGCGGCACAGCTGGCCCACGCTCAGCACCGGCGGATCCCCCGGGAGCGGCGGTGCTCCCGGTTTCGACGGTCCGTCGCCGTCCGCTGCACCGCGTGATTGTTGATAGGAAAACAGATCCATTTCAGGCCGACACCCTACGCAGGCTCCAGGCGCTGTCATCCGGCATTCGGCTCCAGCGGCAGATCGATGACGAAACAGGCGCCGCGCCCGTCGGGACAGTTTTCATGGCGGAGCTGCCCGCCGAGTTCCGCGCAGAGCCGCCGGCTGAGCGCCAGCCCAAGACCCACGCCCGGAGCGCTGCGGGCCGCATCATCGGCCGACTTGTGAAACGCCCGGAAAATGCGCCGGGCTTCGCGTTTCGCAATGCCCGGACCGTGATCCCGAACCTGAATTTCCACACGCTGGGGATGCACTTTGGCACAGAGGCGGATGGTGTGGTCGCCGGCGACGGGAACGGCATATTTGCAGGCATTGTCCACGAGGTTGAACAATACCTGTTCCAGGGCCGCCGCATCCGTGGTCAGCAGGGCGGATCCGGTTTCGGCGGAAAGCTGCAGGTCCACGACGGCTTCCGCGGCGGCGGCGCGCTGCGCGAGCCGCGGCAGGATGCTGCGGAGCACCTCGTCCAGCCGCCGCGTTTCCAGACGCCGCCGGGCGCTGCCCCGTTCCAGCCTTGAATAGGCCAGAACATTTTCCACCAGATGGCCGAGACGGTTGGCCTCGCCGTGCATGGTTTCGAGATAGTTTTTGCGCGCTCCGGCATCGGCCACCATGTCTTCGGCCAGCATCTCGGAGTAAAGGCGAAACGTTGTCAAGGGCGTGCGCAGCTCATGCGTCACCGCAGAAACAAATGCCGCCCGGCGTTCGCTGAGCGCCACGGTGCGGTGGAGCAGCACCGCCACCGCCGCCGCCGCCAGCAGCACACACAACCACGCCGCGGCCAGCGAGCTGTGCAGCGGCG
The DNA here is from genome assembly GCA_018003315.1 of Verrucomicrobiales bacterium. Classification (GTDB taxonomy): domain Bacteria; phylum Verrucomicrobiota; class Verrucomicrobiia; order Verrucomicrobiales; family V1-33; genus JAGNEJ01. The sequence goes on from JAGNEJ010000001.1 coordinate 239,593, forward strand.
TCCAGGCTGCGGCCGCGGCCACCGGAAATGCGCCGGGAAGCAGCTTCACCGGGAGCATGGCAAGCCGGAATGGGTCGTCCGCGATGGAAGCCTGAGCAGCCAGCGGAGCCGCTTCCAGTGCCGCTCCGGGGAGCAGGTCCCGCACCTGCAGCAGCCAGGCACGGCGGAGTTTTTCCCAGTCGAGCCAGGCCCCCTGCACGCTGGCTTGACCGTCCACGGTGGCAGAGCGGGTGAGCAGCAGCCTGCCGTCGAGCCAGAACCCCTGCAATGGTTGGACACGATCCGCCATGACTGGGGCGGCGTCGGCTTTTTGCGCGGCGGTTTTGTCAGGCTGGCCCGTTTTTGCGCTCATCACTTCCTTCCGTGCCAAAGGTGCGGTCAACGTCTGCGTTTTCTGCTGAACCGCATTCCGGTTCCGCAGGTTCGCGTCATTGTCGCCCTGCGGGAGGTGCCCGGTTTCCATGCGCTGCGCGGGCTGCGGCAGCGCCGGCACTTCGCCCGCGGACGGCGGCAGGCTGTTGAAAGTCCACAGCGCTTCCACATTGCTGGGAGAAACTCCGGGAATGCGCGCCTCCTGCGGCGGGTTCTTCCGCCAGTTCCCCGCGATGGATCCATTCTGCGACGACCATGCCGCGCAGGCTGCTGTCGGCACGATGCTCAACACCTGAGGACTCGCCGCAAGAGGCAGCACCCGGCGCAGCTCCGCCAGCCTTCCATCGGCCAGTGCCAGTTTTTCCGTTTCGGAATAGCCGGATTCGGCGAGGTCCCGGGCGTTGCCATCCGGTGCCTGGGGAGACGTGAGCCTGCCATTGGCGTTGACCTGGAAATGCAGCAGCACGTCATCCGGCATTCCCGCCAGCAGGGGGGACGGCACCAGCACCTCCCCCTTGGGAACCTGAGCGTAAGCTTTGTTATAGACGGAATCGGCGGCGTGAAAGGCCTGGTAATCCTGCACCGGTCTGGCGTTTTCCCGAATGACCAGGCCATTGGCCGCGAGGTCCAGGCGATACATGGCCAGCCGCATCTGCTCCTGCCGTGCCGCGGTCAAATCCGCCTCCTGCCTGCTTTTTTCCAGGCGCAGGGTGTGTCCAGTCACCCAGCCCATCGCGGCCAGCAGCACTACGAGGCAGGAAAGAACGACGCACCAGATGACGGCGGGGCGCATGGATTTCGGCATGGCAGGAAATCAACCCGCACGCAATCGAATTGGACTCACTGTTCCCACTGAATCCGTTTTTTGGCGGCCTGTTCCCGCACCGCTTTGGTGATGGCGGTGTCCAGCGTCTCCTTGCCCTGCTGCTTGAGCTGCTGCACCACATACGCTTCACGCGCCTTGTTCAATGCCAGAATCTTTGTTTGAAGATCCGTCCGCTCTGCCGTTTTCCTTTCCAGATAGTCTTTTCTTTCCGCCTCCGACATCTTTTTCATTTCCTCTGGAAGTTCCTCCGCCTTGAGGCCGGACAGTTTGAACTCCTTGTCCTTCGCCCGGTCCACCAGATCGGCTTCCGCATTGTAATAGTTCGCCGAGGCTTTGGTGGCGGCGCGCTGGGCCGCGGCGGCCGGCGCAGCCTTGGCGGCATTGAAATCCTGTGCGACCTGGTTTTCGCGGGCGATTCCGCCCCTCGCGCCATACCACACGTAGGTTTTGTTCAACTGCTCGTTCAACTTCACCAGCTCTGCATCCTGCGGCGCGGTGATCGCCGCCACTGCCTGGTTCTGGTCGATGTTCAGGAATTTTCCGTCAGCCAGGGCCGGACCCGTGTGCCAGTTCCCCCGGCGTCCTTCAGCTTCATTGCCGCAATGAATCGTGTTGACGATGACTCCCTGCGCGATGGCCTCCCGGCAACTGGTCAACGGGTCCACCGGCCCCTGGTTGAACGGTTCGTTGCCGGCAACAAATATCGCCTTGTAGGTGTCAGGACGTTTGTCCCAGGCCAGATCCTTGATCGCCCGCTTGATGACCGCGCCGCAGTATTCCTCGCCCCCGTTGGTGGTCAGCTTGAACAGATCCTCGGAGATTTTGTCAAGGTCGCGGGTCAGCGGCTGAATCTGACGAATCCAATGGTCCTTGGCCGGCTGGGCGTCGTTGCCATATTCATACAGCGCCACTTCCACATACGGAGTCTGGCCGTTCTGCTTCGCGGAAATGAATTCGTTGACGATCTTCCACAGTTGAGTCCGCGCCTGATTGATCAGCCCCTGCATCGAGCCGCTGGTGTCGAGCAGGATCGCAAGTTGAATTTTGGGATGATTATCCTCGGCCGGGTTTACGGCGGCAACCGGCTCAGGGCGGACGCCCTCCTCGAGCGCCGGAGCTGCGGTTGTGAAGATTGCAGCCAGAATGCCGCAGAGAGTGGATGGTGTTTTCATGGTAGTGTTTTTATGATCGGTTTGATTGGTCTGATTGGTCTGAGTCAATGGCGCCTGTCAGTTCCCCTGCGCGGCGAATCCCTGGAGCAGCACGGTTTTGCCGCGGTGGGCGATGAGGATTTCCCCTTTCAGGGCGAGGACGGACTGACGGTTGTCGGCGCAGAGTTCATCGACCAGCGTGTCGAATTCCGGCGTACCCACGGCCACCGTGGCATCCGGGGCCTTGGTTTCATCCACGTTTCCGTCCACCCAGCGGTTTTGGCGCTGAAAGAATCCCCTGCCGCCGAGCGCCTGACAGGACGCGACCTTCACCTTCTTCATCTCGCCGTCGAAATACCAGTTTTCTCCATTGTTGGCGTAGGCGGCCTTTGCCTTGTCGAAATTCAGCTCCTGATTCACCCCGGACAGGCCAGCGCGGGATTCGAGCGCCTTTTCGTAGTTTTCGCCGGCGCGCTGCTGAATCTGCGGAGCCGGTGCAGCAGCGGCATCACGAATGCCCGCACCCGGTCCGCGCTGCCGCTGGGGGCCGGACCACGCCAGCGGAACCTGTTCCGTCGCCAGAAAGGCGGTGTATTCGGTCAGGATTCCAAACTGCGTGCTGAGCCGGATGATCTCGTCGATCAGCTCCTTCATTTTCGGATCCGGCGGCGCTGGGGGATTTGTTGCGATCAATGGGCGGTCCGCTCCCAGGTCGCGAATCGCCTCGCTGAGCACGGCGATTTTGTTGCTGGCCCAGAGGCGCGGGACGAATCCGTTGGCGGTGGTTGCCTTGTCGAGCTGGAAATCGAAAGTGAACGTGCGCTTCCCCTCTGCGGAATCGCCGGTGAGTTCGAATTTGACCGGCTGTTCGCCGGTGTAGCGGCCCAGGAGGATGAGCTGTTCTCCGTCAAAAATGTCCGGCAGGAGCGCGGGCAGGAGGTCGGTGACCCGTCCGGGCACGGCATTGCCAGCGGCATCGATGCTGCGCAGCGCGGGCCCCGCCAGCAGCGGTCCGGCCAGCCGCCGGTAAACCTGCCCGACCTTCACTTCCACGTCCTCCTGCGGCAGCACAAAGGTGGAGGTTCCCCGGGCTTCGCGCGCCAGCCGCGAAAGCAGCGGCGTGTTTACATCCACCCCGACACCGAAGGTGAAGAGCCGGCGCTTGTGCGGATTTCCCGCCGCCGCCGCCTCGCGGATCGCCTTTTCCGATGTTTGTCCGATGGTCGGCAATCCATCCGTCAGGAACAGCACCAGCGGCAGCATTCCGTCCACCGGTTTCTGGCGCAGCGCCTCGACCACGGCATCGTGAATGTTGGTGCCGCCGCTGACCCGCAGCGCCGCAATGTAGTCGCGGGCCTGTTTCCGGTTTTCCGCCGCCAGCACCACCGGCTGGGGGGAGAATGATTCCACCGATTCATTGTAAACAATGACATTGAACGCTTCTCCATCAGAAAGCCCTTCCAGCACCTGGATGGCAGCCGCTTTCACCTGCTCCAGTTTGGCTCCGGCCATGCTCCCGCTGCGGTCGATCACCAATGTGAGTTCGCGCTTGATTTTGGCTGCCGCCTCCTTGTTGGGAGCAGGCGGAGCCACCATGAGCAGGAAATAGCCCCCGCCCACTTTCGGGTCCGGATAGGCCAGCAGGGAGGCGGTCATCTCTCCGGGCTTTTCGCGGAGCACGCTCAGACGAAACGCCCCCGGTGCCTGCTTCTGCGCCGTTTTCACCGTCGCCTCCTGTGATCCGTTGCGCTCCACGGTGATCTCGTGGCTTGGGGAATAGATGCTGGAAATTCCCAGCGGGGATTTGACCTTGACGGAAATGCTCCACGGCACGGCGAAATCGATCACCTCGCTGCGCGGCAGCACGTAGTCCAGACGCCCGCCATCGTGCGCCAGCAGTTGTTCATAAGCCACGCGGACTTTTTGCTGGCCGCCAGGAGGCACGGGGAAGACGCTCGACTGGAGGCAGCCCTGACCGGCGAATTCCAGCAGTGCGGGGTCCCGCGTCTGGGAGACGATGGCATTGTAAATCCGGCGCGCTTCGTCCTTGGGCAGGATCTTTGCCTGGCCTTCGGCATTGGCCGGCATTCCGTCATAGCTGTAGCTTTTGAATACCGCATTGAGTGGACACGGCAGCAGCAGCACCGATTCCTGCGGGACCCGGCCGGGGTTCTGCACGGTGATTTCGAGACTGGTCGTCGCCGTCTGGTCGTTGATGACCACTTCCGCGGTCACCTGGGCAACCCGCACCACGGCATTTGGCAGCATGGGCCGGGTCGATGGAATGATCCAATGCGGCGGCGGCGGCGGGGGGAAAGGAGGATGCGGCGGACGCGGCGGAACATGCGGCGGAGGGACCGGTACCTGGGCCGCAGCCAAACCCGCGGCGGCGAGTCCTCCCAGCAGGGAAAGCAATGTTGTTTTCATGAACAGGGATGGTTGGAGTGATGGATTCACTTTCCCATGCTATCCCTGTCTGGCGTCGTTTCCGTTAAGTCATTGTAAAAGCGTCACGCTCCCCCGCCTCCGCTGCGCCGCAGCCTGGTTTCATTCCCTCCTCAAGCAAGGATGTCTCGCACCAGATGACCGTGAATATCCGTTAGTCGATAGTCACGCCCCTGGTGGTGAAAGGTCAGCCGCTCGTGGTCGAAGCCGAGACAGTGCAGGATCGTAGCCTGCAGGTCGTGAATGTGGACGGGGTTCTCCACCACATGGAATCCCAGGTCATCGGTGGCGCCGTGGACAAATCCCCGCTTGATCCCGCCGCCGGCCATCCAGACGGAGAACGCCTGCGGATGGTGATCGCGGCCCTGAGACCGGCCCAAGGTGGGGTTGGTCTCCACCATCGGCGTGCGGCCAAATTCACCGCCCCAGACGACCAGGGTGTCGTCGAGCAGTCCGCGCCGCTTGAGATCGAGCACCAGCGCGGCGGATGCCTGGTCGGTGGCGCCGCAGTTGTTGCGGATGTTGCCCGCGACATCGCTGTGAGCATCCCATCCTTCGTGGTAGATGTTGATGAAGCGGACTCCGCGCTCCAGCATGCGCCGCGCGAGCAGGCAGGCCCGGGCAAAGGACGGTTTGTCAGGATCGCAGCCGTAAAGTTCCAGCGTTTCCTTCGACTCGCTTTTCAAATCCAGCAGGTCGGGCGCGGACGACTGGAGGCGGAAGGCCATTTCATAGTTGGAGAGTCGGGTTTTGATTTCCGGGTCGCCCACCGCGGCCAGCCGGCGTTCATTGAGCCGGGCAATCACGTCGAGGGTGTCGCGCTGCGCTTTGGCATCAATGCCGGGCGGCGTACTGACATTCAAAATGGCATCGCCCTGGTTGCGGAAACGCACGCCGGAATAGGTGGTGGGCAGAAAGCCGCTGCTCCACAGCGCAGATCCGCCGCTGATGCCGCTGCCGGTGCTCATGACCACGAAGGCGGGCAGGTTTTCCGTCTCCGCACCGAGGCCGTAGAGCACCCACGATCCCATGCTGGGACGCCCCGGCTGGGAAAACCCGGTCTGGAACAGAATCTGGGCCGGCGCATGGTTGAACTGGTCAGTCTGGCAGGATTTCACCAGGCAGATGTTGTCCGCGATCTTTCCCAGGTGCGGGAGCATTTCGGAAAGTTCCAGCCCGCTCTGGCCATGGCGGGAAAATTTGAACCGCGGCCCCAGCACGGCGGCGTCCGGACGGATGAAGGCATAGCGCTGGCCGCCGATGACCGATGATGGCAGCGGCTTGCCTTCCAGCCTGGCCAGTCCGGGTTTGTGGTCGAAGAGTTCCAACTGGCTGGGCGCGCCAGCCATGAACAGATGGATGACGCGCCGGGCTCGCGGCGCGAAATTCGGCTGGTGCGGCGGCAGGGGATTGGCCGCGGAAACCCGGCCGGAAATTCCGCCGGTGAGCAGCGAGGCCAGGGCGATTTTTCCCAGGCCGACGCCGCAATCCTGAAGGAAGTGACGACGGGAAATGGCAACTGGATTCATGGGAGTCATTCCTTGGTGACAAATTCGTCGGTGTTGAGCAGGACACGGGCCAGCAGCGTCCAGGCGGCGCGGTCCACCGCGTTGCCAGCGCCCTGTGCGGCGATTTTTCCTGCATCGAGTTCCTTCTGTTCCAGCCGCTGCCGCTGTGCGGAAAAGAACTGCGCCAGGGCCGCCGCTTCTCCGTCAGCAGCCGGACGGGCGAACGTGCGGAACACCGCCTGCCGCACCCGGTCTTCGACGCTTCCGGGGAGTGAGGCGAGGCGGTTGCCAAATCCCTGCGCCGCTTCCAAGAAAACCACGTCGTTGAGCAGCGACAGCGCCTGCAGCGGCGTGTTGGAAACGTCGCGGCGCGCCTGACAGGCTTCACCGGATGGAGCGTCGAAGGTATTGGTCAGGGCAAACGGAGCGGTGCGCTTGGAAAAAGTGTAGAGGCTGCGCCGGAACCGGTCCTCACCTTCGCTGGGCTTCCACGGCATCGCACCGTAGGTGCCCTCGGTGGTCACGCCCGCGGGCTGGGGCGGAAAGACGGACGGCCCGCCGATCTTTCCAGACAGCAGTCCTGCATCCATCAGCGCGGAATCGCGGATGATTTCCGCATCGAGCCGGTGCCGGGGACCGCGCCACAGCTGGATGTTGTCAGGGTCGCGTGCGGTGCCCGCGGAGGTGAAGGTGGAGGCCTGCCGGTATGTTTTGCTGGTGACAATGAGCCGGTGCAGCCGCTTGAGCGACCAGCCGCTTTCCATGAAATCCACCGCCAGCCAGTCAAGCAGCGCCGGATGCGAGGGCAGGTCTCCCTGGAAGCCAAAATCCTCCTGCGTCCTGACAATGCCGCGCCCGAAAAACGCCGCCCACTGGCGGTTGACGACCACCCGGGCCGTCAGCGGGTGGTCCCGGCTCACCAGCCACCGGGCAAAACCCAGCCGGTTTTCCGGCGCACCGGGCGGGAGTGGATTGAGAAAAGAAAACACCGCCGGCTTTATCAAGTCGGTGCTCTGCAGATACTCTCCGCGGTTGTGCACATGGGTGGGCCGCGGATTTTCCGCAGGCCGCTCGCGCATGACCAGCGTGGTTGGATAGGACGGCGGCTGCCGCAGTGCGTCGATCTCCTTGCGCGCCTCGGCCAGCTCCGGTGCAGCAAGGAGAAACGCGTCGCGCAACTGCTGCCGCTCAGGCGCGGAAAGTGCTGCATCCGGTTTTGTCAGGAGGCGCTGCGTTTCAAAATCCAGCCGACTTGCCGCCGCATTGGCCGCGGTGGTGACGGAAATGCGGAAACGCCCCAGCGAACAGGCGTAATGCCGCCCGAAGTTCATTTTCACAGTGAAGGTTCCGTCCTGTGGAGTGAGCGGCTCGGAAAAGGTGAACACCGCCTCGTGGGCGCGGCCCTGGCCGTCCTGACAAGACCAGCCCGTCTGCAAATCCCCGTCCATCGCCAAATGGGCGCTGGCCGCCGGACCAAAGGCGTTCTTCGAATAGCTGTCCGTTCCCTTTGCCAGCAGCACCGTCCCAGCCTCCGTCTGAACCTGGAACTCGCTGAGGAAAAAATCCCCTTTGGGTCCCTCATAATAGGCCATCCCCGGACCGTGGCCCGGCAGACGGTCATCGGGCAGTGCTTCCAGGCGAATCGCAGTAATCGCCCTCAGCTGCGTCTGGCAGGAAATTTCATAGACATCATTTTTGGAAATGTCTCCACTGGCCCAGACGGAATCGTCCGGCTGAATCGTGAGCAGCGGCAGATTGGAGGTGGCCCGCACCGGCCGCAAGACCGTCCAGTCCACTGCCACCGCCCGCTGCGTGGCAAGCCATTGCTTGAAGGCCCGGTCCACTGGTGAAGGACCGGCGCTTGGCGGCGACGGTTTTTGGGCAGTGCCCAGACTCAGCCTGGGACGGCCCAGGGTATGGTGGCCGCCGAAATCCTGATGCAAGGTTACGGTCAGCTTCACGCCTTCGGCATAACACACCGGCTGCTGGAATTTGAAGATGGCGGTCTTCGTGGCAGCGAGCGGTTTTCCAGGCTGATGCACCGCCCACCCAGTGGTGGCATTTCCGTCAAAGGCCGCACTGATCGGAAAACGTTCCTGCTCAGCGTCGGCGGTGGCCGTCACCATTTTCACCGGCACAGGAGCCGCGGAACCATCCCTGGGGGCGGCGGAAACGGTGATTTCTGTCAGGACAAAATTCCCATGCGGAGTGCGTCCCGGGCCGCCGGAGGGCTGTGCGGCATCGGCCAGGGCTTCCAGCCGCAGATGGGTCACTTCGGATTCGGAGGACTCGATGGAAAACACCGCGGTGGTTTTGTCAGGACCCGGCGAGGCAAAGAGCACGCTGCCGTCGTCCTGCGGGCGGCCGGACTCACCGCCGGCAAGATCGGCCTTCGCCGGATGCCAGGTGATTTCCATCGCCTCCGCCGGCCATTTGCCTTCCAGCGCCTCCAGCAGTTCGTGCAGGCGCTGCTTGCGCTCCGCGTTCGCCTTTTCCGCACCCGGCGGCGGCAGATCGAGTTCCGGTTCGTCGGCATTGTTGAGGAACGCCATCACCTGATAGTATTCCTTGTGCGGAATGGGATCGAATTTGTGAGTGTGGCACTGGCAGCACTGGAGCGTCAGCCCCAGCCACGTCGCGCCCGTGGTGGTCATGCGGTCGGTCATCGCCAGAAACCGGAATTCCAGCGGATCGATTCCCCCCTCCTCGTTGAGCATCGTATTTCGATGGAATCCGGTGGCGATTCGTTGGTCTCTGGTGGGATGGGGCAGTAGGTCACCCGCAAGCTGATCAATGGTGAATTGATCGAAGGGCATATCCGCATTGAGTGCGTTGATGACCCAGTCGCGCCACGGCCAGATGCTGCGCGGACGATCTTTTTCATAACCGTTGGTGTCGGCATAGCGCGCCAGATCCATCCACTTCCGCGCCCACCGTTCGCCGTAATGCGGAGAGGCCAGCAGGCGGTCCACCAGACGCTCCCAGGCTCCCGGGGCTGTGTCCTGCACGAAAGCCTGGACCTCTTCCGGCGCAGGCGGCAGCCCCAACAAATCCAGCGTCACCCGCCGAATCAGCGTATGGCGGTCGGCTTCAGGCGACGGCTGCAGTCCGAACGGTTGCAGCGCGGCCCTTACAAAGGCGTCGATGGCATTCGGTTCCCCTGCGGGCGGCAGTGCTTTGACCGGAGGCTGGAATGCCCAGTGCTGCGTGTAGGTCGCCCCGCCGGCGATCCATCGTTCGAGAATATCCCGCTGCGCGGCGGAAAGTTCCTGCTTCGCCTCCGGCGGCGGCATCCGTTCGTCATCGTCGCTGGAGTGGATGCGTTTGACCAGTTCGCTGGCATCCGGTTTTCCCGGTACGATGGCCACCGCCCCGCTCTTTGCCGCAACGATGGCGGACTCCCTCACGTCCAGCCGCAGCTTGCCCTTGCGCCCCTTTTCATCCGGACCGTGGCATTTGAAACAATGCCGCGCCAGAATGGGGCGGACCTCTGCCGCAAAGCCGGGCGACTCCGCCCCCCGGAGTGGAGAAAGGGCGACAACAACCAGCAGAAGCAGCAACGAGGATCTCATGGACCGAAACGCAGGGCGGCGAAACAAAGCGCAGCCACACCCTCCGCCATGCCGCCCCCGCGACAACATTCTTTTACCCCCCGCATTTCGGGAAGTCCGGAGGTGCGCGATGCGTGCCCAGGGAAACTCCGAAACAATATGCCTGACAAATTATTGGAATCCATTGCATCCTCAGTCCGCTCTGGCCATGGTTGGTTGCACACCAGCGAGTCACCCGGGTCGATCCAGAGGTGGTTGCAAATCAGGGAAGCGGGGCGATGGTTTCCGCTGCGACCGGAGTGGGAGGCGATTTCCCCTTCCTCCTTCCCGACCAGCCGTGCAATGAACCATCCCGCCGAGTCCGCTGCTGCGTCCGCTGCTTCACCACGTGTGTGGCCTGGAGCGGTCGCGGGTTTGGTGATGCTGGTCGCCGCGGGGGGCATTTTTTACCAGGTAGCGACGACGGCCTCTGCGCCGCCGCTCGAAGGTCGCGCGGAAACGGACGAGGGTGCGGAACGCCGTGCGCTGGAGCAAAAGCTGGCCGGATTTTTCGAGCAGGACGCCCGGCCGCTGCTGGCGCAGACGAAGGAAAAGGATCTGCTGGCCGTGCAGCGGGCGCTGGACGGGGTGGATGCCGCCTTCAAAAAATACGAGGAAGGGGTTCCCAAATTTGCCAGCGCCCTGACCGGATGGGGCACGCGTTTCAAACTGCTGTGGCGCAAGGGGGTGGAGACCGTCGAAGGCAAGGAGGAACACACCTGGACGCGGCAGCTGGTGCAGGAGAAGTTTTCTGAGCATGTGGTTTCCGACACCCGGCTGGAGCAGGACCTGACGGAGGTGATGAAGCAGTTGACCTTTGAACTGGAAGCGGACCGCAATGAGATGCTGGCCGGGATGCAGACGCGCCTGGCGGCATCCAGCCTGCCGGTGGCCGCCCGGCAACTGGCCATGGCGGACATCAAACAGAATTTTGATCCCCGGTTGCAGGAACTGCTCGCTTCCATGCCCGCGCAGAGTGTGGGCATTGGCGTGGGAAGTCTTGCCGCGGGCATTGCTGCGGAGGAGGCGGTGCGGCATCTGGCCAGGGCGGTGGTGGCCCAGTCGGCGGCCCGGCTGGCAGTCACGGCCGCGGCGAGCGGCGGTGCGGCGGGCGGTGCCGCCGCGGCGGGTGCCGGCGGGGGAACGGCGGTGGCACCGGGGGTGGGAACGGTGA
>JAGNEJ010000030.1 GCA_018003315.1 Verrucomicrobiales bacterium
AAACGGGTTGCCTGTGGCCGGTGTGTTTGCCAACGGCACCGCCCTCAGCAACAATGGCGAGGAGATCAAACTCGAAGACCCGCAGGGAAATACCGTCAAACAATTCACCTATGACGACGACATTCCCTGGCCAGCTGCCGACGGCACCGGTGCCAGCATGGTCCTGATGCGCCCGGAAACCAACCCCGACCCCGCCCTGCCGGAAAACTGGCGGGCCAGCATCGCCACCGGAGGCAATCCCGGCAGTGACGATGCCCTGCGTTTTACCGGCAACCCAAGCGACGATGCCGACCACGACGGGCTCACCCGCCTCATGGAATACGTCCTCGGCACCAGCGACGCAGCCCCCAACACCGTCGATCTCTCCCCCACCCGCGGGGAGGAGGCTGGAGAGCCGTTCATTGAAGTCACCGTCACCCGCCAGTTGAACGCAGACGACGCCAGCTTCACCCCGCAGTGGGCGACAAACCTCTCCAACTGGAGCACCACCGACATCACCCTCCATGACCGCACCCTGGGCAGCAACGGGGCCGTCACCGAAGTATGGCGCCTCTCCGGGGCTGCAGCCGGCGACCGCGTGCAAATCCGCTGTTCCACCACCCAGCGGTGAGATGACACAAGGTGCGCTGCCGATGCCTTCTGAAAAAAATGCCGGGAACCCGGAAACGACACGTCTTCCCTTCGCAGTTGATTTGCACCGTTCGGCGCAATGAGGACGGCATCCGTCACCATCCGGCTCCGCTGTCCCAGCCGCTGAGAAGCACCGACCCCAAATGCGGCGCACGGCACGGGAATTGACCAACGCGCGGAGTTGTCATCCCAAAGAAAAATCCGCTTGCGGGGGGGGACGAGGTGTGGAAGCATACCGGCCCTTCCCGGACTGGGCCGCTGCGGCTCCGTCCGGAATTTGTTTCCTACCGCATCTTTCCGAACCCAGCATCCGCTGCACGAACCCTTTCCCTGACCATGGCCTACGCAATCATCAAAACAGGTGGCAAGCAGTACCGCGTCGCCGTCGGCGATAAAATTGACATTGAGCGCATCGATGCCAATCCGGGAGACTCCGCGACTTTCCCCACGCTTTTTTACTCCAACGATGCGGACATCCGGATTGGCGATCCCGTGCTCGACGGCGTGAAGGTCTCCGCCAAAGTCCTGGAACAGCACCGGGCCCGCAAGGTGATTGCCTTCAAATACAAGAAGCGCAAAGGCTACCACCGCACCATCGGTCACCGCCGGGAACTGACCCGCGTCCAGATTGAGTCCATCAGCCTCTGAGGCGTGACGGACATTTTAACTTAGCAGTTTCCAACTCACTCACCCCAAGCATCCCATGGCTCACAAGAAAGGACAAGGAAGCGTCAAGAACGGTCGGGACTCCCGCAGCAAGCGGCTCGGAGTCAAACGATTCGGCGGACAGGTCGTCGTTGCCGGCAACATCATTGTCCGCCAGCGCGGCACCAAATGGGTGCCCGGACGCAATGTCGGCATCGGACGGGATCACACGCTGTTTTCCCTCGTGGACGGCAGGGTGCGCTTTGATCAGGAAGGCCGCCGGGTCAATGTGGACCTCGCCGTCGCCAACTGAGTGCCGGTTTTGGTTGCCTCCGGCGAACCAATTTTTCGCGACGGCGGTCCACAGGGTCCGCCGTTTGCCATTTGGATGACATCCCGACTCTCAGGGCAGGCGCAAGCAGGCACTGCCGTGGTGCAGGGGCTGTGCTTGCAACCGGCCTGAACCCCGGCATTGTCTCCGCTTCCTTCCATTTCCTTGCCCCACCAAGATGCCCAGCAAGCCCAAGGGCGGACCGCCCGATGACGACCAGCTCCCCCTGAATTTCAATGCCGAGGACCAGCCTGCGGACGGGGAGGCGAGCGCCACGCCCGGTGGCACGGAGCCTGACCCGGAAACGGTAGAAGTCCCGGAGGCCCATGCGCCGTTTGTGCCGATGGCGAATCCTTCCGGAACGCCGCGGCGGCTGCACAACGTCGGCGAGATGTATGGGAACTGGTTCATGGACTACGCCAGCTACGTGATCCTGGAACGGGCGGTGCCGCATATCAATGACGGCCTCAAGCCGGTGCAGCGGCGCATCCTGCACGCGATGAAGCAGATGGATGACGGGCGTTTCGACAAGGTGGCCAACATCGCCGGTCAAACCGCGGGATACCATCCGCACGGGGACGCAGCCATCGTGGATGCCCTGGTGGCGCTGGGGCAGAAAAACCTGGTGATCGAAACCCAGGGAAACTGGGGCAACATTTTCACCGGAGACAATGCGGCGGCGCCCCGATACATCGAAGCCCGCCTCTCCAAGTTTGCCAACGACGTGGTCTTCAATCCCAAGATCACCGAGTGGCAACTGAGTTACGATGGCCGCAAAAAGGAACCGGTGACGCTGCCGGTGAAGTTCCCCCTGCTGTTGGCTCACGGCGTGGAAGGCATCGCCGTCGGACTGGCCTGCAAAATCCTGCCGCACAATTTCAACGAAATCATCGACGGTGCCATCGAATGCCTGCGCAACAAAAAGCCGCAGCTGCTCCCGGACTTTCCCACCGCGGGCATCATGGATGCCTCCGAATACAATGACGGCGCACGGAGCGGGAAAGTGCGCGTCCGCGCCAGGATCGAGGAAACGGCGAAGAAAAACCTTCTGCGCATCACCGAAATCCCCTTCGGCACGACCACGCACAGCCTCATGGACTCCATCCTGGCGGCCAATGACAAGGGCAAGCTCAAGATTGCCCGAATTGAAGACCTGACCGCGGAAAAAGTGGAAATTCTGGTGCACTTGCCGCCTGGCGCCGAATCCGAGGACATCATCAAAGCGCTCTACGTCTTCACCGACTGCGAGGTCAGCATCTCCGTCAATGCCTGCGTCATTCAGGAGGACAGACCACGGTTTCTGACCATCTCCGAGCTGCTCCAATACGCCGCCGACCACACCCGGGAAATCCTGCGCCAGGAACTCGAAATCCGCCTCGGAGAACTCGACGACAAATGGCATTTCAGCTCGCTGGAGAAAATCTTCATCGAGAACCGCATCTACCGGGACATTGAAGAATGCACCACGTGGGAAGCGGTCATCGCCGCCATCTGGAAAGGGTTGAAGCCCTACTTGAAGCGGCTGCGCCGCGAAGTCACCGATGACGACGTGGTGCGCCTGACGGAAATCAAGATCAAGCGCATTTCCAAATATAACAGCTTCGAGGCGGACGAATACATCCGCGGGCTGGAAACAGAAATCGAGGAAGCCAGAAACCACCTGGCCAACCTGACAAAATACGCCATCGCCTATTTCAAGGATCTCAAGGTCAGATACGGCAAGGACCGCCAGCGGCGGACGGAGGTGACCACGTTCAGCCGCGTGGCCGCCGCCGCCGCCGCCGTGGCCACGGAAACCCTCTATGTGAACCACGAGGAAGGCTACCTGGGCTGGGGCATGAAACGCAGCGGCGAAGCGCTCTGCAAAATCTCGCGGCTCGACGATGTCATTGTGTTCCTTGAGGACGGCACCATGAAGGTGAACCGGGTCACGGAGCGCGCCTTCGTCGGCAAGCCCGCGCCGTTCCGGGAAACCGTGGCCATTTTCAACAAGGAACAGCAGCCCTTTTACTCCATGATCTACCGCGACGGCAGCCGCGGAAAAGTCTATGCCAAACGGTTTCAGGTCGGGGGCGTCACCCGCGACACGGTTTATGACCTGACCAAAGGCAGCAAGGGAACCAAGATTCTTTATTTTGCGGTGCACGACACCGAGGAGGAAAGCAGCGCCCAGACGGTCACCATTCACCTCAATCCCGCCCCGCGCCTCAGAAACACGGAGATCACGTTCCATTTCGGAGAACTCGCCGTCAAAGGTCGCGCCGCTCAGGGCAACATCGTCACCGAGCATTCCGTGCGGCGCATTTCCCTCAACAAAAAGTAGCGCCGGGGCCGACGTGCCTGGAGCATGCCACGGATCGCCAGCGCCAACAAACCAACCGCACAGAGGACTGTGCGGACCACGGTTGTCCCTCGGCACCCACACCTTCCTCAAGTTTGCCGGGGCGGAGCGCGTGCATGGGTCAGCGGCATGACGAAGAACCAAGGGCAGCGAGGGGGTGCATCCGGGTGATGGCCCACCCATTCGAACACACGCTGGTTGCAATCGCCCGCCTCCCGCGCAACCATGCTCCCACGGCGAAAACCGCGCGGGTGCGAACTGCTGGCAGCGCGCCAGTCCGGTTCGCCCGCCGGTCAATTTTCGCTGCGACGACCGAATGATTGTTTTCCGCCTCCATGCCCCCGTCAAAAACCACCGACCTGCACGTTGTTTCCAACACTCCGCTGCCTCCGCCCAGGGCGCTGCGGCAGGAATTGCCTGCGAACGCCGCCCAGGCGGAATTTGTGGCGGCATCTCGCGATGAAATCCAGAACATCCTCTTCGGTGAAGACTCGCGATTCCTGGTGATCGTCGGCCCCTGTTCGATCCACGATGTCACCGCGGGACGCGAATACGCCGAGCGCCTCCGTGCCCTGGCGGACAAGGTGCGCGACCGGATGCTGCTGGTGATGCGCGTCTATTTTGAAAAGCCACGAACCACCGTGGGCTGGAAGGGGCTCATCATGGACCCGCAGTTGGACGGCACCAACGATCTGCCCAGCGGACTGCGCCTGGCGCGGAGTTTCCTGCGCGAGGTGATCGACATCGGCCTGCCCACCGCCACGGAACTGCTCGATCCGATTACTCCGCAATACATTGCGGATCTGGTGAGTTGGGCGGCCATCGGGGCACGGACCACGGAATCGCAGACCCACCGGCAGATGGCGTCTGGACTGTCGATGCCGCTGGGATTCAAGAACACCACTTCCGGCGATGTGATGGCCGCCATCAATGCCATCAAGGCCGCCAACCAGTCCCAATCCTTCCTCGGCATCAATGAGGAGGGCGTGGCATCGGCCGTTTCCACCCGCGGAAATCCCAACTGCCACATCATTCTCCGCGGCGGCGAGATGGGGCCGAATTTCGCCACATCCCACATCGCCGACACCGAAGCGCTGCTGCGCAAAAACGGACTTCCCGCCGCCATCATGGTCGATGCCAGCCACGCCAACTGCGGAAAGGACCACCGGCAGATGCCGGGAGTGTTCGAATCCATCGCCGCCCAGCGAGCCGGAGGCGCGGCATCGGTCATCGGCGCCATGTTGGAAAGCAACCTTCTTGCCGGCAACCAGGCCTTTCCCGCGCCGAAAGCCGAGCTGACTTACGGCCAGTCGATCACTGACAAATGCATCGACTGGGAAACCACCGAACGCCTGCTGCTGAACCTCCGGCTCTAAGGTCCGGAGCCTCTCCGCCATTGCACCGAACCTTGATTTTATGAACGAAGAACAGATGAGGGACGCGATCGCCAACCCGCACAACATGGGGGAAATGAGCGACGCCGATGCCGTGGGCACCGTGGGCAGCGCCGACTGCGGCGACATGGTGCGCCTGTGGCTCAAATTCACCGAAAAGGACGGACGCAAAATCATCGACCGGGCGAGCTTTCAAAGTTTTGGATGCCAGACGGCCATTGCCGTGGCCAGCCTGGCTACGGAACTGCTCAAGGGAAAATCCGTCGAAGAAGCCAAAAATCTCTCCGCGGCGGAACTCGCGCAACCGCTCGGGCCGCTGCCGCCCATGAAAATCCACTGCGGGCAAATGGTGGAAGGCGCCCTGCGCGCGGCGCTGGAGGCCGGCCAGCCGCCATCCACCCCTGCCGCCGCCATTTCTCAACCCGACGCCCCATCCCCGGCAACCCTCGCCGACAGCTTTTCCCACGCCGTTGCGCAGGCGGGGAAAATCAAGGTGGTTCCGCTCTGAAACGGATGCCCGCGCCTAGGATGGCTGTGGGAGGCAACATCGCATCGGTGAAATCGCTGAACGCCAGCGGACCCGTTGTTTCGACCAGCAGATACCGGTTGCCGGGCTGGGAGGGGCGGGTTTTCATTTTGCGCATGAGGTTTTCCTGCCGTTTGCTGCGCCGATTCGCTCTGCTGGCCGCCATTTTGTCGTCCACCGCCGCAGTGGCTTGTGGTGCCGCAGCACCCGCCGGCATTCCCCCGGAAGCCACCCCGCTGGAGGAGCAGCTGGCAGCCTTTCCGGAACCTTCCGTTTACTACCGGGCCGTGTTCGAAATGTGGGACGGCGTGCCGGGCCTGGCGGCGCTCCGGGAACGCTGGGATGGATTTGCCACCACCAAACCAGGATATGCGGTGCTGTCCGCATTGCTGTCGGAGGCGGAAGGCCAGCCGGAAGCGGCATTGGAAAAACTGCGGCGGCTGCCGGGCGAACACGCGGCGTGGCAGTCGGCACGCATTCATGCCGCCCTTGGTCATGAAAATGACGCGGTGCTGTTGCTGGAGCAATTGGTGAATCAACAGACCTCTCCAGACCTCGCCTCCCGTGCGCTGATGGCACTGACGGAACGCGACTGCATCCGCGGGGATTTTGCCGGCGCGCTGGCCCGCAGCCGTGCGGCGTGGGCGGCGCAGGGGAGCGACTGCTTCCGCCTGCAGGTGCTGGAGCGGCATGTGAGTCTGCTGGTGGAATGCGGCGGGGAGAAAGCATTCCTCAAGGAACAGCAGGCCGAAATGCAGGAGGCGGAGCCCGGGCGCAGCCGGACGGCGCGGCATGTGCTGGCGGCGCTCGGGGCATGGTTTACCGGTGATCCCGCGCTGCGCGCCCTGCGTACGGAGGTGCTCAAGGAAGGCAACCCTGACGTGGACTTCCAGAATTTTTTTCCCCAGCAAGGCCGCCTGCCCGGGTGGCATTGTGGATTCCTCCCATCCGGTGCCGAATTGCTGAAACTGGCGCGTGATCCCGCTGCGCCGCTTTCGCTCGCCCTGCCGGCCGCAGCAGAGGTTGGGGCCGCCGTGCCGCCTCCGGATTCCCTCGATGCATGGCCCCTGCTCCAGCGTTCGCTCGCAGCGCAGCCCATACGCACTGCAGCGAGGCTGTTCATGTTCCGTGACGGGCAAGGCTCTCCTCACCGCGCACTGCTGGAGGATGTGCAGCGGCGGCTGGCACCGGTTGCCAGTGGTCGGGTGGTGAGTTTGAGGGAGCGGGCGTGGTCCGGCCTTGCCACCGCGGCGGATGCCGATGAATTAATCCGGATCATCGGTGAAGCGCCCGAAGGCCGCCGCTACGCCCACAGCCCGCTCCCCGGCTCGGTTCCTTATTCCATCGGCGGCTGGCCGGTGGTGGTGCGCATGCCGCAGGATTTCGTGATCTGGAATCTGGCAGGCGAACGGTGGGCGGCCTACTATCGCGAGATCTGCCGCCTGCAATCGGTTAGGCAGCAGGAGGTGTTTTTTTCCCCGCAGCCCCACCGCGCCGCAGGGCTGTATGGTTGGCGGCACTGGCGTCCGGTGGTGCCGAATGAGGGCATGGAGATGCGCATGGAATGGGCTTGGAGGGAACTCTGCGAAATGGCGGAAGGCACTCCCGCGCGGTTTGAGCAGGCTGCCCGGCTGCTCAACGATCCCGGCGACCGTGCGGCATTCGCCGCCGTCACCGGACACGCAAGTCACCTTGCCGAATGGTGTGCGGACCCGGCGTTTGTGAAGCAGATGCGGACCTCCGCAATCATGCTGGCCATTTATTGTCTCCGACCCAATGACTCCCAGCTGAAGAGCCGCGGTCTAGCGGTTCCGGGATCCGCGGCAATCCTCGCGCTGGTGGACGAATTGTCTGCCAGGTTGAAGGTGAAGGCGGCGGATCTCACTCGGGTGCTTGCCCCCTGGAGCATGGATCCAAAAATGTTGGCAGCCATGGACGAAAAGCTGGCGGCCATGCTGGGGGTGTATTCACTCATTCCGCCAGTGAAGAAGGCGGCGTGGCGGAGACATCTCGATGGCGTTCCCCATCCGCTGTTTGGGCTGAACTCCCTGACACCCTCTGTGGCTCGCTTTGTCCGGCTCGCCGCCGGTTGGAAACCCGGCGCCAACCCGGGCTGGCCGCCGTATCCATATCGAAGCATTGAAGACGGTGCCGTGGAAGAACTCCTCGGCTGGGCCGCAAGGGAGCCTGTGCCGGCACCGCTTCTGGATGAACTGGCAAGCTTTGAAACGGCGCACCCGCTCAAAAAGATGGCGCAACGCTGGCAGGCTTTGATCAAGGAAAACACCGCGAAGCAACCGAAGGCCCCTGCCGCTGGCGGCAGGCGTGCAGCGCCTGGCCGCGAGCTGACACCGACTACCTATCTGACACCGGCTCAGACTGCGAGCCTTGCACAGTTGGCGGCTGAAGAGAAAAATTCCCACACATGGCAGTTGGTGCATCTGGCCCTGGCGAAGAACGATGCAGGGAAACAGGAGGCACTCCTCCAGGAATTCCGAAGCCGCAGTCCGTTGACTGCCGGAACCTGGCTGGAACCTCCTCCCCAAGCGCAGCCGCTTCGCCGACCGCAGCCGACGATCCGGACCGCGGCTGAGACGGCCGATCTCCTTGCGGAGGCATGGTCCACCCCCGAGGGCAGACAGGCCCTGGAGTCGGCTGGTGCCATGGAGGCGCTCCTGCGGGACAGTCAGCTCAACGCACTGCGTTTGGCGATTCGTCCTTTCACTGCGGACCAGGCCCGGAGGGAGGAATTGGTGACCGCTCTGCTGCAAAAACAGGACGCCCTCGCCGCCCGTGCCGCTGTTTGTCTGGCGCAGGGCGTCGGGCTGGCATTTCAAAAGGAAACGCTTGTCAAAGCGCGGTCGGCCTTTCCGGATGATCCGGAAATTGTGATCGCCCACGCCCTTCTCAAAAGCAAAGACCCCGCTGCAAAGGAGGAGTTCCTCCGCGGCTTGCGCTCACTGAAAGGACTCTACTATCCCACACCAGGCCGGACACTCCACTGGTGCGGCATCCTTTTTGGCATGCTCCCGTGGCGCGATGCCACCGTGGCTGAGGCCATCACCGCCTTCGTTGCCAAAACCGACCCCAACTGGCAGATCCCGGAGGACTGGTACAGCCTCTTGGAGGGCGTCCTGACCAGTGAGGAAATGGTGCGCCAGGCACGGAACGTGCCTCTTCTGGTCAAGACCCTGCTGCGTTTTGCAAAACCGATTCCCCTGCACAATGGGCGGGGGGAAGTGTGGCTTCGCCTCTGCAAAACGCTGGCCGCTGCGGGACATGCTGAAAGCGCCATCCTGTGCGCCGGCGGGGTGCTCGCCATACCGCGCGGTGGGTTGTTTCCCCCCGGCATTTTTGGCCCTGACTGGCCGTGGGAGAATCCGGTAGCCAACTCCATCACATCCAGGGGCACCGATGGCTGGGCGCTGCTGAAGCTGGCCACCCGCTTCGAAGCCGGTTCCCTCGCAGAACAACTCCGGCTGGCCCATGCAGCGCACCCTGCCGATGAACACATCGCCCTCAACGCCGTCCTCGCTCGCGCTCTCGCCGGGCTGCCGCCGGAGCAGAACGTGGCGCTGCTCACTGGCATGGCTCCTGCCTCACGCCACACGGTGCTCGGCGTGGCGAGCTGGCTTTTGCCACAAACGCTCCTGCCACCCGCGCTTTGCATCGAGGCGTGGCAGGCGGAAGCCACCCGGCTGTTCCAAGCCGACGACCACGACACCGGAAACCGCAGCTTCGTTCAGGGGCTGATGTATCTGGAAAAACTTGCCGACGCGGGCGCCCATGACCAGGCAAGGGCGCTGCTGCCACGGATGATCGAATGCTTCGCCGCGACAATCTGGCCGGGCAAATCTGCAAATACCGCCGCGGCGCTTGTCTGGAAATATGGAATGGCGCCCGACAGGGCGGCGTTCGCTGAGATCCTCGCTTCCCGTCTGGAAAAGCAGCGCCAGCGGCCCGAATTCCCGTCTCTTCTCGCCCAGGCGCTCGACATTTTCAGCGCCGCACCGGAATCAATTCCAGAGCCAGTCGCCGCACTGTTGACGGCCCTGCTCCAGTCTGCGGAGAAAACACGGCTGCCAAACGATGCCGCCGAGACCGCGCTGGGCCTGGCCTGCGAAGCGGTCGTCCTCCACCCCCGCTGGCGTCAGCAGGTGCGGGTCGTGCTCGCCAGCCGCCTGGCTGGCGGGCGATGGAGTGAGTCGTCCGGCACCTGGAAGCGCCTCGCGCTGCTCATGGAGAGTCTGGACAGCGGCCTGCTGGTTCCGGACCTGCACTTGACGGCCGAACCCGTGCAGCAAGGCGAAATCACCCTGCGCTGGCGCTTTGCCGGCCTGGCGCTTCCTCCCCCCGGCACCGGGATGGAGGACCCGAGGCCGTCATCCCAGCCGGGCAGTTGGCAGGCACTGGCGCGGACCCTGGCGGAGAAATTTGACGCGGTGATGGTGGTTGAAAACATGTCAGGAGCCGGACGCCGGGTGGCAGCGCGCCAGGAGCGGATGACGGCCGAGGGAGAAATGAAACTCACCGGCCTGCCGGCTGCCGGGCGGATCATCGTTTACCTTTTTGGCCGGGAGGCTCCCCATGCCGCGGGCGGCAGCACACCGCTCGCATTGAATTCCGCCCCAATCCTCATGGATACCGCTGCCGCCGCACCGCCGAAGAAGCATCCCACCGGCTGGCAATTGCTTGCGGAACCGGCAGTCGCTGGAAACATCCGCGCATGGAATGTGCGCAGCCGTTCCGGGCCGTTCCCGCGAGCACTCCATCTGCTGCTGCTTGATGAAGCAGGCCAAGTCTGTGCTGCGGCGCAGGTGGAACGTCTGGCCATGCGGTCGGCGGCTGTTTCCGGCGCCGAGCAGGGGCCGACGGCAGTCATTCCGCGTTCGGCGCTGGCGGCGAGTCTAACATCACTGCAAAGGGCGGCGTTTTCCGTCACTGTCGCCGGGCCGCCCCGGCAGTTCGCCCTGGCACTGCCGGTGCGTGATGACGCTGCGGCGGCAGAAGCCGATGCCGGTGGAGACGTGCCGGCGGGAAGCATGACCGTTCAGGAACAGGAAGACGGTTTCCCCACAGCGGCTGCTGAACGGGTGGAAATCGAACGGGTTTGGTTTGCCGTTCCGGACAGCTACGGCGCATCACCGATGCTGAGCACCAACGGAACATTTGCCGCCTGGCTGCATAAAAACCGGCTCTGGCTGGTGGATGTCAGCAAGGATTCCGGTCCCTTCATCAAGGATTTGCCAGTGCCTGAAACGACTGCGGCGACGGGCATGGAATGGGCCGCCGCCCGCCTGCGCCTGACTTTTGACCACCGCTCGGATGCGCAAAAGCCGGAAACGCTCCTCCTCGAAGTGGACCCTGTGGACACTGCCAAGCCGGTCAGCGTCACCCGTTTGCCTGGCTGGCTGCGATTTGTGTCTCCTCGCTACCGCATGAACCCCGGGGTGTCTCTGCTCCTTGAGCAGGAAATGTTCTCTGGCGTCATTACCCCGGAAGGTTCTGTACTCCAGGTCCGCGCTGATCAGAAACACCCATTCTCCCACTGGCTCTCCGCCACCAAGGTTGGGGGCCGACAGGGCACGGACCGCCGCCATCCGGTGTTCGACTGGTCCTCCGGTGCACTGGAGTTGCATTTTCTGGATCAGCTTCCGCCTGCAACGCCATCCGAAGACCAAGCTCCGGCGTGGCAGGTCAATGGGGACACGTTGCTGCTGGTTTCCGGAACGCAGCGGCGTAGCCTGCCCGTGCCTCTGCAGCTTGGGGGCGTTGTCCCGCTTGGGGCCGACAGGCTTGCGGTGATCAGCGGTGCGGGTGCAGCCAGGCTGCGCATCGTTGCCCCGGAACCTCGGAAATGACCTGGGTCAAGCCGAGGCCGCCTGCCGGACTGTTTGCTTGTCCATTTTGCAATGGAATTGTTTGCCAGAAAATTTCTCACCTGACCACCGCTTGCATGGCGGGCAATCCGCTCTTACAATGACGCAAGATTCTGAGGCGCAGTTCCCCGCTCCATACGCAATGACCGGAGCTGGGAATGCAGCCTGAGGGTCAACCGACAACCCTATCCGACTGATGAACAATTTCACCCCCAGAGCGCAGCAGGTACTCGCCCTCGCACGCAAGGAGGCAGACCGCTTCAACCACAACTATGTGGGCACGGAGCATCTGCTGCTTGGCCTGATCAAACTCGGCCAGGGTGTGGCCGTCAACGTGCTGCAGAAGCTGGGTCTGGACCTCGAAACCGTCCGCATGGAAGTGGAGAAGCATGTGGGCTCCGGCCAGGAATCCAAAATGGTCGGCAACATTCCCTACACTCCCAGAGTGAAGAAAGTCCTGGCGCTCGCCAGCAAGGAAGCGCGCGCCTTGCACCACAGCTATGTCGGCACGGAACACATCCTCCTGGGCCTGCTGCGGGAGGGCGAAGGCGTGGCGGCTCATGTGCTGAAAAGCCTGGAAGTGGACACGGACCGCACCCGCAATGAAATCCTCAAGGAACTGGATCCGCATTTCACCCCTGTCCAGGAGGAGGAGGAGGATCCTTTCC
This sequence comes from Verrucomicrobiales bacterium, assembly GCA_018003315.1. Taxonomy (GTDB): domain Bacteria; phylum Verrucomicrobiota; class Verrucomicrobiia; order Verrucomicrobiales; family V1-33; genus JAGNEJ01. Next base: position 12,415 of record JAGNEJ010000030.1, read on the forward strand.
AGGAATCCTCCGGCAGCCAGGAGCAATCCGGCGGCGGTTCCGGGAAACACCGGGAGACGAAAACCCCGGCGCTCAAGGCCTTTGGCCGCGACCTGACCGAACTGGCCCAGAAAGGGGAGATGGATCCGGTGATTGGACGCGCGGATGAAATCGAACGCGTCATTCAAATCCTGTGCCGCCGCACCAAAAACAATCCCGTGCTCATCGGCGAAGCCGGCGTCGGAAAAACCGCCATCGTGGAAGGACTGGCCCAGGAAATCGTGGCCGGCAATGTTCCGGAAATCCTGCGCGAAAAGCGGGTGATCACGCTGGACCTCGCGCTGATGGTCGCCGGGACGAAGTACCGCGGCCAGTTTGAGGAGCGCATCAAGGCGGTGATGGATGAAATTCGCCGCACCAAAAACGTCATTCTGTTCATCGACGAGCTGCACACCATTGTCGGAGCCGGCTCGGCCGAAGGGGCGATGGATGCCAGCAATATCATCAAGCCCGCGCTCAGCCGCGGGGAACTGCAGTGCGTCGGCGCCACCACGCTCAACGAATACCGCAAATACATTGAAAAGGACGCCGCGCTGGAGCGCCGTTTCCAGCAGGTAAAAGTCAGCGAGCCGTCGGTGGACGACGCCATCAAGATTCTCAAAGGCATCCGGCACAAGTACGAGACGCACCACAAGGCGGTTTATGACGATGATGCCATCGAGTCGTCGGTGAAGCTGTCAGACCGCTACCTCACCGGACGCTTTCTTCCTGACAAAGCCATCGACGTCATGGACGAGGCCGGTGCGCGGGCGCGCATCGCAGCGATGACGCGACCGCCCCAGTTGAAGGAGATCGAGGCGGACATCGAGGGCATTCGGATTGAGAAGGAGCGATCCATCAAGGAGCAGGATTTTGAAAAGGCGGCCGCACTGCGGGACAAGGAGCGTCAGGCGAAAAAGCGCCTGGAGAGCGTCCTGGATGAATGGCGCACCAGCAGCGAGGAGAAAAAGGTCCGCGTCAGCCTCGATGAAATCATGGCCGTGGTGTCCAAATGGACCGGCGTGCCGCTGCAGCGCATGGAGCAAAAAGAGACCCAAAAGCTGCTGACGATGGAGGACGACCTGAAGCGGCGCGTCATCGGGCAGAACGAAGCCATCACCGCCATTTCCAAGGCGCTGCGTCGCAGCCGCGCCGACCTCAAGGATCCCCGCCGCCCCATCGGCAGCTTCCTTTTCCTCGGTCCCACCGGCGTGGGCAAAACCTATCTGGCCCGCAACCTTGCCGAATTCATGTTTGGCGATCCGGAAGCGCTCATCCAGATCGACATGTCCGAATACATGGAGAAATTCACCGCCAGCCGGCTCATCGGTTCGCCGCCTGGCTACGTTGGCTATGAGGAGGGCGGCCAGTTGTCCGAGGCGGTGCGTCGCCGTCCCTACAGCGTGGTGCTGTTTGACGAAATCGAAAAAGCCCACCCCGATGTCCTGCACCTGCTGCTGCAGATTCTGGAAGAAGGAACCGTCACCGACAGCTTCGGAAGAAAGATCGATTTCCGCAACACGATCATCATCATGACCTCCAACGTGGGGGCCGAGTTGATCAAAAAGCAGAACACCCTCGGCTTCGCTGCCATGGCAGACGAAGGATCGCAGGACTACAACGCGATGAAGGAAAAAATCAGCGAACAGGCGAAGAAGGCCTTCAAGCCGGAATTCATCAACCGCCTCAGCGCGCTGATTGTGTTTCACATGCTCGACAAAGCCGACATCCTGCGCATTGTTGATCTGGAAACCGAGAAGGTGCTCAAACGCATCAAGGAAAAGGGGATCACCCTGGTGTTTGACGACCGTGCCAAGGAACTGCTGATGCAGGAAGGCTACGACCCCATGTACGGCGCCCGGCCCATGCGCCGTGCGGTGGAAACCTACATCGAGGACCCGCTCTCCGAACACCTGCTGCGCGGGGAGATCAAGGACGGAGACATCATCGACGTCACCCGCCTCGAGGAGGAAAAATCCCTGAAATACTCCGTGCGCAACGCGCGACCCGAGGAGGATGCTCCGGCAGAACCCGCGGGCACCGGCGCGTGAACTTCCCCGCGGGGAAGTGACGCCATCCCATGCTCCGGCCACCCGCTGGCTGCCGCACCACCCGCCATGAATCGCTCCCTGCTTTCCAAAACCTGCGTCTGCCTTCCGGGCATTGCGGCGGCGATCATGGCCTTGCTTGCAGGCTTGACCCAAGCGGCGGACGACGAGGCATCCGGCGCAGTGTGGAGCCGCATCATCCAGCATATGGACGGCACCCAAACCCGTTCCGTCAGAGAAGGGAGCAAAAATGAAATTGTCGAAGAAACCTTCGACGCCAACAAAGTGCTCATCGCCAAGCGACTGTTCATTCTGGATAAAAAGGACCGGGTGCGCAAAGGGATCATTTTCGACGGAAAGGAAAACCCTGTGGGCAGCACCGACTACGGTTACACCAGGGATGGCAGGCTCTATGAAACGCGCCTGTTCAACCGCAAAGGCCAATTGGTGCAGCGCATTTTTGAACCCGGAGTGCTGCCCAATGAGCCGGCCAATGCCCGGCATCGGCTGGCCTGCCACTACGACCCCGACCATCCGAATGCCGCTCCGCGGATGGAAAAAACCAACGAGCGCCCGATTCTCCCCATCGACAAGCCCATGGAAAACTTCATCCCGGGAATGCCGATTGGGGCGCCTTCCTCGCCAGTAGCAGGAACGCAACCCGCCAAGCCGGCCAAGCCTTCCGGACGCAGACCCGGCCTGCTGCCGCAAAAGAAAGACTAGCCACCGCGAAGCACTGCGATGCACCCGGCTGCACTGTTAGGCATTCTTTCCACCGCCGCTTCCATCGCCGGCGGTCTCTGCTGGGGGAAATACCAGCGACATCTCCGGGAAGGCCGACCGGAAACCCTGCCTGCCCATGCCACCGCAGCCGATGGCTCGTCCATGGCACCCTTGACCGACCTGGCATTTCCCGGTGGCAGCGGTGCTGAGGGAGTGACGGCGACCCTCCAGCGCCAGACGCAAACGCTGGAAGATCAAAACCGGCAACTGCGGGAGGAAAACACGGACCTGCGCCGCCAGCTCGCCGAATTAAAACTGGCGAACACTCCGCCGCCCACACCGTCGGATCTGGCAGTCCAGTTTTCGGAAATGCGGCAGATTCCGTTCCGGTCGGAGCCAAAACTCGCAGCACTGCCGCTGGAAGCAATCCAGGACAAAGCCAAGCAGGCGGTGCTGGCACAGGTTTCACCGGAATCCGGCGGTGTCCGGTCGCGGGCTTTTCAGGCCATGGGGTTTGTTCCCGACCCTTTTGATTTCCGCACGGCCACCGCGGAGCTGGCCGCCTCCCAAACGGCGGTGTTCTACGATCCCGCGGTCCGCGAGGCTTTCTATCAGGATGATGCCGACCTGCGGCGCAAGGACAGCCGCACTCTGGTCGTGGCCGCCGCCCAGCAGGCACTGCTGGCACAGGTTTTCCCCCAGGCATTTCCGCTACCCTTCAATACCGCCCAGGACGACGAGGCCCGCGCACTCCGCTCCCTGGTGTTGGGGGAAAATCTGTATTACAAAATCCGCTGGAGCGTCCAGGACAACATGCCGGACCTCGTGGACACCGTCGCCTCACCTCTCCAGCCGGTTCCCGCTTACGCACCGCTGTTTTTTTCCGAGGAATACAAATTCACCTTCTCCGCAGGGCAGAATTTCGTGGAAGCCGTGCTGCAGAAGGGCGGGGAATCCGCCCTGACGGCGGTTTACCAGCGCCCGCCGCGCAGCACCACCGAATTGCTGCACCCGGAACTGTATTTTGCCACGCCTCCGTTCACGCCGGTAACTGTCGATTTCGGCGACGCCGTCGTGGAGGGCCATGCGCCCTATTTCACGAACACCGCCGGAGAAATGGGCGTTCACTACATGATGCGCATCTTCATGAGCCAGGACCTGTCCCTGCGCATCGCGGACGGCTGGGCCGGCGACCGCTATGCCGTTTATGACGGGGACCCGCAGCACGGCGACCACACGTTTTGGAAAACGGTGTGGCGCACCGCCGGGGACGGGACCGATTTCTTTGCCGGGATGCGCCGCCTGCTCATGCAGCGCCACACCATTCCGCTGCAAAAAGAGCATGACCAGCCGCGCGCCTTCATCGTGAACGATCCCCACCGGAACATCCGCATCCGTCAGAGCGAAGACGGCAGGACGGTCATTGTCATCAATGCCACCACCGCCCAATTCGCCGATGCCCTCGGGGCTAAATTTGGAATCCCCTGACCCGCTGCTGCCATGCCTACAACGCAGATTTTTTATTCCGGCAGGGTGCAGGGCGTGGGGTTCCGCTACACGGTCAAGCGCATCGCCATGGGATACGAAGTCACCGGCTGGATCAGGAATCTGGCGGATGGCAGGGTGGAGATGCAGGTCATGGCGGCAGACCAGGCGGAGCTGGCTGCGTTTCTGGGAGACGTGGAAGTGGAGAGTCCGCTGACCCACCTCATCAAGGCAACAGAAGTTCACTCCATCCCTCCGCTTGCAGGCGTGACGGGATTCTCCATCGTCTCCTGAGCCACCGGATTCCGCCGCCCATGCCGCTGCCACCGCCCAGAAAACCACGCGCCTCCTCCCCCGCCCTGCCAACGGGGGAAAATGCCGCTGAGGGTCAACCGCGGACCAGACTGCCCGAACCACGCACCCCGCGCACCCCGCGCACCCCGCCGGGTCCGTTTCCTCTGTCCCCCCGGCCACGCAGCAATCCGTTCCTGGTCGTTGGCGGCAGCATTCTGCTGGCCGTGGTGCTGCTGGCGTGCCTGTTCTGGCTGCTCAGCGACAACAGCGCCGGACCGGTGACCATGCATTCCAAAGTCAATGAAGCCCGTGGCTGGGTGAGGCTGAATCCGCTGCCACCCGGGGCAAAAAACATCGCGTTTCTCAATCCTGACGAATCCTCCGACCGCCGTTACCACATCATTTTCGAAGCGCCCGCCGTCGAGATCGAACGCTGGCTCGCCAGTTCACCAGCCACTGCCGCCGCAGCACCGGAATTCTATGATGCCTCCACCGTGCTCTACCGCATTGCGGCCGCCCCCACGGACCCAGCCAGCCGCTCTGCGGAGGTCTTTTATTCCTCGGCGAAAGGTGCCGTCAACATCGCCATCAGCATCGGTCCGCAGCGCCCTCCGATGTCGAAATTCAGGTAGTAGCGATCCGCATCGGGCCGGCCCCACAGCGGCCTCTGCCCCGGAATGCCCGGGCCGATGGGAACGAAAACCGGGGAGTTGACGATGTCCCGGCAGCAGCGCATAAGGGAGCCATGATCACGCGCCTTTGCCTCCTCCTGCTTGCATTGCTGGGCACCGGTTCCGCCGCGCAGCGCCCGAACATTTTATGGATCATGACCGATGACCACGCCGCCCATTCCATCAGCGCCTATGGCAGCAGGGTCAACCAGACGCCCAGTCTCGACCGGCTGGCGAAGGAAGGGATGCTCTTCCGCAACTGTTTTGTCACCAATTCCATCTGCACGCCCAGCCGCGCCACGCTCCTGACAGGAAAATACAGCCACCTCAACGGAACGCCCGTTTTCAATCGCTTCGATGGCACCCAGCAGTCCGTTTCCAAACTGCTCCAGGCCGCCGGTTATCACACGGGAGTCATTGGCAAATGGCACCTCGGCAGCGATCCGGTCGGATTCGACCACTGGGAAATTTTTCCCGGCCAAGGCGCCTACAACAACCCGGTTCTTTACGACGCCAAAGGGCGGAACCGCTACCAGGGAAAATACGCCACCGATGTGGTCACCGATCTCTGCATTGATTTTCTCAAGCAGCGTCCCAAGGACAAACCGTTCCTGTTGTTCTGTCATCACAAGGCTCCGCACCGCAACTGGGTTCCTGATGAAAAGAACCGCAAACTCTTCGCCGACCGCCAGTTTCCGGAACCTGCGACCCTGCGGGATGACTACGCGTCCCGCACCGATGCCCTGCACGAAAATCATCAGACCATCGCACGGCATTTGACGCGGCGGGATCTCAAGCTGGATCCCCCTTCCGAACTCGCCGGGCCGGCCCGCGAGCGGTGGCTGGGTGAAGTGCCCATGGAGGTGAGCATCGACGGCAAAACCCTGACCGGAGACGATCTCGTCAAATGGAAATACCAGCGCTATCTGCAGGACTACCTCGCCTGTGTCCAGGGCGTGGATGACAACGTCGGCCGCCTCCTGGATTTCCTCAAGGCGGATGGACTCGAACAGAACACCATTGTCTGCTACTCCAGCGACAACGGATTTTTCCTCGGCGACCACGGCATGTACGACAAGCGCTTCATGTACGAAGACAGCCTGCGCGTTCCACTGCTCGTCCGCTGGCCGGGCGTCATCAAGCCCGACTCCGCCACGGATGCCATGACCATCAACGTGGATTTCGCCCCCACCTTCCTCGACGCCGCCGGAGAAAAAATTCCGGGTGACATGCAGGGTCGCAGCCTGCTTTCCATCTTCAAGGGAACCACCCCGCCGGACTGGCGCACCAGCATGTATTACCGTTACTATCACGACCCAGGGGACCACAACACCCGCGCCCACTACGGCATTCGCACCCTGACACACAAGCTCATCCATTATTGGAAGAAGGACCAGTGGGAGATGTTTGACCTGACAAGTGACCCCAATGAGCTGCACAACCTCTATCCGGACCCCTCGCAGCAGGAAACCGTCGGCAAACTCAAGACGGAACTGCAGCGCCTCAAAAAGGAAATGCGCGACGACGATCAGTTTGCCGACAAACAGCCGCCCGGGGGACTTTGACCGGGCCTGACTGCCGGCGTCATTCGAAACGACACGGCAGCGCCGTCGCCCTGCGCAGCCGCTGCAGGTACGCCCGGCGGGGGATTTCATGGGCGCCAAACGTTTTCAGATGCCCGGTGACCCATTGCGTGTCCAGCAGCAGAAAACCCTTGGCGCGGAGCCGCTCCACCAGCGCCACCAGCGCCACCTTCGAGGCATCCGTGATCCGGCTGAACATGCTCTCGCCAAAAAAGGCACCGCCAACCGCCACCCCATACAGCCCCCCTGCCAGTTGTCCATCCTTCCACGCCTCCACAGAATGGGCATGTCCCATCTGGTGAAGCCGCACATAACTGTCCAGGATGCCCCGGCTGATCCAGGTCGTGGGCCGGTCCGCGCAGCCCAGCATGACTTCGCGGAACGCATGGTCGAACCGAATCTCAAACGGTCTTTTTTTCAGTGTCCGCTTCAGTCCATGGGGAATGTGGAACCGTTCATCCAGGGGGATGATGGCCCGCGGATCCGGCGAGAACCAGCCCAGTTCCCCGTTTTCCAGCGCCATCGGAAAGACCCCCTCGCGGTAGGCGTGCAGCAGCAGGTCAGGGGGCAGCAATTCGGGTTTGTCTCCGGGTGAGTTCACAGGTTTTCCCCATCCTACCTCCTGTCCGGATGGTTGCAACGCGGCGCTGGCGTCTCACGCAGCCAATAGCCAAACCGCCGAAGCGGCCGCCAAGCCCAGCACCAGCCGCTGGAACGTAGCCTGCGGGATGATCTCGACCAGCTTCTTCCCGGCCAACAATCCCGCCACGACCGCAGGCGCCTGACACAGGTTCAGCGCCAACGATCCGCCATTGATCAGTCCAAGCTGAATGCTGAAGGGGACCTTGGCGAGATTCACCAAGAGGAACAACCAGGCCATGGTGTGGACAAACTGGTGCTTCGGCAGTGCGAGGATCAGCAGGTAGATGGTGGCCACTGGCCCGGCGGCATTGGCCGTCATGGTGGTGAGACCTGTCAGGATGCCTGCGCTCCAGGCAAAGATCCTGGAATGAGGCAGGATGGCTCCGAGGTCTGGCATCCGCTGCCTGATCAACTGCAGCACCACCATCCCCAAAACGATGCACCCAACCAAGGGACGAAACCCGTTGCGCAAATCCGGCTGGCTGGAAACGGTCAGCATCAACAGCCAGCCCGCGACGATGCCAGCGGACACAGGCAGAGCCAGACGCCGGATTTCAGGCCACTGGACATGCTGCCGGAAGGTGGAGGCGGCGAGTACATCGGCAAAAATCAGCAGCGGCAGCACCACGCCGGTGGATGCCAGCCCGTCCATTGCCAATGCTGTCAGGGTCACTCCCAGCATGCTCACTCCAGCCAGGCCCGCCTTGGACATTCCCGAACAAAAGGCGGCCACCATCACCAGCAGCCAGGCGGTGGGGGACAGTTGGGGAGGCGTGAACACAGGATGAAAACCGGTTGAGGTCTTTCGCAGCAGCAGGATGCCGTGTCGGGCACATTGCACTCCCGACCGTTTGTTTCCGAATGCAAGGAAAACCCAACGGGTGCGTCGGCAACGAATTGCGATCCATCACCCGATCAATTCCGGAACCACCCTGGCGCCGGAAACGCCGGTGAGCTTGAAGTCGAGTCCCGCATGGCGGTAGGTGAATTTTTCGTGATTGAAGCCGAGAAGCTGGAGCATGGTGGCGTGGAGATCATGGACATGCACCGGGTCCTGCTCGGCCTTGAATCCGAATTCATCCGTCCCGCCGTGAATGTGGCCCTTGCGCACGCCGCCTCCGGCCATCCACATGGAAAATCCGTAATGGTTGTGGTCCCGTCCGTTGATTTTTCCGGCATTTGCGCCCGGTGTGGGCAATTCCACCGTAGGGGTGCGTCCGAATTCACCGCCCCAGATGACCAGCACGTCGTCAAGCATTCCGCGCTGCTTCAAGTCCTTGATCAACGCCGCAATCGGCTGGTCGCACTCCGCGGCCAGTCGCCGGTGCTCGGTGGCGATGTCGTCGTGGTTGTCCCACGGCTGGCCCGGACCGGACCACACCTGGACGAACCGCACGCCGCGCTCCACCAGCCGCCGGGCGGTGAGCATTTGCCGACCCTGCAGCCCGCTGCCGTACATTTCGCGGATGCTCTGCGGTTCGCGGCTGATGTCGAAGGCATCCGTCGCGTCCAACTGCATCCGGTAGGCCAGCTCGAAGCTCTGCATCCGGCTTTCCAGCGCCTCCTCCTGCAGGCGCTTTTCGGCATGCCGCCGGTTGAGTTCCTGCACCAGATCGATCTGCCGCCGCTGCTCCCTGAGCGGCTGCCGGGTGTTGCGGATGTTTTCGATGAGCATTTCCACCTCCGCATGCTGCGTGTCGATGTAGGTGCCCTGAAACGTGCCAGGCAGGAATCCCGCCTGCCAGTTCTGGCTTTCCTGAATGGGAAATCCCCCCGGACACATGCTGATGAAGCCGGGGAGATTTTGGTTCAGCGTCCCCAACCCGTAGGTCACCCACGAACCCACACTGGGCCGCACCAGCCGCGGCTCTCCGCAGTTCATCAGCAGCAGCGAAGGTTCGTGGTTCGGCACGTCCGCATGCATGGAGCGGATGACGCACAGTTCATCGGCACAGGAACCGACGTGATGGAAAATCTCGCTCACTTCCAGTCCGCTCTGCCCATGCTTTTGAAAGGCAAACGGCGACCGAAAGGCGGCACCCGTCTTGCGCTCGGTCGGCAGCCGACTGGGAATTTCCTTTCCATGCCATTTTTCCAGGGCCGGCTTGGGGTCGAACGTGTCCACATGCGACGGTCCGCCGTTGGCGAAAATGTGGATGACATGCTTGGCCCTGGCCGATGCTGGCGAGCTTTTGGCGGCCAGCGGATTCGCTGCGCTCGCCTCATCCCGCAACAGGGTGCCCAATGCCAGCGCCCCCAGCCCCATTCCGCAGCGCTGCATGAAATCGCGCCGTGAAAGAAACAGGTGGGAAAAGTCAGGGGCGTGGTGCGCCGGGTTCATGGAACCACTTACCGTCATTCCGATCCCGCTGCAATGCGCCCAACCCACCTCTTCGCGGAGCTTCGCACGCATTTCCCCTTGGCTTCCGGACAAGCCGGCACCCGGAACGCATTTCCCTCGACAATGGATGGCCGGTGTGCCAAGTGGTGCGCCTTTCCATTTTCCCTGAATTTTCGCAGATCATGACCGCGCACCAGTTGTTTCAAAAGATGTCTCCGGAACTCGGCCGCCAAATCGTCGCCTGGCTGCGGGACGCAGAGAAGGATGTGTACAAGGCGGCGCTGGTTTCGCTGACTCAACAGCGCAACCTGCGCCCGGTTTTCATCCAGAAAAAATCCCGCGACCAACAGGCGGCGTGGATGCTTGAGACTCTGAAACTGCGCACCACCGAGGCCATCGGTGAGAACGTTTTGCAGGTGTGGCTCCTCAAGGGGAGAGCGGAAATGCTCGCCTCCTTTCTGGACGGAGTGGGAATCACGCATGACGGCAAGGGCGGGGTGGAAGGGGATCTGCCCGCCACGCTGGACAAGGAGAAAGTGGCCGCCGCCACGGCGGGGCTGCTCAGCCAGCATCCCGCCGAGGAAGTGGCCGTGTATCTGCACCTGTTCCAACTGCAGCAGCCGGGAGGCTGGGCGGAAATCACCGGGGAGCTAGAGGCGAATCCGAAACTGGCCCTCGGGTCCTAACGAGGCCACCCCGCACCATGACCCGCCGCGAGGCATTGCTGGCCCTCAATCTGCTGCCGCGGGTGGGACCGGTGCGGGTGCGCAGGCTGCTGGAGGCGTTCGGCACACCAGAGGCGGTATTTCAGGCGCGGCGTGATGCCCTGCTGCGCATCAAGGGATTCGGCGAGGAACTGGCATCCATTCTAACCAACTGGGAGGACCACGCCGACCTCCCGACCGAAGAGCGCCGGATTCGGGAATTTGGGGCCGGCATTTTGACCGCCGATGACGAGGCCTATCCGACAAACCTGCGCGAGATTTATGATCCCCCGCTGGTCCTTTACGTCTGGGGTGCGCTCCAGCGCAGTGACAGCACGGCGATCGGTGTGGTCGGCAGCCGGAGGGCGACGCACTACGGCGCACAGTGCGCCAAGAAGCTTTCGTTTCAGTTGGCCGGCGCGGGGGTGACGGTGCTCAGCGGTCTGGCACGGGGCATCGACACCGCGGCCCATGAAGGGGCAGTGGCGGCAAACGGACGGACAGTGGCAGTCATCGGATCCGGTCTGGCAAAGCTGTATCCCCCGGAAAACCGGGCGCTGGCGGAAAAAATCGCCGCGGGCCACGGAGCGGTGGTTTCCGAGTTCCCCATGGACCTTCCTCCTGACAAACAAACCTTTCCCATGCGCAACCGCATCGTCAGCGGCTGGAGCAGCGGCATTCTGGTGGTCGAGGCACCGGCCTGGAGCGGCGCCCTCATCACGGCAAACATGGCGAGCGAGCAGGGACGCAGCGTGTATGCCGTGCCGGGCCCCATCGACCGCCCGACATCTACGGGGTGCAACCGGCTCATTCAGCAGGGGGCAAAACTGGTCATGGATGCGCGGGATGTCCTGGAGGATCTGGAGACGCTCTTTCCCCTCAGTTCAGTGGATGCCCCGCAGCCGGCAAGGCCCCAATTCGCATTTTCCGAAGAGGAGGCCGCGGTGTATGCGGCGATCGGAGACCGGGAGACGCACGTGGAGGAAATCATCACGGCCTGCGAACTGCCAACGCCGACGATTTCCGCTACGCTGCTGCGCCTGGAGATGAAACGGGCGGTCAAACAGCTTCCCGGACGGCATTACGTCAGGCTTTGAGGCGGCATTCCAATTCGCGTTCATGCCGGAGGCTTGCCAGTCGGCAGCCTCTGGTCGAGCGCGAAGGAGCGATGCCACCGGCGGCAAGCGGCCATCCATCCGGGATCATGAGCATCCTGACGGCGCATTGGAATCAGCCGTCCGCGGCAGGCGCATCCAGGAAGGCCTGAATGATTTCCGCGGGATCAGAGGCGCGCATCAGCGCCTCCCCCACCAGTACGGCATTGGCACCCCAGCCCCATGTCCGGCGGGCATCCGCCGGGGTGCGAATCCCGCTTTCGCTAACCAAAATAATTCCGTCCGGCACCTCTTCGCTGAGCAACTCGGTGGTGTGCAGGTCCACGGCAAAGGTTTTGAGGTTGCGATTGTTCACGCCGATGATTTTCGCGTCCGTTTCCAGGGCACGGTCCAGTTCCTCGCGGTCATGGACTTCCATCAGGACATCAAGCTGACAGGCAGTGGCGGTCTGCAGCAGGTGGTGAAGCTGGTCCTGCTCCAGGGCGGCGACAATGAGCAGGATCGCATCGGCTCCGGCCACGACGGATTCGTAAATTTGCACCTCGTCGATGATGAAGTCCTTGCGCAGCAGCGGACAGCCGACCTGTGGACGGATTTGGGCAAGATGGCCCAGGTGACCATGGAAAAAGCGCTCGTCGGTCAGAACGGAAATGGCCGTGGCTCCGGCCCGATCGTATGCCACCGCCTGGGCCACGGGATCGAAATCCTCCTTGATGATGCCGGCGGAGGGCGAGGCGCGCTTGACCTCGGCAATGACTCCCAGACAGTCCTCCCCCAGCAGCAGGGCGGCGTGGAGGGAACGGAAATCGTTGCGTGACATGGCCGCCAGGCGCAGATGCTCGGCACGCGGTTTCAACCGGTCCACTTCGACGTGTTTCTGGGCGATGATTTCCTGAAGTTTGTTCATGAAGATAGGGTGGGCTGCGGTCTGCAGCCGAGCGGGAAAGAATGTGAAGAAACGCCTTGCGCAACGGGCAATTTCACCCATACTCGCCCGCAGGCAGCAAAAAGCGGGTGTAGCTCAGGGGTAGAGCGCAACCTTGCCAAGGTTGATGTCGCGCGTTCGAATCGCGTCACCCGCTCCATGCATCCCAAATTTCGATTTCAACATGGGGTGCGTTGATCTGGAAAACCCACGGCAGCGGTGTTTCCGGAAAACTCGGGCAAAAATGCGGGCAACTGAAAATGCTGGCGCAAGCTGCCAATTCGTGACAGGATCAATGCAGCCGTCCTCCATGCGTTCGACTCCAGAAGCACCCAGCAAAACCGAACCACCGCGCACCAGTCCTGCGGGATTATGGGAGTGGCTTCGCCGATCCGAAATTTTCTCGCTCTATCAGAATGCCTTTCAGCAGGCGACCGGTCTGCCGCTGTGGCTCGCCGCGCCGGATGAAGACGAATCCCAGCAGGACTCAGCCGATGCGAATGCCCTGGAGAATGCTTTTTGCGCCCAGATCGGCAGCATCAAACCCCGCTGCCAGTCCTGTGTGGAAACGCAGGGCCTTCTGCAGGCGATCCCGGGGCAGGAGGCCAGCACGGTGAACTGTTTCGCCGGATTCCGCGAAACCGCCGTGCCCATCTGGCTTGGGAAAAACCTGGTTGGCTATCTGCGCACCGGCAAAGTGCTCGCCAAGCCGCCTGCGGAGGAGGAATTTGCCTCCGCCATCGCCATTCTGGAAGCGGAGGGGGATTTCCGTCCGCGGAATCTCAAAGACCTGCATCAGGCTTATTTCAGTTCCCAGGTGGTGGATGACGAGCGCTACGGCGGCGTGGTGCAACTGCTGCGTTTTTTCGCGACCCAGCTCTCCGTGGAACTGGAACGGCAGCACCGCCAACCCACCGAGGCGATGCCCGCCACCGTGCGCAAGGCATCCCGCCATTTGGTGGCAAATTTTGACCGTGAAGTGAGACTGGACGAAGTGGCCCGGGTGGCCGGCATCAGCCCGCATCATCTCTGCACGGTTTTCAAAGGCAGCACCGGGCTGACCCTGACAGAATACCACAATCGCGAACGCATTCTCCAGGCCAAGCGCCGCCTGACCAACCGCTACGCACGCATTTCCGAAGTGGCCCTGGATGTGGGCTTCGGCTCGCTTTCACAATTCAACCGGTGCTTCCAGAAATTCGCCGGAGAAAGTCCGACGGAATTCCGCCGCCGCGCCCTGGGACGGCAGGGAGAACCCCATCGGTAACATCCTGCTCCGGACCTGCCCGCCGACTGCCATCAGCGGGTGACCCGCACCCTGACAAAATTCACCGGACTGTCGCCCGGAGTGGTGGCCATGTGGACGTATTGGTAGGGCGGTCCCAATTCCGTCACTTCCTGAAAAATGCCGGGATCGGCGCTCCAGTGCTGCAGATCCCTGCTGGTTTCCACCTGATAGGACAGCGCAGGGTCCGCCGCCGGGGAAATGCGTGGAAACGAAACGCCCCAGTTGCTGGCAGTCCCCGCAGGGGCTCCCTCCGGCCGGTTCAGAAAATACACAGGCAGACCGGCGGTCCTGCCTTCTGTCTCCGTGAACGGACATGCTTCCGCGGCTACCGGTGAAAGGCCAAAGGCATATTCGAGAAGGTTGGTGATCCCATCGCCGTCGGGGTCTGCCTCCGGATTGGGGTCCGTTTTCCAAATCCCCCAGCGAACCACCCACAAATCATAGGGATCCGTTGAGCCAGCAACTTGGAAGGTGCCACGGGTGTCGCAGGCATTTCCCAGCACATCGCGCAGCGAAACGTCCACGGACCACTGGCCGTCGGGAGCATGACGCGGAATTTCCAGTTCGTAGAGCCAGTGCCCATTCTGTGCCGTTCCAACAAAGCAGGCATCCCGTGTGAGTCCCAAGATATGAAACGGCTCCCCCTGCGGCATGCGCACGGTCAGACACCCGCCGGCGGCTCCGGAAAGGTCGCTCACATTCACCCGAATCTGGATGGTCTTTGCGGTGTCGGTGACATCGGCTGGATTCGGGGAAATCTCCACCGTGGTCTCCGGGCAGGCGTTGTCGTGAACGCCACCATTCTTCACCTGCAACACCACCTGCCGGACACTGGGAAGAAATCCGTGATCTCCCCATTGTCCGTAATCCACCTGGGCCATTCGGGCACCACTCCAACTGACCAGGCTCACCCCCGCCCACCACCACCCGGCCGGAGCAAACCGCGGGATGGACACCGGCACCCGATAAGTACCCGAATGGTCATTGCCACTGATCCGCTGCGGTGCCTCAAACAGGAAATCGCCAAACCAGTCCCCGTCCGGCTGGTAAAGGCGCAGCACTCCACGGTCCAGCGGCAAGTCCGACTGGACGGCAACATACGCCATGACCGTGCGAGTTGCTGAAGTCACATCCGCCGGATTTGGGGCAAACACCATGTCGGTCAGCCGCAGAGCCGGTCCCGCATCCGGGCAAAGCGTCAGAAATACATCGCTGACAAGGTCCGCTCCCCCCGCCTGAAAGTAATAGGTGCTCCCCGCGATGGCATAAAAGGCAACTTCGCTGGCGGGTGCCCAGCCTCCCGATGCCGCCTGGTCATTCACCACCACCGCCGGAAGTACGATCTGCGGGTATTTGTAAACGGCCAGCACGGTGTCTCCCCAGGTGCCAAAGGTGTTCAACCGCATCCAGCGCGATTCCGGAGCCGTCCACTTCCACCAAACCGTCTTCTGCATCCCAGGCGGCAGCGGTTCGCCTGGCTGCGTGGTCGCCTCTGCATTGTTCGCGGATACCGCAGCTGCATTTTCCCATCCCAAACTGACGGCGTTCGCCATTTGATCGTTCGCCGGTGCCGCCGCCCGGAGCGACGTGACACCCAGAACACCGAAACCAATTCCCAGTATGAGTCGTTGTATCATGATGGAAATTATGATTACAAAATGTGAATGTCAAAATTATATTTTTTCTCAAAATTGATATTCTGCATGGTTTTTCTGCGTGTCGATTCGAATTCAATTCGCGTTCCAGTGGAAGCCGAAGGCGAATGGCACCCGTGGAGGCGAAACTCCCGGAGGTGTGACCGATCAGAAATCGCGGGTGGCAAAGCGCCAGAACGCCAGCAGGAGCACGGCGATCTCGAATGCGAGGGAGGTGCCGACGGTAAACCAGAGCGGGTTGTCCAGCCGTTGTTCCGCCTTCTGCGCCACGGAAAACAACGCGCGGCTGTGCTGGAATTCTTCCTCGGATTTCGAAATGGACCGGGCCAGAATCTCCTGGAACGTGTAAGGAGAGTCCGCACGGATGATGCGGTTGGCCAAGTCACCGGTGGCGCGGGTTTTCGGCAGCACCCACATCACTTTTGTCAGGGTGCGGTCCACCTGCTGCATGGTTTTGGAGATCTGCCGCCCCTCGTCCGCCAGGGTCTGCTCAAACACCACCGCGCTCTTGGCCAGACTGAACTGGGAATACTGGATCAGCCACAGCACGAACCAGAACAGGACCGACCACAGCACCGCAGCCACCGAACTGCGTGTCACCACGCCAAAAAATACGTTCACGCAGTAGACAAAACTGAAAATCAACACGGTGAGTCCCACGGAATAAAACACGCTCCAGTAGGCCTCGTGCAGGCGAACATACAGCGTGAGAAACACCCCGCCCGCCACAATCAGGGCCTGCATGGCCACGAACAGCAGGCTTCCGAGATATTTTCCCAGAAACAGTTTCAGCCGGCCCACGGGTTTGGACAGCAGCAGGTCCACGGTGCCGGCCTGCATGGTGTCCGGAAAAATGGTGGAGGCCGGAAACATGGCCAGGACGACGGCAAAGGTCATGAGCCACCAGTCAATGAGGCCCCAGAGCAGCGTGAGCAGCAGTGATTTTTCCCACGGAGTGCCTGCTCTGAGAAAGGCGCTGTCCTGCTGGAAAAGCCCGTAGCCCATGTACCAGCCCGAGGCATTGCATCCCACGGAGGCGAAGGCCACCACCAACACGACCGAGAGCCAGAGCACCACCCAGAACAGTCCGCGGGCCTTCAGAGAGCGGTAAGTGTCAGTGACGATGGCGAAGAGCTGCATGGCGGAACCAATTCTGCGCGCAGCATGGCGGAAATGCCGTGGCTGGCAAAGCAATTCCCAAAGGATCTGTTCGCAATTCCCGTCGTGGCTTTGCAATTGCTGGCGCATGGCGTAGATTCTCCCTGCCCCACCCTCTGTTTTCCGCCGGCGATGATGCGAAGTCACGTTGGCCTTCAGTGCCGCCACTCTGGCACTCCGGACTCACCCCTTCGCAGCGTCGCCGACCACGACCGATGCTGGAGGCCCCTGCCGCCCGCACCGCACCCGCCAGGTCGGCGCGACAACAGGGAACCCCAACCCTCCACTCCCCATGAAAAATTCCTCCAGCCTCATCGACACCAGCCGGATGAATGTCGGGCAGCGCGCCGCCCTGGAAATGGCGGAAGCCGCCCGCGATCCCGGCGGCAGCCAGCCCACCTTTGCCGGCGGGCTTTTCCTTGGAGAAACTCCCTTCTCTCAACTGTTCCCATTTCCGGAACAGTCGCTGGAAGACCGGGACCAGGGGGATGCCTTTCTCAGCCGCCTGCGGGATTTACTCGACCGCGAAGCCGACCCGGATGAAATCGACCGCACCGGCGAAATTCCGGAATCTCTCATCGACGCACTGCGGAAAATCGGTGCATTTGGCATCAAGATTCCGGTCGCCTGCGGAGGTCTTGGGCTTTCGCAGACCAACTACAGCCGCACGGCCATGGAGCTGGGCAGCCGTTGCGGCAACCTCACCGCGCTGCTCTCCGCCCACCAGAGCATCGGCGTGCCGCAGCCGCTGCTGGTGTTCGGCACCGCAGAGCAAAAAGCAACATTCCTGCCGCGGGTGGCTGCCGGGGAAATCAGCGCTTTTGCACTCACCGAAGTGGATGCGGGCTCCGACCCCGCGAAAATGCGGATGACGGCGACGCACACCGAAGACGGCGCGGCCTTTCTCCTCAACGGGGAAAAGCTCTGGTGCACCAACGCGCTCAAGGCCGGCCTGCTGGTGGTGATGGCTAGAACTCCGGCGGAAAATGGTCCGGGCAAACCCACGGCCTTCATTGTGGAAACCAGCACGCCGGGGGTGGCACTCGTGCACCGCTGCCGGTTCATGGGGCTCAAAGCCCTCTACAACGGCGTGATTCGATTCACCAATGTCCGGGTGCCGCGCGAGAACATCCTCGGCGGTGAAGGACGCGGCCTCAAAGTGGCCCTGACCACGCTGAACACCGGGCGCATCACCCTGCCTGCCGCCTGTGCCGGCATGGCGCGGCAGTGCCTGGACTGGGCGCTCGCCTGGGCGAAGGAACGCGAACAATGGGGACAACCGATCGTCCGCCACGAGGCCATTGCGGACAAACTGGCCCGCATGGCCGCAGACACCTTTGCGCTGGAAAGCCTGGTTCTCTACGTTTCCAGCCTGGTGGACCGCGACAAATCCGCGGACGTCCGCGTGGAAGCGGCCATGGCCAAACTCTGGGGGACGGAACGCGGATGGGACATCGTCAACGAAACGATGCAAATCCGTGGCGGCCGCGGCTATGAAACCTCGGCCAGCCTGGCCGCCCGCGGTGAAAAACCCGTTCCCGTGGAACGTTTTCTGAGGGACGCCCGCATCAATACCATCTTCGAAGGCTCCAGCGAAATCATGCGCCTGTTTCTCGCCCGCGAGGCGCTGGACCCGCATTTGAAAATCGGCGCCGCAGCCGTCAACACCACCCTGCCCAAATCCGTCAGACTCAAATCTGCCCTCCGCGCGGGCCTGCATTATCTTGGGTGGTATCCAAAAAAATGGCTTCCGGCTATCGGCGGCATTCCCAGCGGCCTGCCCGCCGCCCTTCGTTCCCACTTGCGAGCCGTGCAGCGGCTCAGCCGCCGTCTCGCCCGTCGGCTCTTCCACGCCATGGTGCGATTTGGGCCGCGACTGGAACGGCGGCAGTTGTTGCTGGGCCGGTTCGTGGACATCGGCACGGAGCTGTTTGTGATGACGCTCGTCTGCAGCCGCGCCGCCAGTCTCCACGACCCGGCCAGCCTGCTTCGGGCGAATCAATTCTGCCGCCGCAGCCGCTTGAAAATCGACCGCCTCTTCCGGGAACTCCGCCGCAATGCCGATGCCGAGACCAGCGCGCTTGCCCGCCAACTCTGACAAAATGCGCAGAGAATTTTCATGGCAGGCGGAAGCGGTTGCCGGTTTGGGTGATGTGGTGAATTGGCCGGGAGTTGACCGGGCAGACGCCGTTTTTTTCGCATCCACACTTTCGGAGAGAATTTTCGCTCGCCAGCCACCATTTTTTGCCGTTGCATCGTTCCCGTTGACGCCCCCGCGCCAAGGGCTTCATTGCCGGATGGACCCGTCAGCCAAAGAATTCCTTTTCGATCTCCTCCGGACCCCCAGCCCCACCGGATTTGAAATCGCGGGGCAGCGCAAATGGGCCGCTTACGCGGCGAAGTTTGCCGACAGCGTGGCTGCGGACGCTTACGGCAATGCTTGGGCCAGCCTGGCAGGAAAGGGAGACCCGGCCTTCAAACTGATGCTGGAAGCGCACGCCGATGAAATTGGCTACATGGTCAAAACCGTCACCAGTGAAGGGTTTTTGTATCTGGAACGCATCGGCGGGTCCGACCACGCCACCGGCCGGGGACGCAAGCTGGACATTCTGGGCGACAAGGGTCCGGTCCGCGGAATCATTGGAAATACCGCCATCCATATCCGGGATCGGAGCGGCGGAGAAAAGGCTCCGGAAGTGCATGAACTGTATGTGGATGTCGGCGCCGACAACGCCAAGGACGTGGCCAAACTGGGCATTCGCGTGGGTCATCCCGCGGTTTACTCCGACACCGTCGAGGAATTCGGCCCACACCGCCTCACGGGACGCGCACTGGACAATCGGATCGGCGGATTCATCATCGCCCAAGTGCTGCAAAAGCTGCAAAAGCACCGGGGGAAAATGCACTGCACCGTTCTGGCCGTGAACGCCGTGCAGGAGGAAATCGGCGGATTTGGCGCACGCATGGTCACCCACCGACTGGAGCCCAGCGCCGCCATCTGCCTGGACGTGACCCATGCCACGGACACGCCGGGAATCGACCGCAACAAGCACGGCAGCGTCAAGCTGACCGGCGGACCGTCCATCACCCACGGCACCGCCTGCCACCCCAACGTGGTCAAACGGCTGATGAAGGTTGCTGAGAAAGCCAAACTGCCCCTCCAGCACGAATCCTCTTCCCGGTTCACCGGCACCGACACGGATGACATTTATTACATCCGCAACGGCGTCCCCACCGCCCTGGTTTCCCTGCCCCTGCGCTACATGCACTCGGTCGTGGAATGCATCGACCTGCGCGACCTGGAACAAGTGGTCGAACTCCTCGCCAACTTTGCCCTGTCCATCAAACCAGGAGAGGACTTCGGGCACAAGCTCTGACGCAAGCGCCACCGCATCCGGGCAAAAACCGCACGGTTTTTCCGGGGCTGCCCTGCTTTCACCACAATCCTGCGGCGTAACCGTCGCCGGGAATCCGATGGGCGCTGCGGGCGTCCCCCCCCCCCCGACTGCCAACTGCGGGGCTGCAGGCTCGGTATGGCGAAGTCCGCCAGGCCAAGAACCGTGGCGCTTCGGGGAAAAACCCTGCTCCAACCAGCAGCGCAAACCCCGCATTCATTTCATGAAAGGAGGAATCCGGCGGAAAAACAGGCAAAATTGGCGTTGAAAATCCCTCGACCCCTGTCAGTTGAAAAGGGCAGCCAGGCTGCATTCGCGCCCGGCCTGTCCCGCGGCCCGCTACACATCTCCCCTCCCTGACTTCCATCTCCCACCCCATTCCCCGTTATCCCGTGTCCTCTGTCATTTCATCGATCCAGGTTCTGAATGTCGCCCCCTGCATCCCCAAACCGCTGCGGTTTCTCGAAACCTTGGTGCGCAATGTATGGTGGTGCTGGAATGAGGACGCCATCGCCCTGCTGCGCCGCATGGACCCCAGTCTGTGGCGGCAAGTCGGGGGAAATCCGCTGGAATTCCTGCGCAGCATCCCCCAGCCCACCCTGCAGAGCCTAGCGCAGGACACTTCGTTTCAGAAACAGCTTGCCGCCGTGGAGGCTCGCTTTCACCAGTCGGTCGGGCGCGATCCCGAGGTGGAGCATGGTCCGGTGGCCTACTTTTCGCTGGAATTCGGCCTCCACGAAACGGTGCGCCTTTACTCCGGTGGACTGGGCGTGCTGGCGGGAGACCACCTCAAGGCCGCCTCGGATCTGGGATTGCCGCTGACCGCCGTGGGGCTCTTTTACCACCAGGGCTACTTTGAACAGCACCTCAACCAGGATGGGCTGCAGCAGGAGCACTACCGGAATGAGGAAATCCCCGACATGCCGCTCATCCGGGCCAAAACTCCCAATGGGGACCGCCTGCTGGTGAGCATCCCCCTGCCCGAAGGGCAACTTTATGCCAGGGTTTGGGAACTTCCGGTGGGAGGCATCCGCCTGGTGCTCCTGGATGCCAATGTTCCGGAAAATTCTCCGGAGTTTTGTGAAATCACCTCCCGGCTCTACGGCGGCGGCGAACAAAACCGTCTGCGGCAGGAAATGCTGCTGGCGGTCGGCGGCATGCGGGCGCTGCTGCAAATGGGCATCGAACCGGAAGTCTGCCACATGAACGAAGGCCATGCGGCATTCCTCAGTCTGGCACGGCTGGAACACCTGACCAAGACGCGCGGCCTGAATCTGGCGGCGGCCTGTGAAGTGGTGGCCCATTCCAATGTGTTCACCACCCACACCCCGGTGCCTGCGGGCAACGAGACGTTTCCCATCCACCTCGTCGAACAGCATCTGCGGGCACTGGAAACCGAAACCGGCGTGCCCACGCAGCAGGTCATCGAATGGGGACGGTCACCCGGCGACACCCACAGTGAACTTTCCATGACCATTCTGGGCCTGCGGATGGCGCACCGGTCCAACGCAGTGAGCAAACTGCACGGCGACGTGGCCCGCGGGATGTGGCAGCACGTCTGGCCGGGCAAAGTGCACGATGAAGTCCCCATCGGTCACGTGACCAACGGGGTGCATGCGCCCACCTGGATTTCCCCGGAAATCCTCGCTCTGTTCCAGCGGCACCTGGGACCGGACTGGGAAAGGGCGGCGGAAAATCCGGAAGCCCTGGCCCGCATCGACGACATACCCGATGAGGAACTCTGGCGGGCACACGAGCTGGCCCGGACCCGTCTGCTGAAGGCCATTCGCACCGGGGCGGAATCGCAGTTGCTGCGCAGCAATGCCCCGCAGGCCGACCTGGCTGCTGCCCGCGGCGTCATGGACCAGAATGTCCTCACCATCGGATTCGCACGCCGCGCCGCCAGCTACAAGCGGGCCACGCTGCTGCTGCGCAACCCCGACCGGTTCGAAGCGCTGCTCAACCACCCGCAGCGCCCCATTCAAATCGTCTTCGCAGGCAAAGCCCATCCAGCCGACAATCACGGGAAAGACTTCATCCGCCAGGTGGTTCATTTCTCCCGCCGTCCGGGAGTGCGCAAGCGCATGATTTTCCTGGAAAACTACAACATGGCGATGGCCCGCAGCCTGGTGCAAGGCGCGGACATCTGGCTGAACACCCCGCGCCGCCGCCTGGAAGCCAGCGGAACCTCCGGCATGAAAGCGGCGCTCAACGGCGTGCTCAACTGCTCCATTCTCGACGGCTGGTGGTGTGAAGGCTACTCCCGCCAGTGCGGCTGGGCCATCGGCAACGGCGAGGAATTCGACGACGAAAACTACCAGGACGAGGTGGAATCCGCCGCCCTTTACCGGCTGCTGGAAGACGAGATCGCCCCCACCTTTTACGATCGTTCCGAGGGAGCGGACCCGGCGAGGTGGATTCACATGATGAAAGCCTGCCTGCGCATGGCCCTTGGGTTCTTCACCACCCGGCGCATGGTCTCCGAATACCGTGACCGCTTCTACAAACCCGCATCGGCTGATTTCCGCAGCCTGCTGGCAAACGGCGCCGAGAAGGCCCGCGGCCTGGTGATCCACCGCCAGCGCCTGGATTCCCTATGGAGCCAGGTCAAGGTGGGCCGCCCTGTGACCGACCGGGACCTGACCGGACTGCATGCGGGTGACACCATCCAGGCCACGGTCTCGGTCTTTCTGGGACAACTGAAGCCGGAAGAAGTGCGGATGGAAATCTGCCAAGGTCCGCTTGATTCCCAGTCAACCATCCGCAATCATGCCTTCATGGAGATGCCTGTCGTCAAAGATCATGGCAATGGCTGGTTCGATTACCAGACGACCCTGGCGCTGCCGAAAAGCGGACGTTTTGGGTTCACCGCCCGGGCGCTGCCCGCAGGAACCACCTGGCAGCTCACATCCCCAGGCCATGTGACATGGGCAACCAACGACCCCCATGAGCACTAAGGCAAAGGCAAAGGCACCGGCCAAATCCCGGAAACCCCGCAAAGCAGCCTCTGCGGCGGCACGTTCTGCGGAACCTGTGAAAGTAGCCACACCTCGCCCTGCGGAGAATCCCGCGGCTCCCCGCTCCAAACCGCGCCTGCTCGTCGTCACCCCGGAAATCACCTACCTGCCCTCTGGCATGGGCAACATGGCGCAGCGGATGCACGCCAAGGCCGGCGGACTGGCGGATGTTTCCGCCTCCCTGGTGTCCGCACTGCTGGATCTGGGAGCGGATGTCCATGTCGCCCTGCCCAACTACCGCCAGATGTTCAATACCGACATCTTTGCGGTGCACAGCAAGGAACTCTCCCGGATCCGGTCCAAGCTCCCTGACGAACGCATCCACCTCGCGGAGGACTGCGTCTTTTACTACCGGGATCAGGTTTACTCCGCCGCCCACGGCGAGAATCAGCGCATCGCCCTGGCCTTCCAGCGGGAAGTCATCAACCGCATCATCCACACCGTGAAACCCAACCTCATCCACTGCAACGACTGGATGACGGGTCTGGTGCCGGCGGCAGCGCGCAGTCTGGGCATCCCCTGCCTTTTCACCGTCCATAACATTCACACGGAAAAACTCAGCCTCGGAGAAATCGAACACTCCGGACTCGACGCCGGACCCTTCGCCCACCACTTTTATTTCGAGCAAGCTCCGCACGGCGGGTGGAACGACTGGTCAAACCGGGTGGATTTAATGGCTACGGGCATCTTCGCAGCCCACTACATCAATACCGTCAGCCCCAGCTTTCTGGACGAGGTGGCCGACGGCCACCATTCCAATGTTCCGCAAGCGGTCCGCAGCGAACTGCGCAACAAGCGCGATGCCGGCTGCGGGGTGGGAATCCTCAATGCGCCAGACCCGTCCTACACGCCATCGACCGATCCCGCCCTGCCGCTGCCTTACACCGCGGAAAACTTCCGCGAAGGAAAACGGGCCGCACGCAGGGCGTTTTGCGAACGCACCGGGCTGGCTCACGCCGAAAACGCTCCGCTGTTTTTCTGGCCATCGCGGCTGGACCCCGTGCAGAAGGGACCGCAGTTGCTCGCCGCCATCCTCTATCAAATCATCTCCGACTACTGGGACCAGAATCTCCAGGTGGCCGTGGTCGCCAATGGGGATTACCAGCGGCACTTCCGCAACATTGTCCACCACCACGAGTTTCTCAACCGCGTGGTGGTCTGTGATTTCGAGGAAAGCTTGTCCCGGCTGGGTTATGCCGCCGCAGACTACATGCTGATGCCGTCTTCCTTCGAACCCTGCGGCCTGCCGCAAATGATTTCTCCAATCTACGGCACCCTGCCGGTCGTTCACAAAACCGGCGGCCTCAAAGACACGGTGGATCCGCTGAACGTGGCCGATGGGACGGGCAATGGTTTTCTCTTCGACTATTTTGACACCGGAGGATTGCGCTGGGCGATCGACCGCACCATGGAATTCCACCGGCTGCCTGCGGATGTCAGGGACGCGCAGATTACCCGCATCATGCGGGAATCGGTTCAGCGCTTCAATCACGAAACCACCGCCAGCCGCTACTTCGAAATCTACGAAGCCATGCTGCGTCGGCCGCTGGTGGTCTGACGCCCGTCTGCCCGCAGCAAAAGAAGCGGTTGCAGGCGGCTTCATTCGGCGCTGACATGCCGCATGGCTGAACCCCTCATTGCCGCGGCAGACCAACTGCGCCGCGATCTGCGCGGATTGCGATTTTCCCCGCCGGTCACCCATGTTTACAATCCGCTGGACTACGCCTGGGACTCCCACGCCGCCTTTCTGCGACGCTACGGCCAGGGAAACAAGCGCGTCCTTTTTCTGGGCATGAATCCCGGTCCCTTCGGCATGGCCCAAACCGGAGTTCCTTTCGGAGAGGTCGCCGCCGTGCGGGACTGGATGGGCATCAGCGCAGCGGTCCATCGACCGGAAAACGAACACCCCAAGCGTCCGATTATCGGATTCCAATGCGCACGGTCCGAAGTCAGCGGCCGACGCCTCTGGGGCTGGGCGGCCCGCCAGTTTGGCGGGGCGGACTGCTTTTTCCGGGAGGCTTTTGTGGTGAATTACTGCCCGCTCATCTTCCTGGAGGAATCCGGAAGAAACCGCACCCCTGACAAAATCCCCTCCGCCGAAATCGCGCCCGTCGAAATCGCCTGCGACCGGCACCTGCGCCGGGTCATCGACCACCTGAACCCGCAGTGGCTCGTCGGCATAGGCGGATTTGCGGAGGCGAAGCTCCGGGGCATCCACCAGCCGGATGCCGTCCGCAGAATCAGCAGAATCCCCCATCCCAGTCCGGCCAATCCCGCCGCCAACCGCGACTGGGAAGGCGCGGTGCGCCGCCAGATCGAGGCGGATGGCATTTGGTAGGCTATTGCTGCGCCTCCAAAAGCACTCCGTCAGGCGGTTCATCCAGCAAACCGTCCAGACCCC
Source organism: Verrucomicrobiales bacterium (assembly GCA_018003315.1). Classification (GTDB taxonomy): domain Bacteria; phylum Verrucomicrobiota; class Verrucomicrobiia; order Verrucomicrobiales; family V1-33; genus JAGNEJ01. Next base: position 37,878 of record JAGNEJ010000030.1, read on the forward strand.
GGTAAAACTGCCGCTGTTCCGCGATCCATTTCGCCGCATCCTGCAGTTCACCGGTGACGCGGTCGATGCTGCCGGACAGCGACTGAGGATCCGCCTGCAGCGCGGCGTCATCCCGCATCAACTGCACCTGTTCTTCGATGCGCCGCTGCTCGGCACGGGTAAACTCCAGCTTCTTCAGGCTCTCCCCGCGTTTTTCCAGCCGCTCCAACAGAATGGACCGGAGGCTTTCGTGGCTGCGCAGCAGATCATCTGGCAGCCCTGGCTTTTTCAGTTCCGCGTTCACTTCCTCAAGTTTTTCCTCCAGCGATCCATCGGCAGCTTCCGCTTCCCGTGCCGACTGCAGATGGCGGGTGATCACCGTTTCGGCCTGGAGCAGGTTCAGGTAAATCCAAGCCAGGTGGCCCAGCCCACGGGCATGCTCCCTGGGGTTCAACTCTTCGGACCGGGTGCCGGAGATGCGCAGAATCTCCTGGCATTGATTCACCAGTCGCACATAACGCTGGCGGTCGGCAGAACCCAGCGATTCCAAAACCTGCGGCACGCCGACTGCCGCCGCGCCCCCGTTCGAGCCCGCGCTCGCCGCAGCCCATTGGCGGAATCGGCTGCTGCCCGTGCAGGCCAACAGATAGGCAAACTCCGCGGCCGCTCCAATAATCCAAATGCCAGGGTTCAGAAATCCCAGAATCCCGGCCGCAGCCAGTCCGATCCAGTTCGGCGCAACGAACATGCCGGCGGGCCTTGCGCTGAAGGCGGCCTTGAGCAGCGCGAAGAAGCTGAGGGGACGGGTGGACATCGGAAAACGCACACCGTGCCGCAGACTGCCACCGCGTCAAGGAGGGCGCTGCTGGCCGCATGGCGCTGTCATGGGCCCGCCTTCACCGCGGTCCTGGCCGGCCTGTGTTCAACTCTTTCCAACGCAGAACAACCTCCCGCTGGTGCGGATGAAGAGACAGCCTCCGGAAATGGCGATGCTGCTGCGCACAAACTGGTCCTGGTTTCCCCCCATGGGATTGACCGCCAGCAACCGGAACTTGTCTCCCGCTGCCGCCACCACGACCGTGCCGCGGTGGTCAATCATGTATATTTTCCCGTCGGCAGCGGTCGGCGAACTCTCGAATTTCTGCAGCCGCACCTCCTGGGCCTCAAGCCGCTCATTCCAGAGCACCCTGCCGCTTTTCGGCTCCACGCATGCCAGGCTCTTGCGATCGCTGTTGAGCACATAAAACCGCCCTTGGTAATACAGCGGCGTCGAGACATCACTGCTCACATCCCTGCGCTCGTCATCGGCGGTGGTCCAGGCGATCACCTCCTCCTTTTGCGGACCGTTGGCACCCATTTTGAAGGCATAGACTGGCTCCCGCTTCGGTGCGCATGCCAGGGCAATGCCCTCGCCCGCAACGGCGCTGGGAACCAGCCGCCAGTGACTGATTTTTTCCGGGTTCCAGGACTCCCAGCGCCAAAGCTCCCTGCCGCTTGCCGGATCATGTCCGGTAATGCAGTCGCCCCCCGTCACCAGCAGTTCCGCCCGCCCATTGTGCACCGCGGGCACCGGTGTCGAGAACGCCTCCAGGCTTTCGGCATTGGCTCCGCTAGGGCGGATCACCTTCCACAATTCCTTGCCAGTCGCCGGTTCGAGTGCCACGACGTAACTGTCGTTGGGCTTGTCCTTTTCCCCTTTCTGCTGGCCGTTGAATTCAAAGGCCACATTGCGCTGCAGCACTTGAATGACCAGCCGCCCGTCTGCGAGCATCGGACTGCTGGAATAAGTCCACTGGGTCGCAAATCTCCCGTAAACCTGCTGGAGGTTCTTCCTCCACACCTGCCTGCCAGAAAAATCAAACGCCGCCAACTCTCCGGTCCCAAAATAAAACACCACCACTTTTCCGTCCGTCACCGGCGAGGGACTGGCGTAGTTGCTGCGGTCATCCGCCCGGTATCCGGCACCCATTTCCCGCTTCCACCGGACGCTTCCGGTTTTCCGGTCCACGCAGTAGGCATACAGTTTTTCTTCACTCTCCACGGCGCAGGTCGCAAACACCGAATCTCCCCACACCACCGGCGTCGAAGCCGCGGCGCCGGGCAGATCCACCGACCATGCCACTCCCTCCGATGCAGAGAACTTCACCGGGAGGCCCTTTTCGTCCGGTGCCGCGGCCCCGTCGTAGCTGGGACCCCGCCAATTGGGCCAGTTGCCCGCCACCAAGGCTTGCATTCCCAAATGGACACTCAGAATGGCGACAGGAATCCCTTTCATGCTTCGATCATGCGTTGTTGACTGGCTTTTGCGATTGAAACGGCAAGGGCATTGGTCGCAACCCCGCGATGACGGAATTCTCATCAAAAACGTCCATCCGCCCCGTGGCCATGCTCAGATGCGGCACTGCGGAACCGAGAAATTTCCGCCACCCGGACGCCGCACATTCCACACCCTCCGGCGTTGACAGAGTTGCGGGCTTGCGATTTAACTTCAGCACATGAGCGCCAAATCCATTGCCAATCTGTTTGTTGCCTGCCTGACTCTTGGGCTTGCGTCCTGCGCCTCGTCGAAAAAGGACGCCGAGATTTCCAAAGTCAGCTATTACAAGCTGGATTCGCGAAAGGAAATCACCTCTGCGGACCCCGCGATCCCCTTTGAACAGAAGTACCGGCTGCATGGTGCGGTGAGCGGGGATGAAATGAAGGCCCGGGAAGGCCACTACTACACGGTCCACTACCGGCTGCGCGACTTGGGACAGCCGGTGAAGGTGCGGCTGGAATACCGCCAGTCGAAAACGGCGGCGAAAATTTTCTCCAAGGAAATGGACGCGGGCAAATCAGGCACGGCGGAGTTCGCGGTCATCGGCGACGAGTATGCGAACAACGGTCACGTCATTGCATGGAAAGTTTCGCTGGTTAGCGGCAAACAGGAACTTGCCGCTTCCAAATCCTATCTCTGGGAGTAACTCCAAGGCAGGAGAACAGGGGAACCCAGCTCCCTGGAAATCCGCAAGCCATGCTTGCCGTTGGTTTCGCCGCGGGCAGTGCCCAGCGATGCATTGAGCGGAGTCAACATTTTGCCATTTTTTCGCATCCGAAAAAATGCGCACCGTTTCCGAATCCCCGCGGAGCCGAACCGCGGAATTCCGGCAAGACTGCGGGCGCATGCATACACATTCACTTCTCCACTCCATCGGCAAAGCCTCGTGCTTCCTCGCTCTAACAGCAGGCGCTGCGCTCGCCGGCGCGGTCTCGCTTCCAGTCGGCAAAGGGAAAGCGGTAACGCAGCCTCCCCCGCCACCGAACTGGCTGGACAACACCATTTCCCCGGTAACCAATCCGATCTACTTTGAAGATGCGGTCATCCGCAGCGAAATCCGTCCGATCTACATGCACCACCGCATCGACGATGATTTCATCACCAAAGGTGGTGACGTCAACGTGTGGGCCATTCAGGCCCGCTGGGCGGTGACCGACCGCCTCGCCATCATCGCCACAAAAGACGGCTACATCAGCCTGAATCCCGGAGCCGGTGACAGCCAGGATGGCTGGGCCGACGTGGCCCTGGGCTTGAAATATGCAGTCATTGACGACCGGGCGAACGAATTCATTCTGACGCCGGGTTTCACCTTCGAAATCCCGCTCGGCGACGATGAAGTTTTCCAGGGCAATGGCGACGGCCAATTTGACGTGTTTGTCTCCGCACAAAAAGGATTCGGAAATTTCCACCTCCAGGGCAATCTCGGCTTTCTGCTCCCCATCGACGGCGATGCGGAAAGCCTTTCGTTCCACTACAGCCTGATGGCGGACTATTACGTGTCCCAGTGGTTCATTCCCTTCGTGACCCTCAACGGCTTCACGGTGGTGGATGAAGGCAATGCCCTTCCCCTCAACTCGGAAGGGTTTGACCTCATCAACTTCGGCAGTTCCAATGCTGGCGGGGTTAATCAAATGGCGCTGGGCGCCGGCTTCCGCACCCGCCTCACGCAGAACATCGACTTCGGATTCGCCTATGAAACGGCCGTGGGCTCCCCCGAAGGGCTCTACGATGACCGCTTCACGTTCGATGTTTCCTTCCGCTTCTGAATTTGGTGTTAGTCTAGGCAGTTAGAGAATCGCCGCCTGGCACTCCGGCTCTCCGGTGCCAGGCGGTTTTCTTTTTGTCCGCGAGGCCGCAACCACCAGCGGCAGCACTCAAAGCGCCGACCGGTAAAGCTCCAGAAAATCGCCAGCGGCGACCGACACAGGATTGAACTGAGCGGTCCACTGGGTTTGAGCTTCCTCCGCAAGACGTGGCAGATCAGAGCAAACAATTCGGTAGTGCGAGAGGTTGCGCGGCAGACCGGCCTTCCGCAGCAGATGGTCGAACCAGTCAGCCAGTTCGCCGCCAGTGCGTCCGAGGAACCCCGCCAGCATGTCATACTCGCCCGCAGCCTCAGCGGAAGCCGCATTGCGCCGCATCACGTGGGCCAGCATCACGCCGACCGCTTCGCCATGCGCCACGCCAAAGCGCGCCGTGAGCGGATTGGCGCAGGAGTGGGCGGCACCCAGCATGGAATTTTCGATGGCAACTCCGGCCAGTGCCGCTCCCACCAGCATTTTGGACCTCGCCAGAATGTCCCGCGGCTGGTGCAGCACCGCTTCAAACGCCCCGGCCAGCAGCGCAAACGCCGCACGACTGCAGGCCCGCGAGACCGCCGTGGCCCGGGTGCACACGGCGCTTTCGATCGCGTGTGTCAGGGCGTCGATGCCGGTGAGGCGGGTCACCCGCGCCGGCTGCGTCAGGGTCAGTTCCGGGTCCAGCAAGGCCACCCGCGCCGCCGCCTTGCGGTCGCCGCAGGCCATTTTCACATGGGTTGCGGCATCTGAAATCAAGGCGAACGACTGGCATTCGCTGCCGGTGCCGGCGGTGGTCGGGATGGCGACAAAAGGAAGCAGGGGCCGCACCGCCTTGCCCATGCCCAAGAAGTCCTTCATTTCCCCGCCATTTGTCAGGATGAAATTGCAGCCCTTGGCGGCGTCCATGCTGCTGCCGCCACCCAGTCCGATGAGCGCTTCCACCTGGGCCTCCCGGGCGGCAGCCACGCAGGCGGCCACCGTTTCCGTGGTCGGATTTTCACAGACTTCCGTAAAGGTGTGCACATCAAGTCCGGCTGCGTGCAGAAAGCCCAGCAGGTGCTCCAGATGTCCTGCAGCGGCAATGCCCGGGTCCGTCACCACCAGCACCCGGCGTGCAGGCAGGGCAGCAGTGAGCCGGCCCGCCAGGGAAACCACGCCGGGGCCGAAAATCACGCGCTGATTGGGAGCCGCGGAAAAGTTCCTGACTTCTTCCGGCGCATCCGGGCATCCGGAATCCGCCAGCAGTGCCGCAAGCGAGAAGGGTTCCTCCAGCATTGGTGTTGCAGTGGATTCCGTTCAGGCCGCGTGCGGCGTGATGGCGATGGCGCGGCGGCGAAACAGAAACTCGAAGAGATTTCCCTCGTGCGGCTGATCCCATGAAACCCGGTTGGTCGGGTGCGGACCGAGATTGAGCCTGGAAATGTGCGGTGCCGCCAGCAGGCGGCTGATCCAGGCCATGTCATCGGTGATGGCTGTCACCACGAGCGATGGTCCGATCTGCTCCAGCATTTCCGCCTGGGGCATGGTGATGACACTGGCAAATGGAAACAGGAATTCGCGATTGGCCAGCGGATGGGAAAAATCATCGCACAGGACAACGGTCGGCAGCAGATAGTGCATGCCATCACGGCTGATCCGGCGGGATTCGCCCCCGCGCAGTTCCAGGCTCACATCCCGCGCCCCGCGGCTCTGCAAGCCGTCGTCGATCGTTCCGCTGATCCATTCCGGCATGTTCGGATTGGCAAATCCTGACAAGCGGGCTTCCGGATCCTCCGCAGCCCGCGGGCGCATGGAAAGCAGTTCCCGGGCGATCGCCTCCGCGATTTCGGCGGCGTGCCGCGGCACGACGATGGCGGAGGCGTTGATGCAGCTGCGTCCGCTGTTGGCGCTGACGCTTTCCACCAGCACCGGCAGGAATTCCCGCCACTGGTCGATCCTGTCCTCGCCGATGAGAATCTTGCTGCGTCCGCTGCCATGCACTTCCACCCGCGGGTCCTGCGCGTGCTCTGCCACCGTGGCATCATCCCCAAACAGCATCACCCGCTGTGCCCTGCGCAAAATAACGCCGGAACCGTCATGGCCGGTCGGATAAAAACTGAATGCCTCCCTGGGAATTCCCGCTTCGATCATCGCCTGAATGACCCGCCACGGCGTCCATGGCTCCTCCCGCCCCGGCTTCAGCACCACCGGAATGCCAAAAGCAATGCTGGGAATCCACAGCGCATTCACTGCCGGGGAATTGCTGGGCAGAATGACGCTCAACGCGTCGGTCTGCGCGCTGTAACTCACCGGCACTCCCGCCTGGTTTCCATAGCCGCGATCCAGCGTTTCCGGCTCAATCCCCCGGGTGAGGCCGCGCAGGATGACGTCGATCTCCGCAAAGACATTGCCCAGACGCTTGATGTTGGTGCGGATGAGCGCATGCGGGAGGCCGCTGGTTGCGGAAAGCTGCGCCACGTAATCGTCCACCGACTGCATCGCACCACCATCCCCAACCGGAAGGGAGGCCGATTGAAAAATCTCCCCGGCGCGCTTCACCATTCGCAGGCGTTCCGCCGCCGGAATGCACCGCAGCGCCTCGCGGGCGGAGGCCAGACGGTGCAGGTCGCGGCTGACAAGTCCGGCATTGGCCTGGGAAATGCGGGCCACCACTGCGCCAGTGGCCACAGCAGTGATTTCTGCGACATCCAGGCTGCGGTAGGCAACCCCCTGGCGCAGGAGGGGAATTTCAGGAAGGGAGGACATGAGGGAAACAACTAACCGCCGCCCGGGCCGCTTGTCCAACCCCGACCGTGGCGAATTCGCGGAACAGGCGCTTTCCCTTGGCATCCACCCGCAGTGACGCTTTATTTTCCCATGCGGACGATCCCCAAACCCGGTCAGCGCTGGGTCAGCGAGGCGGAGCCGGAACTCGGGCTCGGCAGGATTGTCGATGTTTCCGGAGGCCTGGTTCGCCTGGAATTCCGGGCCGCACACGAGCAGCGGCGCTACGCCCTGGACTCCGCACCGCTGCGCCGCGTAAAATTTCGGACAGGCGACCGGATTCAGCTTGCCTCCGGAACGGAATACCGCGTCCTCACGGCATCTGAAAGCCGCGGGCTCATTTCCTATCAATGCGAACACGCCACCGCCTGCGAAACGGAGCTGGCGGATGCCATGACCTTCAGCAGCCCCCTGGATCGGCTGCTTTCCGGCCATGTGGACGATGACGACACCTTCACCCTCCGCGCAGAAGCCCTGTTCCGCAGGGGTGCCATCCGGAAATCGCCGGTGCGCGGGTTTGCCGGAGCCCGGGTCTCACTGCTCCCCCACCAGTTGTTCATCGCGGCCGAAGTCGCCGGGCGTCTGCTCCCGCGGGTGCTGCTAGCCGACGAGGTCGGACTGGGAAAGACCATTGAAGCCGGGCTCATCCTGATGCGGCTCCACCTGACAGGACGGGCGTCGCGAATTCTGATCCTGGTACCCGAGCCCCTGGTGCACCAGTGGTTTGTGGAAATGCTGCGGCGCTTCCAGATGACGTTCAGCATTTTCGACGAGGAACGCTGCGCCGCCATCGACAAGGGAGATCCCTCCGTCAATCCCTTCCTGGACAGCCAACTGGTGCTCTGCAGTCTTTCCGTCCTGACGGAAAATCCCGACCGGACCACCCAGGCTGCAGCGGCGGGCTGGGACCTGCTAGTGGTGGATGAAGCCCACCACCTCGCCTGGACAAACGGAGAGGTCAGTCCTGAATATGCGGCCGTGGAACGGCTGGCCACCGCCACCCCCGGTGTGCTCCTGCTGACGGCCACTCCGCACCAGCTCGGCATGGAAGGACATTTCGCACGGCTGCGCCTGCTCGATCCCCAGCGGTATCCCAGCCTGGAAGCGTTCCTTGCGGACTCCGCGCATGATGAGGAACTGGCAAAGGCCGTGGACCGGGTCAAGGCCGGACGCTCCCTGACAAAATCCGAACGGCAGCGCTTTCTGCGTTCGGACCGCATGACCGGAAACGGCTCCGGCGCGGCTCTGGTGGAAGTATTGCTGGATTCATTCGGTCCCGGACGGGTGCTCTTCCGCAATGCACGATCGCAGTTGGGCGGCTTCCCGCAGCGCCTGCCAACACTCTATCCGCTGGAGGAACATCCGGACGGCGATTTCGCCGCGAAACTCGGCTGGCTGGCGGATCTGCTGCAACGCCTCGGCAAGCAAAAAGTGCTGCTCATTTGTCGGACGCAAGAATTGGCCTCACAAATCCACGAGACTCTTCCGC
>JAGNEJ010000095.1 GCA_018003315.1 Verrucomicrobiales bacterium
CCGCTGTTCAGCAGCAGCATTTTGTCGCCCGGCTTGGCATCCTTCGGACGAAAGATCACCAGGTCGTGCTCCCACTTGATGCCCTGCCACACCTGGGACACCAGCGAAATTTGCGTCACCTCGCAGGCGGGCAGGTCCACCTTTTTGGTGATGTTCCATTTGGATTCCGGTTCAGGCCGCTGGATGTATGCCTGCAGGTCGGCAGAGGCTTCGCCGGCCAGCGTGGCGGCAATGCAGAAAGTCATCGGGAAGATTTTCATGGGGAGGATCGTGAACGGAATTCGCAGAGCAGAAACCAGAAAATGGCGGGAGGCAAGCACGAGGGCACGGGTTTCACAAACATTCTGGCAAACTGCTTGCCGACGCGGTGGCGTTGAAGAATACTTGGTAGCGGGTGGCATCTACCTCAGTGCCGATGGATGCGGGAATCCGGCCGATGGGATCCCAACGGCCCAGATTCCGGCTGATTTCACATCCTGGCTGCCACGGACCCGCAGATCCCTGATCCGCCATGGGGTAGGTCATGCGGAACTGATTGCCTGCCCGGTGGACCGTGCTGACACCGGGACTCGGAGCCAGCGGGTCTGTGCCAAAGAAATCCTCCAGGATGTTTCTCGTGCCGTCCCCGTCCGGATCGTCACTTTGTCGTATGTGTCTCACCAGACTATGTTGGCACCGCGTCCGTCGTCCCCTCGCTGACTCCCGCCGCCTGGTTCCGCGCCCGCTGAGGCGACCCGTCCACGGCTCGCGCCCCCCCCCCCCGCCAGCGACCGCCCGACGCCCGACGCCCACGAGGTCGTCGCCAACAGGGTTTGGTGAGATGCATACAGTGGTTTTCCCTGACATTGCCGCGGTCAGGAACGATTTCCTCAGACAGCCCCACCCCTTTGCGTCCCCCTGCGCGGTGGGCGAGTTCAATGAAATCACTGTGCCGACTCGGCTCCTGTTGCCGCATCCGGGGGCGCCTTCCCCGGGCCTCCAAATCGCTCGATGACGCGGAAACAGGCCTCCAACCATTGGTCCACGGAGAAGGACCGGACGGATGCAGCCGCATTGCTCCGCAGACGCTCGGAAAGCTGCGGGTCCGCCGCAAATGCCAGGAACAAGCTGGTCAAATGTTCGCTGTCCCACGGGTGGAAGGTAAACCCATTGCAATAATTCCGCACAATTTCATGGGCTCCTGCCCGGCTGCTGCAGATCACCGGGGTGCCTGCCGCCAGTCCTTCGTTGATGGTCATGCCCCACTGGTCGTGGGTGCTGGCCAGCAGCAGCGCGAGCGAAAGTCGGCTGGCTCTGGGAACTTCGTCATACGGCAGCCAGGATGCCATGTGGATTGTGGCTCCCAGATCCAATCGTCGAATGTGATCACTCAGATCCTGCTGCAGCGGCCCTTGCCCGCACAGGACGAGATGTGGAAATGTCTCGGCTGACGGACCTGCACGGCGGACTGCTGCGGCATAGGCATCCAGCACCAAGGCGGCGTTCTTTTTGGGCAGGAAGCGGATGGGCATGAAAAAATACTTTTCTCCCGCATTCAATCCCAAATGCTTCCGAATGACGTCATCTCGATCGGTCCGATCCGCCAACCGCCCGATTTCCTCATTGTCCACGATGTCCCAGGCCGAGGTGAATGCCGGCTTGTCCCTGCCTCCGAGGAAACGGGAGTAGTCGGCGCATTCCCTGCCCGAACACATGAAAAAATCATAGCGACGCAGGATGAAGCTCTTGACCAGCTCCAGCCGGATGTTTTTTGCATGGGATTCCGCATCATTGAACCGCGAGTCATGCAGCGGGCCGACTTTCCCGCGTGTCAAAATGCTCAACAGTGCCAAAGCCATGCTTTCCGGACGGTCATATCCGCCCACCAGTGCAATGCGGGGCCGCAGCTTCAAATAATGCCAGGCCATGCGGCAGGTGGTTTTGAAAGTGGTCCAGCGAAACCAGTCGCGCATCCGCAATCCGCGGAACTTGTCCGTCAGCACCCGTACTGGCACCCCGCCGTAAAGCGATGACAATTCGCCTGCCTGCCACTGGTAGCTCGTTTCCTCCAGGGCGATCAGCACCACTTGGAGGCGGACCACGCCATCCCATTTGCGCTGCTGAAGCGCAGCCTGCAAGGCACGCACCCGGAATGCCAGATAGGGGGTATGCGTGTCGAACGTGATCAACACATGCAGCGGCGAGGTCTTCAAATTTTGGAGTTTCGATGAGCGGTGACCAGTCTATGCCAAAAACCGGAATTTCAATGAGGCAAAGCGCCGGTCTCAGAGCCGGGTTCTCCCCGGCAGCTGCACCACGATATTGGCCAGGGTGATGAGGCCCCCGCCCAGCAGCAGGACCGTGTTGAGGCGTTCATTTTGATAGGACACCCCGCACCAGGCGCTGAGCCATGCCGGCAGAAACAAGGTGAATGCGGCGGTGAAGACCGGTTCCAGGGCATAGATGAGCCCGGCTTCGGTGGCGGTCACGGACGGCTGCCAGCGGTTCATCATCCAGTAGGAGAACAGCGTGCAGCCCAGCGTGATCACTGCCAGAATGCACAGTTCCGCCGGCCCACCCCATGCGCTGGCCACGGCTGGCCAATCCCGGGTGACGCTGACAGCCATGACCAGGCCACCCAGGCCGATGGCCAGAAACATCACCACACTCACAGCGGCCGCACGGTTTCCGGCAAACTGGGGACGCTCCAGCCACAGAATTTGTCCGGTAAAAAAAACCGCCGCGGCCAGCGTCTTCATCTCACCCGGTCCAAGACGCAGCTGGTGGAAGTCTATTTTGGAAAGCACCGCCACCCCGGCGACGACCAGCACGGTGGCGACCGTGAGGCGTCTTCCGGGCAGTGAGCGGGCTGCACAGCACGCCCAGAGCGGCAGCAGTACGCAGTAAAACTGGGTTAGGAAAGCGCTGGTGGACGCCTCTGTCTGCCCCAGGCCGTCCGCCTGCAAAAGCATGCCAGGCGCGGCGAATGCCGCCAGTCCGAGTCCCTGTGCCAGTTCCCTGCGCGAAATGCCCTGCAGGGTGTGCGGTGCGAGCACCAACAGCACCAGTCCGGCGCCCAGAAAGCGCAGACAGAGCAGCCATGCGGAAAGGAACCAGGAGTCCGCATGTTCGTGCTGCTGGAAGTGCAGGACTTTCATGAGCGGGAAGCTCAGCCCCCAGACCGCCGTTGCAGCGACAAGCCAGAACACGGCGCGGGGATGGGCCTTGCGGGAGGTCATGAGGCGCAGCACTTGCCTGAAGCTGCTCTGGAATGCAAGCCGCATTCAGCGGTGCCGGAGTCATTCGCTCGGCGATGAGGCCATGCGGGCCGCGAACTGAAACGCCCCGCCGCTTGACTCGCCCGTCGAATTGCCTAAAGTCCCGCCCTTTCCGCCACCGGACCGCAGTGAATGGCTTCCGCCTCTGGCGCGGGGCATTCCGCCCTGCAGCCTTTCGACCCAGGCCGGCACGGAATCCCAACCCACTCATTCCGTTCCGTTTTCATCCGCCCTCACATTCCGCAATCTCACTACTAACCATACCATGGCATCCAAAAAACCTGCGGCGAAAGCCGCCCAAAAGCCCGCCGCCAAGTCTGGCGGAAAATCCGCAAAATATGTTTACACCTGGGGGGCCGGCAAGGCTGACGGCGACGGCTCCATGAAGGCGCTGCTCGGCGGCAAGGGTGCCAACCTCGCGGAGATGACCCGCATCGGACTGCCGGTGCCTCCTGGGTTCACCATCACCACCGAGGTGTGCACCTATTTCTACGCCAACAGGAAGAGCTATCCGTCCGTGCTCCAGGCGCAGATGGAAGCCGGCGTGAAGAACATGGAGAAAATCATGGGCTGCAAGTTCGGCGACGCCAAAGGCATGCCGCTGCTCGTGGCCGTGCGCTCCGGCGCCCGGGATTCCATGCCGGGCATGATGGACACCATTCTCAATCTCGGTCTCAACGACCAGACGGTGCTCGCGCTGGTGGCTGCGACGAACAACGAGCGTTTCGCGTGGGACTGCTACCGCCGCTTCATTCAGATGTATGGCGACGTGGTGCTCGGCGTGCAGAAGCGCGAGGGCGAAGACCACGAGCCGTTCGAGGTCGTCATCGAAAGCTACAAGCACGAGACCTACCACAAGGACATTCTGGATTCCGACCTCACTGCCGCCGACCAGAAGGAACTGGTGAAGCGCTTCAAAGCGCTGGTCAAGGAGCGCACCGGCAAGGTGTTTCCAAACGATCCGTGGGATCAACTCCGCGGCGCAGCCGGTGCGGTGTTCGGTTCCTGGATGAACGACCGCGCGATCGTTTACCGCCGCAAGTACAACATTCCGACCGAATGGGGCACTGCCGTCAACGTGCAGGCCATGGTCTATGGCAACACCGGCAACGACTCCGGCTCCGGCGTCGCCTTCACCCGCAACCCGGCCAATGGTGCCAACGAATTCTACGGTGAATTCCTCATCAACGCGCAGGGCGAGGATGTCGTCGCCGGCGTGCGCACGCCCGAGCCGGTGGCGCAGCTGAAGAAGGAAATGCCCAAGGCTTTTGCCGAACTCATGAAAGTCCGCGCCACGCTGGAGAAGCACTTCAAGGACGTGCAGGACGTGGAGTTCACCATCCAGAGCGGCAAGCTGTTCATGCTTCAGACCCGCAACGGCAAGCGCACCGCGGCCGCAGCGCTGAAATTCAGCATGGACATGGTGAAGGAAAAACTCATCGATTGGGAAACCGCCATCCTGCGCAACCCGGCCGACCAGTTGGAACAGCTTCTCGCGCCCGACTTCGACGCCGCGGAAATCAAGAGGGCCAAGGCGCTCGCCACTGGTTTGCCTGCCGGCCCCGGTGCCGCCTCCGGCATCATCTATCTCAACGCCGATCGTGCCGCTGCTGCCGCCGAGAAGGGACAAAATGTGCTGCTCGTGCGCAACGAAACTTCGCCCGAAGATCTGCGCGGCATGATTGCTGCCGTGGGCATTCTCACCGCCAAGGGCGGCGTCTCCTCCCACGCAGCCCTCGTCGCCCGCCAGATGGGCAAGGTTTGCATCTGCGGTGCCAGCGCCGTGCTGATCGACTATGACAAGAAAACCGTCAAGATCGCCGGCCAGACATTCAAGGAAGGCGTGGACAGCCTGAGCATTGACGGCACCGCCGGCACAATTTACGGCGGAAAAATCAAGACTGGTCCCTCGAGCATCGTCATGGGCCTGCTCTTTGGCGACAAGGCCGCGCAGAAGACGGAGAAGTTTGCGGCGTTCAAACAACTGATGGACTGGTGTTCCAAAGTGACGCGCCTTCAGGTGCGGACGAACGCGGACAACCCCGAGCAGACCGCGCAAGCGATCGCGTTCGGCGCGCAGGGCATCGGCCTCACCCGCACGGAACACATGTTCTTCGAGGGCGACCGCATTGACGCCGTCCGCGAAATGATCCTCGCCGAAACGCAGGACGCTCGCAAGAAGGCGCTGGCGAAGCTCCTGCCCTACCAGCGCGAAGATTTCACCGGAATCTTCAAGGCGCTCAAGGGCCTGCCCGCCACCATCCGCCTGCTCGACCCTCCGCTGCATGAGTTCGTCCCGCACGAAGCGAAGGCCCAGGCCGACCTCGCAAAGAAGATGGGCGTAAAGCCGGAGAAGGTGAAAGCCCGCGTGGATTCGCTGCATGAATTCAACCCGATGCTCGGCCATCGCGGCTGCCGCCTCGGAATTGCCTATCCGGAAATCACCGAAATGCAGGCTCGCGCCATCTTCGAAGCCGCCGCGGATGTGGCGAAGAAGAAGATCCCCGTGAAGCCGGAAGTCATGGTCCCGCTCGTCGGTTTCAAAAAGGAACTCGACCTCCAGGTGGAGATCATCCACCGCGTTGCCAGGGAAGTGATGGCGGAGAAGAAGATCAAGTTCGACTACATGGTCGGCACCATGATCGAAGTCCCGCGCGGCGCCCTGACCGCCGACGAGATTGCGGCCACCGCCGAGTTCTTCAGCTTCGGCACCAACGACCTCACGCAAACCGCACTCGGCATCAGCCGCGACGACATGGGCAACTTCCTCATGCCCTACACCGAGAATGAAATCTTCAAGAAGAACCCGTTCGCCACGCTCGACCAAACCGGCGTCGGCCAGCTCATGGAGATTGCCGTGGAAAAAGGCCGCCGCACGCGTCCGAACATCAAGCTCGGCATCTGCGGTGAACACGGCGGCGACCCCGACAGCGTGAAATTCTGCCACCGCACGGGCCTCGCCTACGTGAGCTGCTCGCCGTACCGCGTGCCCGTCGCGCGTCTGGCGGCGGCGCAGGCGGCCATCGAAGAAAAACGCGCGGCGAAGAAGAAGTAGCGTTCGCTTAACCATTCCTCACGGCCCCATGTGCTGCCTGGCAGCGCATGGGGCCTTTTTCGGTACGGCTTCGCCCTGAGTGGTATTGGCTTCCATGTCTCGCCCCTGCCGGCGGTGGCGTCGTCACGACGGAAACGGCCTGCTCTGCATTCAGCAATGCCCTGCCAAAACTCCTGGCCTTCGCCGCGGCCACGGGCCAAGGGAAAGGCTTCGTGGGGGCTGCCTGGCAACAAAGCGCTTTGCAGAACAGTGACCAATCCGGCTCCCTGTCGGGGTGTGACTGACGAATCCAATATGAGCAATCCTATGAAACTCCCCGCCGTTCTCATTGCCCGTGCCGTTCCCTTCAATGGCACGACCACCGATCTGACAAGGACCAACTCGGCGTTTCGTTTCCACGCAGTGGAAGGTTCCAATGCGGACTGAATTCGTCAGCCGTTCGCCAGGGGTGCGGTCGGGATGAGACCATGCATCGATTGTTGGAACGGGTAATAAAGTGTGCTATGGATGCCGCATGCAATTCCCCAAGTCTCACAAATCCAAGAGGTGCCGGAAGTCCTGTGACGGCCAGGTCCTGACCACCGTGGCCGCTTTGTTAGTGCTGGGTGCGGCCGCTGTGGCGGCGGTGTATTATTTTTCCCCCGCGAAGCCCGGCCCCTCCCTTGCTCCCGCTGTCGCCAAAACAGCATCTGCAGATCCGGAGGAACACGTCGCCGTCTCCGCTCCCACTTCCGCTCCCACTCCCGCGGCCGCTGTGGAAAACACGGGAGCGCTCGTCTTTGAATCCACCACGGTTCGTGTTCCCTGTGCGCCCACGGAGGATTCCGCGGAACTGTTCTTCCGTTTTACGAACAAGGGAGACAAACCAGTGAGAGTGGTCGATGTGGAGGTCACCTGCGGCTGCCTGGAAGCGGGGATGGACAAGGCGGAATACAAGCCGGGCGAGTCCGGTCAGGTCAAGGCCATCATGAAAGTCGGCGTGGTGGAGGGGGAAATGTCCAAACCGATCAAGCTGATGACGAATGACCCAGCGGCACCGGTGATCACGCTGGAAGCGGTGGTGGACGTGCCCGTCCTCTTCCAGTTTGAGCCCACCGTCACCACCTGGAAGCTGGGCGAGGACCCCAGTCCTAAAATTGTCAGGGCGAAAATTCTTTGGAAAGATCCCATCCAGATCCTCAAGGCCACCTCCACCCGGGAAAATGTCACGCCCACCGTTCGGGAAGTCACTCCTGGCCGCGAATATGAGATTGTGCTCACCCCGAAATCTACGGAAAAGCCGGAACTTGGGCTCATCAGCGTGGAGACAACCTCGCCGTTTCCCAAATACACCCGTCGGCAAATCTACTTCAACGTGGTGCGCCCAAAATCGTAATCGGTTTAGCCTCGCCGGAGGCATGTGTTGCTTCCAAAAATAATGGACTGGCGGCAGGGTGGGGGAGGGATGGTTTGGAAAAGGGAGGTTCGATCCGGAAATTCGGCATGATTTCGGCTCCGCTGGAAATCGAGGACGTCAGGGGAGTAGAACCTTCCGATTATGAAAATTCCATTGCGCCTCAATTTTGATTAGAGTAATTATGGAAACAATTCAAATCTGATAAAATTTCCGATGATGTCGTCGAATGTTGACCATAGTGCCAGGCGGTTACGGAATCGGCGATCCCTGTTCTTGGCAGTGGTGACATCACTGTTTTCGAAGGGAGGAAACATTCTGCTGCAACTGCTGGCGATGCCGCTGGCGTATGAGGCGTTGGGAAGCGAGCGGTTTGGGATTTTTGGGATTTTACAGACGGTGATGTGGCTCATTTACATGTCCGACATGGGAATGGGCGGGGGCATTTCCCGCCGGTTCACGCTGGTGACGGCGCACGGAAACCGCAGGGAGCAAACGCGGGTGTTTTGCAGCGGATTTTTTGCCACCCTGACACTGGCAGCGGTGTTCGGACTCTTTCTGGCTGCGGTGCTGCTGGTGGTGCCGGTGGAGCGGCTGTTCGGCGAGGCTTTCCGGCACCATTCCGCGGAACTCACCCTGAACCTCTGGCTGGGCCTGGGGATTTTCCTGTGCATGGTCATGGCAGGAACGTTTCTGCGCATCCGCGAAGGGTGCCAGGAACTGCACGTCTTCAACCTGTTCGGCGCAGCCGGAAACATTGTCGCCGCAGTGATGCTGGTGGTGGGCATCCGCGGTTGTCCTCAGGTCTGGTTTCTGCTGCTGGCGCTGTATGGCGTGCAGTTGGCGACCTGGACATTCAATGCGGTGCATGTGCTCTGGCATCGCCGCTGGCTGGTTCCGCGATGGGCGGGGGTGGATTTTACGCTGGTGCGGCTCCTGTTTTTGGAGGGGTTGGCGTTTTTTGTGGTGTTCAGCATTGCTCCGGTGCTGGAACGCGAGGGATTGCGTCTGCTCATCGGTCGTGATTCCGGGCCGGAAGCGGTCGGGCTGTTTTCCATTCTCACCCAGCTTGGGTTTTTCATTCTCGGATTTTCAATCATGCTCACGGCCCCGCTGGCGCCGGCCATCACCGATGCCTTTTCCCATCGCGATTTTGCCTGGCTGAAGAGCCTGCACCGCAGGGTGCTGGCGGCGGGTGCGGTGGCGCTGGTGGCCATCCCAGGCGGGCTCGCCCTGCTGGGACCGCGATTTGTGGACATCTGGATGCGCCGTGACATCCCGCTCGGTCCGGTGGAATTGGCTGCTTACGGCACCTTTTTTGCCCTGGCACTGTGGTCGAATGTGCACTGCATCCTGCTGTGTGCCTGCGGGTTTCTGCGCCAGGCTGCCATGGTGGCAGCGGTGGAGTGCGCGGTGGTGCTCGCCGCTGGCTGGGCGGGGCTGGGCCGGGGCGGCATGACCGGAGCGCTGTGGGCCGCCGCCGCCGGCATGGCTGCGCTGTCATTCTGGATTCTGCCGCTGTTGTTCCGGAGTCGTCTGGCCGCTGAAATCGCGGAAGCTTCCGGACGCCAAAAAACCTGTTCTCCGCCGGAGGCTTCCGTAATTGCGGCGCCCCAAACACCCTCGATGCAGCCGTGAACCAGGACCGGCTCATCGCATTTTTTGTCAGGGTTTACTGCCTTTCGTGGGCCTTTGATTTCCGCGGTGCGGAGGACGGCGGAAGCCTGGTGCAGTATCTGTTTTTTGCCGTCACTGTGGGGGCGGCGGCTGTCGTCATGGTGCTGGGGTTCCGCAGCCTGCTTGTGCGTCCGGGCGGGTGGATGTTCCTCATCTGGGGGCTTTATCTGGCATCTACGTCCGCAGTGGCCCGCATCAACCATGTCGAGCCGGGTTGGTACCTGCGCAATTCCATGCAGCCGCTGCTGGTGCTCCTGAGCATGGGAGTCACCTTGGTGGCGGCCGGGCGCGGACTTTCCTGGCGGGTGGTGCTCGTGCCCATGTTGATCGCCGGAGTCGTCAACGTCATCTGGCGCAGCCTCTACAGCCTGGTTGTCGTAGGCGTGTCCATTGAGAAAGTCCGGGTGGAAATGCTCAGCCAGTGCCTGCCTTTCCTGCTAGCCTTTCTTTTTACCGCACTTGCCCTGCGGGTGCGCGGGCTGTTCTGGCCGCTGGTGGTGGGCGGCATCGGCATTGCTTCCTACGTGCTCAGCGTCACCCGCTCCGCCATCTTCATCATTCTGGCGGAACTGGCGGCCTGTGTCCTGGCGTGGTGGAAGGCGCGGGCTCTGGGCGTGCTGCCCCGCGACTTTCGCCAGCGCAAACTGACGCACCTTTGCATTGGAGGCGCCGGCCTCGTGGGCATCCTGGGACTGCTGGCGGTGGCTGCGCCGTTTGTCTTCGAGCGCTGGACGGAACGGCTCTTTTATTCCGTTGGCAGCGAATATACCAGCACTGATCCGTCGGCACTGACGCGCTTTGCTGAAACACAGGCCTTCGCCGATCTCATGCTCGCCGAACCCGCCAGTTTCATTTATGGGCTTGGCCTTGGGCATCCCTATTACTGGGACGAATCCTACATTCCCGAGCTGGTTTATACCTACGGCGATCCCAACGAACTTCGCACGTTTTGTGCCGACATCCGCTTTCCTGGACACTCCATCTGGACATACGCCCTGTTCTCCGGTGGCATCGTCGGACTGTGTTTTTACCTCGTTTTGTTTTTCGGCTCCACCGTCATGGCATGGCGTTCGGCGCGGCTGCTTGCCGCTGTGCCGCGGTTTCCTGTGGATGTCGCATTTCTGCCGTTCGTGGCCATGATTGGCTTCCTGAGCCTCAGTTTTACCTTCAATCCCTTCATCGAACGCGCCAGCTCCATCGCACTGGGAGTCGTCATCGCCTTCCCTCAGTTCCTGGTCATGCAGGCGTGGGAAGCACGCCGCACGGCCGTTTACCGGCCAGTCGTGTTAGAGGGGCGATTGGTGACGGGATGACTTTCTTCCTCGGGGTCGGTTGGCGCAGCTTCCGGGAACGGTTTCTGAGCCATTTGCAATTGTGCCGGAAGCCGATAGCCTCGGCGGCATGTGTTGCCGGAAAACCTATTTGAACCTGCTGATCGGTGGACGAACCGAAGCAGGCCAGACCGACTGTTGGCGGAGGACTCCTGGTCTTCGATGCAAACCCCAGTGTGGTGGCTGATTCTGGCCAAATCCCTGCCTGCCTTGCCCCCATGAACAAGCAATCCATGGATGATTTCTCCGATGCGGACCGCTGGATGCCGGTCGCCTCCGGAGAAGCAGTGCTGAAACTCACCACCGAAGCGGGCCCAACCGGACGGGCATTGCGGCTCGATTTCGATTTCAAAGGCGGGGGTGGATTTGTCGTGGCGCGTCGGGAATTTGCCATGCCGCTGCCCGAGACCTATGCATTTTCCTTTCGCATCCGGGGAGAGGCTCCTCCCAATAAACTGGAGTTCAAGCTGGTGGACCCCAGCGGAAAAAATGTGTGGCGCTGGCAGCAGGACGCCTTCGATTTTTCACCCAGCGGGAGGGATCTCCATCTGCGCAGCCGCCAGATGGAATTTGCCTGGGGACCGGCGGGCGGCGGAACCCTGCACCAACTGGGAGCGGTGGAATTTGTCATCAGCGCCGGACCTGGCGGCAAGGGAACCGTGTGGATCGAGGACTTTTGTTATGAGGATCGCACCTGCCAGACTCCGCCGACGGCTTCGGCATCAAGCACGGCGGAAGGACGTGCGGCGGAATTTGTGCTGGCAGCCGTTGAGCCTGGCATGTGGAAGAGCGCGGAAGGGGATACCCGTCCCTGGCTGCAACTGGATTTTCACGAACCGCGTGAGTATGGCGGATTGATCGTGACCTGGGCTGCCCCGGCGGATCCGCGGGCCTATTGCGTCGAGGCGTCCGACGATGGCAAAAGCTGGCGCAGCCTGCATGCCGCAACGGATGACCGGAGGGCACGGAGTTTCATCAGCCTGCCCGGCGGCGAATCCCGTTTTCTCAGATTTGTTTTCGATGGCCCAGCAGGGATCCGGAGTCTGGAGGTTCAGCCATTCGACTTTTCCCGGTCCCTCACCGACTTCTTTCACGCCATGGCGCAACGGAGTCCGCGCGGGCGGTTTCCACGCTGGCTGTCCCGGGAGCAGAGCTATTGGACGTGCGCCGGAGTTCCCGACGGGCACACCTGTGCACTCATCAACGAAGAGGGCATGGTGGAGCCGGACAAGGGAAGCTTCTCCGTTGAACCGATCCTGGTGGCGGATGGCTGCTGTTTTTTCTGGGCGGACGGTGAAAATTCCGTGCACCTGGAACCGGAGGGGCTGCCGATTCCCTCGGTGCTTTGGAAACGCGGGCCGATGCGCCTGCTGACCACCTGCTTCGCCACGGGACGTGGGCGGGATGCCGTGCTGTTCATTCGCTATCGCCTGACAAATCAAGCGGACAAAACCGTTTCCGCCGCCTTGTTCGCAGCCATTCGGCCATTCCAGGTCAACCCGCCGTGGCAGGGGTGGCAGGGTCTGGGCGGCGTTAGGGAAATCCGCGACCTGGCCTGGAAAGCAGGCGTGGCGTGGGTGAATCAGAACAAGCCCGTGATTCCCCTGTCGCCACCGGCTGCATTCGGTGCCGCATCTTTTGAGCACGGAAACATCGCCGATTTTCTGGCGGAAGGAACTTTTCCTGACAGGACGAGCGTGCAGGATGATTTTGGTTATGCCTCCGGGGCCATGCGCTTTGAGGTGGAGATGCCACCCGGCGGGCAGCACGAGATTTTTCTGGCCGTGCCTTTCGGGGGCAGCCACAGTCCGGACGATGTCAGGATGATCGCCAAACGCAGCGGAGCGGGGGAATTTGCCGCCGCGGTGCAGGCCATGCAGGAACGGGTGGGCGCGGTGTCTTTTGACATGCCCGACGGCGTGGCGCGCGCGGCGGTGCAAACGTTTCGCGTCGCCGCAGGGCAGATTCTCATCAACCGGGACGGCCCTGCCATCCAGCCGGGGCCCCGGCGCTACACCCGCTCCTGGATTCGCGACGGGGTTATCATGGGCGCAGCGCTGCTGCGGTGCGGCGAGCGCCGCGCCCTCCCGGAATTCGTCCGCTGGTATGCACCGCATCAGCGCGAGGATGGATTCGTCCCCTGCTGCGTGGACCACTCTGGTCCGGACTGGCTGGTGGAGCACGACAGCCATGGCCAGTTGATCTATGGGATCATGGAAGCGTTCCGTTTCACCGGCGACCGTGCATTTTTGCAGGAGATGTGGCCGCATGTGGAAATGGCCGCTCGCTTTATGGCCCAGCTGCGCGCGGAGCGCATGACGCCCGAATACCAGACCGTGGAGAAACGGGACCGGTGGGGGCTGCTCCCCGAATCCGCCAGCCATGAGGGCTACTTGGCACATCCGGTTCATTCCTATTGGGATGATTTTTGGGCGCTGCGCGGCTTCCGCGATGCCGCAGCCATGGCGGCGGAGCTTGGCCGTGAAAGCGACTCCGCCGAGTTCGCCGCACTGGCGGACGCCTTCCGCATCAGCCTGCGCGATTCCCTCCGCAGGGTGATCACCGAAAAAAATCTTTCCTACGTTCCCGGTTCCGTGGAGTGGGCGGACTTCGATCCGACCGCCACGGCCAATGCGGTGACGCTGCTCCAGGGCATGGCGGATTTGCCTGCGGGTCCGCTGGGGGAAATGTTCTCCCATTTCGTTCACGATTTCCGCCGCAAACACCGTGGAGAAATGGATTGGAACAACTACACCGCCTATGAAATCCGCATCATCGGAGCACTGGTGCATCTGGGAAGGCGGGCGGAGGCACTCGAACTGCTGACCTTTTTCCTGTCGGACCGTCGGCCATTGGCCTGGAATCAATGGCCGGAGATCTCGTGGAAAAACCCGCGCAGCCCCGGACACCTCGGCGACCTGCCGCACACCTGGATTGCCGCGGAATACATGCTAGTGTTTGCCCAGTTGTTCGCCTACGAACGCGAGGAGGACGGCACGCTGATCATCGGTGCGGGGATTGATGATGCCTGGCTCTCCGGTTCCGGAGTGGCCGTGCAGAGTCTGCCAACGTGGTACGGAAAACTGGACTTGGCCATGCGGCGTACCGGCGAGGGCTCGATCGAAGTTGAAATCGCCGGGCAACTGCGCCTGCCTCCCGGTGGATTTGTGGTGCGGCCTCCGGGTGAACGTGCCATTGCCGGACTTGTGGTCAATGGTCACGCCGTTGGCACATTTTCCGACCGCGAAGCCCTCATCGCCACCGTTCCTGCCCGGGCGGTCATCGTGTTCAGCCCTGACCCCGCCCAGGCATTGCTCCAACCCTCCTTCACATGAATTCCCCCATCCGCATTTCCAGCCCTTCCGGACTGGCCTTTGAAATCAACGCCAACGGTTCCATCCGGCGCATGGACCATGGTGAGATCATGCTTGGTCTCTTCCTCGGCAACGAAATGGAAGGCGGACTAACACGCATTCATTTGCGCCGCTTGTCGGGATCGGTGGTGGAATCGATTCCGCTTTTTGGCCCGGGCACTCCAGCCTCGCAGGAAGCGAATGAACACGGCTTCTTCGCATCGGGCGTCTGGGGAGACCTTTTCTTCCGTGTGCAACTGGCGCTCGCCTCTGCAGCGCCCGCATGGTTTTGGCATGTGGAGGTGGAGAACCGGGGGGCGGCGGAGGTCACCTGTGATCTCATTTATTGTCAGGACATGGGACTGGCGCATTATGGCGCCATCCGGCTCAACGAATTTTATGTCAGCCAGTATGTGGATCACACGCCGCTGGAGCATCCGAAGTGCGGGCATGCGGTAGCGTCCCGGCAAAATCAGCCGATGGGCGGACGGCACCCATGGACGGTGATCGGTTCGCTGCGTTCCGCTGTTTCCTTCGGCACCGATGCCCTGCAGTTCCATGGATTGACGGGCCGCACAGGGGAAATGGCCCCCGGTTTGTCAGCCGGGCTGCCTGGAAAGCGCCTGCAGCATGAGCATTCGATGGTTTCCATCCAGGATGCGGCGATGCCGCTGAGGCCGGGCGAGCGCATGCAGGGGGGATTTTTCGGGTGTTTTGTCGCTGACAAACCGACTGCCACCTCCGAAGCGGATTTGTCCTGGATCGGGAAGACGCTGGCGCTGCCGGAAGCGGTGCCGTGCGCATGGCCGTCAATGGAGAATGCCGCAACGCCGGCACCGAACCTGTTCGGGAGCGCGCCGGTGCTGGAATCGCTGGATCTGACCGATGCGGAAATTTCCAGCCTGTTTGGCAAGGAACGGCGCCATGCGGAGCGGAGGGATGGGAAACTGCTCTCCTTTTTCGCCGGCAGTCAAAGCCATGTGGTCCTCGGGGCAAAGGAGCGGCAGGTGCTGCGCCCGCATGGCACGCTGCTGCGCACCGGCGGGGCTCTGACTCCAGACGAGTCAGCACTCGCTTCGACGCTCTGGATGAACGGAGTATTCCATTCGATGCTCACCCAGGGGCATGTCAGTATCAATCGTTTCCTCTCCACCTGCCATTCCTACCTCGGCTTGTTTCGAAGCCATGGGCAGAGAATTTTTGTGGAAAGAGACGGAACATGGCGCCTGCTCGGCATCCCCTCGGCATTCGAAATGGCTCCGGACCGGTGCCGGTGGATTTACCGGTTTCACGGTGGATGCATCGAGGTGACATCCGCTGCGTCGGATGACCGACATGCGCTGCATCTGGAAATTTCCGTGGAGGCAGGACCACCGGCAAGATTCCTGATTTCGCACCATGTGGCGATCAACGGGGATGACGGCAGCGGCTCCACCCCAGTGCGTTGGGAATCCTCCGGGGACGGGGTTGTCATTCGTCCGGTTCCGGACTGTGATGTCGGCTGGCGTTTTCCCAACGGCGGATTTCTCATTACGCCGCGCTCCGGCACCCCGATTGAAGCGGTGGGCGGAGATGAACTGCTTTTTGCCGATGGACGGACACGCCAGCAGCCGTTCCTCTGTTTCCTGACATCTCCGTGCCGTGCTGCCGGATTGGTGATCGAGGGGCGGTTGGTGGAATCCGTCGCCACGACAGACGGACCGGGGAAGGGCATTGACAGCGCACTGCAAATCAACGTCCCGGAAGGCAGTCCCCTGGCCGCTGCGGCAGGGAGAATGGGGGAGATTTTTCCGTGGTTTATCCACAATGCGCTGGTGCATTACCTTTCCCCGCGCGGTTTGGAACAGTATTCCGGAGGCGGCTGGGGGACGCGCGATGTTTGTCAGGGCCCGATGGAGTTGCTGCTGGCGCTTGGGCGGTTCGAACCCATCCGGGATCTGCTGCGCCGGGTTTTCCGCCAGCAAAATCCGGACGGGGACTGGCCGCAGTGGTTCATGTTTTTCGAGCGCGAACGCAACATCCGTCCTGGGGATTCCCATGGGGACATTGTGTTCTGGCCAGTGGTGGCGCTTTCACAGTATCTCTCCGCCACGGGAGACGCTGCGATCCTTGAGGAAAGGCTTCCCTTCTTCCATCCGGAAGGGGATGCCGCAGCGGAAAATGGCACGGTTTGGCAGCATGTGGATCGCGCATTGAATCTCATCCGGAACCGCACCATCAGCGGTACCAGGCTGGCGGCGTATGGTCACGGGGACTGGAATGACTCTCTGCAGCCGGCCCGGCCTGAGATGCGCGAGCGGCTGTGCAGTGCATGGACGGTGACGCTCAATTACCAGGCGTTCATGGCTTTGGCGGACGCGATGCAACGTCTGGGACATCGCGACCGGGCCGACGAAATGCGCACCCAGGCAGCAGCCATTCTGGAGGAGTTTCAGCGGGTGCTCATCGTTGACGACGTGGTCTGCGGCCTGGCCTATTTTCATGAAAACGGCAGCACGGATTTTCTGCTGCACCCACAGGACACCACCACTGGACTGTCCTACAGCCTGCTGCCGATGATCCACGCCATCATCAATGACATGTTCACCCCGGAGCAGGCGAAAGCGCATCTGCAACTGATCCGCCTGCACCTGACAGGTCCGGACGGAGCGAGGCTGTTTGACCGGCCGCTGGCCTATCATGGCGGACTGCAGACGCATTTCCAGCGGGCCGAAACCGCCAGCTTCTTCGGGCGGGAAATTGGCATCATGTACACCCATGCCCATCTGCGCTACTGCGAGGCGTTGGCCAGGTTCGGCGATGCCGCGGCATTGTTCGAGGCGCTGTGCCGGGTCAATCCCATTTCGCTTGGTGAAATCGTGCCATCTGCGACCCTGCGCCAGGCCAACTGTTATTTTTCCAGCTCGGACGCCGCCTTCACTGACCGTTATGCGGCTTTTTCCGACTACCACAAGGTGAACAGCGGTGAAATCGCCCTGGAAGGCGGCTGGCGGATCTATTCCAGCGGTGCGGGCATTTGCACCCGGCTGATCATGCAGTGTTTTCTGGGCATTCGGATTGAAAAAGCGGCCCTCGTCCTGGATCCAGTCATCCCAACGGCTCTCCATGGAATGACGGCCTGCATTCAACTGTTAGGGAGCAGTGTCGAGGTTGCTTATTCCATCGGGACGCACGGGTGCGGGCCGGTTGCCGTCACTCTCAACGGTGCCGCGCTTGCATTCTCGCGGGAAGCCAATGCTTATCGGACTGGCGGCGTCCGGGTTTGCATGGAGGAAATTGCCAAACGGCTCACCGGCGGGGACGATCGCCTGGAAAT
>JAGNEJ010000096.1 GCA_018003315.1 Verrucomicrobiales bacterium
CAATCACCGAAGGCAAACCGCAAAACTCCCGCTGGTAAGCCAGACTCGCCACCATTACCTCCGCATCGTAAAAGACTCCGTCCATGGCTACGCCGCCCCTTTCTGTTGTTCCCGCTCCGCCCGCTCCAACTTCTCCCGGATCGCCATCGCGATCTGGTACTCAATGGTCGTCTGCTCCTGCTTCGCCAGCGCCGCCAGCAGCGTCAGCTCATCAGGCAACAGAATTTCCGTTAGTGGTATTTCGAGCAATGCTTTCATGTTTTGCAAATCGGTAAAGATGACATGATTCTTGCCCGAAATGGGAATTCTAGCAACAAAAAAATTGCAAAATGGGAAATTTTGTCGATTTTTCTCCCATGAATGGCCCTGACCTCCGCGCCCTGCGCGAAAACCGCAAACTCTCCCAGAGCGAACTCGCCGCCTACCTCGGAGACACCACCACCTCCACCATCTCACGCTGGGAAAACTCCAGAGACCCCGTACCAGCATGGGTCGCAGAAAAGATGCTTCGCACCGTAGAGATCACCCTCCCAATGCAAGAACTCGAAGCCCTGATCGAAGCGGCCCGGCGTCAAAACATGAGCTTCAGCGCCCTACTCCGGCAAAGCATCATCGAGCATCTGGACCGTCATCGGCCCCACTGAGATCCTCCCTGGGATCAGGCAGACAGACAGCCCCAACTAAGCCCCCCTCCAACGCCCCAGCTCCTGCCCCTTCACATCCCAGTAGTGATCCTCCAGTGTGACCTCCCCATTGCGCAGCGCCTGCAACAGCGTAAATTGGCCCAGCACCGCCCCTTTCTTCGCCACCTGCAAACGCGCCATTTGCCCTGGTGGCGGCGGCGGCATGTGCATCCCCCGGTTCCCGGCCCGGTCCCGCTCCATGGCCAGGTAGGCATTCACATCCTGGCGGACATCGAATCCTCCTTGGCCGCGCCTTCTGGCACAGCACAATGATCAACCCGAGCAACGGAGTCGTCCCCAGCGCGATCAAAAACAACCCCAGCCCCGAATGTCCCTTCTGGCCTGGCTCATAGGCCCACAACGCTATCGGCAGGGCGCAGCTTCCATGCCCCGATTCCTAGCACGCCCGGCATTCAAGTCTCATCACTCGGGGAAAATGGCCCGATCTTCCCAGGTTCAGGCTCACCCCCAAAGGCAGCGGATCCGGATCCATCGCATGTTGCCTCGCCAACAGCTGACTGAGCAACAGGTTCCGGGCCTTTTGGTTCAGCTCCAAGTACTCGAGGTTGTAGGCCGCAGCCTGCATCTCCTCCAGCCCTATCCGCAACGCCAGCGCCACCACATCCACCATTGCCAGCCCCGCCCTTCCCGCCGCTTTCAACAACTCCTCCGCCACCCCATCTGAGACCTCTATTTCCATTTTCCGCCGGAGTTTTGTTTACAATTTGTTTACACCGCTTCCGTCTGACACTTTTATTTTCGCCGTAACCCCCTGATTTTCAGTGGTGCGCGATACTGGGTTCGAACCAGTGACCCCCACCGTGTCAATCTGGGCCGGGCTTCGCGAGGATTTGTCCGCTTCGGAAAATTCCAGCGTTTTCTGGTGGATTCTGGGGTATTCGGGGTAATTTCTTGTTTACATTTCGTTTACAACCGTGTCGCTTCCGGTCCAAATTTTGGTTTCTTCGCATCCCCGTTACGCGTTTCGTTGCGAGTGGCGGGAAGGTGGCTTGCGGCGGCAGAAATTTTTGCGCACAAGGGCTCAGGCGCAGGCGTTCCAGCGGCTCAAATGTGCGGAGTTGGCCCACGCGGCTCCGAATGATTCCCCTGTCGGCAAGGCGGAGCGGCAGGCGATCCGGCTAGCCAGGGCTCGTGGGGTGGATCTGATGACGGCCGTGCAGTGCTACCTGGAGCACCAGCAGGCACGCAGGCAGTCGGTCCCCTTCGCGGCATTGGTCGCCTCCCGGCTCGCGGAGGCAAAGCGGGAGGCGGTCTCGGTGGAATACCAGGCCAATTTATCCCGCTTCTTCGCCCGGGCTCTCGCGGCCTGGGGAGAGAAGCTAACCTGCGAGATCACGCCGGACGATGTCGCGCACCTGGTCTTTTCCCAGCCGGTCACGGCGACCACGAAGCGGGACTACCTGCGCTATCTGTCCACCCTGTTCCGCCACGCCCAGGCTCGAGGCTGGGCGGAAAAGAACCCGGCTGCGGCCGTCAAGGCGCCAAAGGTCCTCGCCCCCGCACCGGGCATCCTGTCACCAGGGCAAGCTGCGGCGCTGCTGGCTGCCTGCTCTGCGCCCGTGCTGCCGTCGGTCGCCATTGGGCTCTACGCCGGACTTCGCATGGCGGAAATCAAGCGCCTGCACTGGGATGAGGTCCTGTGGGACCGCGAGGTCATCGAGGTCCCAGCCGCAAAATCCAAGACTGCGAGCCGCCGCCTGGTGCGCATCGAGCCCGTGCTGCGGCGGATCCTGGCCCCGTATGTGGAGAAATTTTCGGACTCGCTCGCCAAGCATGCCATTTGGCCCGCCAATGGGTCCCGCATGCTGGATGCGGCCAAGGTGGCGGCGGGCTGGCGGGGCCGTTGGGGGGCGGCAAAGGACGCGCCGGTCTGGCCGGACAATGCGCTGCGCCACAGCTACGCGAGCTACCATCTGGCCCATTTCCGCGACGCCGCCCGGACCGCCCTGGAGTTGGGCCACTCGACGACCCAAATGCTTTTCCAGCACTACCGGGAACTAGTGACTGGGCAGGATGCCAAGAAGTTTTGGGCGACGGAAACTGACTAGCAACTTTTTGGGGCCGTCCTGGACTGCTGTGCGGTGCGATCCCTAGCTCCTTTCGCCGCCGGAGCACCTGATCCCGCGACTTGCCACGGCGATATGCTCATCGCCGGCCCGAGCAATGCGTCCGCATCCGGGACCAATCACCCCCATCCAGCATCCGGACCGCATCAGCATCGGCAGATGCGAAAGGTGGCAGCGTCCGGCCCTGTTTTGGGTGCCCTGTTTTTGGGCCGCCTTCACCCACCGGTTTTTTGCCGGGTGATTTCCAGCACAATTTTCACTTTTGCGGGTCTTGGTCTGTGATGAAAGCGGGGTTGGGCATCCTGCGTTTCAGCGCTTTGGCGCTTTGGCGCTTTGGACGCCTTGCGTTTTCGTTCGTTCACCGCCGCCAGAATTTTCGAGCGCCGGGCGATTTCCTCGGCGCTGTAGTTTTTCGGCTTGCCGGCGGCGAGCCGTCCGAGAGCTTGCGCGGCCTTGTTCATTCTGGCTCCTCCATACCGAGTGCCTCGCGTACATTCCGGCGCGGATGCTTGACCAGTTGCCCCGTCGTCGAGCACCACAGAGAGTAGTCGCTGCCGCGGTCGTCGAGTTCGCCAGCGCCCAGTTGCGCGACCTCCATCGGCGTGAGGCGGAAGACCTCATCCACCTCATCCGCGCGGTAGTAGTAGTTCCGCCCAACCTGGACGGCTCCGATTTTATTCGCCCCGAGTCGGATCGCCTCAGCGTAGTCCACCTTGACGCTGTAGCTGCTGTCCGTGTTCGGGCAATTCATACGCCGCACATTCCGGCGCACTCGTTTTGCATGTCGTTCCATAAAAGTCCTTGTCCGTGTTCTACGTCTGTTCTGAGGTCCACTTGATCCAGTGGTTTTAGGCTCGGGTGCAGGTATGGCACGCCGCCCATGTTGTCAGTCTGCGCTTTTACGGCCCGCAGCTTGTAGTCGAAGGCGATTGCCCTCTCGAACTCCTCGGGTTCTTCATCCCGCAGCCTTCGCCATTCCGTGTCACTGTGAAATGGGCAGTATATGCACGCGGAACGTGGCGGCTTCGGGTAGCCTTTGGCTTCCATCCACGCGATGCAGTCAGCCCGCCGCATTTTCCGCTCGATCAGCGGCCAGCGGTGTTGCGCCCACTTTACCCGACTGTTCTTCATGCGCTGCATTTCATCCCATGAGATGCCGATCCACTGCGTCACGGTGATTTCTGTTTGTGCGCGTTTGATTCCGGCGAGCCTGCGACCTTCCTTTTCCAGCATCATCACCTTGTAGTCATAGGTGCAGGCGCGCCCCATGATTCCTCGACTACCGTCCTTGTTTGCGACGAATGCCGGTATCAGGCTTTTTGCCCACTTGCCTTTGCCGTCTTTGCGATCTCTGACGGTCAGTTGCGCCGTTGTCAGACTCCCTTTCGTCACCCTGATTACCGGATACGGCAGTTGTTTTTCCAGCCAGTCCAGCCAGCGATACACGCTCTCCGGTTCCGCCTGCGTGTCTGCGAAGATTGCAGCATCGGGCATCGGGCCGATCTCGCCATGCGCGGCCATGAGTGCCAGCGTTGAGCTTTGCACGCCTGCCCCGAGGGACAGGAAGTTGTATTTGGTCGCTGGGGGTGGATCGAAAAGCCCGAACAAGGCGCTGGACCTAATGCCCACCGCGTCGGCGGTTTCAGTGGTTGCGGAGTCTGTTGGCGCGGTGGTCATAGGTCAGCTTGTGCGTTGTCTCCATCCACATTTGGCACGCTGATCGTTCTGTTCATTTTCGTTTTTTTTTGTTTGGTTTACTGGTCCTCGCTCATTACGCCCACACTATAACCGCTTATGGTGAGAGTGTCAACGATTTTCGACCGATTTTTCATCTTTTTTTTTGCGGCTCGTAAGTCATTGATAATTCGACGGATGCCCAACCACACGCTGGAGCGAATGCGGGCGGGTCACGTCTTTTGGCGATGCGGAGGCGCTGGGCCGCCCGCGCCAAGGGGAAAACACTGGCGGACTGGATCATCGCTGCCTGTGACAGGGCAGCCGAGCAGGACTCTCACTAGCCGACGGGGGAGCGTCTCTCACGCGTATCGGAACTTTGCACCGCCGTGAATCCTAACGGATTCGACGCGGAACGTGCCATGACGCACCGGCGCAAATTTGGTGAACGCCGCCCGTGTGAGGTCGATGGCGTCCGTGGTCCACCTGGCTGGCCCGACGTCAATCAGCGGCATCGTGAGCGATGCATTGCCCACCGTGACCGTGACCTGCGTGCCCCACGGCACATTGACGATGGGGGATCCCGCGCACTGGATGACCTTGCGCTCGTTGCTCACCTGCATGGGCAGCGAGCACCCTAGCAGGTCTGGGTTCCCTCGGGTCATCACGCCGCTCGCCGTGCGGCCATCATCATGGGGATCGGTGTTGCCGCCGAACCAAGTGGCCGACAGCTTGCGGCCTTGGACAGGGCGCATCACCGCGTCGTCGCCGTCGAGTTGGATGAAGAACGTCCACCGGCCATCGCCGATGAATGTGAGCGGCTTGGCAGTCGTTAGGAGCCGCGGGCGAAACCAGGTCCAGAATTTCCAGTTCATTGCGAAGATTCGTTAGGTGCCTCAATCAGGTATTCGCATTGGAATGCGATGATGGCTGGCGGCAGCATCATCTCCACGTCATTCGGGCGCAGGGCTGTGCGCCGCAGGCAGGTTCCGCACCCCTCGCGCCAGTCTTGCACACCGTCCTCGGTGGTTCCCACTCCATCGCAGCGGGCAAAGTCTGACGAGAGGTTAATGCCAGTGCTCATCGTGATTCAGACGCTGAAGGGGAAAAGTCAGGAACCATTTGCGCCTCGCCTTTGTCGGTGAGCCAGGCAACGACGAGGAAACCTAGCCCGAACAACGCCAAGAAAAACATGATCGCGACGCACCACAGACACCCGGCGAATGCGGAACCGGGTATTTCGTCCTCGTGGATGCGCTGCTGTTGCTGGGGATTGTCGCTCATCGGCGTGGATGACGGGACAGGATGAACAGGCCGACCAGCAACAAGACCAGCATGGCCAGTTGTCCGCTTCCTGTTCCGACGGCGTTCATTTCCATTGTGCCGTTAGGGTGATGGCGGTGTGGCTACCGGCTCCTTGCCGGCCTTGGGGGGAGTGACATCAATGACCCGAGGGTCTTCGGGGTTGAGCGGGTCGAAGAGCGTAATGCCAAGCCCGACGCCCTTCACGTTGAGGTCAAAACGAATCTTCGGGCCGACGTAGTATTTCTTTCCGTTGACCGTCTGGCAGCCGGGGACCAGGAGGCACAGGAGGATGCTGAGGGTGATGGTCTTCATTCTTCGGCCCTCGGGTAGAAGTGATACTTGGATCTCTCCAGAGATTGGATGCCGATGGTAGTGTCGAGAATCACCAGCCCGCCGTCGTCAGCCTCGCAGCGCAGGGTGCCGCGGATTTGCGTCCGTGGCGTAGGAGCGCCTTCGACATCGCCGCCCTGGTCCTCCTTCGGCTCGGCGATGACTACACACCCCTTAGCCCCTAGCGGGGCGGGTCGCTGGTGCGCAGACAGGCCAGACGCTCGCGGCTTGGGCGCGATGCTGGCAGCGGTGGGTGGGTCGTCTGGTGTCATGGGAGTCATGGGGTGCAGCGCGGCGGCAATGCCCCCTGGGGCAAAGACCGACGGACGCGCTGGGGCGAATGGGCTGTGTGAGTCTGTCAGGCCACGGACTGGCGGCTCAACGTCGTCATCAGTCAGGAAGTCAGGCAGCGAAATCTTGGCCTTGTTGCAGAGCCACGAAATGGCCTGCTCATAGAAAAAGGTAAATGCCGCCACGGTGCCTGCGGTGATGGCCGTGGACTGCTCATCGCTGCCCCCATGCGCCAGCAGCCAGGCAGACAGCGCCGCTGACCCGGCCATGATCCACTTGAGTACCTGGCGCTTGGCCCAGCTGGTCCGCGCAAACCATGCTAGAATTTTCACGCCCACCGTCGGCGAGGGGAACGGCTTGCCGGTGTCAGGGTTGCGCGCCCGCTCCACCACGTCGCCGTGCTGGGCAAAGAGTGCGACTCGCTCCAGCAGGCTCATGCCTCACCCCCTAGCGTTCGGTCAGTGATCCTGACTCGCTCGGCCCGCTGCCGCGTCGGACAATCGACCGCGGTGCAAGAGCGGAAAATCTCAAGCTGCACACTAAGCCGCGCCACTTGCGCTTGCAGTCGGCTCACCTTGGCCCACAGACTTTTGAGCGCCGCGCCACCAGCGGCGAGAATCACGCTGAGCAGGCTGATGATGGCTTCGTCCGGGATTACGGTGGAGAGCATTGTTGCTGTTAGTAGTTTGATTCCGAATTGCTTTCCCCTTCTGCCTAAAGCTGCACCTCCAGGGTTCCTGCGCCGCTCGTTGGCACGCCGGACAGTTCCAAAATCGTCCCGGCCCCGCCGCTCGTGTCCGACGTGGCCACGCCGTCCACCACGCCGTCACACGTGCTGCGGATGGGGCACGGCAGGCCCAACGACGAGCCTTGCTCCAGCACCACCGACTGGACGCCCCCCGCCTCAGCCCACCCCCGGCAGGTTGATCCCCCGCTGAGTGTGAGCAGAGGAGTCGTGACCTTGACCTTGTTGCCGATTTGCGTTCCGCTCTGCGCGGACAGAACCGTCCCCGCCTCCAGCACCACATCATTGTCCCCCCGCGGGAATGGCCCTGCGAGCATCGCGACGGACACACCGTGCAGGGTGAGGGCGGCGGCAACGGCAATCGCCTGACTTTCGATGCCCCCCCCGATAACAGTGAAGTTGACGGCGGACTCCACGTCCGCCGTCAGCGTGAGAGAGGCTGCTCCGTTCTTCTGGACGGTCGCCCATGTGATGGACAGCGTGCCTAACACCACCACATTGGCACCCACCAGGCTCCCCAGGACGAAAGCTCCATAATGCACATTGGCGAACGCCTCGAAATAACCAGACGCATCATTCACGTTGCAGCTTGACAGCGTAACGCCCACTGACGGCGCAGCCGTGGGATACACACCGGGAGTGTCGAAGACCGCTGTGTCACCGTTCACTGGTCGGCCAATGACCACGTTCCCCGAATCCTTCCAGGCAGAGTCATCGTCCCAAGGGGTGGGGTAAGCAGGGCGGAAATAACGGTCCATCGATGTGGGGTATGAGAAGTGAGAAAAAATTCAGGCTGCGGCCAGGCGTTTGCGAACCTTCTCCATCGCAGGGGCGTGACGCTTGGACGCGCCCAGCAAGTGGACGAATCCCGGCGCTGCGGCGCTGGCCCGGATCTCAGCCCAGGTATCACCAGCAAGCAAGGGCACCGCCACATCGGCCATGCCCAGGGACTGCCACCCCTGCTCCACCAACAGCGCAATCTTCCACGGGTCCAGCTTGGGATGGCGGTGCAACCTGGCCGCGTGGGTGCGGCACCAGGCCAAGATGCGGTCATTGGTCTGCTCGGCGAGGCGCGGCGTACGGCACGCCAACAGTCCGGTATTATAGATGCGGGCGGACGGACCAACGCTGTAGGGACCAAGCAGACCAGCCTCCCCCCACATGTACTCCTCCATCCTCCGGTAGCCATCCGTCGGCTCCGCGAACTGCAAGATCACCTCTCCCTCGAAACTTGGGGGCCGGAGGAATATCGCGTCGCTGTCCAAATGCATCCACCCGCCATGCGCCTCCCGCGCCACCATCTGCTGGGTCGCCAGCTTGGGCAATGACCACAGCGCCCGCGGCATCTCGTCCAGCCAGTCCGGCAGCAGCGTGATGTCATCGGCAGGGAACCACTCGGCCACGCGCTCCGCAGACCACGCGTCGGCATACAGCCGCACCTCGGACCATTTGCGGGACTCGGCCACACTCAGGCCCAGCATGTCCATGTGGTCGGCCACTGAGGCAAAAGCGTGACGCAGCCCCTCCTCGGCCCCGCGGGCCTCCGGGTGCGTGTGGACCGTGTAGGCGGTGATGTCAGGCGTCCACATGGCTAGAGCAGTTCTTCGCCGATTCCGTCGCCGCCGTCATACCCACCCCCGCCGTAGGGTGATGGCTCCGTCGGCTGCCAATCCTCCCCGCCGCCCACGCGGACGATCACCGGCCCGCCGGTGGACACCGAGCAGGTGATCTCCGTACTCTCCTGGAGGGACGTCTGCGCCAGCGGCGATCCCAGTTGGATGTTGGCCGGACCGGTGAAGGACACGTTGTTGAGCGTGGCTGAGGATTCCGCCGGGATGAAAATGGCGATGTGATAGGCCGCCTCCGCGGGCACCGTCACCGTCTGGTCTGCTGCGTCCTCACCGGCACCGCTCCACCAGTCCGCATTGTCCCGCGCCAAGCCCAGCCCGCCGCTGCCTTCGTTCTTCAGCCGGGTTTTCCAGTAGCGCAGCAGCGGCGGCGTTTGCAAATCCAGCAGCAGTCCGATGATGGCGTTGTTCGGATTGCCGTAGTGGGCGGTGACCTGCGCCGCCAGTGCGTCCCGCATTTCCTGAGTCAAAAGGGGCATGATTGATTCGTTTGTGTTTTGTTTTACTAGCGATTCCCGAAGAGAACGAAGTCGAGAAGCAGATTGGCGAACCGCGGCACCAGGCTGCCCGCAGTGATGTCTGAGGTGAAATCCACCGGGGTGCCCCCCAGTGTGTCCGTGAGCTTGAAGGTCCCGTCGGCCTGCAGATCACGGAGGTAATAGTTGCCGTTGGCCAGGCCGGTCCCGCCGGTCAGTCCTGACAATGCCAGCGGCAGCCCTTCGCACCAGACGTGGCCAGTGGCGGTGATCAGGTCCGTGGATGCATCCCCGGTGATCGAGAGCGCGTCCCCTGCTGAGGGCAAATGGAACTGGGCCTCAAAAGCGCTGGTGTCGTCCCTCGGGCACGGGGCGTGTCCGAAATCGCGGAAATGGAGGTCCGGGAGGGTGGCGGACGAAAGCGACAAATCATACCCGAGGTCCAGTGTGGTCACATCCACGCCGCCAAACACCCCCGCGTCGGGCCACTTTTTGCGCAGGCGAATGACCAGGGCGGTGAACTCGGCAAACCGGATGGTGCGTGCGCCGTTTGCCAGGCCGCCCCCGGTGGCGTCCGCCGGAATCCGCTCGATGGCCGCGGTGGTGGTGAATCCGATTTCCACCGTCTGCGCGGCGATTCCTTCGGAGTCGTAGGTACGCGCCAGCGCCTCATCTGCATTCAGCACCCTGGCATCCGCCAGGATGCCAAGGTCGAAACCCGAGACGAGGTCTTCGGGGTCGAACTTGGCATGGGCGGTTAGGACGGCGGAGGCAATCACGGCGAACGGCGATGGAATCGGTTAGTCTGCGTATTGACCGTAAAGCTGCAGCCGCACTTTGAAGCCAACCGCGTCGGAAAAATCCAGGGTGAGGTGCGCGCCGGAAGAAATTCCGCCGATGGCGGTGCCGGCATAGGCGAGCACATGCAAGGCACGCCCCACGGGGGTCAGCGCCAGCAGGTTGGGGGAGCCTCCGGGGCTGATGGTGTGGCTGGCCCATTTCAGCGGGGTGCTGGCGATGGTCACGGTGCCCGACACGGTCTCGCCCGTCCGGATCACCTGGAGCACCGCGCCGTGGATCGACTGGAATTCCACCGTCTTGGTGAGTCCAGAGGAGCCGCCTATCTCTGGAGAGAGTTCGGTAAAGTCGATGGTGGCATCCACTCCATTGGCATAGTCCATGGAGACTCCGACATAGTCCGCCCCCGTGCCAACCGGCAAGGTCAGCAAGCCTGGCAAGATCGGATGCACCAGCCCGTTGCCCTCCAGATTCATGGGCGCGTGCAGGTGGATGGAAAGTTGGGCAAAGGAGGTAAGCATGGCGGAAAAAGGATGAAGGTGAAAAATCGAGGTCCTATCACTCAGGGTGCGGTGTCAATTCGACGGAGTCAGGCGCGGACGGGCCAGCCACTGTTCAGTCACCTGGTAGATTGGAACCAGGGCGCCGGTGGAGAGTCGGAGGTAACTCACGCTGCGATTGGCGAGATAGGGGCCATTGGGCACGTTGTAGGTGCTCTGGCTCGCCGCCAGCCATGCGTAGGCATCCATGGACAGGTCCGGCGCGCCACCC
The DNA here is from genome assembly GCA_018003315.1 of Verrucomicrobiales bacterium. Lineage (GTDB taxonomy): Bacteria > Verrucomicrobiota > Verrucomicrobiia > Verrucomicrobiales > V1-33 > JAGNEJ01. The sequence goes on from JAGNEJ010000096.1 coordinate 10,789, forward strand.
GCAGCCCACGGCACCGTCATGGTGCCATCTGCCGTGGCGTTGTAGAGCGGCGCAACGGGCAGCGTCTGTGTCGTGTAGCTACGCTGGACGGATTTTTGGAACTCCAGAACGGAAACGTTACCCACCCCGCCGGGGCGGCCTGGCACATTGCCGAGCGTGGGCACACCTGGGCTGGACTGAGGCCAGAAGCGTTCGTTGTAGTACCATCCCAGTTCTTCGGCGATCGGCCGGTTCGCGGCATCCAGAAGCCCCTCATAGTGCGCCGTGCCCATGAGGTGGACCGCCTGCCAGCCGGGAATGATTTCCCATGCCCCCAGCCCCGCGCAGAAGAAGTCTTTTCGGCTGGGGTGCTCCGTGCCGGTGCGCAGGAGGCTGTTGATCCGGTCGATCGATTTGGTCAGGGTGCTGTTCGCCTCGCCCCGGTAGAGGAAGGTCTCGCTGATCTGGTCCGCCTTCCCCCCGCGGTCATCCCTCCCACTGCCGCCGGTCTTGAGGAACCGGTAGCTGCCGGGAAAAAGGGCGCGGAAGTATTCGTGGACGTTCTGCATGTCAGGGGTTCAGTCCGGAGGCATTGTATTTCTTCGCCAGCGGCTTCAGGGTGGAGGCCACGGCCTTCAATTCGGCGGATAGTTCCTTCATTGCGGCAGTCGCTGGGTCATCCGACGGGGCTTTGACGTCGCGGAGCCGTGAGGACGACTTGCCGCCGGATGCCTTCATGGCATCCAGTCGGGGAAAGGCGCCGTCATGCATCCGGGAATTGGTGTCGAAGGCATCGAGGCGAGAAAACGCAGCATCCGACAAACCTCCCATGCCACGGACCCGGCGGGATTTACGTCCGCTCGGGTGCTCCCGCTCGGCTGCCGCACGGGCTTCCCCCTCGCCAAGCCCTCCAGCCATTAGGACTTCGGCCCGGCGAGAAATGGCATCCTCCCGCTCCATTTCCGCAGCTCGACGCAGACCTGTCTTGGATCCGCTGCGCTTCAGATCGCCGATCGCAATCTCCCGGCGCAGACGGTCTGCGCTGGCGGATTTGGCCACATCCGATCCCAGCGCACGGGCCATGGCTTCTCCGCCACCAGAGGGGAACATTTCGTTGAATTTTTCGAGCCCCTGTTTCTGCCGAGCTTCGGATGCCATCCGCTCCGTCTGCTGCTTCATCTCAGCGTCGATGTTGGCCAGTTTCTGCGGAAGCAGGGTCATCTCATTCACGGCATCGGCAAATCGTTCATTCACCTCCGTCATGCGCTCCCCATACTCCTCAATCCCCTTGGTTAGTTCTTCCAGCCGGGCTCTCATGAGCCCTACCTTTTGCTCCGCCTGCACCGCAATGGCCGCATAACCTGAATAAGTGCTTTCCCCGCGCAATCCTCCGGCATGAGTCCGCTTTGTTTTTGCGTCCTCCACCGCTGCGGTCAAAGCTTGCGCCAGAGCTTGGGCCTCCTTTTGTAGCGCGGCCCGCTTTTCCTGGGTGAGGTCACGCTCCCGGCGGGCATCACTCAAGCCACGCTGGGTGTCGCGGACGGCGATCTCCTTTTGCAACGCTCCTTCCGCCTGGATTTTGCTGCTGCCCTCCATGCTGCCGATGCGGATGCGAGCGGCCTCATCAAGCAGGCCAAGCCGTCGGCTCTCGCGGGCTGCGCCACGCCCTATGCCTGCCACATCCCTCTCCAGATATTGCTGCCCGCGCGCAATTTCATCCGCCCATTTTTGCTGCGCTGCGGCTACTTCGCGGACTCGCTGCGCTGCAAGATCCGACGCTGTAGCCAGTGCCTGCAAGCCACTCGCCACCTCCTGCGCACGATCCCCCGCGCCCTTCATCGTCTCGATCTCGGCGAGGGATGCCTTCACCTTCTTCTCAAAGATGCCCCAAATCTGATTTGCCGCCACCGCAGCGATGCCGATCCCCCCGGCCATTTTCAAGCTGCCACCCAACGACGTGACCAAGCTGGGCATGTTATTTACCACCCCCCTCAGTCCATACTGCGCATCATCCATGAACTGGCCGACCTGTAGCATGGCCATGCCGGAATTCGCCATGCCTCCCCGTCCGCCGCGGGCCTGGTTGATCTGCTGGCTAAAGCCCATGCTGCCAAATGTGCGTTGCACGCCGTTACCCGCACTGCGGGCAGCCCGTTGGGCGGCGACTTCCGCCATCATACCCAGCCGCTGCTCTTCTTTCGCCACCCGCTGTGCCGCGGCCACGCGGAGGCCTGCAATGCGGTTGATTTCCTGCTGCGCGTTGTCAGATGCGCGGCGGAAGGAGATCGTGTCCACCGTGGTCTGGAAGCCTTTGCGCATGCGCTGGGCCACGGTGTCCGTTTCTGCTGCGACGCGGCTGGCGAATGCTTTCGCATCCGCCGCTGCCTTGCTGGTGTCCAGGATGATTTCTTCGCGCAGCGGCATACTCGATTATGTCTGCGGAGGGAAGTCAAAAGCGGAGCGCATCAACTCCGCGATGCCTGACTCCGCCGCCTCCATCCGCTGCTGCCAGGCGGTGGCATGCCCCGCCTCGATGCTCCACTGGTGCAGGACACCGTAGGCCTCGATGGCTGGCAGCTCCCACCAGACTTCGTGCCAATTGAGCCCGGTGAGGCGGACTAGTTTCGGCCGGCTGGAGTGTTCCCAGGCCGGCCATGCTCGTTTCCCTGCTGGTAAGCCGAGTAACCAGCCGGCGCCGGCGCATGTTTGGTGAGTTTGTGCCCGTCCCACAGGGCGTCGGCCAGCCGCTGCAGGTGCTGTTCTTCCGCCTCCGTCCGGACTTTTGCGTCCCAGAATTCTAGAATTTTGGCTAGCATCGCCGCGGGATCTGCAATATCCGGCATCAGCTCCCGATAGCTGTGCAGCGCAATGTAGCCGACGATGCGGGCCATGATGGGCAAGCTCTGGCCGGTGGCCTCGCGCAGCACCCCTCCGGAGCGCCACAAGTCCCGCACCAGAGCCTCCTTCCCGAGCGTGAGGACGGCGGGCTGCCCCTGCCACGTGAGCAAGGGAATAAGCGGGATGATCTCGGCGCGAATGTCATCGGCGCTACGCGGCGGGACTACGGGGCCGTCCGCGGCTGCCTCCGAATCCTGGTTCAAGTCCTGCAGCAGCGCCTGCAGCAGCGCCTCGACCCGATCCAGCAGCGCATCGGCCGAGGCTTTCGGGTTCCGGGCGGCGGCCTGCTGGTCCTGGTGGGTCGCGAAGTCAGAGATTGGATCCATGTTTGAAAAAATGCGAGCGGCTGAAATGGCTAGGAATCGAGAAAGACGCTGCCTCCCTGGGTGAGGAAACGCTGCGTGATGCGCTGGGTGGCGGGATCGGCATCGGTCGGGATGAGGGCGGCGAAGTTGGCAGTGAAAAGCAGGGTATTCGGTCGCCGGGCGGCATCCCCGGTGAGGACGCGGTAAATGCGAATGGCATTGTAGGCGTGCTGTGCGGGGTGGTCACCGGCAGTGAATCCCGGCATGGCATGAGCTAGGGGGATGTTGCGGTGCGGATCATCCAGCGGCAGCGGCGCGGCCTTGGCTGCGGTATGGACTTCGGCATCATAGGCGCGGAAGGAGAGCAACAAATCCGCCAGTGTCAGGCCGGGGAAGGCCAGGCTGGGGCCATCCCAGACGCGGTAGCGGCCATTCGTTCCGGCCCGCAATCGCATGGGGAAGGCGCAGAGGGCAGCCACGGCTGCAAATTCCGGATCCAGATCGATGGATCTCGTTCCAGGGTCCGCCGGGCGGCAATGCGCGGAGAGGTTGCCATCATTCTTCCGGGCCGGGCGCAGGATGCAGAGGCGATTGATCCCGGCGCGAAAATGCTCCGGATGCAGCGGCACCAGCGATGCCATGCCGGCACCCTCCGCGATGAGATCGGTGTAGTTGTCGATTCCGGCGAGTGCGGCAAAAACGGGGTGCGCAGGCTGCCGGCGGATGAGGGAGCCCTCACACAGCGCGGTGTAGAGGGCGTGGGGGGATTGCTCCCCATCGCTCGCCAGGCTGAAGGTGAGGAAGGTGGCATTGTGCTTTTGGCTGGCGGCGTCCAGATGCTTCATACAGCTGCGCTGCATGGGCATGCCCAGATCCATGGCGGCTGCGGCGAAGCGGGCATCGTCTGTCTGGAAGCGGGAGGTGGCAGGGAACATTTGCTTGCTCAGAAGGGAATTTCATCGTCCTCAGCATCCTGGCCCTGGCCGGAGGCTGCGGCACGAGTGCTGCTGCCCCGTGGGCTTTCATCACGCTCCTCGAAATAGGAGGCCAGGACGGTGTCTTCGCCGCGGTCTTCCTTGCTTTGGTTCTGCAGGATGACGCTCAGCAGGGACGGAGAAAGGAGCGTTTTGTCGATCCGGAAGTATGTCCGCCCTTCCTTCGATTTCCACACGGTGCCCAGCGTCTTGTAGCGATGCTTGGTTTCTCCGTTTTGCTCGTAGGAGCCAACGCGGACCGAAAGTCGGCCCAGTAAACTGGATTTTGGGGAGGACATGTCTGGCCAGGCTCAGGGGCGGTTGAAAGTTGGGAGGCAGCCCTGCCTGCCGAACGCACCCCCCCTGATTAAATCGGCCGCGGCAGGGCTCCTTCCCCGGTTAGGAGAAGCTAAAACTGGTCAGGCAGCGGCACCGGAAATCGGCGCCGTCACGGAGAAGCCACGCCACCGCATCGCCAGCCGAGCCTTGCGATGGCTGCCGACCGGGAGGGTGGAGTCGATGTCCCCGAGGATAAAATAGCCGGCAGGGGCATCCAGCGGCATCGCATGCCCGGCGCGATCCCCCAGGATGGCGACCGATGCCTTGGGGATGCCGGTGCCGGGGTGCTTGGTGGCGAAATATCCTGTCTCGCGCTTAAATATGACCGACACTTCCAGCTCGTAGAAGGGCGTGGCCCTGACTTCCGCATCCTCGTGGGCCAGGTAGTTGCGCATGACGCTGGCATTTCGGTGACCGGTCTTGATGGCGATGTCGCCGTCGAAGTAGCACTTGTCGAGGTCGGCGCTCGGCCCCAGGACGAGATCAAGATCATCGCCGTGGACGATCATGGCAGGCACGGTGGTGGGCATGGGCGGAAAGGATGAAAGATGAAGGATGAAAGTGAAGATTGAAGCTTCCAGATGAGGAACGGAGTCAATCTCCCAGGGGCGCAAAGAGGGCGCGGGAAGCGTCTGCGGCACGGCGGATGTCGGGCGGATGTCGGAGAGAGTGACGGTGTCCGCGGACTGAGGGAGGCCCAGGACATGCCCGTAGCGACAGTCCGGATTCATGCGCATGTGTCCGCATGTGACAGGTCTGGCCGTCAGGAGCATAGCTGGAGAAGGAATTTTCCCCGGCCGTCCCTTCCGGAAAATCACTGCGGAAGACCGGGGCTAAATGTTATGGATGTCCAGAAGAACCACTGCCCGCCGCCTCTTCCCCGAGAGCAATACGGCGAGCCGGGGCTGCAGTGAAAGGTCAGTATTGGACGATGCCGGTAGTCATAGCCAGCGGGTCGCCATCCACCGGGGAGCCCTTGTAGTACCGGGGGCCGGTGGGGGAAGTGAGGTGGACCAGGGCGGCGTAGTTGCCAAGATTGGCCGTCGAGTTTCCTGTCAGTGCGCCCCATGCGGCCAGCGTAGGGGCATTGCCGGTGACCCAGTCCCAGGAGTTCGCCACGGCCACGCCGCCGAGGTAGCCGGCGACGTGCGGTGCCCATTTCCAGCACCAGAGATCCGGCCCACCGACCGTGCGTCCGAGGCGGTCCGTGGTTCCGTTGCCAAGGTCATCCGCCGTGTCATTGACGCTGTAGACGGTGGTGTGGTCCACCGCGGCGGATGTCGTCTCAGCGGAATAAAAATGCTCCTTCGGCGGCGTGGTCGGCAGGTAGTCCAGCGCAGAGTCGGCTGCTCCACCGGGAGAAATGAAGTTGTCGTAACTGGCTAGAACGACGTTGTATGCGGTGGTATTCGCCCGATGACCAATGATGTGATAAGCCTGCACGATGCGGCCAGCGGGGGACAAAGGCCGTGTGATACGCCAGAAGGCTGCAGGATCCGTGGACGGGGCCGCGACCACGAGGCGGTAGTAGTCCCCGGTGACCGCATTCCAGATGTATTCAAAGTCCGCCGCCGTCGTCCCGGCGTGAACGGCCACCACGCTGGCAATGTCGGGGAAATTCCCGATCTTCAGGGAGATGGTGCCAGTGGTGCGGCGGGAAACGATGACATCAGTGCCGTGGCTGGCTGAGTCGTATTGGTTGGCATCCGCCGTGTGGAGCAGCCAGGCATTGTTCGTCAGATCATAGGCCTTGGTCAGGGTATAGATGCCCGGTACGGCCACGGCCGGCGTGGCGGTCTGGTCATTGGCTGACCAGTCCGGCGCTGCAACACTGCTACCGATGGGGCCGGGAGAAGACCAGGAGAGCGCCGGCGGATTCCCGTAGAGGTAGATGCTGCCTAGCGACGGAGCCGCACTGCTGGGGATGAGGCGGGTGACGTAGCCGCTGCGCGGACTACCTCCGGAGCCGCGAGCCGGGACAAAACTGTAGAACAAACGTACCACTTGAAACTCGAAGTTGCTGCCGCTGCCGTCTCCCTGGTCACCGGGGGATGGGTCCGGGTTG
>JAGNEJ010000138.1 GCA_018003315.1 Verrucomicrobiales bacterium
ATTCTGCTCGTCGCGCAGCCATTCGTCCTCGAAATGGGGAAAGCGCCGCAGGTCGGCGATGGTGTGGTTTTCCGATCGCGGATCCCAGCCTGCCCGTTTTGCCCAGTCCAGCCAGAACGGACAGCCGGTTTCCGGACTGAAATGCCAGGCGATGATTTCACGCAGGTGTTGGTCGAGCTGTTCCTGGGCTTCGGCGGCGGTCATGGCGGGGTGGGGAAATTGGAAATGAGGAAACGTGGGGCGGGCGGGGCACCGAGGAAATCCTCGCGTGGCAGCGACGACAGGAATGCAGGTTCCGGTGTGGTTCAACCGGAGTTTTTTCCGCCATCATGTCGCATCAGGATGGGACACCGTTTTTCCGTAAAATGGGGAGAATTTGGCACACGCAACCCCTTGCCGGGTGCCGGACTTCGCCTAAGTTGAACCAGCGTCAATTGAAGATGGAAGAAGCTATCAACAAGGCCTGGTTGGAACGGGACGGCGGTGCCGCAGTGCCGCTGCAAGGGACGTGCACCCTTGGCCGCTCCTCGGCAAACCAGGTGGTGGTGGCGGACGAAAAAGCCTCGCGCCGCCATGCGTTCATTCACGGCCAGGGGGAGGATGAATGGTGGCTGGTGGACCAGGGCAGCAGCAACGGCACCTACGTCAACGGACGCCGGGTCAGCCTGCCCACCCGCCTGCACCACGGAGATCGCCTTCAAATCGGCGACTGTGGTTTGGTCTTCCACCAACCCTCCAAAGTCGGGCGGACGGAACATGATTCCGGGGTCTCCGTCCGCACGGTCATCGCCATCAAGGCCCGGCCGTGCTGGCTGCTGCTGGCAGACATTGCCTCCTCCAGCAAATTGGCTCAAGACCTGCCAGGGGAAGAAGTCGCGCACATGGTTGGAGGCTGGTTTTCCAAGTGTCGTGAAATCATCGAAAGCCACGGCGGAGCCATCAACAAATACCTCGGCGACGGTTTTTTTGCCTACTGGCCGGACACTGGCCAGGTCCAGGATGCCGTCCGAACCGGCCTGGAGAAGCTGAAAATTCTCCAAGACGAAGGGCACCCGTCTTTCCGGCTGGTGCTTCATTATGGCAAGGTGACCATGGGGGGCACTCCGACCATGGGCGAGGAGAGCCTCTCCGGGTCGGATGTGATTTTCCTTTTCCGGATGGAAAAACTAGCCGGCGGACTGGGCCTGCCGGTGATGCTCAGTGACGTGGCCAACCGGCAGTTGGGAGTCGCGCAGCAGACGACCGCCGTGGGGGAGCACCCGCTGCCTGGCTTTTCCGGCGAGTTTTCGTTTTTCCGCTGGTAGTTGCTTCCAATGCGCCGTCCCGGTCCATTTCTGCTGCTGGTCGCGCTCATTGCCGCGGCCACGTGTGCCTATTTCCATTTCTTCCCGGACAAACCTCCACCACCGCCTCCGGCCCCGGCGGATGTCCGGATCGACCCCAGTGGCGGCGAGTATTTTTCCACGCGAGTGGAGATTCCCGTGCCGCTGTTCCGCCAGAATGACGCCCGCTGGGGAAAGGAACCGCTGGCCGCGGGTGTCGGGGGCGACACGCTCGGTAGTGCCGGCTGCGCCGTGACCTCCGCCGCCATGGTGCTCGCCTCCTACGGAGTCGATACCGATCCTTCACGGCTCAACCGGTTTCTGGAAACGCACGACGGCTTCACCGGCCCCGGCTGGCTGAAATGGGAAATCGCTCCGCTGCTTGCGCCGGAAAAAGCGCGCTTTTGCTACGAGGACGTGGCCACCTATCCATTGATCGACTCGAACCTAAAAAGGGGCAATCCAGTGATCGTCCGCCTGCGCTACCAGGATCGGAACGTCACCCACTTCGTGGTCATCTGCGGCAAGGAAGGGCACGACTACCTCATCCGCGATCCCGGCGCTGGTGCGGCCAAGGGTGTTTACCCGCTCAAGGAATTCGGCAGCAAAATCGAGGCGCTGCGCTATTATGAAAAAATCCTGCCTCCTTCCGCCGGCTGAATTTCACGGGAAGAGGCCGCGCAGCGCCTTTGTCTCCGCGACGCGCTGAATCCCCAAGGTGAGGGCGGCGATGCGGTGGGAAACCCCCTGGCGTTTGGCCGCGTGGAGCACCTCCCGGAAGCTGGAAGTGAGCATTTCCTCCAACCGCATCAGCACCTGTTTTTCCGTCCACGGGAAATGCTGCAGCGCCTGAACCCACTCGAAATAGGACACAATGACGCCGCCGCTGTTGCAAAGAATGTCAGGAACCAGAAAAATGTCGCCGCGGGCGTTGATGATTTCATCCGCGTCCGGAGTGGTCGGCCCGTTGGCACCTTCGGCCAGCACCTTGCAGCGCAGACCGGCGGCGTTTTCCCGCGTGATGACCCGTTCCATGGCACAGGGAGCGAGGATGTCGCACGGGAGCGTCAGGAGCGTTTCGTCCGCCAGCGGCTCCGCCTCCGGAAACCCGGCCACTCCGCGATGCTCCGCCGCGTAGGACATCAGTTTTCCGATGTCGATTCCCTGGCCGTTGTAAATGGATCCGGTGGCGTCTCCCACCGCGATGACCTTGGCTCCGTAGCTGGCCAGGTTCCGCGCGGCATGGCTGCCGACATTTCCGAATCCCTGCACCACGGCGGTGGCCTCGGCCATTTTCATACCCAGCTTCTCCAGCGCACTCATGGCCAGGAACGCAACTCCGTGGCCCGTGGCTTCGCGTCGGCCCGCCGATCCGTAAAGGCCCCGCGGTTTGCCAGTGACGATGCCGGGGTCCAGCGAACCCGCATGGACCGACCAGGTGTCCACCATCCAGGCCATCACCTGCTCGTTGGTCCCCATATCAGGCGCCATCACGTCGATGTGCGGCCCGATGAACGGAATCATTTCCTGGGTGAAGCGCCGGGTGAGCCGTTCCAGTTCACCCATGCTCATGGCCGATGGCTGACAGGCAATCCCGCCCTTGCCGCCGCCGAAGGGCAGGCCGGTCAGGGCGCATTTCCACGTCATCCACATCGCCAGGGCGGCCACCTCCCCCAAGTCCACCGCCGGGTGGTAGCGCAGCCCGCCCTTGACCGGGCCGCGCGAGAGATGGTGCTGCACCCGGTGGCCGAAAAAATGGAAAACCTCACCGCTGTCGAGCCGGACCGGAAGGGAGACGCTGATGATCCGTTTCGGCCACTTGCAGCGTTCTGCGGTATCCGCGGACAGCCCCAGGTGCGCTGCTGCCTGATCGAACTGCGCCGCCGCCATGCTGAACACGGGACTTTTCAGGAGAAGATCTTTCATGCGCCGACTGATTCGCCGCAGATGGGGCGGCGGTCAAGACGGCGGAACCTGTCACCGGTTCCCGCCTCCGTCCGATGCCCATTGCCGGCATGCACCCTGTCATTGCTTCCGCAACCTTCCCCTCAAGTCAGGGCCAGTCCCGCCCAAAGCAGACTGGCGGCGGAGCATCGGTTGACCTTCCTGAATCCTCACAACTCGGTTCCTTTTGATTTTCAACATCTTGCTCGTTTGCCAAACTTTGGGGTGATATTTCTTGACCTCACTGGCGAAAAATCGGAATCTCTGCGCATCTGCCATGAACCCAACACACTCTAAACACCAATGGGGGGGGCATCAAGGCCTCGGTAACTTTGACCCGCTAGTCTTTGCGAATAACCTTCCGGAACCCAGTCTCTGGAACTCGCAACTCGGGCGAAGGGCTTTCCTCAAGAAAACCGGCGCGGCAACGGTGGCCACAGTGGTGGCGCTTAATGGGATGAAATTGGAGGTGCTGGCAGGTGTTTCGTTTGCAGACCCCAATCTCGCTATCATCTGGGAAGATTATGAAATTGACGAGGCGGTCGACTGCCAGGTTGGGCTTATCTACACAGACCCTGTTTATTTAAACAAGGAAGATGCACGTGAGTTCTTATTAGAAAAACTCGCGGCGTTTTCGGGCTGGGCCGGACATTGGGTGAAAATAGCCGATTCCGGTCTTCAGGACATAACGAATTTGACCTTCAACCGGCACGTAATCTACCAATCTGCCTGCTTGCCAAACGGACTCTCCGGAACAACAATTCCAATCGAATATTTCGGAGAAAATGGGGCTTGGGGAGCGAAAATTGAATTCAGCAACCCCATGTATGGCACAGTCATTCGTGTGATTTACTTCGATTGATGATTGGCATTTGTCCATCTAGCTATGCCTCTCGCTCCGGGAAGATTCTGGTTTATTCCTTGCGGTGCCACTGCCTTGGCGCTGCTGCTCTTGCTGTGTTTATCAAAGTGCTTTGAATTTCCAGTGCGCAGGGGGAAAGAAAAAACGATCAGTGAACCGAACAAGGCAATTTCGGATAATGATTCCCTTCCCTTAAAGAACAAAACGCCCAGCACAGCAAGAACTGCAGGGGAAGCATTAACACATGTTGCACTCCCATTATCGGAGCGTCTTGCTGATCATATCATTGCGTTTAAAGGAGCGAATGCATACCAAGCAACCAAACTTCAGAACAGGCTGACAGAACAATTGCGCAAATACTCCTGCAATCAATTTATAGAATATTTCAATGCCATTACGCCGCAACAGATTAGTGATTTGACGGAATTGATAACTCCAAATGGGCTGAACCTCCTGACTAGAATCGGGGGAGCTTATTCATCGCAGGCAGTTAAGGAAGAAATGCTGAATCCCGCGGAAGCGATCAAAAATTTGGATCTCCGCACAGTCATCACCGGAATATGCGCGGGAAGAGAAATTGCCATGGTGGCAAACGGCGCACTTGAAACCCTAAAATCCCTTCCTTCAGCAGTCAGGCAATACGCAGAGCCTGAAGTCCTGTTAAATGCAGCACATACATATCCGCAGGATACTTTACACTATATTCTTGGCAACGATTGCCAAATGTCCATGAATAAGGAATTGGCTTTGGCGATGTGCTCATCTTATTTTTTAGCAAATCCGGAATTTTTTTCCATGCAAGTTTCGAAATCAGTTCCAAGCAGACGGCGGGATTATGTTGTTGGGTTCATGGTTCGCTCGCTGGCGAGTTACGATATACCTTCAGCCGAAGCTTGGCTTCAGGAAATTGAATCATCCGAAATAAAAGAAGCAATCATACCAACGCTGACCCACTACAAACAGCGTTTGAAGTAGCTCTACGGGAAATAGGGGGGACCCGCATGCTTCACACTGGATTGCACAGAGCCCCGTACGAATTCTGCTGATTCCCAACTGCTATTATTAGAAATTAAGCCATCACATTTCCAGCATGGAAAAGAACAAACCGGTGGGGTCGCAGTAAAACGTCCGCATATAGAGGCCGAAGGTGAACTGGATTTTCTCCAGCGTGTCCGGCAGGATGTTGTGGGTCAGCGCCGCCCTGCTGTAGCTGGTGTAGTGCGGGTCGAGGTAGCCGGGGAACTGCACTTCCCCGGCTGGAAAGGGGATGGCCTTCCACCGGCGGGAGGAATGATTCGGAACTCCGGCTTCGAGCCGGTCCGCGTGGCGCTGCAGCAGCGCATTCCAGCTCGC
>JAGNEJ010000031.1 GCA_018003315.1 Verrucomicrobiales bacterium
AAGGGTGAGGAGCCCATGCGGGGGCGACGAATCAAAAGGTGACCATGAAATACGGGTGCCGACGCGTTTACCGAGCTTGCCACTGAAGTCATCGGTCAAGGTTTTTTGAGGGATTTGTTCACATCTTTGCGGCGGGATTTTCTTGGGCTGGTTCCGTCTTGCCGTTCTGCTTTTGGCTGGCTTTGATCTCGGCGATCTTCGCAACCAGGGGACTGCCTTTGGCAGCGAGTGCGGCTTCGTATCTGGCCTCGTCATAGGGCACGCCGTCCTGCCAACAGCGCCAGAGGATGCGCTGCCATTTGAAGGCCAAAGCCCTGAGTGCGGTGTGGTGCAGCTTTCCCGCTGCGATCTGGCTTTCGTAAAAGGCTTTGGCCCAAGCGCTTTTAGGGATCGATTCGCCCGCCCATTCGTGGAAGGTCTGCCGATCGAAGCGCGGGCAGGCGGTGCGGCGCACGGTGAGGTTCTTCTTCCCGCTCTGGCGGCGGATGGGCGCGATGCCGGTGCGGCTTTGCAGGGCGCTGGCGCTCTCATACGCACCTCGTTCCTCGCCCATGACGGCAGCGAGGCGGGGTGCGAAAACCGGGCCGCTGCCGGGCAGGGAGTCGAAGAGGGCGGCATCGGGGTGCTGCGCATAAATTTCCGCGATGGCTTTGTCGTAGCGGGCGATGTGCCGCGTCAGCACGGCGGTCTCCTCGGCCAGGCGCTGGAGCTTGAGCCGGGAGGCGGCGAGCACGGCGGCATCCGCCGTGCAATGATCCAGCGGCCTTGCACTTCTGGCTTGTCGGCGGAAGGCGTCACGAGGTATCCTGCCACGATCATGAAACGGCTTCCCCCTGCGCTGCTCTTGTTTGGACTCAGTTCGTTTTTGTCAGGCCCCGTTCGGGCGGCCACGTTCACTGTCACCAGCACCGCGGACGCCGGAGGCGGTTCGCTGCGCGAGGCGGTCAGCCTGGCCGATGCTGCGCCGGGGGCGGATGAAATCGTGTTCGATACGGCAGGCGTGTTTGCAACGCCGCAGGCGATCACGCTCAATTCGCCGCTTTCCTTTGCGGGGACGCTCACCATTACCGGGCCGCAGCCGGTGCAGCACCGGGTGGCGCTGCGCGGAGCAGCGGCGGGTACGCGGCTGTTCGCGCCGAATGGCAGCGCGGTGACACTGACGCTCAGCGACCTGCTGGTGGAGGATGCGCACGCAGTCGGACCGAATGCTGGCGGCGGTGTGATGCGGGCGGGTGCGGGCACGGTGGTGACGTTGAACGCAAACCGCTGCATTTTCGACGACTGCGTGGCGGATGGCCTCGGGGGGCTGTTCCGTTTTGCCACGGCCACGATGACACTGACCGACTGCACCTTCACCGACAATGCTGCCCTGGGTGGTGCGCTGCTTTATGTGGAAACGGGCTTCGTAACGATCCGCGGAGGGGCGACTGCGCGCAACGCAAGCACCGGAGCTGGCACGCATTCGGGCGATTTGGTGGGGATCGAGCGGGGCTCGCTGAGGCTGGACGCCGTGGAAATGAGCGAAACCACGGCAGCGAACCTGGCACCGCTGGTCATTGAAGTGGGCCTCTACACCGGCAACGCGGCCACGCGTGGCATCGTGCCCGTGACGATGACGAACTGCAACTTTCACGACAACGAGGGTGCGGTGTTGAAATCCAACGGCGGGCCGATCACGGCGGCGGGCTGCACGTTCACCGACAACGCCGGGTTGGTTCTCAGCGGCGGTCTTTTCGACGACGCCATCACGATCAGCAGTTGCACATTCACTGGCAACGATGGCCTGGCCTCCAACGACGGCACGATCACCGTGGAGGACACGGTGGCAGAGGACAATGGCATGAGCTTCGTCGCGGGTGCAGCCCTCACGCTGAGGCGGGTGACCTTGCGGCAGAATGATGCATTGCCTTCGTCGCAAGGCACCCTGACGGCGGAGGACTGCGAATTTCACCAGAATGCTGGCACGCTGGGATACGGCACGGGGACGATCCGCGACATCACGCTGCGGCGCTGCGCGGTCACGGCGACGACGGGCGCGGCGGTCGGCTACGAGATGCCGGGCCTCGTCACCGCCGGCACGTCGGTGTGGCTGGTGGGGCGGAACGTGCTGCTGGAAAGCTGCACGCTGGACGGTAACACCGGCACCGCGGAGGTTTTCACCACCGCCAAGCTGCTCAACTGCACCTTCTCCAGCAACAGCGGCCAGGCCGTGGTCGTCACAGGGGGCACCGATGACAGCACGCCGGACCTGACCGTGCAGAACTGCGTCTTTTCCGGAAACACGGTCACCAACGCGGGCGGATTGATCCTGCAGGCGACCGATCCGCTCCGGAGCTTCGGTGGAAATTTCATCGACGCCACGCAGCCGTTGACGTGGTTTAATGGCAATCCCGGACCCGGCGACCAAATCGGCACACCGGCCACGCCCCTCAACGCGCTGCTCGGTCCGCTAAGAGACTGGGGCGGCGGCGGCAGATCGCGGATGCCGCTGGCAGGAAGTCCGCTCATCGACGGGGGGCACCCCGCTCCGGCGGCACCGGACTACCAGGAGCCGATTCTCGATCAGACGGGCCGCCCGCGGGTGACCGGCGTGAAGGTGGACACCGGCGCGGTGGAGGCGCTGAACCAGTTCATCGTCACCAACACGAACAGCAATGGTGCGGGATCGTTTCGTGACGCAGTGAACTCGGCCGCGGGATTGCAGAATGGCGAGGTGGTCTTCGACTCGGAGTTCTTCGCCATCCAGCAGACGATCACCCTGGCAAGTCCGGTCGGGATTTCCGCGAGCGTGAAAATCAGCGGCCCGCCGGCCGGGGTAGCCCTGAGCGGCGGCAACGCCAACCGCCTGCTCAACATCACCGGCGCGACGACGCAGTGCGTGATCGAACGCGTGCAATTTAAGCTAGGCGAGTCAGCGGCCGACGGCGGTGCGGTGAACATGGCAACCGGCGGCGGCGGTCTGTTGACCCTGCGCGAGTGTCTTTTCAGTCAAAACCACAGCGGCGGACGCGGTGGGGCGCTGGCGATCAGCGGCGGCACGGTCAAGGCGACCAACTGCCTGTGGAATAACAACACGGCTGATCTCACCGGCGGTGGCGTGGTGGTGGTGGGACCGGGCGTCGGCTACTTTACAAACTGCACGATGAGCGCCAACTCCGCCCAACGAGGAGGCGGCGGGTTGGTGGCGGACAACGGGGGGGCGACCCTCATCAACTGCACGGTGACCAGCAACACCGCCGACAGCGACACCAATGACGACGGCAACGGCGGCGGTCTGCGCGTGGTCGGAGGCGCCACCCCTCTGCGCCTCGGCAACTCCGTGGTCTCCGGGAACACCGACGCCTCCACCGGCGGCGGAGCCGTCATTCACCCGGACATCTCCGGAGCGTTTGAAACGTTGGGTCACAACTTCATCGGCAAACGCGAGGGGCAGACGGCCAATGGCACGCAAGTCACGCATGGAGTCCTGGGCGACCAAGCGGGCACCAGCGCCACGCCGCTGAATCCGGACCTCGCCGCGCTGGCGCAAAACGGCGGGCTGTTTCGCACGCAAAAACCGAATGCGGGCAGCCCCCTCATCGACACCGGGGATGCCGCGCTGCTCACCGATGCGGCATGGCCGGCGGCTCCGGTTTACGACGCGCGGGTCCAGTTCCGCACCGTGGCGGCGGCCCCGGACATCGGTGCGGTGGAGGCGTCCGATGTCGCTCTCATCCAGTTCTTCGTCGAAAGCCCCCCCGCAAGCGTGGAGGAGGGTGCGCCCGGCTCGCAGGCCCGCTACGTGCTGCGCCGCTCGCTGCCAGGCGTGGCGGTGGATGTTTTGTTAGTCAGGAGCCTGGTTTCCACGGCGGCGGCCACCGATTTTACCCTAACCGGTCCGGGCGTCTGGAGTTTGAGCGACGCATCATGGACGGCGCGGTTTTCCGCTGCCGAACTGGAAAAGATCGTGTTGCTCGTGCCGCTGGACGACCCCGTGTTCGAGGGCAATGAGACCGCCATCGTCTTCGCCACGCCGACCCTGACCTACCTGGTGCAGACCGCGCCGCAGGCCGAGCGCACGACGATGATCGTCAGCAACGAACTGCTGGTCACCAACACCAATGACAGTGGAGCCGGCAGCTTGCGCACCGTGCTGACCGGACCTGCCGCGCTGGTCGCGCCAATGATCGTTTTCGATCCGGCGGTGTTTTCCATCCCGCGGACGATCACGCTGGCGTCGCCCATCAGCGTCGGATCGGCGGTGAGCGGGCGCACGGTGCAAGGGCCGCCGGTGCCGCTGACCCTGTCGGGCGGCGGAACTTCCCGCATCATTTACACTCATCAGGGGGCGGTGCTGGCATTGCAAGACCTCAACATCGCCAATGGCAGCTCCGTTGCCGCACTGCCGGGGGACGACAGTGGACTTTCCGCCCTGACGGTTGACGGCGGATCCAGCCTCACGCTGCGGCGCTGCTGTGTGCGTAACTGCGCCAGCCTTTCCAGCGGCGGCGCGGTGTTGGTCGGATTCGGCTGTCGGCTCGATGCGGAGAACTGCACCTTCTCCCAGAACACCGCGCCGAAACACGGGGGGGCGATTTACGTCTGGCCAGACGGTCAGGCCACGCTCACCCACTGCACGCTGGCGGAAAACCACGCCGACACCGACCTGAGCGGCGACGGCGAGGGTGGCGCGGTTTACATCGCCCCGAATGACAACAGCGGCGCCTTTTTCAGCGACGGATTCCTCTCCATCCAAGGCTGCCACGTTTCGCTCAACACCGATCAACTCGCCCACGTCGAGACGGACTACTTCCACCGCGCCCGACACATCGCCCTGCCAAATCCCTCCACCGGTGCCTTGCACAATGGCGGGGGCAATTTTTTCACCTCCCCCTTCGATCAGGGTTGGCTGCCCAATGACGACGTGCTCGCGTCGCAAAACGGCTGGGTGGCCAATGCCGGGGGGCTGGTCCTCCCGCTGGCTTACAGCGGCGGACCAACCATGACTTACGCACTGGCCGCCAACAGCCCGGCTCGCGGCGCCTGCCACCATTTTTTCTCGCTAACCGATCAGCGCGGCATTGCCCGTGACAACATCTCCGACGCCGGAGCATTCAATCTGGCCTCGGAGAGCTACGAGTTCTGGGCCGCCTACCGTTTCCCGCCCGGGGCATCGCAGGCCGACCGCGACGACGATCCTGACAGCGATGGGGTGGCCAATCTAATGGAGCAGGTAATGGGCACCGATCCCACTGATGGCGAGAGCGTGGACATGCTCCAACTCGATGTGTCAATGATCATCGGACCAAACTTCACCACCTACGATGTGGCCCTGATTTTTCCGCGTTCGCCGCGCGTTGGCACAAACCACCTCCTGATCGAACGCAGCACGGATTTGCTCAATTGGCAGGTGATCGAAACGACCGACACCGTATCCGCACAGGGCGAACGGGAAATCATCATCGCCAACATGGACTACGAACCCTTCGATCCCCGCCGCGAAGATCCGGTGGCCTTTTTCCGGCTGAAGGCCGTGGAACCGTGATGCCTCCATGTGAAGTGCGGGACAGATTCCCCTTGCCATGCACTCCGCCCTTTGCTCCTGATGCAGAGTCATGAAAATCGGATTCAACCTTCTGCTCTGGACCACCCACTTCGTCGAAGATCAGTTTTCCCTGCTGGGCAAACTCAAGACCACCGGTTACGACGGGGTGGAGATTCCCATTTTTGACACGAGCGATCCGGCGCACTTCAAAAAAATCGGACAGGCACTGAAGGATAACGGCTTGCAGGCCACGGCGGTGACAGTTTGTCCCGACGAGGCGCACAATCCGATTTCGCCTGATGCTGCAAATCGTCAGGGCGGGCTGGACCATTTGAAAAAGGTCATCGACTGCGGTCAAAATGCGGGCATTCAACTGCTCTGCGGACCCTACTATCAAGTGCTTGGCCAATTCTCCGGAGCCTATCCCACCCAGGCGGAACTGGAACGCGCCGCAGAGGTGCACCGTGCGCTTGCAGACCATGCCCAGCAGGCTGGCATCACCCTGGCCATTGAAAGCCTGAACCGGTTCGAAGCCCACCTGCTGAACACCATCGCCCAGGCCAAGGCTTATGTAAAACTGGTGAACCATCCGAATTTCGGAACCATGTTCGACACCTTCCACGCGAACATTGAGGAGAAGAATCCCCTCGGAGCCCTGCAGGACGGTTACGATGTGGTGCGCCACGTCCACATCAGCGAGAACGACCGCGGCACGCCGGGCAAGGGGCACAACCCCATTGCCGAAGTGCTGGCCTTCCTGAAGGGGAAAAACTTCGCCGGCTGGACCACGATTGAGGCTTTCGGAGGCTTTCTGCCCGATCTGGCTGCCGCCACCCGCGTCTGGCGCGACTTCTTTCCGAATGTCGAGGAAGTCTATGAGGAAGGCTTCGGATACATCAAAAAGTGCCTCGCCTAACGCGGGGAGACTGGATTTCCATTCGCGGCATGGCGCGACGGCAGGGGCTTCCGTTGTCGGGTAATGAAAGGTTCCCGACGGCAATGCGTGAAAGCGGTCGGCGAGAAATTTCTTGTCATGCCGTCTGGGGTTTGGTCGAGTAGGCCATGCACTTTCGTTGCCTTTTCGCCTTGTGTCTGACCGGATTCTGTTGGCCTGCACCGCTTTTAGCTGAGCCTCCGGCGGCCACGGACAAGGCGGTGCCGATTTTTGACGGGAAAACGCTCGAAGGCTGGGAGGGAAATCGGACACTGTGGCAGGTGCTCGACGGGGCGATTTCCGGCGGATCGCTTACGGAGACGGTAAAGGAGAACGACTTCCTCGCCAGCCGCAAGGAATACGGCAATTTCATCCTGAGGCTCAAGATCAAGCTGACCGGCACCGACGGGTTCATCAACAGCGGCGTGCAGATCCGTTCGCAGCGCGTTCCGAATTCCTCGGAAATGGCGGGCTACCAGTGCGACTACGGAGACCCCAACTGGTGGGGCAGCATTTACGATGAAAGCCGCCGCAACCGACTGATGGCCCAGAGTGACATGAAACGCCTGGGGCCGGTCATCAAGCGCAGCGACTGGAACGACTATGTCATCAAAGCCGACGGCCCGCGCATCCAGACGTGGATCAACGGAGGGCAGGGCGTGGACTATGTCGAGGCGGACGAAAACATTGTTCAGAGCGGCCGCATCGGGCTGCAGGTTCACGGCGGCGGCAAGACCTTGGTCCAGGTGAAGGACATCACCATTGAGGAACTTCCAGCCACTCCCGCAAAACCAAAACTGGTGCCGGCTCCGCCGCCCGCCAAGGTCCGCAATCTGAATGAAGGAGCGCTTTCTGCAGCGGACCAGCAGAAGCTCTTTACTCTGCCGCCGGGATTCGAATTGGAACTGGTGGCCGAAGAACAGGAGGGCATCGGCAAATTTGTCAGTGTGGCATGGGATCACCACGGGCGGCTGTGGACCATGACCGCGCTGGAATATCCGGTGGATGCCAACGAAAACCGGGCGGCCGCCGAAGCGCTCTATGCCGGACGGGGGAAGGACAAGGTGCTGGTCTATGATTTTGCCTCCCGCGGCGGTGCGGACCAATTGCCGACCTATCAAAAGTCGCCGCAGATTTTTGCCGACGGTCTGGCGATCCCGCTCGGAATGCTGCCCTATCGCGACGGAGCGATCGTTCAGCATGGCAAAGAGGTTGTCTTCCTGCGCGACACCGACGGCGACGGCAAGGCGGACCGGCGGGAAGTGCTGCTGGAAGGCGTTGGCATCGATGACAGCCATCTGTTCCTGCATGGTTTCACCCGCGGGCCGGGCAACTGGATTTACACCGCCCAGGGGGCCTTCAACCACTCGATGATCAAGGCCGGTGACGGCAGCGTCACGCAGTGGAATTTCTGCAAGCTGGGACGGTTTACTCCGGACGGGCGGAGATTTGAACTGGTTGCCGCAGGCCTGAATAACATTTGGGGATTTGTCATCGACCGCAGCGGACGGATGTGGGGCCAGGAGGCCAACGATCTCGGCTATCCGGTGACGCCGCTGGCAGTGGGGGACAATTATCCCGGCATCGGCGATGAAAGGCTCAAGCCGTATGCACCGGTGCGTCCGGCTCCAGTCAGGGACTGGCAGGCTGGAGGCACTGGATTGTCAGGCCTTGCCTTGCAGGAGGACGCCGGAACCTGGCCGGAGCCGCATGGTCCATCCGCTGCGGGCAGCGGACGCACTTTCTACCTGGCAAACCCCATCACCAACCGCATTCAGATGACGCAGGCCATTGATGACGGGAGCAGTCATTTCGCCTTCACCGCTGCGAGGGATTTTGTGCGCTGCGGCGATCCATGGTTTCGCCCGGTGCATGTTGATTTTGGCCCCGACGGCTGTCTTTACATCGTTGACTGGTACAACAAAATCATCTCGCACAACGAGGTGCCGCGGACGCATCCGGAACGCGACAAAACTCGGGGCCGCATCTGGCGGGTCCGGCACACGGCACAGAAAACCGCGCCCATTCCTGACATTGCCGCCCTCACGGATGCGGATCTCAGGGCATTCCGCCCCGTCAGCCGTTGGGCGGAAAAAACGGCCTGGGCTGAAAGGGTGGATCGCGGGCAGATCGACCCGAACACCGGATGGCCGCGGCTGGACCTGCGCTGGGAACTGGCCGGAAAATCGCTGGAGGAAATGGCCGCAATGACTCCGGCGGCGGATGGCAGTTACGACGTGGATTTTCTGCGCTACATGATCCGTGCAGAACTCGAACGCCGCGGCGGGGAACTGGCGGCCTTTCTGGATGCCGCAGGCGGTTCCAAAAATCCGGAATTTGTGCTCCTGTCGATGCAGGCGATGGACGGCAGGGCAGCGGCAGTGAGGCTGGCAAAATTGCTGCCGCACGTAACACGGCCGCTGAATGACGAGGAGTTGCTGCGCCTCGCAGAATTTCCGGACGAACCAGGCGTTGGTGAGGCGCTGCGCGTCTTGTTCAGCAAGGCCGCAACGCTGGATGCGCTGGTTCGGCTCAAAAATCGTCTGGATTCCCGGAAACTTGCCCCGCTGCTGGAATCGGTCGTGCGCGATCTGCTGCCAGGAAAGCCTGATCTGGGCACCAGGCTCGTTGCCGGCTTTCAATTGAAATCCCTGGAGCCGGAAGTGGCGGCAGTGGTTGAAAAATCTCCTTCCGCCGCGTCCTTGCAAACCCTGCGGCAGGTTGGTTCCACGCGGGCGGACTTGTTTCTGAAACTCGTGAGATCTCCAGATGAGGGCATTCGCGGCGAAGCACTGCTGTGTCTCGCGGCCACGCCTGACAAACTGCTGCCGCTGTGGAAAGAGCTGAATGCCACGGAACGCAGAAGCGCGGTGGACGGACTGACCGGCACAAAACCTGGCGCAGCGGCACTGGTTGCCGCCGTTCAATCCGGCGTCGTACCAGAAGAGGATCTGGACGGCCCCGTGGTGGAGAAGTTGCAGATGGTGCTGGGGGACAAGGACCCCGGATTGGCTGCCTTGCTGGAGAAGTTGGCGGATCTATTTCGCCCGGTGCTGTTGCTCAACGGCGACGGCAATGCCTGGGTGGATGTGCCGGTCACGCTGCAGGGGGCGTTCACCGTGGAGACATGGATTCGTCTCGACGACGGCATCAGCAATGCCGACGGCATTCTGGGCGCACCCGGGGTGCTCGACATCAATTTCTTTGCTTCCAAACTGCGCGTCTGGGTTGGGGGAGGGCTGAATGACGTGATCATTGCCGAAAAGCCGGTCGCGGCCGGAGCCTGGACGCATGTTGCCGTGACCCGCGATGCCCAGGGGAACTTCCGGCTCTATCTCAATGGCGAACTGGACCCGGCGAAAGGCCGGCCCGACCCGAGGAACTATGCCAACGTCTTTCCCGGACGCACGAACGTGCCGCAGGGAACCGCCGGAGCCCTGACAGAATACCGCATCTGGAATACCTGCCGCACTGCTGATGAGATTCGGACCAATTTCGACCGGCTGCTGGAGCGGGCCGATGGTCTGGCGCTGCGTTTGTCAGGAAATCAGTGGGGCAGGCTGCACAGCCCCGCCCGAGTTGCGAAAACGACGGACTTTCCCGCGCTAATGACGCCGGAACAGTCTGCGGCGCTGGATGCAACATTCGCCAATGTGCGCGCCCTGGCGGAAAAGCAGGGCGATCCCGCGAAGGGCCGGCTGCTGGCAGTCGTTTGCACCGCGTGCCACAAAATCGGCGACCAAGGCGGACAGATCGGCCCGAATCTCAGCGGGGTGGGAGCCATGGGGACGGAGGCGATTCTGCGCAATGTGCTCACGCCCAATGCAGCCATGGAAGCGGGCTACCGCGTGTATCAGGTGCAGTTGGAGGATGGTGCGGTGAAGGAAGGGTTTCTCGCCCGCGAGGACGACCAGGCCGTCATTCTCCGCATGCCGGGAACGGACGATTTGCGCATTGCCAAAAAGAACATCCAGAAAGCCCGCCATCTGAAAAGAAGCCTGATGCCGGAAGGACTGATTGCCGGCTTTTCTCCGGAAATGGTCACCGATTTGATGGCCTATTTAAAGACGCTGAAATAGCCGATTCCGGCGGCTAGCCGGAAACTCCCCACAGCACGCAGACAATGCCGATGGCGGCGCTGCCGACGGGAATGAAGAACAGGTGCCGCCAGGGCTTGCGCCAGGCGGTGAGGAAGCAGACCGTCGGCATCGAGGCAGCAGCAATGAGAAAACACGGACCCGCAATGTTAGCCGCCTGGGGAGCGAGCGGCATCACATGATGTGTCAGGGCGAAAAGGGCATTGATGAAACCCAGTCCGAAAAAGGAAATGTGGCCGAGGCGGGTCAGCCTGCGGCGATAGGACCCGTAGCCGCCCATCCATTCGTCGCGGTGGAAGAACATTCCGATGACCGCGCCCGAGAGCACGCCCAGGAAAAAGCCGGCCCATGCGGCACGCAGCAGCAATGAGGAGATTTCATTCATGTGAGGAGGATGGCTCAGCGCGGCGGAAGATCTGACAGACGTTGGTGCCGCCAAATCCGCTGCCGTTGTTCAGGATCAGCTGCGGGGTGGCCGCGGTGGACTCTCTCAGCACTCGCAGGTTGCCGATGCACGGATCTGGATCGCGCAGCGAAGGGTGGCCGGGAAGGAAGTTTTCCGTCAGGGAAAGCACGCAAAATGCCGCCTCCATGGCTCCCGCCATCGAAAGCCCGTGGCCGGTCAGGGATTTGGTGGCGACAATGGCCGGCTGACATCGCTCGGGCGGGAACGCTTCGAGCAGCGCCGCCGCTTCCGCCGCATCGCCTGCGGGCGTGGAAGTGGCATGGACGTTGACAGCATCGATCGTTTCCGCTGTGACTCCGGCTGATTTCAGGCACTGCTGCATGGCGCGGAGAATGCCGTTTCCGTCTGCAGGAGGCTGGGCGACGTGAAAACCATCGGACGCCTGTGCCCATGCCAGGAATTCGGCTTGTGCTGGGGCGCCGCGGTGCTGTGCTGCGGCCTCGCTTTCCAGCACCAAGGCCGCCGCTCCGCCAGTGCCGACAAAACCGTCGCGCTTTCTGTCGAACGGGCGGCTGGCGGCATCGGGACTGGCGGACCGCGAGAGGGCGTCCATGGCGGAAAATGGCAGCAGGCTTTCGCGGTTCAGCTCCTCCGCCCCGACCACGAGGACCCGTTCCTGCCGCCCGCTGGAAATTTCATCAAAGGCAGCGCCGAGAGCATGGCCGCTGGAGGTGCAGGCGCTGACAAACGTGCAGGCGGCTCCGCGGATTTGCAGCAGGCTGCCGAGGTGAAAATGCAGCGATCCCGGAATGGCGGTGACAATGCCCAGCGGATGGCCCCGACGCCAGTCGGTGTCCGCCATGCGGTTGAGATAGTGGCGCATCATGCGCGGAGAGCCGACGGACGCCGCAAATAAGCCGGTTGATCCATCCGTCAGATCCGATCCTGCTAGTCCAGCATCGTTCAGGGCACCCTGCACGGCGCACCAGGCATAGACGGCATGCGGCGGCCAGCCCCGGATCATTTCCGGGAGCAGCCCAAAGCCGTCCGGCCAGGTCCAGTCCAGAGGGTTGGTGGAATCGACATCAAATCCCACAGGTGGAGCGGCGACCTTGACGGGGCAGGGGAGGTCGGCCAGCCAGCCTGGCAATGCAAATCCGTGGCGGGATTGCCGCAGGCGCTGCACGACGGATTTGCGATCAAATCCAAGGCAGGTGGCGAATCCCAACCCGGTGATCAACACACGCCTCATGCCGGACGCAGCGCGTTGAATTTTCCGTTCAGGTAGTGCCGCAGGTCACCCACGCTGTTCATGTCGGTGAGTTCCCGGGTTTCCACTGGAAAGCCGAACAGTTCTTCCAGCTTGAAGGTCGCCTCCGCCAGGGCCAGGGAATCCACACCCAATTCTTCCCGCAGACGTTCACTGTCCAGGACCCCAGCCAGAGAGCGCCGGTGCTGGCGTGGTAGATAGAATTCCAGCACGGCCAGGGCAGCGTCTGCCAAAAGTTCAGGAGACGGGGCATCCCGGAACTGAATCGTCAGCGCCAGGGCGCGTTCGGGAAAACCCTTCAATTCAGCGGCCAGGTCCGAATCAGATTTGTCGAAAATACGGCTCAGACCAGACATGGCGGAACATGGCATGCGTGCCGAAAAATGCAACGCCGCACCCCGGCTGGCTGCAGAGGTGCGGCGCTGACGCAGTTGGTGGTTGGCGGGTCGGTTACTTGTCCTTTTTCTCGCCGTCCTTTTTGTGTCCCTCCCCGTCCTTCCTGTGGTGTTCGCCGTCCGGTTTCGGGGTGTGGGCCTTGAATTCGTCCAGGCTCAGTTTGCTGTCGGCATCCTTGTCTTTGGCCTTGAAGACGGCTTCGGCTTTGGAGGCATCCTTCTTGAATCGCGGGCTGGCCTTGAATTCGTCCAGACTCAGCGACTTGTCGCCGTCCTTGTCCAGTTTGGCGAAGACTTCCTCCGGATTCCATTTCGGCTTGTCGCCCTTTGCTTCCGGCTTCTTGCCTTCATCCGCAGCGGTGACCAGAGAGACGGTGAGCAGCAGGGCGGTCAATGCATTGATGAGCAGTTTCATGATGGGATGGATTGTTTTGGTTGTATGGTTTTTGGTTGCTGAACGCCAGAGGCATCCTGCCGCCGACGGTGCAGTCGCAATGACTGCACGATACCAAGCGCCGCCGGGCAACCGGACCCGTCCACGCAAACAGGAAAATTTTTGCTGTCCTGTGGGGTCCAGTGTTGGAAGTGGCGCGTCCACGACTGCGGCGGACCTTTTTGTTGAGGTTGCCGGTTTCCCTGTTGACTGTGGCGGCGACTTCCGATTCCATCGCCCCGCATCATGACACGCAGATTTTTCCATTTGTTCGTTTTCTCCGCATATCCGGCCGTTAGCGCCTTCGCCCAGCTTCCATCGAAGGATCCCGTCTGGCCGCAGTATCGCGGGCCGAACGGCGACGGCAGCACCGCCGCCAGGATTTCCCGCCCGTGGAGTTCCAACGGGCCAAAATCCGTCTGGAAAGAGGAAGCGACCAATGGATTCAGTTCCGTGGCGGTGGCTGAAGGTCTGGCGGTCACGTTGATGACCCGCGATGTGGAAGGCGTGGCGACGGAGGTCTGCGTGGCCTGGGACGCGGCCAGCGGAAAGGAAAAATGGAGCTTCCCCATGAAAATGGCGAAATATGATGGGGGCGGGGATTCGGGGGAAAGGGACAACAAGGGCGGTGACGGTCCCCGCAGCACGCCGAGCATCAACGGAGCAAAAGTGTATGTCATGGGATCCCGCCTGAATCTTTACTGCCTTGATGGAAAGACCGGCAAGGAGGTGTGGAGCGCGGATTTGTTAGAACAGTACGGCGGTAAAAACATCCAGTGGCAGAATGCCGCATCGCCCGTGATCGAAGGGGATCTGTGCATTGTTTCGGGCGGCGGAAAAGGTCAGGCCTTTCTTGGACTCGACAAGAAAGACGGCAAGCCGGTCTGGAAATCCGGCGATGCGACTATTACGCACGCCACGCCCACGGTGGCCACGCTGCTCGGAGTTCGCCAGGTGGTTTTCTTCACCCAGAGCGGCCTGACCGGAGTGGACTGCAAGGATGGCTCCATCCTTTGGCAGCAGCCGTTCAAATACGCCGTCTCCACCGCCGCCTCGCCCGTGGTCTGGCAGGACATCGTTTATTGTTCAGCCGGTTACGGAGTGGGAGCGGGAGCGTATCGCATCAAGAAAAGCGGAAGCGCCTTCAGCAGCGAGGAAATCTGGCGCAGCGAAGGCAAGAACATGAACCACTGGAGCACCCCGGTCTGCAAGGACGGCTACCTCTACGGCATGTTCAGCTTCAAGGATTACGGAAAAGGGCCGCTCTGCTGCGTGGACATTCGCACTGGCGAGGAAAAATGGAGCAAGGAAGGATATGGGGCGGGCAATGTCATTCTCGCCGGCGGTCAGATCGTGGCCCTGAGCGACCGCGGGGAATTGGTCCTGGTGGAGGCGCAACCTTCCGCCTACAAGGAACTGGCCCGCGCCGATGTCCTGGAAGGAAAATGCTGGTCCACGCCAACGCTTTCCGGTGGACGGCTGTATGCCCGGAGCACCAAAGAGGCGATCGCCTTTGACCTGCGCTGAGGAAACAGCCACCCTGCCTTACGACGGAATGATCTCCGTCACCCAGGCTCCGGATTGGCCGCTGCGAATCTGCATCGTCCAGCCCAGTTCCACCACTTGGCCACGGATGCATTCCGGAGTTTCCATGGTCGTCACCGCCAGTGCTTGGCCGGGCTGCAGGGTGACCATTCGATCCAGAATGGCCGCCTCCACTTCTGCCGTCGGCAGGCCGCACAGGTCCGCACGCACCCATTCCAATGGAGCTGGCGCGACGGTTGATTCACGGAAAAACACCGTTTCCCAAATCCCTCCATCGATTTCACGGCACCGGTGCGCCCAGCCTTGGAGCGCCATGACGCGGAAAAGCGGGCGCGGCTCGAAAGGGGTAATCAGTCGCAGACGGCCTGCTTCGGGAAGGCGTGCTGCGGTTCCAATGATCAGTCCGAAAGGATCCCCGCCGGACCGAATCTCCTCCCGGACGTCCAGCGTTGTCATCCCATCTTCTTCCGGAATGGCATTCATACTTGATGCGTTTATTGCACCGGATGCCCCCGGCGGGCATTGATGATAGTCAATTTCGCGGCGATCCATTCGGCAGCCCGTTCCTGGGCGCCACCATACCAGGTCACCGGAAATTCAGAATCGCGTGGAATGCAAAGCTGGATGTGCGCCAGGGTTTGTCACCCTGCCCATGACATGAACTGAGGCGGATGGACTTGGAGGGGGCAGCACAATTGGCAGGTCTGCAGCCAGGCCCTCGCCCTGTTGCTCCATCAGCGATTTGTCTCGCCGAACGGGCAAACCATGGGGGGGGGGCCTGTCTGATTTTTTTTCCGTTTTGACCTCTGGAAATCGGAAACAAGCGCGGCTAGGTAATGCGCCATGAATCGAAATCTCTGCCGCCTGCTCAGCACCATTTGTTTTCAAGCCGGATTCGCCTCGATTGTGCTTTCAATCGGCATCTGGTGGTTTCTCAATGATGAGGCCGACATGGAAAAGCGCGCCCATGCCGAACGGTTCGGCATTTTTGTGGGTTTGTGGGCACCGACGTTTCTCATTCTGTCCAACCGATTTGACCGCTATGCCGACAAAGCCACGGAGCTTCCGGGACACCAGGCGGATGAGTCAAGGAAGGCCTCCTGAGTGGCAGGATCCGGCCGTCAGGGCGGCCAGGGGCGCTGCCAGAAGATTATCCGGTGGGCAGCGATCCACCGTTTCCCCGATGCCATGATCCGTTTCCTGAAATCGGTATCGCCAGCGGTTTCCATGCTGGCCATGGGGCTTGTTGTTGCCGCGGTGGCGGAGGAAGTCCCCTTGCCACCGTCCGTGAAGGACCTGCCGCTGCGGTCCTGGGCTCAGCGGCGGGATGTGCAGTTTGGCGTGGCGATTGATGACCTTCCGCTCCGCGAGGACGCCCGCTATCGTGCGTTGGTCGCACGGGAGTTTTCGATGCTCACGCCTGCCAACGCCATGAAAATGGGTCCCCTGCAGCCGGAACGGGATCAATTTGCGTGGGGCAGGGCCGATGCCCAGGTGGAGTTTGCCGAGGCCAATGCACAACGGGTTCATGGCCATGCGCTGGTCTGGCACCAGCAGCTTCCACGGTGGCTGGAGTCCCGCCACTGGACGCGTCAGGAACTGCTTGCGGCCCTGCGCGGGCATGTTTCCGCCCTCGTTGGACGCTACAAAGGCCGGGTGCAGATGTGGGATGTGGTCAACGAAGCCTTCGAGGACGATGGCAGCCGCCGGCAAAGTCTCTGGCAGAAGGTGATCGGTCCGGATTACATCGAGCAGACCTTCCGAATGGCCCATGCGATCGATCCCGTCGCGGTGCTGCTTTACAACGATTACAATGGCGAAGGACTGGGCAAAAAATCCGATGCGATTTACGCAATGCTGCGCGATTTCAAAACCCGCGGAGTCCCGGTGCATGGGGTGGGGCTGCAGATGCACATGACCGTTGGCAAAATTCCCCCCGCGCAGGATTTCCGGGCGAATCTCCAAAGACTTGCCGGCCTTGGACTGGAACTGCATGTCACGGAAGCCGACGTGCGCATTCCCCTGCCTGCGACAGAAGCCGATTTTGCCGAACAGGCCAGGAACTACCGGCAACTCCTGACAATCGCCCTGGAATTTCCGGCGTTCCGTTCCTGGACGCTGTGGGGGTGCAGCGACCGCCACTCATGGGTGCCTCACACGTTCAAAGGCTTCGGGGCCGCCCTGCCTTGGGATGAACATTACCAGGCAAAACCGGCCAGGGAGGCCCTGGGCGATGCCCTGCGCGGAAATTTCAGATCCCACCCGGCACCCTGACAAGGGGCACCGGACCAATCCTGCCGCCGTGCAATCCGCGGAGGGGCTTTCAGAGACTCCGGCCCCTCACCTCCGCGGTGATGGCAGTTAGGAATTCCGCCACGCCCTGCACGCCCAGGTCGCCGCGGCTGCGGTGGCGCACGGCGACGCTGTTTGCCTCCGCTTCCTTCTGGCCGATGACGAGCATGTAGGGAATCTTCTCCAGCTGGGCGGTGCGGATCTTGGCGCCGATTTTTTCCGATTCGACGTCGAGTCCGGCGCGGAGTCCTGCGGCTTTCAGCCTTTCGAAAACGCTGCGGGCGAAATCGTCGGCCTTTTCGCTGATGGTCAGGACGCGCACTTGTTCGGGGCTGAGCCAGGCAGGAAAGGCTCCGGCGAAGTGCTCAATCAACGTGCCCGTGAATCGTTCCAGGCTGCCGAAAGGCGCACGGTGGATCATGACCGGGCGGTGCTTCTGATTGTCAGGACCAATGTAGCTGAGATCGAAGCGGATCGGCAGGTTGTAGTCCACCTGCACCGTGCCCAACTGCCATTCGCGGCCGATCACATCCTTGAAAACAAAATCGATCTTCGGACCGTAAAATGCGGCTTCACCGGCTTCCTCGGTGAAGGGCTTGCCCAGAGTGGCAGCGGCGGCCCGGCAGGCGGCCTCGGCCTTGTCCCAGTTTTCTGCATTGCCGGTGTATTTGCCGGAATCGGCGTCGCGCAGACCCACTCGGACCCGGAAATCGGACATGCCCAGCGTGTCGAGCACCGTCTTTACCAGGCTGAGGCAGCCTAGCAATTCACCGGCCACCTGATCCTCCGTGCAGAAGAGGTGGGCGTCGTCCTGGGTGAAGCCGCGGACGCGCGTCATTCCGTTGAGTTCGCCGCTTTGTTCCCAGCGGTACACCGTGCCAAATTCCGCCAGCCGCACCGGCAGGTCGCGATAACTCCGCGGCTGGCTGTCGAAGATTTTGATGTGATGCGGGCAGTTCATCGGCTTGAGCAGGAAGCCGTCGAGAAGCTGGTCATCCGGAAGAACGCGCTCCGCAGGGATGACTTCGCGTTCCGCACGTTCATTCAATCCTTCAGCCAGACGGCGGCTCACCGAGTCCAGCCGGTGCATGACTTCGGCGCAGCTGCATCCGGCATCGGCACACTTTTGGAATGCATCGTTTTCCACAATCGCCCCAAACTGGCTTTCCTTGTAATAGGGAAAGTGGCCGCTGGTTTTGTAGAGCGCCAGCTTGCCGATGTGCGGGGTGAAAACCTGGCTGTATCCCTGCTTGTGCAGTTCGCTGCTGATGAAATTCTGCAGTTCCTGACGGATGATCGCGCCCTTCGGCGTCCAGAGGATGAGACCCTGTCCGACATCTTCGTCGATGTGGAAAAGCTGCAGTTCCCGGCCCAGTTTGCGGTGGTCGCGCTTCTTCGCCTCTTCCAGTGCCGCCAGGTGCCGTTCCAGTTCCTCCTTCGAATCAAAGGCAGTGCCGTAGAGGCGCTGCAACTGCCCCTTGGATTCGTCGCCCATATAAAATGCGGCGGCCACGCTCATGAGTTTTACGTTTTTGCATTTGGACGTGTAGTTCACGTGGGGACCGGCGCAAAGGTCGAGAAACTCCCCGTTTTGATAGCAGGAGATTTCCTCTCCGTCAGGAATCTTGTCGATGAGGTCGAGCTTGAAGCGGCTGGCATTGCCCGGACGTTCCGTCAGGCCGCCCAGCCGTCCGCTTTGCGCGAGCGCCCTGGCTTCGTCCCGTGAAATGATCCGTTTTTCAAACTTCTGGTTCTCCTTGGCGATTTTTTTCATCTCCGCCTCGATCTTCTCGAAATCATCGGGAGTCACCCGGTGCTGCATGTCGAAGTCATAGTAAAATCCGTTTTCCACCGGAGGGCCGTAGGCGAACTGTGTGTCCGGCCAGAGCCGCAGGATGGCCGTGGCCATGACATGGGCACAGGAATGGCGCAGGCGCTCGATGTCAGACATCGCGGCACGTTCATCAAGGGTCTTGCGGTCGTTCATGAAAGGGGAAAAGGCGGTATGGCTGGTGGCGACGGCCTCGCGGGGCTGCGGGGTTGGTCCACGAACCCTCCTTGCCTTCAGGAGTGGTCGATTGCAACCGATTCCGCACTCCTGCCCTCTCCATCTCCTGCCGGCTTCCATCCTGAAATTCCGCCCGTTGCCATCAGAATGGTTTCCTCTACAATCGCCGCCATGGGATTGCCAATTTCTCCAGCCTCGGTTGCTGCCATCGGTCAGGGATTCCGTTCTGTACTGGCCCGCGCCGGCAAAGTGGGCACTCCCGCCAGCGGCGGAGTCAGTGTCATGACCGACCTCGGCTCGCCGGTCGGCAGTTTTACCCTCCTGTTGACTTGTTTTTTCGGCGGCATTTCCCTGGTCAGCGGCCTGATGTGGTTTGGGCGGCACCGCAAAAAACTGGCGGCGGCCATGGCGGACGGAAAAATCTCCGGCGAGGAACTGCGGGACCTGGTGGCGCGCAATGCCTGGTCGGTCACGTTTGCTTTCAGCCTCGTGGCCACACTGGTCTTCGGCACCGTGCTGGCCCTGCAGCGACTTTCCGGCTCCCAGGACAGCGGCATCCTGGCAAAACTCATTCCGGCCGTGGAACGAATGCAGGCCAGCCTTTTCAACCTGGAAAAGGGCGTAGGGCAAATTCAGGATGACACCCGGCAGCTCCGGCAGGACACCGGCGACATCAAGAAATCCCTGCAGCAGATGACCGACAGTTTCGCCGCGCTGAGCAGCGGCAAAAGCGGACTCATCGCGGATCCCAAGTCCCCGGAACAATGGTATCACAACGCCCGGTATTGCGAGGAGGTCAGCGGCGACCGGCGCGGTGCGCGGAAGGCCTATCTGGAATTTTTCAATGAAAAGATGGAAGTCTTCGATCCCTGGCAGCGCTTTCTTCAGATCTTGAAGGCCGAGGAAGGCCCGGGCGGCGCCAGGGAAAGTCTTGCGGAGATCACCCGCAACAACAGCACCCTTTCAGCGCAGTTGGCGAAGCTACTGCTTCAGGAGGGGGAAGCCCGGACCAAAGGGCTGGTTGAATTTGCCGGAAATCATCCGGAATTCGGCCCCGCCCTCTATCATGCCAGCAGGGAATTCAGCGCGGAGCGGCTGGGGAATCAATCACTGGCCGACAAGCGGATGGAAAAGCAATGGGTGGAAAAATTTCTTGCAGCGCAGGCTGCGGGGCATTTTTACCGCTACTATTTGGACAAGCGTTTGGCGGATTCCGCCGTTTCCGATGCGGAGGCGCGTCTGGCGCAGGCCAACTCCATGGCCGCGGCACTGGAGACGCCGGTGCGGCTCATGCACATGCAGTCCAATCAGGGCTGGATGGTCACCCTGATGCTGGCGGACTATGACGCCAAGGAACTGTTTACCCGGATGGACGACGATCCGGAATTCCATTCCACCGGATTCCAGGGAGCACCAAATCCCCGCACCGGACTGCCGATGCCCTCGCTGAGCCTCAACCTTGGCAAAATCAAGGCCGGGCCCCATGTCCTTCATGTGCAGTATAAAGACACGAAAGACCGGATGAACGGCCCGTATGCATTGCCTTTCGAAACCACCGCAGCGATGCTGGCCAGCGTCAAGCCCATCCTCAAAACTCTAGAGCAGAGCTGGGTCCAGTTTTCCGGCGGAAACACCTTCTTCACCAGCCTGCTGAGTTACCGCCAGGCGCTGAAAGAAATCCGCTATTCCTTCGATGCGGAAACGCCCGCGCAGCAGTTGGATTTCACCCCGTGGGAAGGCACCAGCGTGCCGGACTTCGGCGACTACACCAAACCCATGTTCATTCCCAAACCGGCGGGGGCCAAATTCATCACACTGCAAATCACCTACCGCGACGGCGAAAAGAGCAACATTGTCAAAATTCCCGTTCCCTGAGTCTCTTCGACATGGTCGGATTTTTCCGGTTTATCCGGAGTGAGAGCCGACCGCTTTCAGAATCACCCGTTCAAATCCGGCAGCCATCGCATCCGCAGAAAATTTCTGCACCACGGAATCTCTTCCGGTTTTTGCCAAATCGGCCGCCAGCGCCGGATTGTGCAGCAGTTCCGCCAATCGGGAAGCGAGCGATTCCGAATCATTCGGCTTGCAGAGCAGGCCGCCGCCAGTGGCGCGCACCAGTTCGCCCAGTCCGGCATGATCCGGCTCCACCACCGGAACGCCACAGGCCAGGGCTTCGATCACATACAATCCGAACGCTTCTCCATACGTTGCCGGTACGCTTAAAACGCTCAAACTCTGAAGGAACGCAACTTTTTCACGCAAATTCAAATTGGGATGCCAGGTGACGGCATCGGTGAGACCGGCTTCTGCCAGGCGGCATTTTTGTTCCTCGATGAACGCATCGTCTGCATCGGTTTTTGTGCCAGCCAGCTTTAAGCGTGCAGTGGCAAATTCACGCTGTCTTTTGAGCACGATGAACGCCTCCACCAGTTGATCGAGTCCCTTTCCTTTGATCAACCGGGCAAGAAAGCCGATGGTGGGGACGGCTGGCTGCTGCTCTGCTGGGCGATAGGCCGCGAAGTCCAGCCCATTATGCACGACGGCGACCATTTCATCGGAGATTTGGAGACGTTCCCGCATCTGCCGGGCATACCATTCACTGGTGGCCACATAGCGGCTAACCTCGCTGGAATTTTCGGAAAAAAGGGTCCAAGCCTTTGTTTTCCATGGCTCTGGAAGCGAATCTAAAAAGGAATCTTCTCCTTGAAGACTGCACACCACCGGAATCTGGAGTTCACGCCGAATTGCCGGTGCCAGTCCATTCAGCAATCCGTTGGAAAGCGACACCAATTCAGGCCGTTCCGTGTCTCGCATCCACCGTAACAAGCGTTTCCATTCTTTTGATTGTCTGCCCTTTGTGCCCAGCAACGATTCCACGGTCATTTCGCCCAACTCCTCCGGACGGGTCATTCCGGCGCGCTTGGCTGCGGCTTGCAGCAGCCGCGGCGCATCGAGGAGGCGATCCAGCCAGCGGGGCGAATTTCGAAACAGCCGGGATTTCTGCTGGAGATACATGTTGATCCCGCCCGCAAACAGCGGGGCATCAGCACTTGCCGGTTCGTCGTCCGTGACCAGCGGCAGGTACAACGGCACCATGACTGCCTCATGACCGCGGCGGCGCAGCGCCTTGATCAGATGATTGTCGCGCAGGCAGCTTCCGCAGTGGAAGTTACCAGTGCCAGGGGTCAGATGCACGATTTTCACCATTCATCCATAGCCATCAACTAAGGGGCGCGCAACTTGACACCCACGAAAACGGGTTTCCTGCTGTCCTGGTTCAGCGTGAATGTCTGAAAGGTCGGCGCGTGTTATTAAGGCTCATCCGGGATTGATGTGGTAAAAAGTCTGCGAAGCGGGCTTATTTGAGGAGTTTGGAGGATGACTGCGAAAGGCCTTGAACAGTTTCAACCGGTTTGCCCACCCCATCAGCAACGCCCTGGCCGAAGGCTTCAACCGCGTGATCCAGTCGATCAAATCCACCGCCCGAGGGGACCGCAACTTCGCGCACGACCGCATCCGCATACTCTCCCTCCTCGAAAAACTCGACCTCTCGCTGCCGTGAAAATTCCCACAGAATTCCAGGAAGGGCCGGAGGTTAATGCCTATTGAAACGACTGCCCAGCGGGCCTCCGGGGATGCTGTTGCACAACTCGCATCCCGGGGTTTTCCGCAGTGTTCCGTTCGACTAACCTCAACATGCGGGGTAATCAATGGGCATCGTCAGGAAGTTGCCTGAGCGTGATGCTGTTTACATCTGGGTGATCTTC
This sequence comes from Verrucomicrobiales bacterium, assembly GCA_018003315.1. Lineage (GTDB taxonomy): Bacteria > Verrucomicrobiota > Verrucomicrobiia > Verrucomicrobiales > V1-33 > JAGNEJ01. The sequence goes on from JAGNEJ010000031.1 coordinate 22,672, forward strand.
ACCCGCATGTAACGCTTTTGCGTTCCGGGATCCTGCCGGGTGGCATCGATGACAACACAGTCGTAGATGCTCTGTCCCGTGGGGGAGGCTTCGGTTTCGGTGATGCTCAAGGCACCTCCAAGGTTTTGCGGCGTGGATCCCGAATCGCTGCGGGCAATGGTTGTCCAGTCCGTAAGATTCGCGGATACCTGCACCTCATACATGAGATCCGGAAAATACTGGTTACGGCGGCGAAATGTTGCTCTGAGCCGTTTCGCAACCGGATCGTAACTGACCGGCTGGTAGGGCACGTTTTTTACCAGAGGGTCCAACGCATGGGCGCACTCGGAAATGTTGAGGATGCCGTCTTTGTCGGGATCGAGCATTTCACTGCCGGGTGGAAGGCCACGGTCTCGAGCCCATTTGGCGTAGGAGGATTCGATGAACATGGTGAAGGCTCGCGTCGTGGTGGTGCTTTGGGCATTGGTGGCCATGAGATTGAAACTGTACGTGCCCGGACGAAACGGAGAGGCCCCAATGTAGTTGGTGGGGTTTCCAAGGAAGAAAACGCCCTGCGGCAGGCTTCCGCTCATGGTCCAGACTGCGTTGGGATCGTCCGCAGTGAGCGCCACGCCGGCCACGACGCCACAGGTCCAGTTGACGGTCAGGGGGCTGGTGATCGTCGGGCCAGGGGTGATCCATGAAACCTGATCCAGCCAGACCATGTTCTGTCCTCCATTGCCGCCATTGTCGCGGGTGAATTCCCAGCGCAGGGTGTGAGTGCCAGTTCCCGGAGAATAGCTGCGCTGCACCCAGTCCACTTCCCCGCTGATCCGGCCCTGTTCCACGCCGTCAATGCTGAAGACGAGCTGGTCCCGGTCAAGTTCCGTGCTGGACTTCCACCAGAACGACAAAGTTCCGGTGCCGTTGACGGTGGTTTGCAGCCAGGTGCTCAATCCGTGGCGGATCGGTCCGGAGTGCGCGGCATCCGTACCGTCATGCGTCAGGGCAATGTCGCCAAACCAGGGGTTGAATCCCCCGGTCGTCCAGTTGAAGCCAGCGGCATCCAGCGCTGCTGGAAGAGTGATGTCAGGGTAGATATGGAAGGTTGGATAGGTCGTGGAAGTTCCACCGGCGTTCGAGCAGGAAATTTCTGGATCGTAGGCACCCTGCGCGGTGGGTGTGCCGGAGATGATTCCCAGGCCGGAGGCTCCTGAGGACACGGACAATCCCGGTGGCAAAGCGCCGCCGGTGAGCTGCCAGTTTTCCGGATTTCCCGTGGCGCTGATCTGCCAGCCAAATGGTTTCCCGATGACGCCTGCAGCGTAAAAATTGCCCGCTGGAAACTGTGGTGATTGGGTGTAGTTCACCTGGTCCACAAAGCCGGCGTTTTCGCCTGCGGTGGTGCCGGGGTCGGTCCTGTAGATCCAACTGACGGTGTGCGTCCCGTTGCCAAGGTTGATGGTGCGCTGGGCCCATGAGGTTTCACCAGTGAGAAAATTTGGATCATCGACCGAGTCAATGCGCAGGATCAACTTGTCGCCGGTTGCGGCACTGCACCGCCAGAAAAAACGCAGGGTTCCGGGCCCTTTGAAATCTGCAGTGAGAATGGAATCGGTGTTGGCGCCGATGGATCCACTGCGTGCGGCGTCAATTCCATCATTGGTGATGAGGCGCTGTCCCTGCCACAGGGCAGAGGGGGGGCTGGTGGGAGGAGAGGTGGATGTCCAGTCTTGCTGGAAGGCATCGAGGGCATCGGGCAGGGTGCTGCTTCCGTAGATGGTAAAGGTGAAGGTTTTCGCGGTGCCGCCGGCCGCATTGGCCACGGCCAGGCTTACGGTGTAAACCCCGGCCTGTGTGGGGATGCCGGTGACGGCATCGTTGCTGAGTCCCAGGCCCGGCGGCAGCGATCCGCCGGTGGAGTAATAGGAGGTGGGGGCGAAGGTGCTCAGCAGCGGAAAGTTGTAAGCCACGCCCACAGAGCCGGGCGGAGGCGGGTCGGGGGCGGTGATCTGTGCTGGATTGGGAGCGCCGGCAATGGTGCCGGTGATGCGGTAGTTGCCCAGCGATCCGTAGCGCGACCAACCGTCAGTTTGCGGGTTGTTCTGGGCATTTCCCCTGACCATCAGATACCAGGTGCCGACCGGCAGACTGCTCACGTTGATGGCGGCATTGCGGGAATTCGTCAGTGCACTGGATGTAAGGACGGCACCGGGGATTGCGAGGTTGCCAGAGGCATCCTGCAGTTCCGCATGAATGTCCAGCGGGCTGTCAAACGTCAGGGGTTTGATGTCCAGGGAAATGCCGCCGATGGCAATGGTCGTGAGTTTGAAGTAATCCTCGTCTGCGGACGATCCGATGAAACCACTGTCATTCGGGGCCACGCCGCTGACTTGCAGTGTGGCCGCCGTTGCACGGGTGTTGCCCTTGTCATCATTCAGGTATGCGGAACCACCAGCGCTTAACGAGGTGGAGATCGCCGCCAGGTCATCCTGTATTGGACCATCCCCGTTGCGCGTTTCCGCACCGGTGAATTCGCCTTTCGCCCACTGGATGAGTCCGGCATAGTTGAAGTCGCCCATGAGCGGCGCCCAGCCATCCGAACCGTTGGGGCCGTGAAATTGAAGATCCACCGCCGGATAGTATTCCCCGGTCCCGCCTGGATAGGCGCTGGTACTCCAGTGCAGCAGTCCCAGCGTGTGCCCCAGTTCATGGGCGATGGAATTGCCCAACCGCTGGACAATGGTGATGTCCGCCGTGGTGGCGGGAGGGTCGGCGAAGGCCCAACACACGGCGTTTGAAGGCACGCTGCCAGTGCCGGCATCGCGAAAGTTGCCGGGATGGGCAACCCCGCCGATGCCTCCGGTGATCTTGCCGCCTCCGATGTCGTAACGGGCCACAATGCAGCGCATCCGGCGTCCCACAGTTCCGGTGCCGCCTTCCGCCGGAAGGTTGTATTTGTTGGGGTTGGTGGTGACATTGACATCAAAGGGGGCAAAATACTCCGCCACCCGGTTGAAAGTCTTTTCGATGAGTGTGCGGTCGAAGCAGGGTGCCTGGTAGGTGATGGTGTTTCCGTTGTTCCAAGCCGCGATGGCGATGCTGCCACCGCGGAAGTCCAAAAATAGCACGGAGGCGCTGCCATCCCGGCTGTTTTTGATGGGAATGTCGGGCGTGAACGACGCTCCGCCCGCCATGGTGAAAACCGGGGCCGGCATGGCCCCGGCACCGGGTGGCAGGCACACGAGGGATGACACAGGAGTCTGCTCCAGGGACGGGTTGCCATCCGCATCCGCCTTCACCGCCCACGCCTCCGGGTTCCCATATTCGATGAACCAACCTGACATTCGTCCGGTCTCACTGTCCTGCCCCAGGAAAAAAGTTCCCTTGCCCTGCAGGTCGCCACCAATGAACCAGCGGGAGGGAAAAACCGCATCCTCCCTGGCAAAATTGACATGCATTTGGAACGTGCGTCCGTTGGGCATTGCAACCTCCCAGGACATACCCGCCATCATTGAGCGGAAGTTCCGAGGCAAAGCAGTGGCGGAATCCGGCCTTGCAGCAGAAATTTCAAGCGGCGGGGGCTGGCTTGACTTTTTCAGGGGCGTTGCAGGGGCGGTGCCGGCAGGCGCATTTCCGGGCGACCGTTCCGGTTTACGGACAAGCTGCAACAGCAGGATGGTGGCTGTGCATGCAGCCAGCAGGGAAATGGCTCTTGTTTTCATGTTGTGATCTTGTCCTGCCGTTGTACTCTCCGTGCGTTGGGGTTGGGGGAATGGAGGAGTAAAATGAGCCGGTCACGCTGCCACCCGGTCAACGCAAGGCACCGAAATGTGGACAGGATCGGTTGCTCATTTTGGAGGGTTGCGTCCGATGAATGGATATTGTTCCACTTCCAGCACCTGGCCGCTGATCGGGCCGCAGGCATCGCTCAGAAAATACACGGCGGCTTCCGCGATTTCCTCCGGGTGGAAAATGCGTCCGATTGGAGCAAACATGGCCGGGAGCGTTTTGTACCAGTCATCCGGTTTGCCTGCCTTCTTCTGGACCTGCTTTTCGTTTTCGGTGAGCACCCAGCCGGGATTGATCTGGTTGACCCGAATGCCGTGAGTGCGCAGCAGGGTGTCGCCAAGATTTCTGGTCAGGGTCATCAGGGCGCCCTTGGAGATGCTGTAGGGCAGCAGATTTTCCTCGCCACAGTAGGCGTTGACGCTGCCGATGTTGACCACGCAGCCTTTTGATTTCTGGAGATGGGCCGCGGCCGCGCGGATGAGCAGAAAGGGAGCCCTCACGTTGATTTGCATCACCCGGTCGAAGAATGCCGCGTCCGTGTCTTCCAGGCGGCCGCGGACCACCCAGGCAGCATTGTTCACCACGGCGTCCAGCCGCCCGAATGCCGCCAGTGCGGCATCCACCAGCCGCTGGGGAACGTCCGTGTCCGTCAGGTCCCCTGGACAAAATGCGGCGGCTCCGCCCAGTTCCGATTCCATCCTGGCACCGTTCTCTGTTTCCAGTCCGTGCAGAAGCACTTTCGCGCCTTCTGAAACACACCGGAGGGCGATGGCGGCCCCAATGCCGGTGGTGCTTCCGGTGACAATCACACATTTTCCGTTGAGTCTGGCCATGCCGCAAAATTAGGAGCGTCGGCCTGCGGTGCAAACGGTTTCACCAGCGCAGTCTCATCCCACGGGGGTTCTGCCGGAAATGCCCGCCCGTTGAAGTGCCGCCGCGAGCGCCCCGACCTGCGACTCGGCGTGGTCTGCCGAAAATGTCACCCGGAGCCGCGCCTTGCCGCGGGCCACGGTCGGATAGCGGATGGCCGGCACGAGAAATCCCTGCTCGAGCAGTTTTGTGCTGCATTCCACGGCGGCTGCTTCATCGCCAATGATCAGCGGGAGGATGGCGCTTTCCGCCGCGTGGATCGTGCCGCCCATGGCATGAACAAAGGCCTCCACGCGCTGCCATAGCAGGTGTCTGCGGCGGTCGCCAATGCTCGTCGGAAGAATGCGCTCCACCACCGCACAGGCGGCAGCGGCGAGTGCCGGCGGCGGTGCCGTGGAATACACGAAACTGCGCGCCCGGTTTGCCAGCAGGTCAATCACATCACGCCGGGAGCAGACAAATCCGCCGCTCAGCCCGGCGGCCTTGCTGAGCGTTCCCAGGTGCAGGTCGATGCGCGCAGCCAGGGCGAGTTTGTTAGCCAGTCCGCGGCCTCCCTTGCCGAGGATGCCGAACGCGTGGGCTTCATCCACCAGCAGCCATGCGCCGCACGCCTCCTTGAGCCTGACAATTTCCGTCAGGTCCGCCCAGTCGCCATCCATGCTGAAGACGCTCTCCGTGACAACGAGGGTGCGGCCATCGACCCCAGCCATCCTGACAGCCCAGTCCAGCAGGCGGGCCAGCTTCTCCATGTGGTTGTGGGGAAAAACCCGGATCGTCGCGCCGGAAAGTTTTGCCCCATCCACCAGGCTCGCATGGCAGAGCTTGTCGAGAATGACAATGTCCCCTGGGCGCAGCAGGGCTGTCAGGGTGCCGACCGCCGCAGCATATCCGCTGGAAAAACAGAGAGCTGCCTCCGTGCCCTTGAGGCGGGCCAGTGCCGCCTCCAGCTCGCTGTGCGGACTGAGGGTTCCGGAAACCAGGCGGGAGGCACCGGCCCCGGCTCCATGCACGGCGACTGCCTGCTGCAGTGCCGCTTTCACCACCTCTGCATTGGCCAGACCCAGATAGTCGTTGGAGGAAAAATTGACCACCGTCCGGCCGTTCAGACGGACTTCAGGGGCTTGCGGTCCCTGGAGCGTGCGCAGGCTGCGGCGCAGCCCGGAAGCCTCCATCGCGGCGAGTTCGGAGGAGGGATCGCGCATCGCAAAAAAGCGCTTCAAGCCACGCCGAGCGCCCAGTGCAGCAGCGCCTTTGATTCCTTCCAGACGGTGCTCAGCGTGGACCCCAGCATGACCACAATCACGGTCCGTCCGTGGAAAGTGCCGCAGCTCACGAGACATTTGCCCGCGGCATCGGTGAATCCGGTTTTCATTCCATGGCAATAGGGCGATTGGGTGAGCAGGTGGTTGGTGTTGGTTAGTTTGACTTTACGTCCATCCGCATGGGTAAAGGTGTCTTCGCGGGTGGCTACGGTCCGGCGGATGACCGGCTGGCAGAGCGCGGCACGGGCCAGCAGCGCCATGTCGCGGGCGGTGGAGTGCTGGTTCTCCGCAGGCAGGCCGCTCGCGTTTTGGAAAATGCTGCTTTTCATGCCCAGCAGGGCGGCGCGCCGGTTCATCAATCCGGCGAAGGCGGGCTCAGTCCCTGCATGATTTCGCGCCAGGCAGCGCGCCGCGTCGTTGGCGCTTTTCATGAGCATTCCCTTGAGCAGCTCGCGCCTGGGAAGCTGCTGGCCGGGTTTCAGGAACAGTTTGGTCGGCTCTGCCTGGGCGTCATACTCCGCGGCGGTGCACAGGCGGTCCAGATTTCCCGCCTCGCACAGCAGCAGTGCCGTGAGCAGTTTTTGCGTGCTGGCAACCTGGCGCTTTTCATCGGCATTTTTCTGGAAAAAGGGATGTCCCGTGGCGGCATCCACCACGATCACCGCCTTGGCAGAGGTGGCGGGAATGGATGCCGGCTGCTGGCTTGACTGTTTGGATCCATTGGCGGTCGTACTCCGGGGCGCAGGCTGGCCCAGGCATGGATGCACCAAGGCCGTGCCTGGCAGCAGATGAAGAAAATGGCGTCGATTCATGAGTGCTTGATGGCGCAGTAGTCGGAGGCGGAATTACTGCTTTTTCTTTGTTGGGGGCGTCGGCTTGGCTGCTTTTTTGTCACCGGTGGCCGGAGGCGCTGGCGGCTTTTGCCCTGTCGGCTTGGTTTCGTCGTCGGCGCTCCTGGACCCGGGCACGCCTTCTGCCAGCTGCTTTTCCACCAGATCATCCGGTTCCTCACCGAGATCGCGTGACTTTTGATAGTGGCGTCGGGCCATTTCCAGCGCGGGCGGCTTTTGTTCCAGATAAAGCAGGGCCAGATTGAAATGGGCCTCGGCGAAATCCGGCGAGAGGTCCACCGCCTTCTGCAGTTCCTGTTCGGCGCCATTGGTCCAGCCGACATTTTTGAGCACGGTGGCCAGGGCGTTGTGGATGCGGGGGTCCACCGGGTCTTCATGAATGGCCCGTGTCAGCGCGGAAACCGCCAGCATGTCGAATTTCATCTGGTGGTAGAGCAGGCCCAGCGCCATCCATGTGGCCGGCAGATTTGGCCGCAGCCTGACGGCTTTTTCCAGATGTTCCCTGGCTTCCGGGAATTGCTTGAGCTGCAGTTCCACGGAGCCCAGATTGGAGAGTGCCGCGGCGCTTTCGGGCTGCAGCGTGAGCACATCCTCCCACATCTCGCGGGCTTTTTTCCAGTCCCCGCGCCGCATGGCTTCGGTGGCCTGCCGGGCGAACACCGTCGCCTGCTCCATCGCCTTGGTCAGCGGCGGCAATTCTGCCGGTTTCGCCTCCTCCTCAGCAGGGGCGGGCGGCGGGGCATCCGGTTCCTGGGCCAGGGCAGCCGAGCGCATGGCCGCCGCCATCAGGGCGACGGCACAAATGGAGGCGCAAAGTTGTCGGGGTAATGCCATGGAATGATGCTTACCGCAGCGCTTTCCAAAAGAAAGCGGAAGATGCAAGTGCGCGAAAGGCCCCGTGCGGCATCAGCGGCTGACCGAAAGCCTGAAGAACCGGCGGGGCCGTGCGGGATCAGTGATCAGCCGGGTGTCGTGGATTTGCACCGGGCGCACTGCGCCGACGGCAGGTTCGGTGACGGTAATGTCAGGAAGCAGTGATGTCAGGGGATTGCCGGAGGTGCTGATGGCGAGATTGGTCCAAGGGCCAGAGGGCGAATCCGCCACCTGCACCCGGTAGGTGAGATCGCCGGCAAAGGCGTGCCGAACAAATTCGAAGGTTGCTTTGCCGTTGAGCACGGTGAGTCCGGTGGCCGTTGCGGTGTCAGGAGAATGCGGGCCGGAGCCGAGCGCATATTCGAGGAGGTTCACGCGCCCGTCGCGATCCGGATCCGCCCATTCACCGGCGATGGCTGCGGTGGCGGCATCACTGCCAAACTGGGTGGCCTGCCAGGCGGCGAACATGCCGCGAGCGTGGCCAAGGCCGGTGAGGCGGAGATCAAATCCGGTGTCGCTGCTGTTGATGGAAGACTGGTGGAGCTGCACGGCGAGCACATTTGAGCCGTTGACCAGCGCGTCCGCGGGCACGGTAAAACTTCGCCACGCCTGTTCATTGGATCCGCTGATGGCGGTGGTGGCGAGGGTGTTGGACGCCAGCGGGCCGCTGCGCAGATTGTCGCGCAGGAGTTCCGTCCCGTTGAGCCAAACAACCACTCCGTCGTCGCGCTGAAATTCCACCTGCAGCGCGTCGAAGGCTGCCGCGTCTGCCACGGTAAACGTGTGGCGCAGCCAGGTGACAGGATGGACATTGGCGGGATTTCCGCCATTGCTGACAATCGTCATTTCACCGTCCCCACCGTAGCCCAGCCGAGCCGGACCGCTGCTCCAGGAGGCATCGTTATAGGTGCGCGCGGTCCATGACGCGGAAGGCATGATTCCGTTGTCGCGGTAACGCCATACGGAGCCGGCGGGCACGAGCACGGGGGGCGAAGTCAGCACGCCGCCGAGTTCGAGATCGAAGCTCAGATCGCTGCTGCTGGTGCCCGCCTGGTGAACTTCCACGGCCAGAAAATTCGTGCCGGTGCGCAGCAGGCGCACGTCGCCGGGCAGTGTCAGGAACACATTCTCATTGGCTCCGCCCACGGCAGTGAGCGCCTGCGTGGAAGGAAGAATGGGGCCGGTGGCCGGAAGATTGCTGCGGACCAGTTCGCGTCCGTTGAGCCAGACGAGGGCTCCGTCATCGCGCAGCAGCCGGAGACGCAGCGCATGGTAGGCTCGGGCGTCGTTCACCTGGAAAATGCGGCGAAACCAGGTGGTGATGCGCGCAGGATTGTTCACCAGCATGGTAGCTTCGTCATTTTCACCAAAGCCAAGCTGCGCCGCACCCGCAGGCCATGCGTTGTCATTGAAGGCCCCAGTCGTCCAAGTGGCAGGCGGAATGGCGCCGGTGTCGAGATATTTCCAGGAGGAACCCGCAGCGGTTAGGATATCCGGCGCGTCGAGGAACTCCAGCGTGCGCCGCATGATTTCCGCACGCACCGAACTTCCGGTGATGGTTTCGAATGGCAGCCCGAAATAGACGACGCGCCCTCCGCCTGCAGCGCCGTTGTATTGCAGCACCGCCGCACCGCTGCTGACTCCGGCATACGTCATTGCCGCCGCGGCTCCGCCCTGCGGTGTCAAAACGTCCGGTGTCTGGACCGGATACACGCCGCGCGTGCCGTCGTCGAACGTCATTGCCGACATGCCTGCAAAAATCCCGGTGGGCGATGCCTGGAGCGTGTAACTGGCGGAATCGTCATTGCTGTCCGCTTCGAGATCGGCTTTCAGGTGCGTGTTGAAAAACGTGCGGTCCGCCGTGGACGGACCGCTGGCGCGGTCGAGGTCCCATGCGATCTCCGAACCGGAGACGAACAAATGTCCCCCGGCGCTGCGGAAGGCGGCTACTGCGGCCTGTTCCGAACCGCTGAAGGTTTCATCGTTCACCGATTCCTGGCCGCAGGCCCAGATGACGACGGCATAGTTCGCCAGATTTACGAGGCCGGCAGCCACGTGCTCATTTTGACAGGAATCGAACGCATACCCCGCGGCGCTCACCGCCCGGCCGTGCGGCACCACATAGTCACAGGCGTTACTGCGCCGCGGCAGCACCCGTTCCACCGCTCCGGTGCCGTCCGGCGGCGCATAACCTTGGCGCGTCAAATCCTGGCGGAGGTTGAGCGTGCGGTCAAAGCGGTCAAAGGCATTCACCAACAGCACCTGACGCACCCCCGTGGAGGCGGCCCGGCAGCCGGCGACTTCCGTTGGAAAGGACTCGCCGCCGGCATTCACCGCCGCCACGCGGAAATACCATTCCGTGTCAGGTGCCAGACCAGAAATGGCATGCGTGGTCACATTGCCAACGGTCACCGGCGAGCCAAAACCATAGCCGTTTGACGAGCGGTAAATCACATAGCCAGACGGTGCGCCGCTGCCTCCGGTGCTCACCGGTGCGGTCCAGTTCAACTCCACGGCACCGTCGGTGCCGACCCGTGCGCGAAGTCCCGTCGGGGCATCGGGAGGGAAGTTCAACGGTCCGCCGCCAAACTCATTCATGTAACGAATCACTGCGTGCAGCGCGGCCTTGCCCACGGCATTCCGTCCTTTCGGATCGCGCATCAGTTTCGCGTCGTCCGCACTGTCGTGAAACGCAACCTCGATGATGGTGGCGTCCATTTCGTCACCGAACAGGCTGCCGTCGATTTCCGAATAGCCTCCGGTGTAGGTGACGGTGCTGCGGTTCTGCCAGGGAACCTCCAGTGGCGGGGAGCCGAGGGAAACGAGATCCTGCGTTACCTCTGCGCCGCAGAGTTGTGCGAGGCGCACCTGATTTGGCGTGGGATCACCGGTGATGAGTGCCAGTGTGCCGCGCCCCCCGCCGGCATTGGAATGAAAACTGATGTGAATGCGGTCAAACATGCTTCCGGCTTCTGCGCGATTCATCTCGGCGGACATTTTCGGCGGCGCGCTCCAACTGTCGCTTTCGTCATCGCCGCCGCCGTTGTAGAGCGTGCTGGACTGGCCCTGACCGAGATTGGCCTGGATCCAGTAGCGGCAATTCTCCTCTTCACAGGGATAGGTGCTCACTCCGGTGCCGCGGTCCACGGTGCCCATACCGTTTCCAAAGCGGATGGCATCGGCAAAGGTATAGGCGCCGTCGGTGGTGGAACGCAGATTGCTCACCACGACGGAACCGGTGGCGGCATTCGATCCCGCCTCGAAATAATACTCGCCGAGATAGACCCAGCCGTTGCCGACCATGTGATGCGGGATGCGCACCTGCGATTCTCCGCCGGTGTGGCGGATGCGATAAAGCTGCCAGGTGCGGTCGGAACCGTGCCGCACCCAGGTATAGACCGGATAAAATCCGCGCGCGGGAAGGTCCGGCGTGTAAATCGCAGTTGCCGTTTCCGTGTTCGCCAGCGCTGCGAAGCGGTAAGGCACATCGCCCGCACTGCCAAAAAACAGCGTGGAGGTGCTGTTGGCCCAGGAACCGGTGTAGGTCACTGCCGCGTCGTCGTTGTCCAGCACCACTGCGTTGTTCTGCTGCCCCAGCGGGCGCATCGGCACCACCACGGCACCGGCATTGAAGCACCATGCCGCGAAGAAATTCATCTGATCCAGGTTGCCCATGTCCTCATTCATTTCCTGAGTCACGCCGCGCTGCAGCCGCCAGTAATTCGGATCCCAGGTCCAGCCATGTCCGCCGTTGGTGAATACGATGCGCCCGCTCAGAACGCCCGTCGGCTGGCGCGCCGCCGGCACCACCGGCCCGCGTGGCTGGAATGCCGGTGGAGACGGCTCCACCGGCATGGTTTCAGCAAAGTCCGGTGAATGCTCGGTGGGCGGTTCGATGGTTTCATCAATGAGCCGGGTCTCGGATGCCGCGGCGGCCGCGAGCAGCAGGGACGCGATGCCGCAAATGGCGGTGGCGACTGGAACCGCTGTCCTCATGGAAGTCATCGTGCGAAGGTGTTCGGCGGGAACCTTGGCGCAAAACCGCTTTGACGGAAATCGCTTCGCTTCCCGGATGCTCACCGCCCCATGCCCAGGCATCGGCCGGAACGCTTCCGCAATTACACTCCGGCCAGCTTCCTGGTGCGTTTGCGTGGCGATTGCCCGGATTTTGCCGCCAGGGCCTCAATGGAAAGAATGCGGTTGACAGCGTTGAGGTAGGCACGGGTGCTGGCTTCCACCACATCGGTGCTGGCCCCCTTGCCGGTGATGGTTTCACCGCCGCCGAAATCCGCTTGGAGGGTGACCTCAGCCACGGCGTCCTTTCCGGCCCCGACGGCATTGACGTGATAGGCAGTCAGGTGGCCCCGGCGCTCCAGGAGTCGGTCGATCGTTTTCATGGCGGCATCGACCGCCCCGTTTCCGGGACAAGAATCGGTGCGGATTTCCTCACCTCGCTTCAACCGGATGGTGGCGGTGGGAACGTTGACGCTGCCGGAGGTGACGTGGAGGTAGTCAAGCTGATAGACATCCCCAGTGACCTGCTGGATGGAGTCGTCCACCAGGGCGGCGAGGTCCTCGTCATAGACGAATTTCTTGCGGTCGCCGATGTCCTTGAAGCGTTTGAAAATGCCGTCCAGTTCGGCATCGCTCAGCTTGTAGCCGAGATGCTGGAGGCGTTTGGCGACTGCGTGGCGTCCGCTGTGCTTGGTGAGGGGCAGTTCGGTGTCGCCCCAGCCGACTTCGCGCGGGTCCATGATTTCATAGGTTTCCCGCTTTTTGAGGATGCCGTCCTGATGGATTCCGCTGCTGTGAGCGAAGGCGTTTTCGCCGACGATGGCCTTGCTGCGCTGGACCATGAGCCCGCTCATGCGGCTGATGAGCTTGGAAGAGCGGACGATCTCGCGGGTGTGCATGCCGATCTGCATTTTCGGAAAGGCATCCGAGCGGGTTTTGATCGCCATGACCACCTCCTCGAGCGCCGCATTGCCGGCCCGTTCACCAATGCCGTTGATGGTCCCTTCCACCTGGCGGGCTCCGGCGCGAACCGCCGCCAGGCTGTTGGCCACGGCGAGTCCGAGATCATTGTGGCAGTGTACGCTGACGATGGCATCGCCGATGTTCCTGACATTTTCGAAAAGATAGGAAATGAGCCGGGCGTATTCATCCGGCACGGCGCAGCCCACAGTGTCAGGAATGTTCACGGTCCGGGCACCTGCGGCAATGGCGGTTTCCACCACTCTGGCAAGGAATTCGGGTTCGGTGCGGCTGGCGTCCTCCGGGGAGAATTCCACGTCCTTCACCAGCGCCCGGGCGCGTTTCACGCCGGCAGCGGTGAGGCGGAGGATTTCGTCCTGTGCCTTGCGCAGTTTGTGTTCGCGGTGGATTTTCGAAGTGGCGAGGAAAACGTGAATGCGTCCGCGTTCTTTGGCCGGTTTGACCGCGGCCCCGGCGGCGTCGATGTCCTTGTCCACGCAGCGGGCGAGTCCGCAGATGCGCGGCCCCTTGATCTCGGTGGCAATGCGCTGCACCGCCTCAAAGTCCCCGTCGCTGATGACCGGGAATCCGGCCTCGATGACATCCACGCCGAGGCGCTCAAGCTGCCGTGCCACTTCGAGCTTCTCGCGCAGGTTCATGGAAGCTCCCGGGCACTGTTCGCCGTCGCGGAGGGTGGTGTCGAAAATAATGAGTCTGTCTGACATGGAATTGAAAGAATGAATGGTTGAAGAATTTGCCGCTGCGTCAAGCAAAGCCAGAGGGCTTCGCAGCGGGATGCCGCATTGCACAAGAATGCGGCGGAAAAAGGTGGCCAGAGGAAAGAAAAGGATCAGTGGGCGGCCAGCCCTAGCACCAGCAGCAACAGACCCGCCGACAGCGAAAAGCTGCGGTGCGTGGCGGAATGGCTGTGTGCGGTGGCAATCACGGCAGCACCATGAGAGGCAAGCGAAAGCATGTCAACCGGTTCTTGTCGCCTTGCCTTATCCCCTGCCGGACGGCATCCGGCATGACAGGCCCCGGCTCGGCGGAGGATCTGGGAATGACACAGCCGCAAATGCAGGGTTTGCTGAAAGGTGGTCCGCACCGTCCGCTGGGCGGGGCGAGGCATCCGGTTCGTGGGCAATTGGAGACTCCCGGTTGACCCCGTGCGGGGAAACGGACAATATCACCGTCATGCGAATCTCCCCGGTGCTGCTGTCATTGGTTTTTTCCTCTTCCCTGGCCATCGCGGCTCCGCCAGTAGCGGTGGAGGATGCCTATTCGCTCAGTGAGGATGCTCCCCTGACAAAATCCGGGACGGACGGAATGCGGTCCAATGACAATGCAGGCGCAGCGGCGGATCCGGTTGTCGGTCTGGTGACTTCCCCCCTGCATGGCGTCCTGACATTGTCTCCGGACGGCGGCTTCACCTACGTGCCGACGACAAATTTCAATGGGTCGGACAGCTTTCTGTACAAGGTGTTCGGAGACCGTGCGGCCTCGGCGTTTACCATCGATGAAAATGCCTCCTCCCTGAAAATTGGCGCCACCCTGCGCATTACGTTTTAGGGAATTCCCAGCATTTCCTCGGATTCCTCCACATCCAAAGTCAAGGGCACCCTGGCTGCGGCGATTGCGCCCAATGCGGCACCATTCAGCGTGATCCGCATCACGGATCTCGATGCGCGCTTGTCCGATGCGGTGAGTCTGAAACTGGGCGTCGGCTGCATTCCCATTCTCAATACCTGCGTGGGCGCGGTGCAGTTCGACAGCGATCCCGACGCGATTACGCTGCGGATGGACTCGGCGGGGCCGACGACCACGGTGCGGTCCAATGGCGGATTTGATGCCGATGGCAGCATTTTCAGTGTCAGTGGGGATGGTCGGATCAAGGGGACGGAACAATTGGAGCCGGTCTTTCCGCCGACGCCGCTGCCGCTGGCCCTGCCAGCCATCCCGATGCCATTCAATGGCAAGGTCAGCGTTTCCGGCGGCGTGGCCCGGGTGGAATTGCAGGTCAACTACAAGGGCACGCTGGCAGTGGATGCGAGCACCAGTCTGTCGTTCAGCCTCAGCGGCGTCATCAAGGCGAATGCGGATGCGCCGCTGCCGGCGGTCGAAGAATCCCCGTCCGCACCGGTCAGCCTGACCATTCTGCCGGTCAACGATGCACCGGTGGCCGGGCCGGATGCCTATCTGGTCAAAGCCGGCACGACACTAGCCGTTTCCGCGAGCGGCCAGTTGACCGCGGAGGAACTGATTCCAGCCGGGTCGGTCTGGAAATACCACCACAATGGAACCGACCTTGGCTCCACCTGGAAATCCTGGAATTTCAATGATGCTGGATGGGTCGGCGGCCAGGCGGAACTGGGCTACGGAGATTCCGGAATTCTGGGCGGCAACCGCGCAGAAAAAACCAACATCAAGGGGGCAGCTGCGCGTCCCACGGCCTATTTCCGCCGGGAATTCAACGTCACCGGGATCAATGCCACCCGGAGCCTGACATTCGATCTGCTGCGGGACGACGGAGCCGCCGTTTATTTGAACGGCATCGAGGTGGGCAGACAGAATCTCGCGCCTGCCGCGGATTACGCCACCCTGGCTGCGTCCCGCATCCCCAATGCCGATGAAACCCGCTTTTTCCCGGAGACCGTGCCTCCGGGACTGCTGTTGGAAGGAAAAAATGTAGTCGCCGTGGAAGTGCACCAGTTTTCCACTTCTGATTACTATTCAGTGGGTCAGATTGATCCGGCGGATGTGAGTTTCGATTTCAAACTGCGGCGCGAATCCGGCCTGACCGGCCTGCTGGTGAACGATGCGGACATCGATTCCCCTGCGATGACGGTGGCGGTCCATGCGCCGCCGGCCCATGGTACCCTGACAATCCAGCCGGATGGCGGGTTTGACTACACGCCGGACCAGGGGTTTTCCGGTGAGGATTCCTTTCTCTACCGACTCAGCGACGGCGGCACGGAAGATGCGGAGGTCCGGTTGATTTCTCCCGGAGCCACCTGGAAATACCTGGATGACGACAACGACCCCGGCACCGCCTGGAAGGAGCCGGGATATGCCGACAGCGGCTGGGCGTCGGGGGCCGCTGAGATTGGCTATGGGGACGACAACTCGATCGACGACCGTCCGGAAGCCACCAAGCTGAGTTATCTGCTAGGAAATCCGCCGGTGACCACGTATTTCCGAAAAAGGTTCACCCTGCCGCTGCCGAAAGCCATGCTGAAATCGCTCAAACTTCGAGTGCTGCGGGATGACGGGGTGGCGGTGTATCTAAACGGCGTGGAAATCGCCCGTGACAACCTGCCGTCCGGCGCGGGTCATGACACCGGCGCCACGCTGCCCATTGAAGGGGAACTGGAAGCCCGGTTCAATGAGTTCACCGTCCCCGCCGTCGGTCTGGCTGCGCTGGTGGAGGGCACCAATGTGCTGGCTGTGGAACTGCACCAGAACGCGTGGGTCAGCAATGACGCGAGCTTTGACTGCGAACTCATCGCCACGGCACTGCCCGGCGGAAAAGTGACTCTGAATGTGACCGCGGATGACTTCGACCATGACTTGATGGCCGATGCCTGGGAGCGCAGCCACCAGCTTGATTTCGCGGTCGCCAATGGGGACGAGGACGATGATCGCGATGGATTTTCCAATCGCGCCGAATTTCTGGCTGACACTGACCCTCACGATGCCGCCAGCCATTTGAGGATCGCATCGGCCAGTCGGGAGGGAAATGAGGCGGTGCTACGCCTTCCGGCATCCTTGGCACGGAGGTATGTCCTGCAAACTTCGCCGGATCTGACAGCCTGGACGGATGCGGGGCTGCCGGTGACTCCTGCGGGTCCGTCACTGGAATTTCGCACGTCGCTTCCGGTGCAGGGAGCGCCGGTGTTTTATCGGGTGCGGGTGGATTTCCAGTTCCCGTGAGGCGCTGGCAATGCCGCCACGGCGCGGCTGAAATCAAGGCACCGACTGCTGGTGCACTGCGGACTGCATCAGCGGCAGGTCGATGCCGCGCTTTTTCATTTCCGCAAAGTCTGCCTTCATCCGCTCCAGCCACGGAGTGCCGTCCACTTCCGCCTCGCCCACCAGGCCCTGTTCATAAATGTCACGGGCTTCGGCCGTCCGGTTTTCCATCATGGCCAGATGTCCCAGCAGAAGCTGGATGAGCGGCCCGGACTGCGTGGTCAGGGCGGCGGCCTCCTCGCAGAGGGGGCGGGCTTCGTCCGTTTTGTGTTCCAGGATTTTGCCCCAGGCCAGCGATGCCAGGACGGATGCCAGGTCATTGGCGGAATCCGGCGTCGGATCCACCGCGTGGAGGCGACGCCGGATTTCCAGTTCGGCCTGCCAGTGCTGGAGGGCCGCGGAATCCTGCTGGCGGCGGGACAAATAGCCGCCCATTTCCCCCTGGCACGCCGCTTCCGTGCGCGGCGAACCGGTGCGTTTTGCATTGGTCAGGGCCAGCCGGAATGTTTCTTCCGCCTCCTGCTGACGTCCGCGCCGCTCCAGAAATTCTCCGTACTGTTTGGTGCATTCGACCGCCCGGATTTGCCAGGCGACGGCTTCAACCGCCTGGGCGATCACTGCGTTGAGAATGCTCATGCCTTTTTGGAACAGCGCGTCCGCCTCCCCGGTTTTTCCCTGCAGTTCCCGCATCAGAGCCAGGCTCTGGATGGAATCGGCCAGGTCCATGCGGGCGGCGAGGTTGGTTTTCTGGGAGTCCGCAAGCACTTGGCGGATGTCCACCGCCTGCTGCAGGCTGTGGGCGGCGATGGCGAAATTTCCCGGATTGAAGCCGGTGATGCGCACGCCCTCACTGAGCACGCCGGCATAGTCGTTGTTCAAATCCACGCGGTCCGGAAACCGGGCCGCGAGATCGCGCAGAATGGCGGTGCTGCGGTCGAAGCAGCGAACGGCGTCGCCCGGCATTCCGGCGGCTTTATAGGCAAATCCGGCATCCCGGAGCAGGCGGGCCAGCGGCAGGTTGTAGGCATCCGGGAGCTTGTCGGCGATTTCCTCGCGCAGATGCAGCGCTTCGGAATAGCATTGGAGCGAGCGTTCAAAATGGCGGCGGTGGCGGAACACATTGCCCAGCCGTGCCAGGCTGGCGCTGAGGGGCATTTTCTCTGCAATATCGCCGGGAGCAGCCGCCTGCATTTTCCGCCGCAGCAGCAGGGATTTTTCATAGGACTGTTCGGCTTCCGCATCGCGATTCATCTCCAGAAGCACGTCCCCCATGCGGTCGCAGGTTGAGGCCAGGCTGGCGGACAGTGCGGATTCGTCAGGAAATCTGGCACGCCATTGTTCCAGCAATTGTTCATTTTCCCGGTAACTGGCGAGGGCCTCGCGCATGTTGCCTTCGGCAAGGCGGATGTCGCCGCGCAGATCCCTGGCGCCGACGAACGATTGCACGTCCTGCTGCGTTCGCAACCCGGCGGACTCGAAGCGACCGATGATCCGGTTGGCAATGTCGTTGAGCAGCACGTACTGTCCGGTTTCCTGCAGTCGTCCGCGCAGGTCGTTCATGAGGAAAAACATGTCATCTTCCGTCACCTTGCGTGCGGTTTCGGCCTCCTGCTGGGCAGCGGTGGATTCAGCGGCGGACTTCTGGGCTTGAATCCGGGCATTCTCCGACTCGCGGGCGGCGGCGATGGATTGGTTGCGCTGGTGCCAGCCAAAGCCCGCGGCGCCAATGGCTGCGCTGCTCAGCACGGCAAAGGCTGCAACCAGCTTTCGGGTCCGGCGGAGGCGCTCGCGCAGCTTTGCGGCCTGTTCCGCGGTCCGGCGCGAGTCCTCCTGCCGCTGTTGCTCCTGCGCTTTCAGCCGAAGGGCTTCACGACGGGAAGCAAGGGATTCCACGCGCTGCGCCAGGGCTTCCGCGCTTTGCAGGCGCTTTTCCAGACTGCCGTGGACTGCGGTGGCGATGTCTTCGCGGAGCAGGGCATCGCTCACGTCCTGTTCCCACCCCACGGCCAGCGCCCGGTGCGCATCCGCCACGGCCAGTTGATACAGGATGATGCCCAGGGCATACACGTCCCCCAGAATGCCGGGCGGACGTCCGGTGAGGTATTCCGGCGGCATGTAAAGCTGGGTGCCGGACTGGGAATCGCTGGAGCCGCGGAACAGCGTGCGGCTGAAGCCCCCTTGGGTCAGGCTCATCTGCTCCAGGGCCGCCGGATCTGCCAGGGTGCCAATGCCAAAATCCGCCAGCACCGGATGCGGTGTCCCGGCGGCATCCAGCCGCACCAGGATGTTGCTGGGTTTGAGGTCCTTGTGGATGACCCCCACGGCGTGGGCCGCCCCGACGGTCCGGGCCGTTTGCGCCACCAGGCGCAGGCGCACCTCCAGGGGAATCGCCGCCAGACCGCCCTGCTTTTGCGCCCACTGGAGGAGGTTGCCTTCCGGGTAGTATTTGCTTTCAATAAAATAAGGCTTCTCCGCAGTCTGCGTCTCGTGGATGGTGGCGATGTCTTCGCGGTCTCCCAGGGCGCTTTTCAGCAGGACGAATAATTTCTCCTCCCGGCGGAACGAACGCAGGCGGTCGGCATCGAAACAGAACTTGAACACGCGCTCCTCCCTGGTCCGGAGATGGCGCGCCAGCCAGGCTTCGCCAAATCCTCCCTCGCCCAGCCGCTTTTCCAGATGCCAGCCGGCGCGGCCCGGAACCTCCTGGCCGACCGAGGGCCGCCAGCCCAGGGTTTCGGCCTCGCCGGCATCCAGGTGACGCCAGGCATCATCCGTGTCTTTGGGCGGCTGCAGGGGAGCAAGGCCAGCGGCTCCGATTTCACAAACCTGCAGCGGTTCCTCCAGTGATTCCCCATCGCCACGGAAACGATAGCGTCCGTGCGCCAGAAATGCCACAGGCGGGAGAGGCTCGTCCGGGGCCTCCCTCCGCTCGGGAGGTTCCGGGTGTTCCCGCAAAAATTGACGGGCTTCGCTGAACACCCCGCGAGTGACCAGAATCTGTCCAGGCTGTGCCATTTCCATGAGCCGCGCCGCAAGGTCCACGGCGGGGCCGAAGGGTTTTTCACGCCCGGTTGCGGCATCCTTCAACGAACGAACCTCACCCACATGCAGCCCAACGCGCAACAGGGGCAGCCCCAGGCGGGAAAGCTGCCACTGGCAGCGCAGGGCGGCGCGAACCGCCTCGCTGGGAGTGGGAAATTCGGCATGGATGCGCATCCCGGCGGTCTCCAGTAACCGCCCGCCGCCGCCGGGCAGGCATTGCTGGAAGCAGGCGGTGATTTTTGTCAGGACCGTCCGGAGATCCGCCGCATCCACCGTCCGGGTTCGGCCGGACAGGCCGGGGATTTCCGCAAACAGCAGCGTAGCGGTGCGTCCGCCCTCTGGAGTGGAAAGCGCAGCCGGTCCCCCCGCGGCATCGAGGAAGGCGGACTTCAACTCCCTGACGGACTGAAATCTCCTCGCTGGTTCGCGCTGCATGGCGCGCCGCACCACTTCGTCCAGCCGCGGGTCCAGCGGACGCAGATCGCTGGGCGAGGCAAAGGCTCCTGACGGACGCTGGCCGGTCAGCAGTTCGTAAAGGACAACGCCCAGGGTGTAAATGTCCGTGCGTTCATCCGCTTCGCCCCGTTCCTGTTCGGGTGCCATGTAAACCGGCGTTCCGGCTGCCAGTTCGGAGGCCGGCTGGGCGCCGTCGGTCATTTTTGCCAGCCCGAAATCCGCGACTTTGATCCACCCTTCGGGGTCCACCAGGATGTTGGATGGTTTGAGGTCGCGGTGCACAATGCCCGCCTGGTGCGCTGCGGTGATGGCATCGCACAGGTGGCTGAAAATTTCCACCGTGCGGAAAAGGTCCGGCGGCCCGGATCCCCGCAGGGCTTGCGCCAGGTCGGTGCCTTCCACCAGTTCCATGACGAAATACGCCAGACCGGAACTGGTGGTGCCGAAATCATGCACCGTGACCACGTTGCGGTGTTTCAGCCGGGCTAGGGCGCGAGCCTCGCGTTGAAATCGCATGGTTAGGTCCTCGTCGAGCGAGACGCTCGGAGGCAGCACCTTGATCGCCACCTTTCGCTCCAGGGAGGGGTCCCAGGCCTCGTAAACCGCACCCATGCCGCCCGCCCCGATCAACGGCCCCAGATCATATCCCGGAAACTCTCCGGCACATTCCTCCGGAGACGGTGGCATCAGACCACCCGCTCCCTGCGGCGGAGCAGTGTCCGCCAAGTTCAGCAGTTTCATCGGATCAAGCCTCCGCTGACCGCCAGTGACTGTGCGCTTGGCGGAGGCAACCGTCGAAACCTCGTCCCTTTCAGTGGACGCGGCAGGACGCAATGGGGAATCGGACGTGCTCATCAGGCAATTTCAGCCCGCGGCCATTCTTCCGCGGCAGGGGCAACCAGTAAGCGGAAGTGCCGGGGAAATCCACCGCGGAAGAATCCGCCATTGGCCGGAGGCTGGGGGAGCAATCATTGCTTGAAGTTACAATCTGGAAGGAGCATTGTAGTCGCTGGCCTGCCTGCACAAAGTCAGGTTCCACTCGACGGTCAACCTGAACGGATCCTCGATCCCATGAATTCCCTCGACGCTTGGCACTGGTGGATGATTCTAGGCATCATCCTGATCATTTGTGAGATGTACACCGTCTCCTTTTTTCTCGCCAGCTTCGGCGTGGCGGCATTGGGAAGTGCCCTCGCCGCTGCCTTGGGAGCTTCGGTGACCTGGCAGTTGGGCGTGTTTGCCTTGGCCAGTGCCGCCGTTCTCGTGCTGCTCCGCCCGGTATTTGCCAGGGGCCTGTACCGCCGCAGCGAAAACCGCCCCACCAACGTGGACGCCCTTGCCGGTGTTGCCGGCACGGTGGTCGAGGACATTCCGGCAGCCGGTCTGGCAGGGCGGGTTCGGATTTTTGGTGAAGAATGGCGGGCGGTTTCCTCCAATGGTCAGGTGCTCCTAACCGGATGCCTGGTCGAAGTGGTCGCGGTGGATGGAGCCACCCTGAATGTTCGGCAGAAAGCCAGCCAACCCCAGCCACTCCCGGCCTGAACACCGCCATGCCCCTCATCCTTCTGGTCGCAGCCATCCTCGCGATCTTGCTCCTGACAGGAGTCACCATCCTTGCCTTTCGCAGCAAGAACAAGAAGTGAGGCACGGCGGGCCATGCGGAACGTGCATTTTGCTGTTTTTCGCCCTTGACCCGTTGAGTCGTCCCTCTACGATCCACGACTTGTTTCGCGACGAACGCGGTGCTCGCACAGCGGTGCCAAGCCCAGATCCCCAGAGGCACCCGGGCGGAATCGCGGACGTTATTCTCCTCCTGACTATCAATTCGACCTTGCAGCTTCGAGAGCCGATACTTTTTTCAGAATTCCGCTTGTGAAAAATTTCACAAACCCTATAAAGCCGCATTGCCATGGCCAATTTTTTTCCGCGCTGGACGAATACCCTGCCTCTCCAAATCATCGCTGCCCTGCTGGTCCTGAGCGGAGGCGTTTCCCTTGGGGTCTGGTATTATTTCACTCCGAAATACACCCGGGTGGGATACCAGCCGAACCAGCCGGTGCCGTTTTCGCATAAAATCCATGTGACGCAGCTGGGGATGGATTGCCGCTACTGCCACAGTTTCGTGGAGCAGAGCGAGCATGCCAACGTGCCGACTTCCGCGACCTGCTGGAACTGCCACATGCACGTGAAGCCGAATTCCCCGAACCTGGCCAAGCTCAAGGAAAGTGTCGAGACCGGCAAGCCGATGGAATGGATCAAGGTGCACAAGGTGCCGGATTATGCGTATTTCAATCACAGCGTGCATGTGTCGAGCGGCATTTCGTGCGTCAGTTGCCACGGAGACGTGGGGGAGATGCCGGTGGTGTTTCACGACCAGCCGCAGAGCATGAGCTGGTGCCTGGACTGCCACCGCAACCCCGAAAACAGCCTGCGTCCTCTGGACAAGATTACGGATTTGAAGTGGAAGCCGGAGAACGACGGCAAGACGCAGGCTGAAATGGGCGAAAAGCTGAAGAAAAACTGGCACATTGAAGCGCCTGAAAACTGCGCCGCCTGTCACCGTTAGGATTCTCCCG
>JAGNEJ010000097.1 GCA_018003315.1 Verrucomicrobiales bacterium
AGTCATCCAACGTTATCAACGTCAAACCAACTCATGAACACCAACTCATCACTCAACCGCCGGATGCGGAACCGCACGTCCGGTGGTGTGGGAGGACGGCGGGGGTAACCCCGCCTCCTACCCGATTGGATTTCAGAAATCACTGGGATGGCGCGGCGGAAATGCGGGAGTCATAGACGCGCGGACCTCCCATTTGGTAGTCCTTTTCCGCCAGGGGAGTCCCGCTGAGCAGGCCGTGGATGAATCCATTCCATTCCACCAGGCGGGTGTGCAGAATGGCTTTGTCGGGATTTTTGTGGAGCAGGAACAGGACGCGGCCGTCGAGCGCTTGAAACGTCTCCCAGTGCCCAACCTCCCGGCGGGTGAAGGGAAACGAGGCGGCCAAATCCTGCTGCATGGCATGGCTGCGCCCCCAGGTGCCGCCTGCTTCGCTGACAAATGGCTTTCCGTTGAGCGTGGCGATGCTGTCGTGATAGGCCAGCACGCACAGGTGCGGGTGCTGCGGGGTGGCGAGCCAGGCTGCGAGTTTTTCTGCGTGGTGCTTGCTTGCGCTGTAGGCGTAGTTGCTGTCCAGAAAGGCGATGCGGATGATGCTGGGCGGAATGTTTTGCACGCTGTCGAGATAGCCGAACACAAAGGCTCCGCCCCCGCTGTGACTGGCCAGGCAAAGCTGCACCTGCGAGCCGGCAAAAGGCTTCTGCAGCGCTTCGAGCAAGGCGGGAATGAGCCGTTTTTCGGAGTTCCATTTTCGCCGCCACGCCGGCCAGGATTTTCCCTCACATTCCAGGCAGGCGACGGCAAGATTCACTCCGGTTAGTCGCGAGCGGAGCCATCGGGTCTGGGCGGCGACGTGCTGGATGTCGAAGTGCCAGTCGTCACCGGGCAGGAGTTTTCGCCCAAGGGTCTGTTCGACGGTGTTTCCGTTCGGCACGGCATAAACCACAAGCAGCACCGGCTTGGAGGCATCGCAGTGTGCCGCATCCGGACGGAGCAGCGCGGCCCGCACTCCCGCGTCGAGGTGCAGAAAACTCAATTCCTCGTCGGGTTCGGCAGTCGTGGCGCTGGGGGCGGTGCCACCGGCGAACTGGGGCGCCAGGGTCGCATTCTTCAGCAGTTCGGGGAGGCGGACGGGGCGGCCATCCAGCAGAGCCTCCGTTTTCACCAGGCGAATGCCGTGGCTGTAGTCCACCCACGTTGCGGCATGGCCGAGAAACAGGGGTTGAATGGGATTTCCCACCGCGCGATGCCAGCCGTAAATCGCCACTTTCCCCGGACGTGCCAGGGCGGGCGGCAGGCTGACCACATCCTTTTTGTGGCCTGAGGTCAATTGCCCCAAGGGATGTTTCTTGAGCGACTCCTGCCGCTGGTGGAGGCAGACTTCATGATGCCGGAGGAACGCGGGGATGGTGGTCATGTCCGGACCGGGCGGCTGGGGACGCGGCGGAAGTTTCAGCGCAGCGGCATCGAAAATGGCATCGACCATGCGCGGCGTGGGCAGCGTGCAGCCGAGCGCTGCGGCCAGGGCATTTGCCGCATCCGGCGAGAGGGGAGCGAGAAAAAAATCCGCTTCCGATCCGACGGCAAGATAGTCGGGAGCGGCGAAGAACCTGAGCACACCCGGCTTGCCCTTCACCGTCAGCGGCATGTCCACCGCGACAAACCGGCGCCAGAACCCGGGCACGTTTCCGGCTTTCACCTCATGCACGATGCGCCGCTCCCGTTCCGCGAGCGGGAGGCCTGTCAGAGTCCTGGCGAATGCGGTTCCCGCAGGCGCTGTCGTGGGCCGCGGGGGCAGGGATAATTCCTCCGCACCGCCGGGACTGCGGGCAGCAACCACGGCCAGCAGCAGGCAGCCGGCAAGAAGGCGGATCACAAGGGACATTTATCACTGCACGAACGCGGCAGCCAATCTCTTTGTTCCCGAATCAAATTTGACGGCGACGAACGCGCGGAGACGGCGCTAAGGGTGGCCAATGGACGAGACAGCCAAAGAAACCATTGCCACCGCTGAAGCGCTGCTGAAGGCGGCCCGTCAGCAGGAGACGGGTCGCGAGACTGCCGAAGGGCTGAAGCTGGCCCGGATGATGCTGGATGCGCCTGGCAAGGCCTTCACCTTTGCCATGGTGGACCAGGTGTTTCGCAGCCATGACCGGGCGGTGCAGGCGGAACGGCTGCGCCATCTGCTGCGGATTTATGGAATGCCGGCTTATTTGACCGCGACGGATCGCGTGCTCATGAAACTGGGCGCACTAGCCAGCCGGTGGCTGCCAGCCCTGGTCATGCCGGCCATGGAACAGCGGATGCGCAAGGAAAGCGCCGGAGTGGTCATCCTGGGCGGCTCGGACAAAATTATAACCCACCTGGAGCGGCGGAAACGAGAGAAGTTCCGCGCCAACCTCAACCAGTTGGGCGAAGCAGTGCTGGGCGAGGAGGAGGCGGAGCGGCGCATGCAGGCAATCCTAACCCACCTCAAGGAATCGTCGGTCACTTACATTTCCGTAAAAATATCCGCTATCTTCAGTCAGATTCATCTTCCGGCATGGGATCAAACGCTGGAAAAAATCAAGGAACGCCTGCGGCGGCTCTACCGTGCGGCAGCGGCGCAGCGCAAGTTTGTGAATCTGGACATGGAGGAATACCGGGATCTGCTGCCCACCTTGCTGGCGTTCTGCGACGTGCTCGGCGAGGAGGAATTCTTCGACCACTCCGCCGGAATTGTCCTCCAGGCCTACCTGCCCGATTCATGGCAGGCCCAGCGGGAACTGACGGAATGGGCGCGCGACCGCGTGGCCCGCGGCGGTGCTCCGGTGAAGCTGCGGTTGGTCAAGGGCGCCAACCTGGCGATGGAGGCGGTGGAGGCGGAACAACACGGCTGGCACAGCGCACCCTATCCATCCAAGGTGGAGACGGACGCCAATTTCCGCCGGATGCTGGAATTCGCCTGTCAGCCGGAGAATGCCGCTGCCGTGCGCGTGGGCGTGGCCAGCCATAATCTGTTCGATGTCGCCCTCGCCCTGACCTTGCGTCGGAAGCTCGGCGTTGCTGACGCGGTGGAAATCGAAATGCTCGAAGGCATGGCCAATCCGCAGGCCCGCGCCGTGCGCGATTCCGCCGGCGGCCTGCTGCTCTATTCTCCCACGGTGCGTCCGGATGACTTTCTCAGCGCCATGGCCTATCTGGTGCGGCGGCTGGACGAAAATACCGCCCCTGACAATTTCCTGCACGATCTCTTTGCCCTGGAGCCGGGCTCTCCCGTCTGGCGGCGGCAGGAGGAAAAATTCCTGCGCGGTTGGGAAATGCGCGGGACTGTTTCCGCTGACTCGCGCCGTGAACGTCCGGCGGCGGTTCCGACCTCGGAGAAATTCGAGAACGAACCGGATTCCGACTGGACCCAGCCTCCGGTGCGCGAGGCGCTGCAGCGCGCGGTGGCGCAATGGCAGGCTCCGCCGCTCCCGGCCCTTGAGGATTTGGACACGATGCTGGACGGTGCGGTGGCGGCGGGCCGCCAATGGGCCGCCCGTCCAGTCGCCCAGCGTGCCGCCATTCTGCATGAAGCGGCCCGCGTCATGAGCGCGCAGCGATTTGAAGCGCTCGCCTGCCTCCGGCTCCATGGAAAAAAATCCACCATCGACGCCGACGCCGAGGTTTCCGAAGCCATCGATTTCGCACGGTATTACGCGAAGAATTTTGAACTGCCTGGCGGCCTGGAAGCGGAAGCGCTCGGTGTGGTAGCCGTGACTCCACCGTGGAATTTCCCCTATGCCATTCCCTGCGGCGGCGTGCTGGCCGCGCTGATGGCGGGAAATGCAGTGCTCCTCAAGCCGGCTCCGGAAACCGTGGAACTCGGCTGGCTGCTGGCCCGACAACTCTGGGAGGCGGGCGTGCCGCGCGAAGTCCTGCGCTTTTTCCCTTGTCCTGACGGCGAATTGGGCCGCCGGTTCCTGACCGATTCACGGATCGCCGCCGTGGTGCTCACGGGCGCCTACGAAACGGCCAGGATGTTTCAAGACTGGCGGCCGTCCCTGCGCTTGTTTGCTGAAACCAGCGGAAAAAATGCGCTGGTCATCACCGCCCAGGCGGACCGGGAACAGGCGATCAAGGACCTGGTGCGTTCGGCCTTTGGTCATTCCGGACAGAAGTGTTCCGCCGCCAGCCTGGCGATCGTGGAGGCCGAAGTTTACGATGATCCGGCGTTCCGCCGACAATTGTGCGATGCCGCCGCCAGCCTGCCGGTCGGTCCGGCCACCGACCCAGCCAGCATCGTGACTCCGCTCATCCGGGAAGCCAGCCCGGACCTGTTGCGCGGCCTGACAAAGCTGGATGCGGGAGAGTCCTGGCTGCTCGAACCCCGGCAGAATGCCGCGGATCCCTGCCTGTGGAGCCCCGGCATCCGGCTCGGCGTGCTACCCGGCTCCTGGTTTCACCAGACCGAATGCTTCGGCCCGGTGCTCGGACTCATGCGGGCGGAAAACCTGGACCAGGCCATCGCCTGGCAGAACGCCACCGAATTCGGCCTGACCGCCGGCATCCATTCGCTCGACGACCGCGAAATCACCCGCTGGAAGAGCCAGGTGCAGGCAGGCAACCTCTACATCAACCGGCCCATCACCGGAGCGATCGTGCAGCGGCAGCCGTTTGGCGGCTGGAAACGCTCCAGCATCGGCGCTGGCGCCAAGGCAGGCGGCCCGAACTACGCATGGAGTTTCTGTCGGATCAGCGACTGCGAAACGTCCGGAAATCCTGACATGGAACGCCATTACCATGCCGCCTGGGCGGAGCATTTCCAGTGCGAGCACGACCCGTCCGGCCTGCGCTGCGAAAGCAACCACTTCCGCTACCGCCCTTGCCGCGGTGTCATTCTGCGCCTCGACGGGGAGGACCAGAAAACCCTCGCCCGGTGCCGGGCGGCAGCCCGGCTTGTCGGCGTGCCCCTGGTGGTCAGCCTGACTTCCCAGGAAAGTGACGAGGCCTTTGCGGCCCGGCTTGGCAAACTGGCAGGGCAGGCTGAGTTCCTGCGCACCGTCACCACTCCGCCAGACGCGGTCCTGCGCGCAGCCCATGCCGCGGGCTTGAACTGGATCGATGCGCCGGCCACTGCCAATGGCCGCATGGAATTGCGTTTCTGGTTGAGGGAACAGGCGGTTTCCGAATGCCTCCACCGTTACGGGCACCTGCCGGAATGGAGTCCGGCGCAAAAATCATGAAATCGCTGAAAATTTCCAGGCTTATTGGCACACGTGTTGCTCCCTTGGAAATTTCCTCGATGGGAGATGCCGGGATTCGGTGTTGCCGGCACGGCATTCCCCTCTACGGAAAGCACTCCTGCTAAAGCAACCACTACCAATCCACACTCCACCACCCAACCATGGCTACCAAATACAAACTCGAATACATCTGGCTGGACGGCTACTCCCCGGTGCCCAATCTCCGCAGCAAGACGCAAATCAAGGAATTCGACAGCTTTCCCAAGCTTTCCGACCTCCCGGTCTGGGGTTTCGATGGCAGTTCCACCCAGCAGGCGGAAGGGAAAAGTTCCGACTGCAAACTGCATCCGGTGGCGGTTTATCCTGACAGCACCCGGAAGAATGGCGTCCTGGTGATGTGTGAGGTCTATATGCCGGACGACAAGACGCCCCACATTTCCAACCACCGCGCTACCGTCGCCGACGATCCCGACACCTGGTTTGGCTTTGAACAGGAATATTTCCTCTACCAGGACGGACGTCCGCTTGGATTTCCGGAAAACGGCTTCCCCGGCCCCCAAGGCCCCTATTATACTGGCGTCGGTTACAAAAACGTCGGTGACATCGCCCGCCAGATCGTGGAGGAACACCTCGACCTCTGTCTGGACGCCGGCATCAACCATGAAGGCATCAATGCCGAAGTGGCCAAGGGCCAGTGGGAGTTCCAAATTTTCGGCAAAGGCTCCAAGAAAGCTGCGGATGATGTCTGGGTCGCCCGCTACATTCTTGCCCGCCTGTGTGAAAAATACGGTGTGGACATTGAATGGCACTGCAAGCCGCTGGGAGCCACCGACTGGAACGGATCCGGCATGCACACCAATTTCTCCACGAAATACCTGCGGGAGAAGGGCGGAAAGGAATACTTCGAAGCACTCATGGCGGCATTCAACAAGTTCCGCGATGAACACATCGCCGTTTACGGCCCGGACAACCACATGCGTCTGACCGGCCTGCACGAGACACAGTCCATCGACAAGTTCAACTACGGTCTGGCTGACCGCGGTGCCTCCGTGCGCATCCCGCACAGCTTCATCAACAGCGGCTACAAGGGATACCTCGAAGACCGGCGTCCGAACTCCCAGGGCGATCCTTATCAGATTGCTTCGCGCATTCTCAAGACCATCGCCACCGTTCCGACTCCCTGATCCAGGAACTGTCGCAGCGACTTTGTTCAGCAAGCGCCGCCCCAATCCGGGGCGGCGTTTTGCTGGCATCCGTCTGAGTTCCGCAGGTATTCCACCGCGGCGCGCGGAAATTTTTCCGCCCGCAGCGGGCATCGAAAACGCCCAGAAACGGAACTTGGCATTGTCACGGCAGGGATCGTGTGGATAGCTTTGAAGCTGCGAGAGTCGCACCCGGTTTGTGGTGCTGCCGCTGCCTCCGTCCTCCCATATTCCGCTCCGCCATGGCCGCACGAAAGACCGCGAAAAAGAAAACCTCCGCCATCCCCCTCCCGCCTGCCACGGACTGGCGCACGACGGACCAGGACGAAATCCTCCGGCGCATCCAGCGGGCGAGGGATGAAAAACATGCGGTCTCAAATCTGCGCCGGGAGGATCCTGTCTTCTCCACCTTCGCCGTAAAGTCGCCCAGCGGCATGGCCTATCAGGTGGAGATTCGCGACATCCAGGATCGCTCCTTTTCCTGCACCTGCCCGGACTTCCGCACTGCCGGACTCGGCACCTGCAAGCACGTCGAAGCCACTCTCATCTGGCTCAAACGCCGCCTCAAAGGCGAGTTTCGTCTGGCGGAGACCAAGGGCTCGCCGCACCTCGATCTGGTCCCGCACGGCGACACCCTGCGCATCGAACGAAACCTGACAAGAATTCCTGCGGCGCTCCGCGGCCTGTTTGATTCCGATGGCTGCCTGGCCCAGGGAATGGATCCCGCGGGTGCCGTTGAAAAACTGCGCACCCACCCAAAAATCCGCATTTCCCAGGATGTTGCCCCCTTTCTCGAAAATCGACGCCGCGCCTCCGAACGCCGCCAGCTCCGCCGTGACTACGAAACCGGCGTGGTTTCCGGCCGTCATCCGGAGCACATCACCCTGCATCCTCTCTACCCCTACCAACGCGAGGGCATGCTCCACCTCGCCTTCGCCGAACGCGCCCTGCTCGCCGACGAAATGGGCCTGGGAAAGACCATTCAGGCCGTGGCTGCCTGCGCCCTGCTCCACCACCTCGGCAAGGCACAGCGTGTCCTCGTCGTCACTCCCGCCTCGCTCAAGGCGGAGTGGGAGGAACAAATCGGGAAATTTACCACACTGTCCTGCCAGCTTATTTTCGGATCGCGCTCTGCCCGCCTGCAATGTTACGCCGCAGCCAGTTCGCCCTTTTTCACCATTGTGAACTACGAGCAGGTCGTCACGGATTCGCTCGATCTCAACGAACACCTGCGCCCTGACATCATCGTGCTCGATGAGGCGCAGCGCATCAAAAACTGGGCCACGAAAACCGCCCAGGCCGTCAAACGCCTCAAATCCCGCTACGCCTTCGTCCTCACCGGCACTCCCATCGAAAATCGCATCGACGAACTCTACTCCATCGTTGATTTTCTCGACCCCGCGCTGCTCGGTCCGTTGTTTCGCTTCAATCGGGAATTCTATCATTTCGACGACAAGGGCCGGCCCGCGAATTACCGAAACCTCGCCACCCTGCGCGAGCGGGTGAAACCCGTGCTGCTGCGCCGCCGCAAGCACCAGGTGGAAACGGAACTGCCCGACCGCACCGACTGCAACCACCTGGTCCGCCTGACGCCCCCGATGCGCGGGGAATACGACGTGTATAAGAAATCGGTTAGAGAACTCCTCCAAATCGCCAGCAGGCGTCCGCTTACCAAAAAACAGCAGGATCTCCTGATGATCCTGCTCGCCATGATGCGGATGATCTGCGATTCGCCATCCATCATCAAGGGACACGATTGTCAGGATTGTCCGAAGCTCCACGAACTCGCCACGATCCTTGAAAACGTCCTCGCCGATCCCGACGTCAAAGTCATCATCTTTTCCGAATGGGAAGGCATGCTTCAAAAAATCCGCGTCTGGGCTGATAAACAGGGCATCGGTTATGCTTGGCACACCGGCAGCGTTCCGCAGCACAAGCGCCGCGGGGAAATCCTCGCCTTTCGCAATGATGCCGCCTGCCGCCTGTTCCTCTCCACCGACTCCGGCGGAGTGGGGCTCAACCTCCAGAACGCCAGTGTGGTCATCAACTGCGACCTGCCCTGGAATCCCGCCCGGCTGGAACAGCGCATCGCCCGGGCCTGGCGCAAACACCAGACCCGCCCCGTCACCGTCATCAACCTCGTCGCTGAAGACACCATCGAACACGCGATGCTGGAAACGCTCGCTCAAAAGATGACCCTGGCCGAAGGCGTGCTCGACGGCACGGCCTCCTCCCTGGCCAGCGCCAGGCTGAAACGCGGAGCCGACGCACACCTCGCGCGCCTCCGGCAGTTCCTCAATCCCGCCCCCGCCGATCCAACCGCCGCAAGGCAAATGCCTCCTGCGGACCCCTGCCTGCATTTCGCAGCCCGCGCCAACGAAGCTCTGGGCTCAACCCTTCTGCATTGTCAGGAAGCCACCCTGCCCGGAGAAGCCGCCCCCGTGGTCCTCGCCGTATTGCGCGATCCCGCTCGGGCCGCAGCTGTTTCCTCCCTCTTTCATGAAACCGACTGGCGGGGCTCGCCGCCGACGCTCCGCATTCTCAACGAAACCACCTGGGCTGCCATCCAGCAGCTTGCCGAATGCGGTCTGCTCACCTTCAACACCCGCGCCACGCGCCACCTCACCGGCGAATCACCTCCGCCGCCCAAGCCAACCCTCACACCCGAGCAGATCCGGCGCATCGCCGACCTCCGCACCTTCGCCGCCAAAAAACAGAAAGTCGCCCAAGTCCTCAGCGACAGCGACCTCCCCGAAGAAGCCATTCCGCATCAGCAAGCCTCGGAAAAAGCGCTCGCGGAGGCGTTGGAAATCGAAAACGGTTCATCCATCCCAGAATCTCCCGCCGTCTGACAAGCCTCGGACGGTCATCTGGAAATGTCGGCGGTGGCGGCACGCTGACGGTTCGCGCAGGAACAGCCGCGTTTTGCCTGGCTGAAACGGCAGCGCCCACCGCTTCGAATTCGATCCGCTCTGCTGCTGGTCGCCTACGCCGAGCGGCCGGGCTTGGAAAAACGTAATGCGTTAGGATGAATTTTCCTGACAGGAAATCATCCGGGCGAACCAGCGGGCGGAATCCTTGAGGGTGCGGCGCTGCGTGGCGTAGTCCACGTGAATCAACCCAAACCGTTCCCGGTATCCCTGGGCCCATTCGAAATTGTCGAGCAGCGACCAGTGGAAATAACCCGCCAGGGGGATGCCTTCCAGGTAGGCGCGGTGGTATTCGCGCAGATAGCGGGTGAGGAAGTCAATGCGCTGCGGATCGTGGACCGCTCCGTCCAGGCTGACCCAATCCATGGAGGAAAGCCCGTTTTCGAAGACGCAAACAGGCAGCGCGTATTCCGCATGGAAAAAGCGTGCCGCCCAGTAGAGGCCCGCAGGGTGCATGGGCCAGCCTAGCATGGTCCGCGGAGTGCCGGGAGCCTCCGTTGCCGCTTGCCAGCCCAGCGGCCCGCCGGGGCGCACCACGGTTCCGAAATAATAGTTGAATCCAAAGAGGTCGAGCGGCTGGCGAATTTCCGCCAGGTCACCTGCGGGAATGTCTTCGAGGAACCCGGGCAGATGCTGTTCCAGTTCTGCCGGATACCGGCCATGAATAATGGGATGGGGCCACCAGGCATTGTTCAGGAGGGTGGCGTGGTCACCGGTCCATTCGGGCTCGATGGTGCAGCGTCGCGCGGCTTCCACGCAACCGGGGTCCTCCGGATCTTCCGGGATGCCGATCTTGATGGCAATGGCCATCGAGACACGGCAGCCGGAGGAAAGGTCCCGCAGGCGCACCACAGCCCGACCGTGCGCCAGATTCACATGATGCACCGCGGCGAGCACCTGAGCCACCGGGAGATTTAGCCCCGGAGCATGGGTGGAATGTGCATAGCCAAAACCGAGGAAAATTTGAGGCTCATTGAAGGTGAGCCAGTCTTTCACCCGGTCTCCCAGGCGGGTGGCCACGGTGGCGGCATAGTCGGCAAACCAGTCGGCGCTTTCGCGGTTCATCCATCCGCCGCGCTCCTGCAGCGCCTGCGGCAGATCCCAATGATACAGCGTGGCAAACGGACGAATGCCAACTGCGAGCAGGCCATCGACCAATCGATCGTAAAACTCCAGGCCTGCGGGATTGGAGCGGCCGGTTCCATGGGGAATGACCCGGGACCACGAAACCGAAAAGCGAAATGCTTGCAGGCCGAGTTCCCGCATCAGGGCCACATCCTCCGGCCAGCGGTGGTAAAAATCGCAGGCGACCGCCGGAGTGTCCCCGTTGAGGATGCGTCCGGGGGCGGTGCAAAAAGTGTCCCAAATCGACGGCTGGCGACCATCTTCCGCCGCCGCACCCTCGATCTGTGCCGCCGCGGTGGCGGAACCCCAGACAAAATTTTTTCCGAAGCAGTGGTGTTCCATGGCTCAAGATGCGGCAAACGGCGGATGTTGAAACTGCTTGCCGCCGCGATGTCAATCGTGGGTCGCAGCCCTTTCCCTCTTGAAGGGCGCACGCCAAAGCAAACTGGCAGGCTCCCCGGAGAGAGCCTGCCAGTCCTTTGGCAATCTGAACCTGACGACTACTGGTGTCAGGCGATGATGTCGGCAACCCGTCCGGCACCCACGGTGCGACCGCCTTCGCGAATGGCGAAGCGCATGGTCTTTTCGAGGGCGATTGGGGTGATCAGTTCCACTTCCATGGAAATGTTGTCGCCGGGCATGACCATTTCAACGCCGTCCGGAAGCTTGATGCTGCCGGTCACGTCGGTGGTTCGGACATAGAACTGCGGGCGGTAGTTGTTGAAGAAGGGGGTGTGGCGTCCGCCTTCGTCCTTGGAGAGGACGTAAACCTCGGCCTTGAACTTCCTGTGGGGCTTCACCGAACCGGGCTTGGCCAGCACCTGACCGCGCTCCACATCGTCCTTCTTGATGCCGCGGAGCAGCAGGCCGACGTTGTCACCGGCGCGGGCTTCGTCGAGCAGTTTGCGGAACATTTCGATGTCGGTCACGGTCGTCTTCACGGTGTCCTTGAATCCGATGATTTCGATTTCCTCCATCTTCTTGAGGATTCCGCGCTCCACCCGTCCGGTCACCACGGTGCCGCGGCCTTCAATGGCGAACACGTCTTCCACGGGCATCAGGAAGGGCTGGTCGATCGGACGCTCCGGAATCGGAATGTATTCGTCCACGGCCTGCATGAGCTTGAGGATGTTTTCCTTCTGGGAAACGTCGCCTTCCAGCGCCAGTTTGGCGGAACCCTTGACGATCGGGATCTTGTCGCCCGGGTATTCATATTGGTTGAGCAGGTCGCGCACTTCCATTTCCACGAGGTCGAGCAATTCGGCGTCGTCCACCATGTCCACCTTGTTCATGAAAACAACGATGGCCGGCACGCCCACCTGGCGGGCCAGGAGGATGTGCTCGCGCGTTTGCGGCATGGGTCCGTCAGCAGAGGAAACCACGAGAATGGCTCCGTCCATCTGGGCGGCACCGGTGATCATGTTCTTCACATAGTCGGCGTGGCCGGGACAGTCCACGTGGGCATAGTGGCGGTTGTCGGTTTCGTATTCGACGTGCGCGGTGTTGATCGTGATTCCCCGGGCCTTTTCTTCCGGAGCCGCGTCGATTTCGTCATACTTCTTCGCCTGGGCGTAGCCCTTTTCTGCGAGGGTGGAAGTAATCGCCGCCGTCAGGGTGGTCTTGCCGTGATCGA
The DNA here is from genome assembly GCA_018003315.1 of Verrucomicrobiales bacterium. Taxonomy (GTDB): domain Bacteria; phylum Verrucomicrobiota; class Verrucomicrobiia; order Verrucomicrobiales; family V1-33; genus JAGNEJ01. The sequence goes on from JAGNEJ010000097.1 coordinate 12,095, forward strand.
CGTGACCGATGGTGCCGATGTTGACGTGGGGTTTGTTGCGTTGGAATGATTCCTTGGCCATGTTGCGTTGGTGGTTGTTTCCGGTTGCTCCGGGGTTGTTGTTTTTGTTTTGTGGTAGGATGTCGAAGATGGAGCTCGTGACGGGGATTGAACCCGTGGCCTCTTCCTTACCAAGGAAGTGCTCTACCACTGAGCTACACGAGCGTTGGATTTGCTTGGGGATGTAGATCAGGAAAATCCACCCTGCCCCGCATTCCAGTCACGATGGCCAGACTGGCGGCATCGCGAAGGGACGTGGGGTACGGCGGACGTTCCTGTTACGCTTTGGAAAAATCCTCCCCGCCTCATCGCTTCAGTTTGCCGGGCCTTCCGCATTTTCCGCAGGCCGCTGGCGTCCATCCAAGGAACGAGCCGGTTGACGCCTTTTCCAGAGCGTGGCCGAAAGTATTGCCCCGCCCCTGCCTGTCAAAGGGATTTTGGCAGAGAATTTTTGAACTTTTACCGCGGTCGGACTGCCATGGCGAAAATTTCCCGTGGTGGCAGGAAAATTTTCCAACAATCTGCTCCTGCCTCAATCGCGAAGCCGCTGCTGTTCCAGCACCAGGAAGGCGGACCCGGCTCCGGCTTCCACCATCAAAAAGGAATCGACGGTCCAGTCCGGAGTCTCGATTCCGGCTGCGCTCAAAAATTCCCGCTGAGAGACCAACCTGACCGTAGTCAAGCCGCACCGTTCCCCCCAGCAGACGAGATCTTCGAAATTGACATCAGCAGTGAGGTCCTGCCGCCCCATGGAAGCATAGACTTCCAGTCCCTCCCGACGCTGGTGGTGCAGGTAGGCGCGCAGGGTCCCGCTTGGACGCCGCTGGTAAATTTCCACGCCCCGTCCGCCGTAGTCGATCGTGAGCATGGCACCGGCTTTCCACTGCGGGCACCAGCCAGCCAGCCAGTCGTGAAAACCGGAACCGATCTCGATGCGCTGACCTGGGGGAATCTGCTCCGACTCCCAGTGCAGCAGGGTGGATGCAGGCAGCGGGGGGAGGGGACGGAGCATTTCGGCTAGAGCGCCGGCAGAAGTGATTTCCAGCCAGACCTCCTGCCAGATTCCGCGATCGCATTGCAGCAAGGTGACGGGGAAGGCATCGGCTAGCTCATTGGAAACGATATCCGCCTGCCCTCCGCAGGCGTGGAGCGCACTGGCCATGTCTTCATGCCAGGTGACGCAGCGGTATTGCTGCAGGCGTTGTTTCTGGCGCTGCCGGAGCGTGGGAGAGCATTCCACAAGATGCATCCGAAAACGACGCCGGTGCCACCAGCCGAGCGCCTCCAAAACAGCGACCGCCAGGGAACCGTCGCCCGGTCCGCATTCAATCACATGCCACGGGTCACCCGGTCGCCTGCGGCAGCGCTCCCGCATCCAGGCGGCGACCGCCCGGCCAAGGGCCGGCGACAGCGTGGCCGAGGTGGAAAAATCCCCGCGGCTGCCGATGGTTTCCGCGTGCCGTGCATAGTATCCGAAGTCCGGATCGTAAAGCGCCGCGGCCATGAAGTCCCGAAACGGCACGGCACCGCCGCGGGAGCTGAGAAATTGTCTGAGCCGGGAATGCGGCACTAACTGAGGTTCTGGCTTTCCACCCACCGCACGGCATAGCGCACCAGTTCGTTGCCGGTGCGCAGGCGCAGCTTTTCCTTGATGTTCGCCCGGTGGGCATCCACGGTTTTTACGCTGACATTCAGTTCCTCCGCGATCGTGCGCGTGCCCTTGCCCTGCCCGATCATCTGGAAAATTTCGAACTGGCGGTCGCTCAGCGACTCTACCGGGTCGGTGGTCGATGGCCGGTGGTTGGAGAAGACTTCCAGAATTTTCTCCGACATGGGACTGCTGACATAAATCTCGCCGGCCAGCACGTAGCGGATCGCATCCATCACCTTTTTGCCGCCTTCGTGCTTCATGATGTATCCCTGCGCCCCGGCGCGCAGCACCCGTTCCACGTAAAGGCTTTCGTCATGCATGGAATGCACCAGCAGGCAGACGTTTTTCAGACACGCCCGGATGTCCTTGATGAGTTCCAGTCCGTTTTTCCCCGGTAGCGAAATGTCCACGATCACCAAGTCCGGCTTTGTCTCCAGCACGCCGGTCAGGGCATTCGCCGCATCGCTGGCCTCCCCAACCACCTGCAAATCCGGCTCATGGTTGATCAACTGCGCAATCCCCTGACGCATGATCGGATGGTCATCGACGATGAAAATTTTCTTCTTTTGCATGGTGCCGCTCTGCCTCCTGTAACGGAAAAATCGCCAGAGTGGCAAGCATTCGTTTCGCAGTGTCGCGGTGCATTGCGCTGCGGTTTGACCGGCAACGAGAAAAAATGAGCCATCAAGCGCGTTCCCGCACAGGCAGACTCCCATGCCGAATTCCAACGGCCTTCCGGCTGCAGACAGCACGAGTGGCTGTCGGCGCAGTTTCGTCACCCAGACCTGATCCTAGCCAATGTGCTGGATCCCTGGGCGCTTCGAGTTGCCCGGGGACGGCTTGCAGGCATCGCCCGTCGGTCACGCGGCAGCTTTTGGCTTCATCCACAACGATGGATCAAAAAACCCGAGACCGGAAAAGCGTGGCGTCTGCGGGTCAGGCGTAACGGCGCAGAATCATTAGGGAGCGCGGAGCGAGACGCCAGTGCTTGCCCGGTGGAGATGTCAGGGCGTCGGTGGACTGATAGCTGTCAGTTGTGGCGATCTCGACCGGCTGTTGCCCGTAGTTGGCCAGCACCAGATGGAGTTCCCGGTTGGCAAATACGGAGGCTACGAAATCCCCAGGCGGCTTTTCCGCAAAAAGACTGGATTCCCCGATTTCGAGCCACGCCCAGGTTCCTTCTTCGACCAGCGACTGGTAGCGTGCGAGCCAGCGGGCATGGATTTGCCGGGACTCGGGCCGACCGGGGAAGGCATCCCAGATGGAATAGGTGTGCGGCCCCTTCGGGTGGGCCTGGCGGTGTTCGCGGATTTCGCGGCACCGTTTCATCCAGAAATCGCCGGCCTCCGGCGCGTAGCGGACGCCGGGGATGGCGCCCCGCTCGCCAGTGACCGGCTTTCCTGCCTGAAGGATGGGGAACTGCAGGTAGGGAATGGAATGGAGGAACAGTTCATCCTCTGAAGCCACCCTGGCAAATGCCTGGTCGATGCAGGGAACGACATAGGGCTGGTAATTTCGGACCGTTTTGCGCAGGGCATCCGCATTGCCGACACCTTCGCCGACCCAGAGGTAGTCATAAACCTGCTGACCGCCGGTGCGCGGGGCATCGGCTCCGTCCACATGGAGTTTCAGAATGCCGCCGCGCCGTTTGACCTCCCCGTAAATCAGCGCCAGCAGGTCGCCGAAGGCTCCGTCCACTTCCGCCGTTTCTTCAAAGGCGGCGATCTCATCCCTGGCAGGTGCAGGCAGTCGCCGGTCCCGATTGGTCACGTAGCCGCCGTCGATGTAAATGCCGTCGGCCCCGTAGTCGTCGAGGATGCGGGCGAGGCGCGGCAGCAGATACGCCCGCCAGCCCGGACTGGCCGGGGAACAGCGGGCCATGTTCCAGTAGCCGAGCACCAGATTGTCGCCCTCGCGCGACCATTCCTGACGGAAATCGGGATCGGTCCGCTGGAGGAAACAGCTTGAGGCATAGGGGAGCACCTTCATGCCGCGCCGGTGCGCCAACTCGATGAACCGGCGCACCTTGTCGGGGCTGGCCGACGTGTATTTGTCGCCTCCGAAGAGCCGCAGCGGGTCCGCCCAGTCGTCGAACCACTGGATGACCTGGATGCCGTGGTCGCGCAGCCGGTCCAGTTCCTGTTCGTCATCCGTTTCCAGGCTCCACGACTGGGTGGCTGGGTATTCGCCCAGGTTGTAGCAGCACTGTGCCGGCAGGTAGTTGGTGACCACATGCCGCCGCAGGCAGGTGCGGATGGCGCTGCGGCTCCGGGCAATGTTTTCCAAGCGCCTGCGATGGTCCGCGGCGCAATACCCCGCCATTCCGGACGCCACCGAGGCCCCTCCTGCAGGCACGGCAGCATCCGCATCCGGCAGCGTCACGCTGCCCAGAGTCCCCATTCCGGCAGTCGATTTCAGAAAATGGCGTCGTTTCATGCTCGGGTGTTCGGTGGCGGCTTGGTTGTCGATTCCTCCCCAGCGCAGGGGTCTCCCGCCGGTCAATCGGTCGGGAATCCTTGGTGGGAAATCTTTAGCGTCCGCGCGTTTGCGGTGACAATGCGCCTCACGTTGCCGTGAGGGGCGGTGGGGGTTCTGCTTCGAAGTCGAGGCACACCGTGATCTCGGCCCCCCCTAGGCAGAGTTATCGTGGATGCAATGAATTACTGATAATTTGTCTGGCATTTTATAATAATCCGAAATGACTCGGGGCGAAAACCAGCGGGTTCGTGATGGTGCTCCACACCTGGAACCAACGGCTGCATTTCCACCCGTACCTTCATTGCATCGTGCCCGGCGCGGGACTCGATGCGGCGGGCTGCGTCGTGACGGTCAAGAACGCCAACTTCCTCGTCCCTCAACCCGTCCTCCAGCAACTCTTCCGCGCCCGTTTTCGCGACGCACTCACCGATCTCCCTGCCATCGACCCCGCCGTCTGGCACAAGGACTGGGGCGTGCATCTCCAGCCCTTCGGCAACGGCGAAAACATCATCAAGTATCTCGGAAGATATGTCTGCCGCACCGCCATCGGCGACTCGCGCATCGTTTCCATCACCGACACCCATGTTTCCTTCCGCTTCAAGGACCGCGCCAAGGGCGACGCGCCGCGCGTCGAGACGATCACCGGTGCAGAGTTCACCGCCCGCTACCTGCGCCATGTCCTGCCGCAGGGATTGCGGGCCATCCGCTACCACGGATTTCTCCATCCGGCGGCCAAGGCCAAACGCGAGCGCATCGCCTTCCACACCGGCCGGCCCCTGCTCATCGGCGCGGCAGCCACCACGCCGCCCAAGCCACCCCATGTCGTCAAATGCC
>JAGNEJ010000098.1 GCA_018003315.1 Verrucomicrobiales bacterium
TCCACGGTGCCTTGACCCCAATGGACTGACTGTAAAAATCTTCGATCGTTAATGCGTTCATGCCTCACGACTTACCGGACGCCTTGAATTTGGCCAGAAAATACTCCCCACCAATTCCCGAAGAACCCATTTTTTCAACCGTTGGCGGACAGCCTCAAACAGACAAACTCCGGTGGCTACAGAGACGTTCAGGCACTCGACCCGGCCCTGCATCGGAATGCGCACCAGAAAATCGCATTTCTCGCCAGTCAGCCGCCGCATTCCCGGTCCCTCCGCACCCAATACCATCGCAATCGGTCCTTTCAGATCCACGTCGTAGAGGGACTGCGGGCTTTCATCCGCGGTGCCGACGATCCAAACGCCGTGCTCCTTGAGCTTTTCCAGGCAGCGGGACAGGTTGGTGACTTGAATGAACGGGACGGATTCCGCGGCGCCGCAGGCAATGTGGCGCACCGTTTCGGTGATGGAGGCCGCCCGGTCCTTGGGGACGACGACGGCGCAGACGCCGGCGGCATCTGCCGTGCGCAGGCAGGCGCCGAGATTGTGAGGGTCGGTCACGCCGTCGAGCACCAGTACCAAGGGAGCGGGTTGTTCACGGAGAATCTGGTAAAGCTCCTCCTCGTCGCGCACTTCCGGGGCCTTGGAGAAATCCGTGTGCCGGTGTTTGCGGAAGGGTTCGTTGGGGGTTTGCAATCGGGACGGTCGGCGCATGGAGGGGAGATGGAAAGCCGCTCACGGCTCGCACTGCCGATACCTCCGCCTGCCGATTTTTCATCTGAATTTTGCACCGGCGACTGCTCCCGTCAGCGATCGCAGCCTGTGACTGGTTTCAATTCACCATCTTTGCCCGGGCAGGCGGATACTCCTCCGCCCCAGAATTTCGGGGCTGTTGCACCGTCTTCCGCGTTCAAGCACAGGGAATGCCATGTCCCAGGCAGCCCTCCGCTGCCCGCAGGTTATTTGTTCCCCTGATCGTACCACTGCTTCACCGTTTCGTAGGATTTTTTCAGCATGGCCCCTGTGTCCTTCATCACGCTGGCGGCACTGTAAACGTATTCGTCCACTTCGTTTCCAATGGCACCGGCCACCGTGGCCGGAACGATTGCGAAATTCATGGGATGGTTGCGCAGTTCACGAGCCAGGACCACGGGCACCCGCGGGGCCAGAACGGCCGTTTCCCCTTGGAATGCGCCTTGAGTGATGGTGGGGGCCTCGCCCTTGACCATCGCCAGACGGTTGGCCGGCGTGGCGAAGAGTCCGAGTTTGTCGCAGGCCTTCACGTTTTCCTGAAGGCTGGTCAGGTAGTGGTGCCGAAGGGAGCTTTCAAAGGGGATGCCATTTGCCTCCAGCGCTTCCTCCATTGCCCAGCGCAGTCCGGTTTCGAGGTCCCTGGGGTCAGCCTCCGCATCGCGGTTGGACGGACGTTTCACCTTCAACTTGTCCTCTTTAAGGTTGTTGCGCACTTCGTAGATGAAATTCATCAGCTTCCAATAATGGCCATGGGCCTCCACGGGGTCCTTTTTGAAATCGGTGTCGCCAAATTCCAATCGGCTGCTGAAGCCTTTGACCGTCTGCTCCCAACGGTCGCGTTTCTCCTTTTGTCCAAAAAAGTAGTAACCCCCGATGGCCAGGGCGGCGACGAACAGAATCTTCCAAAAGTGGTCGAGCAGATGTTGCATGGCGGATTGGCGGACACGAAAGGACAGAATCCCCGCGATTGCAAACGTGTTTCAAGCGCTGTGCACCGTCCGAGAGCAAGGCACACGCGGGCACCCACACAGTGAAATCGTCTGCGCATTCGCATCCGAGGTCCTTGGCCAAGGAGAAAATTTCACTTGTTTTTGCACTTCGTTCGGTCCGCCGGCGGGGTATTCGAAAAGCAGACCACATCCCGCATGAAACACCTAAACCAACTCCTCGCAGTGCTTCTGCTCCCCTGGCAGACGGAGGCAGCCACGACCGTTGCCGACTTTGAATCCGGAGCCGAATGCGATGCCATCCGCGTGCTTTCGAAACCATCGGTCACCTCGCTGTCGATGGATGGCGCCTTTGCCAGCGCCGGCGCGTCGTCGCTCAAATTCGAGTGCCCCGCATGGGTCAAGGGCAAGCCGGAGTGGCCAGCGTTTGAGTGGACTCCGTCGGTCAAAGACTGGAAGCCGTTCGACAGGCTGGTTATGGATGTGACCAATCCTGCGGCCGGCAGCCCGTTCCTGGCACTCTACGTTTCCGACGGAAAAGTTCCCCTGCGTAAAGGGCTGTTTTACAAGTTTGAAGTTCCAGAACATGGATTCCGGCGCTGCGTGATCCCCTTGGGGAAATTTCCGGACCAGGTGAACCGTGGTGAGATTTCCACCCTTCACATTTACACCGAACGTCCCGCGGTGCCGCTCCGGCTCCACTTCGACCAGATCGTCCTGTTGAAACCGGGCGAAGTGCTTCCCGATCCGCCCCAGTCCTTTCTCCGCCAAGTGGTGGGCCTGGAGGCAGGGCAAGTGACCCGTGCCCGGGAACATGCCGCCGAAGCCCTGGCGAAGGCCCCGCCAGGACCCATCCACCGGCAATTCGAGAATTTCACGGCCCGCGCCGCTGAACTGACGGCCCTTTTCGACAAGGGACCCGGCTCTTTGGCGGAACTCGAAACCCTCACGGCGGAAGCCCGCGCGCTGCCGGGCAAAGTGGGTCGCCTGCTGGAACTCCAGCAGTTTCAGAAGGAATGTCTGGCCGCAGGACAACCTGACAATGGTCTCCTGGTCGGCTGCGCCACTGCGATGGAGAAAATCCTCCCGCGGGATGCGCCGCCCTCGCTGAAACCAATCGTCAAAGTAAGTCTGAGTGCCGCCCGCTGCGAAAAAGAAAGTTTTCAGGTCGTGGTGACGCCGCTCGATGGCACTGCGCGGAAAGTCCGCGTCGAACCAGCCGACCTGCATGGCCCTGCTGGCGCCGTCATGCCCGCTTCCAGCATCCATTGCGAAGTGGTGGGCTATGTGAAAACCGCGTCCGAACCGGCCTACGGCTCCCCGCATGTCGGATGGTGGCCGGATCCGATCCTCAACTTCCTCGGTCCGGTGGACATTGCCGCGGGCGACCTGCAATCGTTCTGGATCCGGATCACCGTGCCGAAAAACCAGCGTCCGGGCAGCTATCATGGCGAGCTGGCGATTCATTCCGAGGGCAGACCGCCGCAAAAATTCCCCCTGGAAGTTAGGGTTCGCAGCTTCACCCTGCCCAAACAAAGCCCGCTGCCGCTCGCGATCACCTTTGCCCCCATGGACGACCCGATCCCCGCGACCGAGAAGGATCAGGCCGCCTGGCGGACCTCGCCGGACTATCCAAAAAATGCCTGGCAGAAACACAAACTGCGCTGGGCGGACTTTCTGGCGGACTATTACATCAACTACGACAGCCTTTACCGCCACGGGCCGCCGGATTTCGAAGTGCTGCGGCATCTCCACCAGCAGGGTCGGCTGACCATGTTCAACCTCGGCAGCTTCGATGGAGTTTCCCGTGATCCCGCCCAGGCCGCCAAGGCGCTGAGCGACCTCCGCCAGGCCTATCAAACCGCCAGGGAACTCGGCATTCTCGACCGCGCCTATGCCTACGGCTTCGATGAATGTCCGAAAGAACAGTTTCCCGTGTTGGAAAAAACCGCCCAAACCCTGCGCAAGGAATTGCCTGGAGTCCTGCTGATGACCACCACCTATGACCACAGCTACGGCAACGACACCGTGGTGAAATCCATCGACGCCTGGTGTCCGCTGACATCGCGATACGACCCCGCGCAGGCCGCCAAAGCCCGCGCCGCCGGGCGGCAGGTCTGGTGGTACATCTGCTGCGGACCACACCACCCCCATGCGAACATGTTTGTCGAATTCCCCGCCATCGAAGGCCGCCTGCTCATGGGCGCGATGACGGCAAAGCAGCGCCCCGACGGATTTCTCTACTACGAAATCAGCATCTGGAACTCCCGGCATCCGATCACCTCCGGTCCGTTCACTGACTGGGATCCCCGCAGTTGGACCACCTATCATGGCGACGGCTCATGGACCTGCGTCGGGCCGGACGGCATTCCGGTTCCCACCGTCCGGCTGGAAAATTTCCGCGACGGACTGGAGGACTACGCATGGTTCCGGATTCTGGAAGAAACGCTGCGGGCCGCTACCGCGGAAAACTCAACCGACCCGGGACGCAAACGCTGGGCGGAGGAAGCAAAAGCCGCCTTGACCGTGCCGGAAGAACTGGTCCGCAGCATGACCGACTATTCCAGAGACCCCGCCAAACTGTCTGCCTGGCGCGACCGGATCGGAGACCTGATCGACCAGGCCGCACCCCGCATCGCCAACCCGTGGGCCACACCGGTAAAGTGAGGTGGGAAAGCAGCCCCTGGTCCGCGCACGGACAAAATGCAACTATGGCAAGGAAATCTGGAACCGCAGGAAGCGGCGGGTATCGCCCGTGGCTGGAATCGTTAGGCGCACGGTGCGGGTGAGATCATCTTCGGCAACAATGGTGCGCGGAGCTGCGATGGTTAGAAAAGTTTGCAAATCTGCGGAAACCTGCAGTTCGATCAGCGGGGCGCCGGGGCTTTTTAATTCCCTGTAGAGGATGCTGGGGGTGCCATCCGCGGCGGCAACCACGGACAAGGCGAGGGCGGCATCCGCCTTTTGCGGGTCGAGCAGCAGGGCAAACTCAGTCAGATTGGTCAGGCCGTCCTGGTCGGCATCCGCTTCCGCCGGACCGATGCCGGGATGGCGTGTCAGCCAGGCAGCGAATGTATCGTGAGCGGTGACGGTGATGTCGCGCCCCGTGGTGAATTCGCCGTCGGCAGCGGAAAGCCTGAGCACGTAACGGCCGGGCAGGGTGCATGCGGCAGCGGACGCAGCGGCATCCGGCGGAGAAAAATCCACATCCCCTGGACCGCTGACACGGCTCCATGCCAGCGTTAGGTTTCCGGGGATTTCCGGCAGTCCGTCATCGCCCGCCGCGACCGGCAGCGGGATGCCACCCACGGTGCCGCTGTAGTCCGCATCCGCCTGAATTTCAGGAGCCAGGTTCGGCTCAACGTTGCCGGGCGACCCGCCGTGTGCCGCACTGGCCCGCCAGTTTCCGGGATCGGTGTAGGCTGATCCGGAGGCGCGCAGATTGTAGGGCACCAGGGTTTTGCCTGCGCCATCGGTCTCCGGTGCCCAATCATCGCTGTAGGTGAACTCCTGAATGAGAGTGCCGTCAGCCTGCTCCAGTCGCACCGTTTCCCCCGCGTTGTTCAAACTGCCGGTGAAGGGGCCAACGACCAGCGGCAGCACCCCGTAGCGTGCGGCAAATGCCGCAGGATCCGCCGCCACAATGACGTGCCCGCCGGCGGGCAGGGTGAGGGCATTGGCACCGGAAAATTCAAAGCTGATGCCGGAGGTGATCCGACACCCGGCCAGACTGACCGGAGCCGCGGACCGGTTGCGCAGCTCGACAAATTCAAAGTCGTTGTCGCCCCAGGCGGCATTGACGGCGGCTTCGGAGGCGGTCGGATCAGCGGGATGATAGGCAACTTCGGTGATGATGAGATTCTCCGCTGATGCCGGTGTTTCGGTGAAATAATCACCCAGGGTCTGTCCGCTCCATTTGCTGACGTGCGTGGGCTGGTTGGTGCTGCCGGAAAGTCCGGTGTGGGTCGCTTTGTAAGCCCTGGCGACGAGGTGGACGGAGCCGGAGACGACAATCGGGGCAGTGTAGAGGAAGACTCCTGGCCGCGACGGCGCGCCTCCACCCGTGGGACGCGGATCGGTGCCATCCAGCGTGTAGAAGATCGACGCACCCGATGGCCCTGTCAGGGTGACCGACGTGCCGGAATTCACCTGTCCGCCCGCGGGACTGGCACTGACGGGCGCGACCATCTGGGAGTCGAAGAAATTGGCGCGCTGCTGCATCCAGTCCTTGATGCGCTGGACCTCCGCCGTCTGCCCGGTGAAGGACGCACCGGTGAACGGGCTGGTCCATGCGCGGCGGCTGCGGCTCCAGCGGGCGATGTCGCGGTTCACCGCCGCTGCTGGAAGCTGCGCGTTCAGGGCGTCCGCCAGCGCATTGACCTCCGCTGCGGCCAGCGGCCCGCGGCGCAGGTCCTGCCAGCGGTCCACAAAACGCTGATGGAATTCGAGATCGAGAAACAGATAATGCCACCAGGTGAAGTGAAAGAAGTCCGTGCAGGTTCCGGTGCCGCGCCAGGTGGCGGCAACGTCGTCCCGCGCATCCGCGGAGTCCATGCAGCGGTCGTAGTCCCAAACCGGACCGGCGATGAGCTTGCCGCCGCGCGGAATGTGCCAGTAGGCACTGAGGCGCAGACCGTCCACATTGCACGGCCAGGCATTGAGGATGAAATGATCAATGGCGGCTGAAACGTCCAGATGCGCCGCATAACCGGTGACGGGATCCGCTGCGGAGGGCCCGGTGGCGGCGCTGTAGAAGGCGTTCACTTTGTCGGTCAGGAAAACCTCCTGCGGATCGCGCTGCGGCGTCTTGATGGTTTTTTCGTTGGGATAATAGTAGGTCGTGCCGCGTTCGGCGTCGCCGCTGCCGGTGGTGAAGCCGCCCGCGGCGAAACCGATGTCGCCATCCGTATCGCGCCGGTCGATTTTGAAAATATAACCGCCGGTGCGGCGCACCGCGTCATTGTCGTAGGGGTCGAGCCGTTCAATGTCCAAGCGGTCACCGCCGCGGCGGATTTTCTCGATGATGTTATACACGCCGAAGTAGTCGCCGGAGGTGCCGCCGGTGAAGGTGAGCGCCCCGCCGCCGACATCCACAAACACCTCCGCCATGCGGACGCGGGAGGCCCAGCGCCCGATGCGGTTGCTCATTTCGTGCAGCAGGGGATTGCGGATGAGTGCTAGGTCATAGGTGTATGGAGCATGAAAAACCCAGTCCGAGTCGGCAGGCATTCCCAGCAGCGACAGGTCGCGGTCGTCTTCGTCGCGCGCTTTGCGGAATTCCACGTTGAGGTTGAACTTGGGATTTCCCAGCGTACTGGAGCCGCGCCGGTCCATGGCGATGCGCGTGGCCAATGCGGGAGGGTTCAGAAGATGGGTGAGTCCGTCCGTGGCAGACGGTTCCCACAGCCAGAGAAAACCTGGCTGGTCGCCGTTTTCCGGCGGTGTACCGCCATTGAAATTTGTCAGGGCAACCACCGGCATCGGCGAGGAAAATCCCGCGGACCCCGCATCCACCAGCAGCCAGGCCGCACTTTCCGTCTCGCCTGGCAGCAGTCCGGCGTGGAAGGCTCGTGCTCGGATGATTTGTGTGCCGGAAACAGTGATGGGCCCGGAGTAGGCAGAGGAATTCACATTGGGCAGCGTACCATTGGTGGTGTAGCGGATGGTGACCCCGGGGTCCGGTGAGACCTGGGCAATGGTCACAGTGATCGGTGCCGTGATCGCCCCGCTCGCCGGGGAAATGAGCACTTTCCCAGCCACCCCGGGACCACTGTAGCCATTCCGTTCTCCTGGTGTGGGATTGGCCAGAAATCCGGTCAGGGCCGCAGTGACGGCCCCGTCCGATTCGTCCCGCCCGAACGACACATCCGCCGACTGGGCGGGATAGTTGAGCCGCGACACGACGGCACCGAAGTTGCTGCGCAGTGTGAGCACGCCGCCACTGGCGGACAGTGTAAAATTTGTGTGCAGCGGACTGGTCGATACCGAGCGATTTTTCCCGGACAACCAAACCAGCACCCGGTCATCCGGCAAAATTTCCAGCGCAGGGAAAGCCCACGACGACGAGCCATTGTCCAGCGTGAATGAAGTGAGCACGGCCTTGCCGGTGGCGGAAGGATTCCACAGTTCCAGCCAAGGCTGCGGGGTGCCATCTTCGTCCTGTTCGCCCGTTTGATTGACCGCCAGCACTTCCGTCAGGCGCACCTGGGCGTCTGCCGTGTGGACGAGGAGCAGCAGCGGGAGCCAGGCACAACGGCTAAACAAGCGGGGGAAAAACATCGGCGTAAAACTTGTATGATGGAAATCCGCAACAATATGAACCAGCCCCGTCCTGCTGCAACCCTGTCCCTTCCCGGCACCGCAATCCCAGTCGCTTCATGGACTACTTGAATGCGGGGTTCCGCACCGGGCAGTGCCAGCCCTATCATATTTGCTCTTTCTCCGTTCGCGGAGGCACGTGACCGCCCACCCTGCTCACCCATGCTAACAAACATTTTCCGATCCCTGCCGGCTTGCCTCGGAACCGTCCTGCTGCTGGCAACACCCCCCGCTGGCGCCACCACGGTCACCTTCTCCATCTCCCCGGCTCCGGCGAACAATACGCAGCTCACCTCCGCAACCTTCGCCTCCAACGCTGCTGCGGACGGCAACGGCTGGACCACCAGCGACGGCACCGGCTCCACGCCGGACATCGCCCTGACCTGGGGGCCGATGGGCACGGCACCGGCCGGCGGCAATACCCTGGAACTGCACAGTTCCTCCACCTTTAGTGGCACTGGTTTCACCGTGCCGGTTCTCCAGTTCGACATGGACAATCAGTCCAATCAGTCGCCGCCCGACCCCACGATTGACTTTACCGTCGGCACCAATGGATCGCTCAAGCTGATCAGCGTCGAATTGGGCAACGCCACCGATCAGTCGGAAGCTGCTTATAAATGGATCGTCTCCGTAGTGCGACTTTCGGACATGGCCACCGTGATGGTGAAGGAAACTTCGCTCATGGTGGCGGGGAACCGGGAAACACTGACGTTCGACTATCAAGGGCTGCCCAACGAAAACTACCGGCTGCACTTTTTCGACGAAAACGCCAACCGCATCCGCAGCGCGATGGACAATCTAAAATTCAGCCAGGTTGCACTGCCCGCAGGTCCGCATCTCACGACCAATGCCCTCAGCGCGACGACCTATTCCTTCACGGTCACGGACAGTGCAACGGAGGCCGTGGATCTCAATGCCGCCAAGTCGCTGAAAATCGACGGCGTGGAGGCGGCGGCCAGCTATGCCAAGGCCGGTGCCATCACCACCATCATCCACATCCCATCCGTGCCCCCGTCTCCCGGCTCGCAGCATTCGTATGAACTGCGCCTCACCGGCACCCAGGGAACGCCGGTGACCGGGGGAAGCATCCTGCGTGCGCCGTGGCAGACGAATCACACCGGCGGCGGTTCATGGAAATCGGACATGGTCTGGACGCGCTCCACCACCGGAAACATCAGTGATTTCACCACCGCCAGCAATGTCCTGGCCGCTGCCGACACCTATCCAGTGGCGGACCGCATCGCCGGTGCGAAGACAAACCACATTCACTTCGACGACAATGCCCGTGCACCGCTCTTCAACGACCTATCCACGCCCTATCCACTGTTCGATCCCGCCAAGGGCGGCTCGGGGCGAGGAGCCCATTCGGATTTCGCCATGCGCAGCACCGGACGCATTTCCATCCTCAACGGCGGCAAATGCTGGTTTCTGCTCAACACGGACGACGGATTCAGTTTTTCCGTGGATGGCATTCAGCTCGCCACCCAGGGCACGCGAGTGCGGCTCAACACCCTGATTCCCGCGAATCTGACTGCTGGCGAGCACGACGTGGAACTTGTCCACTTTAACCGCAGTTCCCTGGCCGGTGTTTCCTTGTATCTGCTCAAGGGCACCAGCGACACGCCTCCGCCCATTTGGGAGCAATCGTTCGAACTCCTTCGGCCCGTGGCACAGTCTGCTGGAATGACCCTCATCAGTCACCTGTATGTCCCTGAAATTCAGACGCTCTACCTCACCTTCGCCTCAGAAACCGGAGCCACCTACGCCCTCGAATACACCAACGGAATGCAGGCCGCCAGCGGCCCACCGGCACCGGAGAAATGGAATATCGTGCCTGGCTACGGAGCCATCGCTGGCCAGCCCAACGCGACAAGCATCATGCCGCTAAATGTCGCTTCGCTCGTCGCTCCGGGCGGACTGCTGCCGGATGCCTCCCGGTGCTTCTTCCGGGTGCGAAGACTGTAGCTATTTCGCCAGCCTGCCTCCGGTCAAACGCGGCGGCGCAGCAGCAGCCCCAAGACAGCCGCTCCTGCCAGCAGCGCGGCTGACGGCTCCGGCACGGTATTATGCAGGCCGACGACGTAAACGATGTCCGCATCCAGCCGACTGGCAGCAAATTCCCCCGCTGAACCTTGGGGGCCGGCTTCGAGCAGGCGGTTGGTAAAATTCCCGGCCCCCACATCGAAGGTAACCTCCCCCTGGCCGGATCCGCCGAGAAGATCCACGCGGTCCCCTCCGTTGGGTCCGGCGGAATTGAAAATGGTGCGGATGGCGACACGGTCGATCTGGTTGATGCCCGCGCCAAAGTCGGAGATGTCAAAAGCGGTGGCAAAGGCGGCCGCCGCGGCATCAAAAGAGCTGGCCTGGAAAAAATGATAGGGCGTGTAAACCTGAGTCTGGGCGTTTCTCAAGGAAACGGCATAGGCTTCCGGCGCTCCGGCGCTGCCGGTTTCATAGACCACGAAATCATCGCCGGCCCCATTGGCCAGCAGCGCCCCATTCGGAGCCGCTGACCAGTCCATGGTCACGGTGGCCCGAGCCGTATTGGTAACCGTGTTGGTGATGTCCACAAACACCGCCCCGGCATTGGGATAGCCAAGGAGTTTGCCAATGCTCCGCGTGTCTTCCGAGAATGACGTGGTGCCGAAAAACCCAGGTCCGCCCTCGGTGAAAGCTGCGGAAGTGACAGCATTGTCTGAGTCCCAAGTGTAGCCTCCGACGGTAAAGGAAGCGGCCGGGACACGGGCGGCGGCGCAAATGAATGCGAACAGGGTAAAATGACAGGCTTTCATGGTGAGACGAGCGAGTGACGTTGAACGGTTATCCGTCGAAGTCGGGTCTGCTGTAAAGCATTTGTTTTTCAAAGTTCCACGGCTTGCCTTCCGCGCCCTCTGGACATGAACAACCCCCAGCCTTTTTCTCAGGGCACGGGTGCGACCGGTTTTTTCGGGGGAGTTCCAGGTTTTGGGGCGATGTAGGGGGGATTGGTGAAGGCTTCCGGCGCTGCCTGCTGCAAATTGGGAGTCACGTCACCTTGGGCATCGCCCAAGGCCCACTGGATTCCGCCTGTGAGGATGGCTTGAAAGGCAGGGTTGGTCCAGACATCCTCCCGATGCCCCATGGCAGAATACCAAACCCGTCCGGCCCCCTCCTTCCGCGCCCAAGTGGTCGGATAGGGCGGGCGTTTGTATTCATCCCCCTTCATGGCGGGAGCGTCGATGACGCTGAGCACATGGATGTCCCGCGTGAAATCCTTCAGAGAATACCATTCCTCAAGGAAGCTGAATTCCTTGCCCACCGTTTCAAAACCGGGGAATTTCTGGTCACTCACACGGTTTTTCGCCACCTGCTGCGCACCGTGCTTGATGAATTCACCGCCCAGAAACCGCACGTAGGGATCGGCCTTGTCACCATGGTTCACGTAGCGGTCCGGCCCTTTCTGAGATTCGTTGTTGGTGTGAAAGGAGTCGCTTGCAGAATGCGTCCCGAGGAAGCCATGACCGGCTTTGACGTAGTCGAAAAGCGCCTGTTTTCCCTCCGCCGTCATGGGGGGCTGCCCGTCCGTTCCCGGAGTGGTGAGGTCGCCGCTGGTGTAAAACATCACCGCATCGAATTGGTTCAGATAATCCCTGCTGAATTTGGACCCGTCCTTGGAAAACGTGAACTCCCAACCCTGTCTGGCGCCCATTTCCCGCAGCACCTTTTCCGCATGGCTGGGCTGCCCGTTGGCCCACTTGATGACCGAATGCTCAAAACCGCTGGATTTCGTGAAAAACAAAATACGGCGCGTGGGCTTTTCTGCCGCACGCGGTGTCGGCGGTGTAATGACCAGGATTCCAACGGCTAGGAGCAGGGAGACCGGGGCAAGCAGCTTGTACATTGCGGCGTGGCTACCGGAAATTCCGACCTTTCGCCAGATAAAAATGACGTATTAAAACCTGCAACTCCGTCGGCCGGGTTTTCTTGCCCAGCAGTCAAAACGGTCAACCCGTCACCGCCTCGCGACGACGCGGCCTCCATGTAGAAAATTCTGTCAAGGTGGCTGATCTTCGGCATCCTGGTCCAAAAGCACCTCCGTGCAAGCCACCTCGTCGGGCTCAACCATCAGCCTCCGGCTGCAGATTGGTCCCTTATCGCCGGGATTCTGCTGATTTTGTGCAGGAATTTTGGGTTATGCTGGTGTGGCGAGAGTTGGGATGATGAGGTGTTCGCGAATCTTGAGCAAAAAGTGCAGGCATTTGCCGCTGGTGGCGCGCTCACAAATCTTCCGCCGCAGCGGATCGGCGAACTGCTTGATGTCGAAACAGAGCATCCCTTCGTGTGCCAGTCGTGCATTCACCGCCGCCGCATGGGTCACTTCCACCAGCGTCTCGGTGATGCCGACACGATCCAAAAAACCGGGAGTTCCTTCGACTTGGTTGGCGTAGCGTTCCAGCAATCCCGCTGGTGCGCAGGCATGCGGTGCATTCATGCCGCCATGCCACCATACACGGCAAGCTTCTGGTTCCGGCTCCTTCGGTTTGGGATGCTCCAAACAACTCCGCATTCACCCATGCCCCGCCTGCGAGGCGCGGCGAATTTTGTCCGGTGGGTGTCGGTGGCGGCAGAGATTTCTCACACACAACTGCCTTAACTCATGAACTGCCGTCCTGATACAGCACCCGCCCACTACTGGAATCTATGCTCCTTTGTTTGCCTCCTCGCCGGGCTTGGTGCATCGCTGGAATCCAGCCGGGGCGCGGATTGGCCGCAGTGGCAGGGGCCGGACCGCAACGCGGTCTCCAAAGAAAAAGGCCTGCTGCAGGAGTGGGCCAAAGACGGCCCGGCGCTGGCGTGGAAAGTCACTGCACTGGGCGGCGGCGACAGTGCCCCCGCCATCGCCGCGGGGAGAATCTACGGCATGAGCCACCGCGGAGAGGATGAAGTGGTATGGGCCCTTTCGGAAAAAGATGGAAAAGAAGTGTGGGTCTCCCGTTTGGGGCCTGCATTCCAGCAGGGCGTGCATCAGTCGAAGGAAGGGCCCGGCTGCACGCCGACGATAGATGGCGACAGGCTGTTTGTGCTGGGGTTGGATGGGAATCTGGCCTGTCTGCAAACCACTGACGGCAAAGTGGTGTGGCAGGTGAATCTGGTCTCGGATTTTGGCGGGGCCATGCCCATGTGGAGTTACCGCGAATCACCGCTGGTGGATGGTGACAAGGTGATTTGCACCCCCGGAGCAGCGGACGCGATGCTGGTGGCCCTGGATAAGCGCACCGGCAAGCTGGTGTGGAAATCCGCGCTGCCTGCGGCCACTCCGACCCCTCCTGTCCCGGTGCCGACACCGGGCGGCGGTGCCCCGGGCGGCTGGTCCCTCGCCAACGGTGTGGCTCCGCAGATGTTCGCTCAGGCGGACACGAACAAAGATTCGAAACTGTCCGGTGCAGAATTCACCGCCCTGGCGGATACATGGTTCGACAAGCTGGACCCTGAGAAATCCGCCAGGATCACCGGCGCGCAATTCGGGGAGCGATTCTACGATGCCGTCCCGCGACCGGAAGGCCAGTCCCGCGGCCAGCGCCGCGGCAGCCGTACCACCGCACCCGCTTTTCTCGCGGCCATGGATGGGGATAAGGACGGAGCCCTGACCCGCGAAGAGATTAAAACAGCTTTCACCGGTTGGTATGCCAGGTGGGATGCGGATAAGTCCGGCGCCTTGAATCAGGAGAAATTCACCGCCGGTCTCACCGCCGTGCTGCCCCAGCCCTCTTTCGGCGGGGGCGGCGGACGCGGGGGCTTCGGTGGCCGCGGCCCCGGCTCGGGAGCGGGCTACGCCTCCATCATTGCCATCGATTTCGAGGGCCAGCGCCAGTACGTCCAGCTCACCGCGCGCTCTCTCATCGGCGTAGCCGCCGCCGATGGTAAATTCCTCTGGCGCTACGACCGCCCCGCCAATGGCATGGGCATCACCTGCACCACCCCTCTCTACCACGACGGCGTCATCTTCGCGGCCTCGGCCTACGGTTCCGGCGGCGGCGCGGTGAAATTGAAAAAGGGAACGGACGGCACCATTACCGCAGAGGAACTCTGGTTTTCCCGCGACATCGAAAACCACCACGGTGGCGTCATCGTCGCAAATGGGCACCTCTATGGAGCCAACGGCGGCAACGGCGGCGGCTACCTCGTCTGCCTCGACTTCAAAACCGGCGACGTCATCTGGAACGAACGCGACTCCGGCAAACGCCGCGTGAGAAAAGGCTCCGTTGCCATGGCCGACGGACGCATCTACTACCGCACCGAAGAGGGCGACGTCATCCTCATGGAACCCAGCCCAAAAGACTACCTTGAGCGCGGCCGTTTCACCCAGCCAGACCGCACCACCAAGCCCGCATGGGCTCACCCGGTAGTGGCCAACGGCAAGCTCTACATCCGCGATCAGGACCTGCTGCTCTGCTACGACATCAAAGCCCCGACAAAGTAAACCCTGTCACGCCAGCAACTCCTGCCGCACCTTCCTGGGTTCGACACGAGGAGGCGCGGCGGCGCGCCGGTTGAACGCACTTTGGAAAGTCGAGCTACGCCATCGCATCGCGCAGCCACGCCCGGGCGAAGGGCCTACTGTCAGTTGAGTTCGCGCTCGGAGAGGCCGGTGAGTTCCGCTGTTTCCGGCCATGTCAGGCCCGCGAAGTGGCGCAGGCGCACGATTTCCCCCACTGCCGGATCCTCCGCCGTAGCCTGTCCAGCGCCTCGTCCACGGCGAGCAGTTCGTCATCCGGCGCGGGCGCCACAACGCCTTCCAGCGCTTCCGAATCCACGCGCTCCATGCTGCCGCCGCCGCGTTTGAGCAGCGAGTTGGCGCGGGCGCGACTCATCAGCGATCAGGGCGCTCAGTTCAAAAGCCGCGAGTTCAAGACCTTCCTGACACTCTGGCAGGCCAGCCACGTCATGACCAGCCCCTGCTATTCCCAGTCCAACGGCAAGCTCCAGCGCTTCCACAAAACCCTCAAAGAGCAGGCCATCCACCCAAAACCCCGCTGACACTCGAAGACGCCAAGCGCATCACCGGCGATTTCATCGACGACGACAACACGCAGCGGCTGCACTCGGCCATCGGCTACACCACCTTGGCCGACCGCCTCGCTGGCCGCCATGAGCAAATCCACACCGCCCGCGACAAAAAGCTCGAAACCGCCCGCGACCGCCGTAAACTCGCCCGCCAAACCATCACCCCCATCCACAACCAACCCCAACCACTAACCACACCGGCTGTAGCCTAGCCCATTCCGGGTCTTCGGACATTCACGCTGAACCAGGACAATTCTCCAGCACCCGTGCGAGCCACTGTCATCAACCCCGAGTCGCGGCCCTGTCCGCGACCGGCATTCGCGAGACCGACCTGGGCTGGAGAATGCAGGCTTACAAACGCCGCTGCCGTGCCGCCACCATCACGATTGCCTGCGGCACGGTGGATCTCATGACGCACGGGAACCGAAACATGCAGAATCTCAAACACAATCCGAATGCCGACGACGCGGCGGCCGTTCACTTGCGATACCGTCCTGATATCGACGGCCTACGAGCCATCGCCGTGCTCGGGGTGTTGTTTTTCCACGCCGGGCTCGGTTTTCCGGGCGGCTATGTGGGCGTCGATGTCTTCTTTGTCATCTCCGGCTTCTTGATCACCAGCCTGCTCCTCAAGGATCTGGACCGCGGCACCTTTTCCATGCTGCACTTCTGGGAGCGCCGGATCCGGCGTATCCTTCCCGCCTTGGCGGTGGTCGTTACGGTCATCCTCGCTGCCGGATGGTTTTTACTTTTACCGAGGGACTATGAGGAACTCGGCAAACAGGTCATCTCAATGGTCGCCTGCGCTTCGAATGTGAAGTTCTGGCTGGAGAGCGGCTATTTTGACGTTGCCGCCGAACAGAAACCCTTGCTCCACACCTGGTCGCTGGCGGTCGAAGAGCAGTTCTACCTCGTCATTCCGCTGGTGCTGGCGCTTTTGTTCCGGATCCGGAAAATCGGGTGGATTCTCCCGCTGCTGGTGGGTGGCATTCTCGGCAGTTTCGCTCTCTCGGTGTATGGAAGTTACCGGCATCCTCCGACCGCCTTCTTCCTGCTTCCTTTCCGCGCGTGGGAGTTGGGGATGGGTTCGCTCCTCGTTTTTCTTCCGCCATGTGCCTCGGGTCGCCTCGCACATGCGGCCGCGTGGCTCGGTCTCGCGGGAATCGTGGCCACCTACTTCCTATATCCCCCGGGGATCCGCTTTCCCGGCATCAGCGCCCTCCCACCTGTTGTAGGCGCGGCACTCTTGATCTGGGCCGGATCGAACCGGGACACCCGGACACCCGGACATCGGGACATCGTCTTCCGATTGCTCGCTTCCCGTCCTTTGGTCTGGATCGGTTTGTTGTCCTACTCGCTTTATCTGTGGCACTGGCCGCTTTTCGCCTTTCAAAAATACCTCGGTTTGCCAGCAAAAACGTGGTGGATTCAGTTGGGTCTCGTCCTGGCCTCTTTTCCGCTCGCCTGGCTGTCCTTGCGATTTGTTGAAACTCCGTTCCGCTCCCGTCGCCTTGTGAAAAGCCGTCGTTCGGTTTTCGAGCTGGGGGGCGGCGTCCTCGCATCCCTCGTTTTGGTTTCCGTGATTCTCTGGCGCACCGGCGGCGCGGAACTGCGGCTGTCCGAAGCGGAGCGGCGCATTGCCGCCAGCCAGATGGATTCCGCTTTCATCAACGAGCTTACCGCCGCCGATGTTCCCGCCCGCCTTGTGCCTGTCGGAAAGCCGGGGGGCACACCCCATAAGCATTAACCTAAAAGTCTTGACATTTGGGAAGGCATTGGGACTGTTTGCGCATGAGCGACGACGCACTACCCGAAGAATGGGCCATTTTGCGTGGCTGGCTGGCGGAGGATCTGGAGGCATCCGCCAAGTGTTGTGGGTTCATCAGACGCACTACGGGCAGGGCGAATGCCGAGATGTGGCTGCGTCTCATCCTGATGCATGTGGCAGGTGGCCTCTCGCTTGAGCAAACGATGC
>JAGNEJ010000004.1 GCA_018003315.1 Verrucomicrobiales bacterium
TCGCCAGTTCCGATCCCGTGGCCTGGCTCACCCCGTATTCCCATTCCGTCACCTGCAGGCCGGTGCTGGCGTTCTCGCACAGGAGTTTGGCAAGCAGGCTGTCGTCGGTGTATTCATACCGGGTCGTGCGGTTCACATCCGCCGCCGAGGAACTCGACGAACTGCTCTCACACTGGCAATTTTCCAGGAGCGTCACCACCCGGTCCGCATTGTCATATTCCCGACAGGTCACCGTGTCCGCGGCATCGGTTTCCTCGGTCGCATTGCCGGCAAAATCATACCAGGTCGAAGACACAAGAATGTCATCGCTGCGCTTCCAAGTATTGGTCCGCTTCATTGTTTCACTTTTCACTTTTCGCCCTGTGCTTCGAGAACCGGAACAGTCACCTTCCTACACAAACGCGGAATAGGCGAAACGAGAACGACTCGTCATCCTGTTTTCCACACACATTCACGCACCATGAACCGCCTGCTCCTGTCCCTCGCCGCCGTGGCAATCACCGTTCCAGCCCAAGCCACGATCGTCACGCTAACGACCCCGTTCAATACCGGCGTGGATGCGGGTGGCGTCCCCCTCGGAACCGGAGGGGCGGACCCGCACTTCGCCTGGGTCGGCGTGCCGCCCAGCGGCGGCCCCACCCCTGTGGTGCTTGATCATGGGGCCTTCCCCGTACCTCCCTGGCTCGACATTGCTGCCGGACCCACCTCACGCTGGATCGCACCGACCACCAATGCCAACGGCAACGCCGGCAGCTACATCTACCGCACCACGTTTACCGTTCCGGCAGGGGTGGACCCTTCCCAAGTGTACTTGCGGGGACGCTGGGCTTCCGATGACCCCGGCGCAACGATCACGGTCAATGGCGTGGCTTCCGGCATCACCAACGGCAGCGGTTTCACCGCGTGGAGTGACTTTGCCATCCAGCGCTGACTAACCAATGGTCTGAACACCATTGACTTCACCGTGCCGGATGCTGGCGGCTGCTGCACCGGACTGCGCGTGGAATTCGGCCAGGCCCGCAGTGGGGCAGTCGGCCAGGTGCCGATACCCGGTCTCATGAACTCCGGTGTGGGATTCCCGGAGGGAACCTCCCTGCCCAACGGTTCGGCTTCCCCGGGCGGGTGGGCGGCTTCGCTGAGCTACCCTGGTCCCAATCCGGTTTACGCGGCCGGAGCCGGCATCATTCCCAGCCCGCCGTGGGTTGCGCCCAACTCAGATTCCGCCTGGCTCTCGCTGGCACCCAATGACGTCAATGCGCCCCCAGGCACGGCGTGGATCTCCATTCCCTTCGATCTCACCGGTCTCGATCCCGCCACCGCTCACATCTTCGGCCGCTGGACGGCGGACGATGTCGGGCACGACATCTTTCTCAACGGCAATCCCACCGGAAATGCCCAGGTGGGCGGTTTCTCCGCTTGGAGTGACTTCAGCATTTCCCCCGGCGATGGGGACACGTTTCTCCCCGGCATCAACTACCTGACCTTCCAGGTGGAGAATGGCGGAGCGAGCAACAATCCCGCCGGGTTGCGCTGGGAGATTCTGAGCGCCACCGCTGCAGCGGTTCCGGAATCGTCCACCTGCGCCATGCTGGCCATCGCGGGATTTGCGGCCTTCCGCCGCCGCCGGGCCTGAGGCATTGGCGATCCAACGCTGCTTCCCGCCCTGCCATCCGGTTGCGGATTTTCACGACTCTGAATTTCGCTCGATGTGTCTGGTGATGGGTGCTGTCCGTCGCGTGAATTCCATTGCCGTGTCTGGCAAATCACGGCGGCATATTCACGTCAAAACAAAACCCGCAGCACCGTGCCGCGGGTTTTGTGACAAAGCAGCGGTGGCTGATTCCACTGCGCGATCAAGAAGATCAATATCCCGGAGGGATCGCCGCCTTTAGCCGGCTGGCAAGCCTCCGGCTTGATCATGCGGCTCATTCTGAACGCGAATGGAGTCGGTCGGCTATTTCCAGCTCCCCTTGAAGTCTTCGAGTGCCTGTTTGATGTCGCCTTCGACGTTATCGAGGGTTTTCTCGTTGTTGATCCGGTCCACGAGCGCTTCCTTTCGGGTGTTGAGGTATTCCTCCAGGCTGGCCTGACATTCGCGGATGCGGTCCACCGGAACATCATCGAAATAGCCCTTCTGCATGGCGTAAAGGGACACGACTTCAATGCCGAGGGTCTTGGGGAGATACTGCTGCTGCTTGAAGAGTTCCACGATACGGGCTCCGCGGTCCAGTTTCGCCTTGGTGGCGGCATCCAGGTCGGATCCGAACTGGGCAAAGGCCGCGAGTTCCCGAAACTGGGCAAGGTCGAGTTTGGTGGTGCCGGCGACTTTTTTGATCGCCTTGGTCTGGGCAGCGGAACCGACACGGGACACGGAAAGACCAACGGAAATGGCCGGACGCACGCCTTGATAGAACAAGTCGGTTTCCAGATAAATCTGGCCGTCGGTGATGGAGATGACGTTGGTGGGAATGTAGGCGGAAACGTCGCCGGCCTGGGTTTCGATGACTGGCAACGCGGTCAAGGAACCGCCGCCGTATTGTTCGGAGACCCGGGCGGAGCGTTCCAGCAGGCGGCTGTGGAGGTAGAAGACATCCCCCGGATAGGCTTCGCGTCCGGACGGACGCTTCAAGACCAGCGACACCTGGCGGTAGGCCACGGCGTGCTTGGAAAGGTCGTCAAACACGATCAGCGCATCCATGCCATTGTCCATGAACCATTCGCCAATGGAACATCCGGCATAGGGTGCGAGGTACTGGTTGGTGGCAGTGTCGGAGGCGGAGGCACTGACGATGCAGGTGTATTCCAGCGCCCCAGCGGCTTCCAGCGTGGACACCACCCGAGCCACGTTCGACTGCTTCTGTCCCACCGCCACGTAAATGCAGTAGAGCGGGCGGTGGTCCTTGATTTTGCCCTGTTCGGCCAGCTTGTTCTGCTTGGCCTGAGAGATGATCGTATCCACGGCAATGGTGGTCTTGCCGGTGGCGCGGTCGCCGATGATCAGCTCCCGCTGGCCGCGTCCGATCGGAATCATCGCGTCAATGGCCATGATGCCGGTCTGCACCGGCTGGTTCACGGATTTCCGCGTAATGATGCCCGGCGCAATCTTTTCAATGGGATAGGAAACCTCGCTCTTCACCGGGCCCTTGCCATCCAGCGGCTCGCCCAGGGTATTGACCACGCGGCCCAGCAGGCCCTTGCCGACCGGCACGGAGAGCAGGCGTCCCGTGGTTCGCACTTCCTGGCCGGACTTCACATTTTCCCCGGAACCCAGGAGCACGCAGCCGACCTCGGTCTCTTCCAGGTTGAGCGCCAAGCCAAAGAGACCGCCGCCAAAGTCGATCATTTCGTTGAGCTTGACATCGGAAAGCCCTTCGACTTTCGCCACGCCGTCGCCCACTTCGCGGACCACGCCCACGTTGGTTTTTGTCACAGCGGTCTTTAAACCGGCGATTTGGGATTCAATATCCTGCAGAATGGTGCTCATGGAAATAGCAAAGGAGTTCGGGTTCGGGTTGCGGTGGTGGGCAGTCTGCTCTTCCAGGCTCTGGGCTCAAGGCACCAAGCGGCAGCCGCCGCAATTTACATCGATTGCCGGGGAGCAGAGGCGAGGGAGATAACGAGAGTCCCTCGGTTTCGCAAGCCCTATTTGTGAAATTTTTCACAAACTCCCCCGCCCTGCCACCGACTCCAAATCCCCCGCTCCTTCCACCGCGGTCCATGCGACCAATGATCTCAGCAGCCGGAGGTTCCTCATCGGCAAAACCGCCGGGTCCACTCGGCAAATGCCACATTCCGGCTGCGTTCACCGCGGGGGAATCCCCAAAACACTCCTCATTCGGCCCAATGGATTCAAAATCACGCGCATTCGCCAGGGTTTCGCATTCTCAAAAAATACAATTTCGCTCGAAATTCAGGAAAAATTAACGAAATAAACACTTGATAGTAAAACAATTGGAGCCAATTCACGGAAACCTCACCAAATTCTTGATTCTTTGAACCGATGCATCTACATCTTTCAGTTTCAAGCAATTCCAACTAGAGAATGAATCGATTCGTCCCCGGACAGCGCTGGCTAAGTCAAACAGAACCAGAACTTGGCCTCGGTTTGGTCATCAAATCTGAACCCGACAAAGTCAGCATCGTATTTCCGTCCACCGAGACGACACGGGTTTATACCATCGAGTCGCCCCCGCTGACCAGGGTGCGTTTTTCGGTCGGGGACATCCTGAAAACCCAGGACGGAAAGTCGTTTGTGGTTGAAGACCTTACGGAAAAAAACGGGCTGGTGACCTACCTGAGCAAAGGCAAGAAAATCGACGAAAGTCGGCTGTCGGACTCACTGACATTCAGCAAACCGATGGACCGCCTGCTCAATGGCCAGGTGGACGACAAGGGAATCTACAACCTGCGGCATCGGGCGCTCTACCGGCGATTCAAGACTTACCGTTCACCCCTGCGGGGCCTGCTGGGGGGCCGGTTTCATCCCGCAGCGCATCAGCTCTATGTGGCCACTCAGGCCACGCGGTCCATGCACCCCCGGGTGCTCCTGGCGGACGAAGCGGGACTGGGCAGACGGGTTGAGGCGGGGTTGATTCTGCAGCGACTGCAGGTTGCCGGACATGCCAACCGCGTGCTGTTGGTGGCACCGGAGCGGCTGCTGGAGTGGACGGAAACGGAACTGACCCGCCGCTTTGGATTCGCCTTCACGCGACTTTCCGAGAAAGATCTGGCCGGCTCCGCCAAGCCCGCAAAAAAGACCACCGCCAAAAAGGCCAAGGCAGGAGCAGAGGCCGCAAATCCCTTTCTGGAGAAGGGGAATTGGCTGTCGTGTTCCCTGGAGAGCTTCAAATCCAAACCCTCCCACCAGGCTGCGGATGCCGAGTTTGACGTGCTGGTGGTGGACGGGGTGGAAACCTTGGAATGGTCTGAAACCAGCGCGAGTCCGGCTTACAAGGCGGTGGACCATGCGGCGGAGGCGGCCAAGAGCCTCATTCTCCTCAGCGCCAACGGACCGGAACTGGATTTGGCCAATCACGAAGGAGCCATCCGGCTCCTGGATTCCGAGGAATTTTCCAGCCTGCGGCGCTACCACAAACACCGCAAGGACCTGGAGCCACTGGCCGCCGCAGTCATCAAGTCCGCAACGGCGAAGGACATCGACCGGGAAACCGAAGCAACGCTCAAACCCCTGGCCGCCGGCGACCCGAAGATCAAGGAATGCATCAAGGCTTGGAAAGACGACCGCGAGCATGCCCGCGATCAGCTTGTCGAGTATCTGCTCGATTCCCAGGAATGTGGCCGGTCCGTTTTCCGGAACACGCACCACAGCCTGCAGAGCCGGCTCACCCGGCGCACTCTGGAATGGGTGAAACTGGAAGCAAAACCCGAAACCCGTGACCATCTGCGGGAGGAATTCAAACACCTGGGCAAGGAAGAACCCGCCACCGGAAAAACCAAGACCCATCCCAGTGCCGTTGACGCTCCGGCAGCCCTCTGGCTTGCGGACATCATTTCCCCACCCATCCAGCCGGCCCCGGTGCCCGCACTGCCGAAATCCACGGAACCGCCCCCTCCTCCACCCCCGCCCCCGCCGAAGGCGCTGGTCGTGTGTGCCAACAGGGGCCGCGCCATGGCTGCGGCCAAAGCCCTGGCAAAAAAAGTGCCGGACAAAATCGCCCTCATCACGGACGAAGAGCGTGCGGGGCTGCCGGCGGATTTTGCTGCGATGGTGGTCGGTCTGGAAGACACCTGCGGACGCGGGTTTTCCGGGGTGGATTTTTTGGTGCTCTGGGACACGCCCCACACGCTGGTGGAAGCGCGGCTCGGTTCCGCCCTGCTGGACCTGTCAGGCGATCCGACGCCGGTCAAAATTCTCCTGCCGTATGTGGCGGACACTCCGCAGGAGCTGCTGGGCAGGTGGCTGGCTGACGGCCTACTGGCCTTGACTCACTCCTCCTCTGCTCAGGACGCCGTCGTGGCCGAGCATTTCAAAACCGCACTCGACATCGCCAAACGCATCGGAGTCCGTCACAATCCGGCCCTGGAGGCGGAGATGAAGGCTTTGGCCAAAAAGACCCTGTCCGCCTGCGAGGCTGCAGCGAAAAAAATCGAAAAACACCGGGATTTGCTGCTGGAAACCGCCTCGTGCCGACCTTCGTATGCTGACCAGGCGCATCACCGCATGACCAGCAGCGACGACGATGCCTCACTGGACATTTTCGTCAACCGCGTGCTGGAACAATGCGGCATGGTGGTCGAAAGCAAAGAGTCCCGCCAGAGCACCGTGAAGTGGAACCCCGAGGCCACCCACCGGCTGGAAGATGTGCCCAAGGACGGTTTGACCCTGGTCTTCAATCGCAAAGTCGCCTTGGCCAATGAGTCGAGCCAACTGCTCACCTGGGATCATCCGCTGGTGGCCAGCGCTACGGAACGCCTGCTGGCAACTGCCATCGGCAATACCGCCTACGTCGTTTGGGAAGATGAACGCGCGCAGATCGTCCTGCTGGAAGGCATCTTTTTGTCCGAGCCTGCGGCGGCCCCGCCCGCCCTGCAGGCTGAGCGCTACATGCCGCCGACTCCGGTGCGCGTGGTGGTCTCCCACGAGCTGGAAGATCTCAGCGGCATTTACACCACCGAGCTGCTGAATAAAAACGTCCGCAATGGCCGCCGGGAATGGCTGCGCAACAATGCGCGCCCCCTGCACAGCCTCGTGCCGGGCATGCTGCGCAATCTGGTGCAGCGCGCCGAAGTCAAGGCGCAGGAGTTGGCCGCCAAGGCGAGCCACCAGACTGAGCAGATTCTCAATTCGGAAATTTCCCGGTTGCACCGCCTCCCGCAGACAGCCCGCCGCAAGGCGGAAATCGCCCGCATCGAAACGCAGATCGTCGAATTGAAAAAGCTGATGACCAGGCCACATCTCCGCCTCGACAGCCTGCGCCTCGTACGTCGGGGCCCCAGTGGCAAGGGCATCTGAAGGCTGGACAACAGGCAGCATTGGTTCCCGGACCGATTGGAAAAAACCGCCATTGCGGAACCCGAACCGGATGCATGCCATCCGCGGGTGTGCTACGCACGCAGCGATGCGTCTTCGTTGGCTCCTGCCCGCCCTCCTCCCGCTTTGTGCTGCTGCTGCCGCACCGCCGCCGGATTTCCGCTTCCAGGTCGAAGTGCTTGCGGAAGGAATGCCGCAGCCGATGCATTTGTTTCGCCTCGACGACGGACGCATTTTCTTTTCCCAAATCGAAGGGAAAATCTGCGTCTTCCTGCCGGACACCCGCAAAGTGCAGGAAGTCGGTGCCATCGAGGTGACGACCGCCAACGAAAACGGCCTGCTTGGGATGACGCTTGACCCCGGATTTTCCGAAAACCACTGGATCTACCTGCTCCATTCCCCCAAAGACTATCCCGGCCAAATCCTGAGCCGCTTTGTCATTTCCGAAAACCGCATGGTTTTGGCGAGCCGCAAGGACCTGCTGAAATGGGAGGAGCAGCGCCAGGAATGCTGCCACCATGCTGGCACCCTGCGTTTCGGTCCGGACGGGTGCCTCTACATTTCCACCGGCGACAACACCCATCCCTTCGGCGATTCCGACAGTTATGCGCCGCTCGATGAACGGTCGAACCGCGGTCCGTGGGACGCCCAAAAATCCTCCGGCAACACCAACGATCTTCGTGGGAAAATCCTGCGCATCCGGCCCACGGAAGCAGGCGGCTACACCATTCCGGAGGGCAATCTCTTCCCCTCCGGCACTGCGCTCACCCGGCCGGAAATTTTTGCCATGGGGCTGCGCAACCCGTGGCGCTTTTCCATCGATGCCCGGACCGGCATCGTTTACACGGGCGACGTCGGACCGGACGCCGGAGGACCGAACAAAGATCGCGGACCGCGTGGGTATGACACGGTCAATCAAATCCGCCGTCCCGGAAACTTCGGCTGGCCCTATGTCCGGGGAAATGAATCCTACCACGATTTCGATTTTGCCACCCGCACCCCCGGTGCGGTTTTCGATCCGCAAAAGCCGATCAATGCCAGTCCTAACAATACCGGCGCCAAAGAACTACCGCCCGTCGTGGCACCGCTCATCTGGTATCCCAGCAGCCCCAGCGACCGGTTTCCTCTGCTCGGGGCCGGCGGACGCACCGCCTGCGCCGGGCCGGTTTTTCATTTTGCGGAATCCTTTCGCACCACCGGAGGTTTTCCCGAATACTTCGACAACTGCCTGCTGGTTTACGACTGGTCGCGCCCCTTCCTGGTGCTGGCCCGGCTCAATGCCCGGTCAGAACTGGCGGAACTGCAGCCCTTCACCGCGGCCATTCGGGTGGCGCTGGGCAATGATGACGGCAGCGGACGCTTTCAGATCAAGCGTCCGGTGGACATGACCTTCGGCAATGACGGGGCGCTCTACCTGCTGGATTACGGAGAAACGTGGGGGGTGAACCGCGATGCCAGATTGGTGCGCATTTCCTATCAATGGGGAAACCTTGCTCCGGCGCCCAAACTCGCCGTAAAACCAACCGCAGGACGCGAACCGCTGACCGTCGGCCTG
Source organism: Verrucomicrobiales bacterium (assembly GCA_018003315.1). GTDB lineage: Bacteria > Verrucomicrobiota > Verrucomicrobiia > Verrucomicrobiales > V1-33 > JAGNEJ01. The sequence continues at coordinate 8,547 of JAGNEJ010000004.1, forward strand.
AGCAGCGAAGGGACCACGGACCGCGATGGCGATCCCCTCACCTTTGAGTGGCGGCTGCATCCCGGGGACCAATTGCTGGCAACCACGCCAGCGCATCAGGCCGTGCTGACCCAGCCCGGCACCTACACCGTTGAACTGAAGGTCCGCGATGACAAAGGCGGCGTGGCCAGCGTCACCGCACCGGTCACCGTGGGCAACTCTCCGCCACAAGTGGAATTTGTTGCACCACGGGAGGGCGATTTTTTCACTCCCGGGCGTCCGGTCGCTTGGAAGGTGCGCGTGCAGGATGCCGAGGACGGAGATTCCACCGCCCATGCCGACGCCTTCGCGGTGCGCACCCTCGTCAGCAGCCAGTGGCGCAAAGGCAGCAAGACGGACATTCCTCCGGGACTGACGTTGATGACGCAGAGCGACTGCTTCAACTGCCATGCGGTGGAACAAAAAATCGTCGGCCCCTCATTGATGGAGATTGCGCAAAAATACCGAAATCAGGCCGGGGCGGAAGCCGTCAGCGTGGACCGGGTACGCCAGGGATCCGCCAATGTCTGGAGCCCCATTCCCATGCTGCCCCACCCGCAGCACAGCCTGGACGAACTGCACCAGATGGTCCGCTACATTTTCAGCTTGGAAGCAGGAAAATCCGGTCCGGGACTGACCAGGGCACTGGAAGGCATGCTGACGCCCCCTGAGGATCCCGAGCTTTCGGCGCTGGTGCTGGACGCCGCTTTCACCGATGCCGGATGCGGCGTCGCACCGCCCATTGTTGGTCGCGCTACCCGCACCCTGCGATCCCGAAGATTTGAAGCGGAGGATGCCGCGGAAATCCACGGCTCCCTGGTCTTGAAATTTGGCAACGCCGGTGGCAAAAAAGGGCTTGGAAGCATCGGCCACCAGCATTTCGCCCGCTTTGCCGACATTCCCTTGGAGCAATGCGGTGCGGTGACCTGCCGGGTGGCCAGCGCTGGCACCGGAGGCGTCATTGAACTTCGTTCTGACAAACCGGATGGCCGGATCCTCGCGACACTCGAGGTCAAGCCCACCGGAGCTTGGGACCGGTGGGTGGAACGGACCGCCCCCATTCCTGCGGACGTTCCGCGGAGTGAGGTTTTTGTCGTCTTCGTCAAACCCGGTGTCGGCGGCGGCATGATGAATCTGGACTGGATTCAGTTTGAACCCAGAGGCTGACCGCGCCCTTACAAAAACCGGTCCGGGTCAACCAATGGCGAAGCCTCCGGCGGATGGTTCCCGGAAAGCAGTTCCGCGATGAGCCAGCCGGTGGCCGGGCCAAGGCTGAGTCCCAGCATGGCATGACCAGTGGCGGTGGAGAGGTTTTCGTAATTGCGAAAACGTCCGATGTAGGGAAGCCCGTCCGGAGAACACGGACGCAGTCCGCTCCAGGCAGTCACACCGCCGAAATGCTCCGTTGCAAACTGGGGGAAATAGCGCGCCGCACTTTTGATGATGCCTTGCACGCGGCGCGGATTGATGTCCGGATTCGTTCCAGAAAACTCCATGGTTCCCCCAAAGCGCATCGCTCCACCCAGGGGCGTCACCGCGACTCGTGCCTCGGCCAGGATGCAGCAAATCTCCCCGCAAGCCGGAGGATTTGTCAGGGTCAGGCTGTATCCCTTGCCAGCCTGCATCGGCAGGGAAACGTCCAGGCGGTCGGCAATCTCCGGCGACCAGACACCGCCGCAGAGCAGAAATTCATCCGCTTCAAATTCCGCTCCCGCGGAGGTGATGGCTCTGTGGATTTTCCGCGAATCGCCCGCGAGGTGCGTCACCTCGGCCTGCCAGTGAAACTGCGCACCCATCTCCCGAATCCGGCGGGCCAGGCTATCAGCCAGGACCGCGGGATTCAGGTGACAGTCCTGCGGGAAATATACGCCGCCCAGAATGCGGCGCTGCAAGCCCGGATCCAGCCGGGCGATTTCCTCGCTGGTCAGGATTTCCACGGGAATGCCCAGTTCCCTGGCCCGCGCTGCGGTGTGCGCCTCCTCGCGGGCGGCGGCCTCCGTCTGGTAAAGCATCAACAGTCCCTTCTGCACCAGCCCCATTTCGGAACCCAGTTCCTGTTCGAGTTCCAGAAACAGCCTGCGGCTAAGCAGCCCCAGATCCCGCAGGGCAAAGGCGGCACGGTCGGCGCGGGACCGCGTGGCGGCGCGCAGAAAACGCCACCCCCAGCGCAGCATTCCAGGGTTTAACCGCGGCTTGATGTAAAACGGACTCTCCGGATTCCACATCCACTTCAGCCCCAGCGACACCATGCCGGGCGAGGCCAGCGGGGCGAAGTGGCTCGGACAAATCATGCCGGCACTGCCCCGCACGCAACTGTCATGCCCCAGTCTTCCGCGCTCCAGCACGGTGACGGCGTGCCCGCGCTTCAGCAGATGCCATGCGCAGAACAGTCCGATGATGCCGCCGCCGATGATGCAGAAATGCCGTGCGGGCAGCGGGGAAGGCGGAGGTGGCTTCATGCATCCAGACTTGCTGCGAAGCGGTCAAAATTCCACGGTTGTGCCGAGCTTGGCCACGCTGATTTCCTTGTCCGGATGGGCGGCAGCCAGTCCGTCGCGAAACGCCTCGCTGCGTTCCTTTTCCCCGTGCACCAGCCACACCTTCTCCCTGGCGCCAGTCATGCGGCCAAAGTAGGCCAGCAGTTCGCTGTGGTCGGCGTGTCCCGAGAAGGAGTCGAGCGTTTCCACCCTGGCACGGACCGGATAGGATTTGCCCAGAATGTTCACCCGATGGTGGCCCTGGCGGATTTTCCAGCCCAGGGTGTGTTCTGCACAGTAGCCGACAAAAAGCACGGTGGTGCGGGCATCCTCGATGTTGTTGGCCAGGTGGTGCAAAATGCGTCCGGCTTCGCACATTCCGCTGGCGGAAATGATGATGAACGGACCATCGAGTTTGTTGAGGTTTTTGGATTCCGTGGAACTGCGCACCAGCCGCAGCCCCTCGAAACCAAACGGGTTGCTGCGGGAGAACAGGGCTTCATAAACCCCGGCATTGAAGCATTCGGGGTGCAGCCGGAAAATTTCCGTGGCACTGACCGCCAGCGGACTGTCCACCACAATGGGCACGGCGGGAATTTTGTTCGACTCCAGCAGGTCGTGGAGCACGACCAGCAGTTGCTGGGTGCGTTCCACGGCAAAGGCGGGAATGATGACTTTCCCCCGCTTTTGCAGCGCGCCGCGCAGAATGCTGCACAACTGCTCGCGGGCATTGGCTGCCAGATCGTGCTCCACTCCGCCGTAAGTGGACTCCATGAGGACGTAGTCGATGTTTTCCGCCGGCACCGGATCGATCAGCAGTTCATTGTTCCCACGGCCCACATCGCCCGAAAACAACAGGCGCTTCTTCCGTCCCGTGCTGAACTCATGCAGGTCGAGCACGACTTGGGCACTGCCGAGAATGTGTCCGGCGTCAAGGAAGGTGGCCGTCACTCCATCGGCGATCACCATCGGTCGTTCGTAGTTGAAATTCACGAACTGGCGCAGGCAGCGCTCCGCATCCCTGGGGCTGTAGAGCGGCTCCACCTTGCCAGCCGCACCTTCTGCCGCATGGCGGTTGAGCCATTCGGCGTCACCCTCCTGGATCTTTGCCGAATCCTCCAGCATGATCTGGCAAAGATCACGGGTGGCGAAGGTGGAGTAAATGTTCCCCTTGTAACCTTGCTTCGCCAGATTGGGCAGGTTGCCGCTGTGGTCGATGTGAGCGTGACTCAGCACCACCGCATCCAGCGAGGCCGGTTCGAAAGGAAAATTCCGGTTCCGCCGGTTGGACTCCTCCCGCCGTCCCTGGTAAAGGCCGCAGTCCAGCAGAATGCGCCGTCCATTGATTTCCAAAAGATGCTGGGAACCCGTGGTGGTTTCCGCCGCTCCACAAAAGGTTAGTTTCATCGGTGGAAATGAGAGCGAAGCACAGCGGAAATGCAAGCTGGGAACCGGCCACATTCGCCGCATTCCTGCCAAGGCAGCGGCTCGGAAGGCGGGCGATCAACCAGGAGAGTCAGTGGAAACGGAGTCCTCAGCCAGCCGATCAGATTCCCGCGGAGTCGATTCATTTTCTGAAACAAATCAGGCCGGGTTTGCCCGCTGGTTTTGCGGGCGACCCGGCCTGATCCTTGCAGGATGCAAATTCTGCACCTCAGGCGGTGCGCCTGCGGCGGAGGCCGACTACGGTCACCCCGAGCAGGGCGAGCAGGGCGGAACCGGGTTCCGGCACCAGCGCCCAGCCGTTATTGGTCGGCAGCCCAGTGGTTGCCAACGGCTGGAAGGACCCGTCATTGCCGACACCCGTCTTGTCGCCCAGTGCCCAGAGAATGGAGAGGTTAGCCCCGCCGCCGCCTTCATACATGAACGATTCGAAGTTGTAGGAACCCTCCGTGAGGGTGATGCGGCCAAACGCATTGGTGTTGCCGGTGAAATAGTCCGCCGTGAGCGACATGTCCCCGCCGACATCCACCAACCCGGCGGTACCATCGCCCGTAAAGTCCGTCGCGAGATCGAAATCCTGTCCCATGATGCGAAGCTGGGAGCCGTCGTCCGAGAACATGCCGAACGTGAGCTGAATGGATTCCCCTGGAGTGCCATTGCCGTTGTCGAGGGTGAACGATCCGCTAACTTTCATGCCGAACTCGTCCGCCGGGGTGCCTGCGGGGAAGGGAATGCCCTGTCCATCGCCAATGCCGATGGTGGCAGCACTGCCGTTGTTGGTCGCGTTAGCCCCGATGGCCGCGGCCAGGAGGTTCCGTGCTTCGGCGATATTGTTCGCAGTGCCTCCTCCGGCGGTACCCTCAGCAGCGGTTTGGACAGTGGCGGGCGCATTGAGCAGCAATGGAGTAGGCCCCTTCGAGGAAGCGTCCCCAATGGCGAGCCACTGCGCGCCTCCGGGGCTGGTGATGACGCCCTGGGCGGAACTCACCTCGTAGTAGGCACCGCCGCCGCCTTCCCAGTTCACGAATTCGATGTCGTACTCCCCTGCAGCCAGGTTGATGACGCCGCGGGTATTGGCATCACCGGTGCCTCCGTAAAAATACATGGTGGAGGAATCCAGGGGGTCAATCTGACCGCCGCCGTTCACCGAGGTGAAATTCTGCCCAACCACCCGCAGCGCAAAGCCATCATCGGAACGCACCTGAATCGTCCAGTCGCCGCTGCTCGGCACGGAAACCCGACTCCTGGCGATCGTGAGAATGTCGTTGTCATCCACCCCCACAGCATTGGTCAGGTAGGGCAACGGGGTTCCGGCCAGTGAAGCGCCGCCAGCCGCATTGGTATCCGGATCGGCCACGTCGAGGCGTGGGACCTGGCCCAGGGTGGAAGTGCCGCCGCCGGAAAGTGCATTGTTGACCGCTTCGTAGATATTGCCCTGAATCAACCCGCGCACTTCACGGACGCTCCAGTTGCCAACGGTGGGGGCTGGCAGGCCGCCCGTAACCGAATTGTTAAAACTGAGCGCACTGGCGGAACGCACTCCTGCCAGCGGAGCGGCCGATGCAGTGGCGTATTCCCTGACATAGCGGAACAGCGCACCACCGGATTCATCGGTGTTGCCCGGATCATTTGCTGGCAGATTTGCGCCATAGCCGCTCCTGTTATCGTTCCATCCTCCACCTCCGGAGATGTGCACCCCATCTTCACCGCCGACATTATTGGGTTCGCCGGGATTCCAGTTGGTGTAGCCAACCGGGGCTCCATTGGTCCAGGCAAAGGTGCCTTCAGATGCTCCGGGTGCCCCGCCGAAACGGTCGGTGAAGCCGATCCAGGCATCGCCCCGATAGGAAATGTTGTTGACCACGGTGTTTTCATAGGCACTGCCGATCTCCACCAGGTAACCCAGCGCGGACTCACCGGGCAAGGGATTGGCCACTCCGTTGGAGGCATTGTGGGCATTCTGAAAGGAGTCCGTCCCCAGAATGAACTCATAGAGATTCCAGGTGCCGCCGGGGCCGGTGGGAGCCTGATACTGGATGACCTGCGCCTGGGAGAAGGCGGCGGTTCCCAAGGTGAGCATGAGCGCCCGGAGAACGGAGGCACGCGGGGTGAGGAGAGCGGGTTGCATTGGATTATTTAGATGAGAATTGCATGAACAACTAAGGAATCACCTCCGCCTTGGCAAGAAAAAATGACCCGCGTTGCCGGATGAATACGCAAATCCCCATTTTCAGCGGATGAACACCCCGTTGCGGATGACGATAGGAGATGCGAGATGGGCTCTCCCAGCCACTGGCACCGTGCATTTTTTCCCAATGCGCATTCAACATGCCCATCATCCCGAAGGGATGGCAGCCTGAAGCCGGTGGTATCGCCCGTGCCCTGCTCAACCACCGGCTGCCGGCGGGCAAGCCTCCGGCTTGGTCATGCCGCTCATCTGACACCCGAATTGAAATTTTTCCAAGACGCAGAGAGGCTTTCCCCGAACCGAGGGATGCACTGGTCGTCCAGCATCCAGAACTGCCGCCCGGCCTTTCCCTGACTTTTTCCTTGTCAGTCTGGAGCGGACTGCATTGAATCGCGGCTCCAGAACCTGCACGATGAAAATGCCATCCACCCCTCGCTTTGCCAGCGTTCTTGCCGCCGTGGCGGCACTTGCGATCGTCCCGGCCGCCCCGGTCTCTGCGACCATCCTGACATTTGAAGATTTCACCGCCAACAATGCCAATGTGTCTGCGGTGGCTAATCCGTTTGGCGCTGGGCAGTATGCCAGCCGTGCGGCTTCAGCGGTGAATGCTGGTTTTCTGGCGGGCGACGGCTTCACTCCGGGGGTGACGGTGGCGTGGGGTGCAGGGTGCCAGACCTACACGGGCTGGCCGTTTGGCGACAATGCCACCACCGGTGCGGGGCGGGTGGCGCAGATTGATTTCGATGCCTCGGCGCAACAGCCGGTGGACATCACCTTCACGCCCGATGCGGGACTTGGTGTGGTGCTCAAGGGCTTTGCCTTCACCGTCTGGAATGGCTCGCCGACAGTGCCGGTGCAGATTCGGTGGACGGTCTATGGCGGCAGTGCCGCTGCGGGAAATGTGCTGGCCACCGGCACCTCCAACGCCCTCGGCACGGCGGGCGGTGCGCAGGTGATCTCCACCGGCCTGACCCAGCCGCACAGCAGCGCCACGCCAGTCATGCTGCGTTGGGAGCGACTCAGCGGCGACGGCACTTACATCGCGATCAATAATCTGGAATTCAATCAAGGCTCCGCACGGACCATGCCGGTCATCACCTGGACGAAACCGGACGCCATTGTCGCCGGCACGGCGCTGAGCGGCACGCAGCTCAACGCGGTGGCCGACGCCGCGGGAACGTTCACCTACAATCCCCCTGCGGGCACGGTGCCCGCGGCCGGCACGCATTCGCTCCAAGTGACGTTTGTGCCGGATGACACCGCCACCTATTCCAATGCCAGCGCCAGCACCACGCTGCTGGTGAAGGAAACGAACATCCCCACGGTCACTTCCAACCCTCTGCCGCGCATCGCCGCCGGCACGGCGCTGAGCGCAGCCACCTTTAGTGGCACGGCCGACGTGCAGGGGGCGTTCACGTTCTCTCCGCCCGCCGGTACGGTGCTGCCGCTGGGCAGCCATGCCATCACCGCCACGTTCACGCCGGCAAATCCCGTCTTTTCCACCGTGCAGATTCCCTGGAGTCTCGTAGTGGAAACAACCCTGCCCGAGGGCACCGTCTGGCGTTTTGACGATGCCGCCAACCGCCTGCGGGTCTGGAGCGGCGACGACATCCTAACCTACTACGATCCCTCCGCCACCGGCTGGGCGGCGTCAAAGATCGACTTTGGCAAGGCCTCCAGCTTCGGATTGCCGCTGCCTGCGGGCGGTGATCCTGACGTGATGCATTTTGCCAACACGCTGAGCAGCGAAGGCCTGCGCCTGACCTGCAATGACCCGCCCAATGGCAACTTTGTGGACAACGGGTGGACATCCAACTACACCCTCATTTTCGACGTGCTCTATCCGTCCGGCGGAGTCACCCGCCCGCTCTACAATGCCAACATCACCAATGCGAATGCCGCGGAGGCGTCGGTGAATGCGGCTGATGCGGTGCAGGTGTCCTCACTGGCCTATGGCGCGGTGACGCCCGGCACCTGGCACCGCGTGGCGCTGGTGGTGCGCTCGGCCAATGCGGAGGGTCAGGTGCACGTCTATGTGGACGGCACCTTCACCGGCAGCATCGGGTCGAACGACACCATTGTCAGTGCCGGATTTGCGCTGGAGGAGGCGGTGCTGTTGCTGACCTCCAGCACTGGCAACGGCGGGCCGGGCTATCTCAGCGGGCTGCGCTTTGTTGGCCGCTGCCTCAACTACGCCGAAGTCAACGGACTGGGCGGCGTCCATGCCGGCGGCCCCCATGTGCCCGGCCCGGCTGCGCCGCCCGCGCCATTTCAACCGCACCGCGACGTGCTCATCATCGGCCACCGTGGCAATGGCGGCTTCATGCCGGAAGACACCCTGCCATCGTTTCTCGGCGCCTTCGCTCTCGGTGCCGACGTCGTGGAAATCGACATCCGACTCACCGCTGACAACCGCGTGGTGGCGATGCACGACAGCACCATCAACCGCACCACCAATGGCACCGGCAACGCCTCCGCCTTCACCCTGGCACAGATCCAGACCTACGATGCCGGATCCTGGTTCGATCCGGCATTTGCGGGAACTCCCCCGCCCTCGCTCCGCGAAATCATGGCCGCAGTCAGGGACACCTATCCAAATGCCGTGCTGTATCTCGACTGCAAGATTACCGGCCTGGCCCCGCGCATCAAAGCGGACATGGATGCCACCGGCTTTCCCGTCGAACGCCTCTGGTTCTGGAATTACAACAATGCCACCGAGACTGCCGCAGTGCGCAGCGTCTTCCCGACTTCCAAAAGCATCTGGGGCGAGACCAACTGGCACAACGGCGCCAGTATTTCCACCTGGCCGTCACTCACCGCCGCCCAGAAGCAGGCGGTGGTGGATGGCATGAAAGCGCGCGGCGTCCATGGCTTTGACTTTGGCGACAACGAAATGGATTCGCTCAACCCCACCACGCTCCAGGAACTGCGGGCCGCCGGATTCCTTGTCTCCGCCTACAGCGCCCTGCACCCCGCCTCCATGCACCGCGCCATCGAAAACCTCGGTCTCGATGCCATGGAAACGGACTTTCCCGGCGTGCTGCGCGAACTCATGCCGCTGTATGCCAGCACCGCCACCGCCACCGCACTGAGCAGCGGTGCCGTGCAGGTGGACTTCAGCGCCTTTCCCTCGCCTCCCGTCGGCAGCGAAATCCGCGTGCGCCGCAAAGCCAAAGCCTCGCCGCCCGCCACCTGGACGGAGGTCACGCCCGCCCAGCCTTCTGCCGCGCAGCAGGTGATCGCCGGCAGCCTTGCCGCCGCCACACTTTACGAATTTCAGCCCATCCTCTGGCAAGGCGGCCAGCCGATCGCCTTTGGCAGCGTCACCGACGCCACCACCCTGGCCGGCGATCAGAACTTCGCCACCGCCTACGCCGCCTGGCAGACCGCCCACCCCGGCACCGGCGCGCCAGGCGAAGACAGCGACGGCGATGGCCTGACCAATCTCATGGAATTCGCCACCGGACGAACTCCGACGGCCTCCGATGGCCACAGCCCCATGGAGATCACCGGTCCGATGACGCTCCTCTACCGCCGTCAAACCGGTGCCTTCGTCCGCTGGAATGTCGAAGAGTCCTCCGACCTCACCGGCTGGACGCCGCTGCTCCCGCTCACCGAATGGCAGGAATCCACCCTCAGCGCCGGGCCCGGTCATGAAATCAACCAAGTCACCGTCCCCCTCGCCCCCGGCACCCCGCGCCGTTTCCTGCGGATGAGTGTGACGCCGCTGCCGTAGCAGCACGCGCTGGGACCATATCCAAAGTGGATGCGGCCAGCACCGCGATGCGCCCCCCTCACAGGCGGAGGCGCAAGACTTTCCAGCGTCCTGCGGTGCAGACGAGTTCGGCGATCCGGTGAGGCAACCGCGCCGTTCCGCATCGAGGCGGGGGGCCTTTGCGGAGGCCAAGGATGCGCGCGGCGGCCGAGCTTTTGCTCGGGCGAAACCAAGCGGTGTGTTTCCGCACCGAAATGCGGACCGCCGCCGTCAGGGCTGCATCATGCTGGCCTCCGGACAACACATCCGGTGGCGTCTGGCTCCGGCGGCCGCGCCCACTAGTTTGGCGGCCCCCGATTCCTCGGACTTTCCAGCATGACCAGCACCTGGCGGCGGCGGTCAATTTCACGTTCTACTACAATCTTCGCGGGTTTGGCCAGAACGTTTCCAACTTTTTTCGCTTTTTTTTCTGAACCCACGATCGCGGTGACCACCCCTTCGCGCGATGGCGGGTGTTTTCTGGAATGGTGGACCCGGCGCACTTCTGCGAATTTCCGGATGCGGTCTTTGCAACCCCACGGATTCCGGGCTTGAATGGCACCCGATGCCCCAGCCCGATGACTCCCCCGCGCACCTCTTCCGCCCCGTCGAGGCGGATTTTATTGATCTGGGCAGCGACCAGTTTTTCATGGCCCAGGCGCTGCGACAAGCGGAACGGGCATTTGAAAAAGAGGAGGTTCCGGTTGGGGCATTGGTTGTTAGGGAAGGCCGGATCCTGGCGCGGGCGTTCAACCAGGTGGAGACGCTCAAGGATGCCACGGCCCATGCGGAAATGCTGGCGCTGACCCAGGCGGAAAACGCGGTGGGCGACTGGCGGCTGACCGACTGCGACCTCTATGTCACCAAGGAGCCGTGCGTGATGTGCGCCGGGGCGATCATGCATTGCCGCATCCGCCGGGTGGTGTTCGGCTGCAGCGACCAGAAATCCGGTGCAGGCGGAGCCGGATTCATCAATCTGCTGCAGCACCCGAACCTGAACCACCGCAGCGAAGTCACCGCAGGCGTGATGGCTGGGGAATGCCGGGCGCTGCTGCTGGAATTTTTTGGCAACCGGCGACGGGAAGGGCGTCGGGAAGAAAGCGGGGAATAGACCTACAGTCCCAACTGAAAATAGACGACGTCCAGCCATTGGTCGAATTTCATGCCCACCGCACGCAGCCTCCCGGCTTCCACGAATCCGCAGGCCAAATGCAGGCGGATGCTAGGCTCCTGATCCGCTGAAATGAGCGCCACAATGCTCCGGTGGCCGGCGCAGCGGCCTGCTTCGATCAGGCGTTCCAGCAGCAGTCTGCCGGCTCCGCGTCGCTGCAGCGCAGGGTGGACGTAAACGGAATTTTCCACCGTGTGCCGGTAAGCGGACCGCGCATGGAACCGGTTCAGTGACGCCCATCCGGCCACCCTGGTCCGTCCGTGGTCGTCCTTCAGTTCGGCGATGAACACCGGATGTTCCGGACCATGCGCCTCCATCCACGCGTGACGTTCCGCCAGGGATTCCGGCTGCTCCTGATAGGTGGCGGTCGAATGCAGCACGTAGTGGTTGTAGATTTCGGAAATGGCAGCGGCATCCGCGGAAACGGCCGGACGGACATGGATGTATTGCATGAGCGCAGCATGGCACATCCGGTGCGGTGCATCCGGGAAAAATGCTCCCGGAAGCTTCACCCCGCGGCCCCGCTGCGCACCACTCCTCCGCGGAGGATTCTGGCCCTCACACCTCCGCGTCCTTTCAGGAAGGCCTCGGCTCCGGCATGGAATGCCTGGTCCATCCAGTAGCAGGGTGAACATTCGCACACGACTTCCAGCTCCACCCCCTGGAGTTCGAATCGCGCACCGATCAGCCGGTTCAGATCCCCGCCCGCGGTGATGACGTTTCGGCGGAGGACTTCCGGACCCTTGTCCCGAACGTCAAATTCCGCGCACAGGCTCTGAAAAACCTCCAGCGAAAACAGGGTGACCTGCCCCTTGTAGTCCTCCTTGTAATCGAAAAACCGGTCGCCGACAATGCCCCGCCCCGCCACCAGTTGCGCCTCGGCAATTTCCTGCATCGGCTCCGTTCCGGCTGGCTGTCCGTGGTGGCCAAAGTAGTTGTGCGCTTTGGAAATGAAGATGTGTTCGATGCGCAACATGGGGGAGGGCCTGATGGTGAGGGGCACTGTGAACCACCGGCAAGCAGCAGGAAAGCGAATTCATCCAGCCGCAGCCGGGCCCCCCGCCTCGTCATAGATCGCCTCCAGCGCCCGGGTCGCCCGGCTGCGCTCAAAATTCTCCTCCACGGAATGCCGTCCGCCTGCGGCCAGGCGGCGATATTCCTCCACGCTGGTCATGACCCGCAGGACCGCCGCGGTGAGGGTGTCAACGTCACCCTCGGGCGCCAGCAGTCCGCTGACACCGTCCTCGATGGCCTCCGGAATGCCTCCGTGTTGCGTGGCCAGCACCGGCAGGCCGCTGGCCATGGCTTCGATCATGGCATTGGGCACGCCTTCACGATTGCCGTCGGCGGGCGTTTCACTGGGATGCAAAAACAGGTGTGAAGCATAGGCCAGATCCCGCAGTTGGGACTGGTTGACAAATCCGGTGAAATGCACCCGCCCCGCCAGCCCCCAGGCGGCGACAAGGGATTCAATTTCTCCGCGCAACGGTCCATCGCCGGCCAGCGTCAGCACCGCGCCAGGGAAGCGCGGAGCCAGGTTCCGGAACACGGCCAGCGTCGTGCGCAGGCCTTTTTTGGCGACCATGCGTCCGGCCTGTAACCAGCGCCATTCGCCGTTCTCCGGCCACGGACGCTCCACAAACGGCCATTCCTCCAGCAGCAGCCCGGTCCGCTGCAGGCGCAGTTTTTCCGCGGGACAGCCGAGATTTCCCAGTTCGGTCAACAGCGACTGCGACCGGCCCAGCACCAGTCGCGCCGCGGCAAAGACGCCCAGCAGGGCCTGCTTGAATTTCGGATGCTCCACATCCACTCCCGCATCCGCCCCGTGAAAGGAAACCACCACGGGTTTTGGACAGGCCTGGATGAACGGAAGCAGCTGCACCGCAATGTTGCCGAAAAACACATGCACCACGCGGGCGTCATGCCGGTAAACTTCCTCCAACAGGCGGATGACGCGCCCCGTGGTCACCGGAACCGGCCCACGCACCACATGCCGGTGCCAGGTCCTCCGGAGCCAGCGCCAGGGAGGCTTTTCCAGCACCGTGGTCCGTTTGGGATTGAAGGGAAAAAGCGATTCATTTTCGCGCTTCTGGCAGATCACCACCGGCTGCCAGCTCCGCAGCGAAGTCACCTGCCGGTAAATGTGCAGCATGTCCCGCTTGAGGAAATCCTGACAATAACAGGCGACAACAGGTGGCGGAGGACGGTTCAATGCACCGGATTTAGAAGCACTCCCCCGCCATCGGCAAGTGCAAACGCGGCGGGTTCATTTGCCGAGCAATACCCCGGCACGGACCAGGGCCTCGTCGAGGTTGGCGCAGAAGTTGTCCAGTCCGATCCGCTCGGCCAGCCCGCTTTCGTAAAAAACCTTCATCGGCTGCGGCTGCACGGCGGTCAGCACAATGGTGACGCCGTCGCGGTGCATTTTTTCCACGGCCACCTCCAGGGAATGCAGGGCGGTGGCATCGACGGCGGGAACGTGACGCAGACGGAAAATGACCAGGCGGGGTTTTCCCGCGTGGGCGCGCAGGGCTGCTTCCAACTTTTCCACCGCGGCAAAAAACAGCGGCCCCTCAAACCGGAACAGCACCACCCCATCCGGAATCGACTTGCCGCGCAGCGAGTTGGAACCGTCAAATTCGGAATCCGTGTCGGGGGTCAGCAGCTTCACATGGGAAATGTTTTCCATGCGTTTGACAAACAGCACCACGGCGATGACCAGCCCGACGGCCACCCCCACGGTGAGATCGAACACCACGGTCAGGACAAACGTGGTGAGCAGCACGGCGAAATCCGACCGGGAACTCCTCCGCAGTTCTCTGAAAGTGTCCCATTCCGCCATGCGCACCGCCACCCCCATGAGGACCGCTGCCAGCCCGGCCAGCGGAATAAACCGGGCCAGCGGCGCCGCAAACAGGACAAAGGCCAGCAGCACCACGGCGTGCACCATGCCGGCCAGCGGAGAGCGACCGCCGCTGCGAATGCTCGCCGCCGTGCGGGCGATCGCCCCGGTAGCGGCAATCCCCCCCACAAACGGCACCGCCAGATTCGCCAGCCCCTGGCCGATGAGTTCGGAGTTGGAATCATGCCGGGTGTCGGCCATGCCGTCGGCCACCGTGGCGGAAAGCAGACTTTCAATGGCACCGAGGGCGGCAATGGTGAAAGCGCTGCCCGCGAGGGCGCGGAGTTTTTCCAGCGAGATGGCTGGCAGATGCCAGTCCGGAAACCCGCTGGGCAGTCCGCCAAACCGCGTTCCGATGGTCGCCACCGGCCATTGCAGGAAATACACCAGCAGCGTGGTCGCCACCACGGCCACGATGGCCGCCGGCACCCGGCGGGTCAGCCTGGGCCACAGGAAAACAACCAGCAGCCCCAGTCCGCCCACCACCGGCGTCTCCCAGGTCGGCCACGCCGTCCAGTCGAGTTCCCGCAGGTGCTTGCCCACCTCCCAGGCCAGTTCCGGGGCATCACCGGGGCGCTTGAAGGAAAGCCCCAGAAACTCGGGAAGCTGTCCCAGGAAAATGATGACGGCGATGCCGCTGGTGAACCCGGCAATGACTGGATAGGGAATGTAGCGCAGCAGCGCCCCGAGCCGGAATATCCCCATCAGCACCAGCAGCAAGCCCGCCAGCAGGGTGGCCAGGGCCAGGCCGTCATACCCGTGCGCCGCCACCACTGCCGCCAGCACCGGAACAAATGCTCCGGTCGGTCCGCCAATCTGCTGCCGGGAGCCGCCGAAAACCGAAATGATGAATCCACCGACGATCGCCGTCCACAAACCCTGCCCGGGAGCGACTCCCGAGGCCATGCCAAATCCGATGGCCAGCGGCAGGGCGATGATGCCCACCGTCACCCCCGCACCCAGATCCGAAAAAAACGAGCGCCGGGCATCCGCGGTGAACAAGGCCAGGAAGGCGGGCCGGTAGAGGAAGGCACGGGAGGAGAACAGGGCTTTCATGAAGCAATCCACCCATACCGGGGGTGCGCCGGTCTGCATCCGCTCAATTTTTCCCGCTTCGGTGCGCGGACGGGCCTTCGTTCTGCTCTACCGATTGATTCGAAAGGAATGGTTGAATTGCCAGATGACAAATGCCGGATCCTGACCGATGAATCGGGCGCAAGGCGGTTCACCGCACCCACGAAAAAACAGACATCCATGAAATTCATCGCATCCATCCTGGCGGTCGTCACGCTGCTTGCCGGTTTCGCGTTCAGCGAAACGGCAGCGAAGACGAAATACGTTGTCGGCATGACCGGCGTCACCTGAGCAGGCTGCAAAAAGCACGTCCGTGAGGCGTTTGCAACACTGAAGGGAGTCGATAAGGAGTCCATCAAGATCGAAGCAGAGGGCGAAAGCCAGAAGGTCACATTCAATTCGACCGATGCATCGATCACCAAGGAACAGGCAGTGAAGTCACTCGGCGACCAAGCCGACACCTACATTGTCAAAACCTTCAAAACCGATGGTGGTCCGGCCGGTGACGGCAAGAAAACGGAGGAACCCAAGAAGGAGAAAAAGTCCGAGTAGCAGCCGCACCGGACAGGACCTTCCAACCAACCATCAAGACCGCTTTGCCAGCCACCCCGGCCGCCGTTGCGCGCCGGGGTGTTCTGTTTTCAGGGCGGGTCACAATCCCCTGACAACATCTGCAATGATGCCGATGCCGTCCTGCACGATGGCCGGAGCCTGGGAAAACGTCATGCGCAGGCACTGCCGCCGGTGCGGCCAGTCGTCGTCCGCCAGGCCGAAGAAGAAATACTCCCCGGGCACGATGAGCACCTTGCGAGCCTTCAGCCGCTGATAGAGTTCCCGGGTCGGGATGGGGAGGTCGGGGAAGTGCAGCCAGAGAAAGAACGCCCCTTCACTCTTGTGCCAGGCATAGGGAAATCCGCTGCCAAAGGCGGATTCGATCCACTGCCGGGCGAGCAGGGAGCGTTCCTCGTAGAATGGCCGGATCAGTTCACGGGAGACCCGGCTCATTTCCCCCGATTGCAGCAGCGGCAGCGCCAGGGCCTGTCCCAGGTTGGTGTTGGCCAGTCCGACCACGCTGGTCATGGCCGCGATCGCTTTCGCAATCGGCGGCGGAGCCACCACAATGCCCGTCCGGGTGCCGGGCAGTCCCAGTTTGGACAAGCTGAAGCCCAGAATCATCGTCTCATTCCACACCGGCTTCGCCTCGACAAAAATCGCCCCCGGAAACGGCAGGCCGTAGGCATTGTCCACCAGCAGGGGCACTCCGTTGGCCCGGGCCAGTTCGTCGAGTTGGTGGATTTCCTCGTCGGTCAGCACATTGCCGGTGGGATTGGTGGGACGCGAAACGCAGACGGCGGCAATCGCATGCTCCTGAAACGCAGCGGACACGGCCGCAAAATCCACCCGGTATTTGAATTCGTGAGGGCCAGTGCCTTCGATCAACGGCGCGCAGGCCACGAACAGGTCCGGTTCCAGTCCCTGGTTTTCGTAGCCGATGTATTCCGGAGTCAGCGGGAGCAGGATTTTTTTTCGTTTACCGTCGGGCTGTTCTCCGGCCAGCATGTTGAACAAAAAGAAGAACGCCGTCTGCCCGCCGGGAGTTACGGCGAGGTGCTCCGCCGTGATGTCCCACCCGCATTCCGCGTTGAGGAACCCGGCCAGCGCCTTGAGAAATGCCGGATTGCCGCGCGGCGGGTCGTAATTGGCCAGCATCCGGTCAAAAGCGCCGCCATCCGCCAGCATGTCCGCCATGTGCTGACGCCAGACCGCCTGCACCGCGGGAATGTGGGCAGGGTTGCCACCGCCCATCATGCGCATGTCAGGCTGGCCGGTCAGGGCGGTGCCCAGATCGTCCATGAGTTCCTGAATCCCGCACGGCCCGCCGAGTTTGGCGCCGAATTTGGAAAATGAAATGTCCATCCCAGCCCCATCCGCCCGGATTGTCATGGCTGCAAGTCCGCACCTTCTCCGGCGCTCTGGTCGTCCAGGGCGATGAGCCGCGGGCCGTTGTGCCAGTCGAGAAATTCCTGCAAAATGACCGCTGCGGCCGCCTGGTCGATCACCGGTTTCTGGCGCCGTTCCCGTTTGCCCGACTCACGCAGGCGCAATTTCGCCTCCTCCGTGGACCGGTATTCATCCTGAAAATGCACAATGCAGCGGTCCGGCAGCAGCGGGCGCAGGGCGGCGGCAAACCGCTGGACTTTTTGCGCCGCCCGCCCCTCGGTGCCGTCCTGGCGCAGGGGCAGGCCGATGACGACAAACTCCGCATGGCGCTCCGACACCAGATTTGCAATGCGCTCCAGCGCCTCCAGTTGCGGCGTGGCCGGCAGAGTTTCCACCGGATGGGCCAGCACTCCCAGGGCGTCCGAGGCGGCCAGTCCGATGCGTGCCGTCCCGTAATCGATTCCGACCGCCCGTGTTGCGCTCATGCCTGCTGCTAGTGGAGATTTTTCGGAACCAAGTCCACCAGTTTTTTGATGGCATCGGCAGAATGTTTGTCGGCAATGAGCAGGGCATCGCCGGTCTGGACGATAATGAGGTCCTGCACGCCAAGCAGGGCCACCTGCGTATTGGCTTCGGTGAAGACGATGTTGCCGGTGGACTCGATCTGCGCCAGCGGGCTGTTTGCGCTGTTGTGCTGCACGTCAGCGGGCAGGTATTTGCCCACCGAAATCCAACTGCCGACATCATCCCAGTCAAAGGTGGCTTCGATGTTCAACACGCGGGTGGCATGTTCCATCAGCGCATAGTCGATGGAAATGGGCGACATCTCCGGAAACTGGGCGGCTATCGTGGCCGCCACGTCCGAAGTGCGGCGGATTTCCGCCACAAAGTGCATCAGCTGCGGGCAGTGCGTGGTCAGTTCATGAACAACCGTTGGCAGACTCCAGATAAACATGCCCGCATTCCAACTGAAATTTCCCCTGGCCAGAAACTCCTCGGCCAGGTCCGGGTTGGGTTTTTCCCTAAAGCGGGACACCTCGTAAACCGCGGTCGGATGCTGCAGTCCGGAAATGAACGCCCGGCGGCCGCGCTCGACATAACCAAAACTCGGACAGGCCCAGGTCGGCTTGATGCCGATGGTGACGAGGGCCGGAGTTCGGCTGGCCACTTCCACCGCCGAAGTCATGCAGGCGTGAAAGGCTGCCGTGTCCTTGATGAGCTGGTCTGCGGGCAGCACCATCATGGTGGCATTGGGGTCACGCCGGACCACCCAGCCGATGCCCAAGGCGATGGCCGGGGCGGTGTCCCGCTTGACGGGTTCGGCCAGGATGTTTTCGGCGGGATGCCCGGGCAGGAGCGCCCGGACCGCGTCCTCCTGCTCCCGATTTGTCAGGATCAGGATGTTTTCCTGCGGCACCAGGCCGCGGAGCCGCTCCAGCGTCTGTTCGAGCAGGGTGGAGTCGTCAAACAAATGGAGCAGTTGTTTCGGTTTGGCATCGCGGCTCAGCGGCCAGAAGCGGCGGCCGCTGCCGCCGGCGAGAATGACGGCATAGGTGGAGGAGGACATGCGTGGTGTGACTGGAGAGTGAGGTCAGGGCGTCCTTCTTTCAGTTTTCGCACGGCGTCAATTTCGCATTCCCGCTTGTCGGCGTGATGCCTGCCGGTAAGCTCCCGCCGGAATTACCCTTTTCTGCCTCCATGAAACCGCCCCATCAGGGTTGCCACGGCGTTGCTGCCGGGCCGCTGCTGCCCGACTTCGCACTGTGAAACAGGACCAGTTTTTCATCCTGCTGGAGGTCGCCGTCGCGGCATGGCTCATGCTGCTGCTCGGGCTGCCCATCCATGCGCTGCTGCGCCGGCGGAAAACCGCCTCCGCTGCTACCGCTGGAGCGCCGGACGCGCCGGCAGGCTTTTCCTTTTCCGGACGGGACCTGGCATTTTCCCTCGGCATCTGCTGGGTCTTCATGAGCCTGCTGCTCGCCTCCGGCGCGGAGGCGGCATTCGGGAAGCCTGCTCTGACATCGAATCATCCCGCATCCCTCACCAGCGGCCTCGTCACCGTCCTGATCCTTCAGTCCGTGCAGGTGTTCCTCATCGTCGCCTATCTGCGCGTGGGACGCCGCGTTTCGCCCGTGCAGATTTTTGGCATTGGCCGTCATCCACCGCTCAAGAGCTTCGGCCTTGCGGTGGTCATGATCCTGCCGGCCGCCACTGCCGCTCTGCTGCTGGCGCAGCTCGTGCACGCCTGGGGAGTGGCCGCCGGCTGGGACCTCCAGGAGCAGGAAACGGTACAACTGCTGCGCACGTCGTCGGACTTCACCGAACAGCTGCTGCTCCTGCTGGTCGCCTGCGTCGGCGCACCGGTCATGGAGGAACTGCTCTTCCGCGGCATGGTTTACAACGGCCTGAAGCGCTTTTCCGACACCTGGTTTGCCCTGCTGGCTTCCTCGCTGCTTTTTGCGGTCATGCACGCCCATCTGCTGACGCTGCCCTCGCTGTTTGTCCTAGGACTCTTCTTCGCCCTGGCCTACGAGGCGACGGGCTCCCTCCTGGTCAGCATCCTGATGCATCTGCTGTTCAATGCCTCCCAGGCATGCTCCATTCTCCTGACAAATGGCACCGCAGGATGAACCGCCCCTCCGCCTCGCGGACCTCGGCGAGGATGAAATCGTCCGCCGCCTGACCCATGCGCTGCCGCTTTCCCCCGGAACGGTGGCGGGAGCAGGCGATGACTGCGCCGTGCTCGCCACAGCGGACCGGCGCTGGCTGCAGCTTTTCAAGACCGACTGCATCGTCGAACGCATCCATTTCCTTCCGGACACTCCGCCGCGCAAAATCGGCTGGAAAGCACTCTGCCGGTGCATCAGCGACATCGCGGCCATGGGCGGACTGCCCACCGAAGCCGTCGTCACCGTCGCCGCGCCGGCGGACCTGCCCTGGCGGAGGCTCTCCGGAATTTACACCGGCCTGAAGACCGCCTGCCGGAAATTCGGAGTGGGGCTGGTCGGCGGTGAAACCTCGCGGGTGCCGCCCGGCGCGCCGCTGCTGCTTTCCGTGGCCATGCTGGGGCGGGTGGAACGCCGCTGTCTGGTCCAACGCAGCGGCGGCAGGCCGGATGATCTCGTTTTCGTCACCGGACGGCTCGGCGGCTCGCTGCGCGGCTGGCATCTGGATTTCTCCCCGCGAATGGACGCCGCCCGCTGGCTGGCCGCCCGCTTCCGCCCCACGGCCATGATGGACCTGAGCGACGGCCTCGCGGCAGATCTCCCGCGGCTGGCCGCCGCCTCCGGCACCGGATGGGAGGTTTTTCCGTCCGCGGTGCCGCGCCGCAGCGGATGCACCCTGACCCAGGCCCTGCACGACGGCGAGGACTACGAACTGCTGTTCTGCCTTCCGCCGCGCCGCTGCGCCGCCCTGGTTTCGGAATGGAAACGGGCATTTCCAAAGCTGCCACTAACGTGCATCGGACGGCTCACTGCCGACACGAAATGTCAGAATGGAATGCCTCCCGGCGGCTGGCAGCATTTCCAGTGACCGGACGGAGGAGGACTGGCACCGCCTGCTCAGCGGTTTTCCAGCGCGAGCCTGGACAATTCCTCGAACACCGGGCCGCGGCCTGGAATGGCGACGCCGAACACATCCCCGATCACCTGGGTCCAGCCGTGCAGGAAAAACACCCAGCCATCCTCCAGATGAAGCTGCCGAGCCTGCTGCTGGGCGCGGGCCTGTTCCAGAAAAACCAGACTGCCGCGGTAGTTGAAGTCCCAGGCGAATCCCTGCTGCGGAAAGCGGGCGGCATTGGTCAGGGGTGATCCCGGAGCGTCCTTGCCCAGGCCCGTGGCGTTGACCACGAGGGAATGCGGCGGCAGGCGGTGGACGAGGGCATCCGCCAGTTCCGGATGCGCAACGTGATGGCAGACCAGCTCCACGCCGCTGCGCCATCCCGCATGGAGCCGCCGCAGATGTTCCAGCCGCGGCAGGCTGCGATTGGCCGCGTGAATGCGCCCCGGGCGGTTGGTGCCATGCTCCGCCCGGCACAGGTGCCATGCCAGGGAAATGGCAGACCCGCCGGCACCGAGGATCAGCGCCTCCGCGCCGGATTCTATCCAATGTCCCGGCGGAAGAAAGGCGGCCAGGGAATCGCCAGCGGTCCACGGGTCCACCGCACGGGCGTGCAGTTTCCCGTCCCGCTTGCAGAGGCTGCTGACCTCCCCCATGGAAGCGGACAGCGGCTCCACCACGTCGAGCTGATCCTGACAGGCCGCATACAGATCCATCTTGTGCGTGGTCACCAGGGCACCGAGGGCCAGCGGGTCGTTTTTCAGGAAATCCACCGCCTCGCGGTAGCGCTGCGGATCATCGTGCAGGCGAAAATCCATGCCGCGCAGTTCGCATTCACCCAGACCCAGACAGGCCGCCCAGCGCGGAAAAATGCGATTGCTGGATGACTGGCCGGTGGTCACGCCGAAGAACAGCATCGTGGGCCGGGTGCAGGGGGGGAAGTTCATGGGAAAGGGCAACCGGTCAGCATGGCGGAAACCTGCGGAAATCGATTGCGGAAAAACAGCTAGGGTCCGCGGTCATTGGTCAGGTTTTTCCTCCATTGCGCCGCCCGTTTGCCGAGCAGTTCCGCCGGTGCGTCCACCAGGTAGTCGTAGCCCACGGGATTGAACTGCTTCAATTCCTCCAGGCTGGCGTGCCAGCGTCCGTCGCGTTTGCCGGGAAAGATGGGACGCTGGTGGTTCAGGTCATAGAAGCGCGCCCAGAACGGCCTTCCGTCCGGGCCGGGCGGAAGCCGGTGGGCGGCAAACCAGGCCAGGGCCGCCTCAATGGCCGCGACCACGGCATGGGGCGGTCTGGGAATTTCCATCAATGCCAGCACCGCATCGACACTTTCGCTCCCGCTCAGCGAAGGAGGCTCAAACCCGCGGGCCGCCACCGGTTGCAGGGTGAACGGGTCATACTGGGCACACCAGACCGTCGGCTTGCCGCCGCATGACACCTGGAGGCGCAGCAGCACCCCGCGGGCAGCGGCCAGGCTGGCCGCGGCCCTTGCCTGGCGGGGCGCGTCCAGCCAGTGGCACTCCCCCGCCCCGGACGCGGCCAAGGCCAGCAGTTCCATGATGTTGCCCAGCGCGTTGTCGTTCAGCGTGACGGCATCATGGTAGGCACCCTCCAGCGGATAGCACTGGGGCCAGGCACCATTGGGGAACTGCGCCTGGAAAATGTAATCCAGCCCGCGTTCGATCGCGCTGCGGGTTTGCGCCGCCGGTTCCGCGGCCTCACAGCGCAGCAGGAAGCGCAACTGCGCGGTGGTGGAGCGGTTGTCAAAGGTTCCGGCATAGCGGGACGGCCTGCTCTGCGAGGTCCACTGGGTGCCGGCGGGACGCGGACCGGCAGCGTAGTCCACCGCCTTTGACCAGCCGCCGGACGGAAGTTGATAGGAAAGCACCGCCGCCTGCAACCGTTTTGCCTCCTCCGAGCGAAACCATTCCGCCGGCAGCCGGTTGTCGCATTTGAAATCGCGCCCTTCCGGCGCAATGCGCGGCGCGGCCAGCCCCGCTGTCTTCACCTCGTCCGCCAGCGCCGCATCATTTCTGCGCCTCCAGTCATCGGAACGCTCCAGCCAGTCTTTCCAGAGGTCCCGTTCGGCAGCCGGCAGCGCCGCGAGCCGTCCAGCATACCGGTCCATGGAATAGGGTGAGGGCGTGGGCATCGGCAGGTGCCTGTCGGCAAATGGAACCATCACCTTCCAATCCTCCAGCAGCACGTCGTGTCCTCCTTCCCGAATGAAATACCCCAGGCGGCCAGTCAGCGGTTTGCCGCAAGGAGGCCGCTGCGCCGGCAGCGCCACCTTGGCACCCAGCAGTTCAAAAACGGGTGCCGCCGCGGTCACACTGAGAAATTCACCCTCCGGATCACTCCAGGCGTCGGCTTCCGCGCTGGTGACCAGCAGCGCTCTGGGAGCAGTCAGGGCAAGCAGTTCATGCTGGTCCACGGGCAGGGCTGCCTCGTTGTCCGCATAATGCGCAAAGCGTCCGGCGAACCAGTGAGGAAAGCGTTTTGTCAGATCGGCCACCGTTTCGCCCGCCAGATGCCTGCTCAGAGCAGCTCCTCCGGCACCGGAACCATTGGAAATGACCAGGGCAAAGCGCTCATCCTGCGCGGCGGCCCACAGGGCTGTTTTGCCAAGTCGGCTGAATCCAATCAAGCCCACGCGCCTGGCATCGATGCGCGGGTTGGTTTCCAGATAGTCCATCGCCCGGCTCAACCCCCACGCCCAGGCACCAATGCTCCCCCAGTCGCCGGAACCGGGCTCCGCGGCCAGGCCGCGCACCCCTTCCTTCCAGCGGCCGGGTTCATCGGGTTCAATTTCCCCATAAGCCGCGGTGGCCACTGCCAGCCCCTGCTCCAGCACGTAGTCGATCTGCCACTGGTGGCGGTGCGCGCCCCGTCCGGCCTCCGTCGGCCGGTGATTTTCCAGCCGGTTGGAAAAAAGTCCCAGCGCCCAATGCTTCGGCAGCGGCAAGTCAGGATCCTCGATCACCGTATGGTTGCCATCAAAATTCAGCCCCAGCAGGATCGGCACCGGCCCGGGCACGTCATTGGGCAGGAAAACAAGCAGCTCCATCTGCCGTCCGTCCTCCCGCCCTTCAAACAACACCCCAACCCGCAGCCGGGTGGCCCGTCCGCCGCGCGTCGAGGGCAGTTCCTCACGCACTGAAAATTTCAAATTCGCCGGTCTGCCCAGCAGGGTGCGACCGTAGATTTCGGATTCAAACAGGCGCAGCAGTTCGGGTCGCCGCTTGCCCATCCATGCCTCCGGATCCTTCACGGCGCTGCCGTCCTGACAAATCAACGGATTCGGAAAGGGCAGTGCTGCGGTGCCGGTTCCATCTGTGGCTTCCGCTTGAAAGACTGGGAAAAAGGAACCCATGAACATGGTCAGCAAAGCCGAAGCAGCGGAGGCTGGACACGGGCAGCGGGTCATGGGCGCGACACTTCCTCCAGACGGTGTTCCAGTCGCTTCCGGATCTGGGCGGCGACCGCTGCGGGCAGTGTGGCCAAAGCGGCTTCAGCTGCGGAAGGATCCTCCTGGTTCCATGTGTGCAGCGCCGTGGTCAGCAGGGAAAGTCTGGCGTTTTCCTCCGTGTGCTTCTGCGCCCAGGCAAAGGCTCCGGCCGGATCCTCCTCGTGCACGGAATCAACCAGGGCTTCGATGCCAACGTTTTTCGCTCCGCCGTCGGGAAGCCGGGCGATCCATGCAGACGCGGCCGCGGCGTCCTGGCGCACCCAGGACCCGGCCAGTTCCTCGGTGGCCGCCTCCCTGGCTTGGCCAACGGGCAGGCCGTCAATGAAGGTCATCGCCTTGTCAGGATCAGGAAGACGCCGGACGATTTCCCTGGCCAGCGGAACATAGTTGGCAAATCCCTCGCCCGGATCCCGGAGGCCGGAAAATCCCGCGGCAAGCTCCCCGGCCCGGGCTTCTTTGGCAGGGTCATTGAACAGCACCTTGGCCAGCACCTCACCGGCTTGAGCGCCGCTGAGTCCCAGCGCCCATTGCCTGGCCGCATCCGGTGCTGCATGCATCCAGCGCCCCAGAACGGCATCCAGTGCCGCCGAACGGTCGGCTGCATTGGTCAGGGTCAGCACGCCGACGGCAGCCGCAGCCGGATCTTTGCGCGCCCAGGCAAGTCCGATTTGTTCCGCGTGGGCTTCATCCACGTCTGCGGCAGGATCCCCCGTGCGCCAGGCATTCACACTGTTGACCGCTTCGGCCGGGTCATCCACCGACAACAAATCGATCCATTCGCTGCGTGCACCGTCGCGCAGGTCCGAAGACTGGAGCTTCTCCATCAGGGACCGCAGGGCACTCCGGTTGCTGCGTGCCAGGGTCGCAAAAACCCAGCCTCCACAGTCGGCTTCCTCCACGCGTTCCTCGTTTGCCAGAATGATCCGCACCCCGGCGGCGGCATCCAGTTCCATGAGCCGCTGCAGCAGAGTGCCCACCACGGCGCTGGCACCGTCCTCGGAAAAGTCCACAGCGCCATCCTTCCCCTCCCCGCCCATTCCCTCGGCATCCGCAAAATACGTTTCCAGCATCGTCACCAGTTCGCCCGCGGAACAGGGTTCAATCCGCCGGATGAACTCAAAAAATTCCGGCGTGGGAGCATCGTCGGAAGCCTGAGTGATCTGGCGCATCAACCGCCGCAGGTTTTCCGTCCGGGCGGCAGCGGATGGCGGCGCTGCCTTGCCATCGGCGGCCTGAGTTGGCGCAGTCATGGAAACAATCTGCTGCGGTTCCGCCTTCGATTTGACGCCGGCGCCGCGGATCAGCCATCCGCCCACGGCACCAACGCCAAAAGCCAGCAGAAGAAAGGCGGGACGGAAGAGCGGATTCATTCGCCGCATTTTATGGATGATTCCGGCTGCCTTGCAACCGTCACAAATCCGCAAAATTTGACGACAACAGGCCAATCCCGGCGAATTTTGGCGCATCTCATGGCCAGCGGCAACGAAGACATCTCCGACATCCTCAAGCGCGGCGGCATCCCCCGGCACATTGCCGTCATCATGGACGGCAATGGACGCTGGGCGAAACAGCACGGGCTCATCCGCTCCCGCGGCCACCGCGCCGGGGCGGATGCCGTGGTGAACTGCGTGGAAGCCTGTCAGCAACTCAGCGTGGAATTCCTGACCCTCTATGCCTTCTCCACTGAAAACTGGCGGCGGCCGAAAACGGAAGTCGCAGCGCTGATGACCCTGCTGGAAAAATTTCTGAAGGAAAAAACCCCCACGCTGATGGAGAAAAACGTGCGGCTGCAGGCGATCGGACGGCTGCACCAGCTTCCGGAACGCTGCCAGGCACGCCTGCACCAGTCCATTGCGGAGACCAGCGGCAACTCCGGCCTGACCATGATTCTGGCGCTCAATTACGGCGGGCGGGAAGAAATCATCGACGGCATCCACAGCCTGTTGCGGGAAGTGCAGGCTGGCCACCTGGACACGGCGATGATTGATCCGGACGTGTTCTCCAAGCACCTCTACACCCGCTACTATCCGGATCCCGACCTGATGATCCGCACCAGCGGCGAGCTGCGCATTTCCAATTTCCTGCTCTGGCAAATCAGCTACGCCGAAATCGTGGTGCTGAAAAAGCTCTGGCCTGATTTTGCCCATGCCGATCTGTTTGCAGCGGTCCGGGAATTCCAGGGGCGGCAGCGCCGGTTCGGAGGCGTCTAGGGCGCCAGTGCGAAACGGGATTGCGCTTCACCGGGCGGCACCCATAGTCCCAGGCATGATCGATTTTTCCAAGCGCTACATCGCGCCATCGGTGCTGGCGTCCGACTGGAGCCGGCTGGCGGAGGAATGCCGCCGTGCCATCCGCTGCGGTGCCGACTGGCTGCACCTCGACGTGATGGACGGTCACTTCGTGGACAACATTTCCTTCGGTCCAAATTTCGTCGCCACCATCCGCCGCTCCGAAGAAGCCTGGCTGGATGTGCACCTCATGATCACGCGGCCGGACCACTTCCTGGCACGGTTCATCAAGGCCGGCGCCAGCCACATCAGCGTGCATGTCGAGGCCGACCATGATGTCGCCCACACCCTGCGGCAGATCCGCGAAGCCGGACTAACCTGCGGACTGGCCATCAATGCGCAGACGGACTTTTCCGCCGCGGAGCCGTTCCTGGGACAAATCGACCTCTTCCTGGTGATGACCGTCAACGCCGGCTTTGGCGGACAGGAACTGATTCCCGCAACGCTCGAAAAAGTCCGGGCGGCAAAAAAAATCCGGGAACAACGCGGATTGAATTTCCACATCGAGGTCGATGGCGGCATTTATGCGCACACGCTGCCGTCCGCCCTGGAAGCTGGCGCCAACGCCATCGTCGCCGGCACTGCCCTGTTTGCCGCACCGGACATGGCAGGGGAAATCGCGCGGTGGCGGGCGCTGCCCTGACAAGCCGGAACGGATGCCTCCGCCTGACATGGTGCCCACATCCCACCCCCGTTACATTTCGCTGATGACCCGCGACCGGATCGTCGCGGGCGTCGAGCGCGGCGTGACCTCCATTCACGGACTCATCGCCCATGGCCGCGGCGAGGCCTTCGACTATCTGCTGGGTGAACGCACCCACGGCTTCGCAGAGCAGGCCATCGCCGCCGCCGCGGCACTGCTGCGCTCCGCCAGGCATCCCGTCCTTTCCATCAACGGCAACGTGTGCGCTCTGGCCGCTGAAGAAATGGCTGCGCTGGCCACCGCATGCGGTGCGCCGCTTGAGGTGAACATTTTCCATACCTCGGATTCCCGGGAGCGCGCCATCCGCGACAGGCTGCTGGAGGCCGGGGCACCGGAAGTGCTGATGCCCAGCCGAACCCATGCGCTGGAGCACATCGACCACAACCGCCGCTGGGTGCATCCGGACGGAATCTGGACGGCGGACGTTGTCTTCGTGCCACTGGAGGACGGGGACCGCTGCCAGGCACTGGTCAAAAACGGCAAACAGGTCATCACCGTGGACCTGAACCCCATGTCCCGCACCGCCCGCACCGCCACCATCACCATTGTGGACAATCTGGTCCGCTGCCTGCCCCTGCTCATCGAGGCACTGCGGACGACGCCGACACCTCCAGTCACGCCATTCAACAATGCCCAGGCACTGCATCTGGCCGAACAGGCGATTCGCAGCGGCACTCCTTGAAATTCCCAGCGCGAAATTCCCGGACCGCATCCGCCGCGTCGGACCTCCCGCCGACTCCCGCAGATTCGTTACAGACGCAGCGCGCAAATGAGAGCATCGTTGCGCCATGCTCCGTTCCATTCTGTTATTCCTAGCCACCATCACGACGGGCCAGCCAGTCCGTTCCGCCGCCGCACCCGCGGAACCGATGCGGGTTGGCATCATCGGCCTGGACACTTCCCATGCCATTGAGTTTACGGCGATCCTGAACACGCCGCGGCCCGCGGGTGCGAATTACGGCTGCAAGGTGGTCGCTGCCTATCCAAAAGGCAGTCCTGACATTAAGGAAAGTGTTTCCCGCGTCCCGGAATACACGGAAAAACTGCGCTCCGCAGGCGTGGAAATTGTCGATTCCATCGACGCCCTGCTCGGCAAAGTGGATGCGGTGCTGCTGGAATCCAATGACGGCCGGCCCCACCTCGAACAGCTGCGCCCCTGCCTGAAGGCTGGAAAACCGGTTTTCATCGACAAGCCCATCGCCGCCTCCCTCGCGGATGTGCTGACCATTTTCCGCGAGGCCCGGGAGGCGAAGGCTCCGGTCTTTTCATCCTCCGGACTCCGCTACGCCAAGGCAACCCAGGAAGTGCGCAACGGCAGCCTGGGAAAAGTCCTCCATGCGGAAACCGTGAGTCCGGCGCACTTGGAACCGACTCATCCCGACCTGTTCTGGTATGGCATTCACGGCGTCGAAACCCTGATGACGCTCATGGGTCCCGGAGTGGATCGCGTCAAACGCGGAGTCACCTCCGATGGAAAAATCGAAGTCGTGGCCACCTGGAAGGATGGACGCACCGGCGTCTTCCGGGAAGGCCAGGGCTACAGCGCCACGATCAAAGGCGAAAAAGGCGACGGCCAGGCGGGAAAATTCGACGGTTATGAGCCGCTGGTGAAGGAAATTGCCGCATTTTTTCTCACCGGCAAATCGCCGGTCGCCGAGGCCGAAACCGTGGAAATCTATGCGCTCATGGAAGCAGCGGATGAAAGCAAGCGGCGCAGCGGAGCCGAGGTCACCCTGGCAGAAGTGCTCGCCAAAGCTGCGGCCAAGTAGCCGTGGTCAGCGCCATGCACCCGGCAGTGTTGTTCCCGATCAACAATCCATTGCGGCAGCTGGGTTTGAAGGAGCGGAGAGGCAAGGAATCGAACCAAGCCCTGCAAGGAGCACTTGCAGACAACGGTTTTGAAGACCGCGAGGGCCACCAGGCACCCATCACTCTCCATTGAAGTCACCAGACACCGGCACGATAAAAGGGGTGAGGTGTCAGGCAAATAAAATCGCAGGCGGAAGTTGCCCGGATTTTTGCCGGACGGACCCCGCTCACTTCAGGTGGAGCAATCAGCGCGACGATGGCGCCAAGGTCAACCCGGCGGACGAGCACGAGGGCCATGCTGGCATTTGTTCGCCAGCGCTGCCTCGTCCGGGCGATGTTCGCGGTTGCTTCAGTGGCGACGTCCGAACATGCGCTTCAGCAGGCCGGGTTTGGCAGGCGTTGCGGACGTTGCGTCAGGGTCCGGTGCGGAGGCTGGAATTTCCACTGGCAGGCTTTGATTCCAGCCACCGCCCAAGGCCTTGACAAGGGCGACGGTGGCGATGAGCCGCTGGCCGCGGATTTGATCCAGCGCGCGTTTGGCGGCCAGGGCAGAGCGGCTGGCGTCGATCACTTCCAGGTAGGGGGAACTGCCGGCTTCATACCGTTTCATGGCAAAATTCACCGCATCCATCGCTGCTGCCCGCGCTTTCGTTTGCGAGGCAAACTGCGCGCTCAAATTCCGCAATGCTGCCAACTGGTTTTCCACGTCCGCAAATGCCGTGAGCACGCTCTGCCGGTAAAGTGCCAGGGCTTCATCGTGCGCGGCGCGCACCGCCTCCAGATTCGCACGGCCCCGGCCTCCGCTGAACAGCGGAAGGCTGACGCTGGGGCCGATGCCCCATTTCTGGCTCTCCGTCACAAACAGGGAGCTGAGTTCGCCGCTCAAAAAACCGCCATTGCCAATCAGCTTGATGGAGGGGAAAAACCACGCCTTGGCCACGCCGATCTGTGCATTGGCAGAGGCGAGCCGGCGCTCGGCCTGGGCCACGTCGGACCGCCGTTCCAGGAGATCGCTCGGCAGTCCGGCGGGAATTTCCGGCGGCGCGCCCTGGCTGCCTTCCCGGGCCTGCAGATGGAATTCCGGCGCCAGCGTGCCGCTGAGCACGGCAATGGCGTTTTCAAGCTGGTCGCGCTGGGTTTGCAGTCCGGCCAGCTCGGTCCGGGCGGAAGCCAGCTCCGCTTCGCTCTGGGCCTGCTCCAGTTCGCTTCCCGCACCGGCTTTGACCTTGGCCGTGGCGATGTCCAGGGCCTTGCCCCGCCACATGACGGCCTCTCTGAGCGTTAGGATTTCCTCATCGACGGCCCGCAGCCGGAAGTAATTCTGCGCCACGTCGGCCTGGAGGCTCAGCAGTACGCTCTGCATGGCCGCTGCGGCGGCAGCGGCGTCCGCGCGGGCTCCTTCAAACTGGCGGCGCACTTTTCCCCAGAGGTCGATCTCGTATGTCAGGTCCAGGGGCACGTCGAAGGACGCCCCCTCATAGCGCACTCCGTTGAGGGGAAACGCGGATGGCATGTTCGCGGAGGTCCCCTGATGCTGCGCGGTGGCCCCTGCGCCGAGGGCGGGAAAAAACTGGCTGCGGGCAATTCTGGCGGCGGCGCGGGCCTGGTCGAATCGGGCAACGGCAGCCTTCAGTTCCTGGTTGTGCCGGGTGGCAGAGTCCAGGAGTTGGTTGAGCGTTTTGTCCTTGAAAACGGTCCACCAGGCGCCGCGCGGCAGGGTTTCCAGCGGACGCATCTCGCGCCACTGCGGAGCCGCCTTGTAGTGCCTGGGTGCGACGGTCTCCGGCTTTTTGAAATCCGGACCGATCTGGGCCGCCGCGGGCACGGAAGCAAGTGTCAGGAGCAGGAGCAGTGGTGTCTTCATGGCTGGAGTGGCTGGTCAAGGACAGGTTCTGGCAGGGAAGCAGGGGGAGGATCCGGCTGGACAATTTGCGATTTTTTTCGCCCCAGATTCATGAGCACGACGTAGAACACCGGCGTGAGGAAGAGCCCGAGGAAGGTGACTCCGATCATGCCGGCAAAAACGGCACTGCCCATGGCGCGGCGCATTTCGGCTCCGGCTCCGTGGCTGACCACCAGCGGATACACCCCGGCGATGAAGGCGATGCTGGTCATGAGAATGGGGCGCAGGCGCAGGCGGCAGGCTTCCAGCGCGGCGGCCACGGGACTCATTCCCTCATGCTGCTTTTCCCGTGCGAATTCCACAATGAGGATGGCATTCTTGCAGGCCAGTCCGATGAGAACGATGAACCCGATCTGGGTGAAAATGTTATTGTCGCCGCCGGCAATGAACACCCCTGCCAGGGCAAAGAGCAGGCAGAGCGGCACGATGAGAATGATCGCCAGCGGGAGGCGCAGGCTTTCATACTGCGCGGCCAGCACCATGAAGACCAGCAGGATGCACAGCGGATAAATGTAGATGGCGGTGTTGCCGGCGATGACTTTTTGATAGACCAGGTCGGTCCAGTCGGCTTCGAATCCCGGCGGCAGCACCTGTTTTGCCAGGGAGGCGATTTTTTCCTCCGCCTGGGCGGAACTGAGCGGCGGCAGCGGCGCGCCGTTGAAGTCTGCAGCCAGAAAGCCGTTGTAGTGGGTGACCCGGTCCGGGCCGTTGACTTCGCGGACGTTGACCATGGAACCGATGGGTGCCATGGCACCGGAGGCGTTGCGGACTTTCAGCCGGGTGATGTCGGAAATGTCGTCACGGTATTGCGCTTCCGCCTGCACCACCACTTGATAGGTGCGCCCGAAACGGTTGAAATCATTCGCATAGAGCGAGCCAAGATTCACCTGCAGTGCTTCATACAGCGACTGCAATGGCACCCCCTGTGCCTTGGCCTTTTCGCGATCCACGCTGGCTTCCAACTGCGGCACGTTCACCGTATATCCGGTGAACGGCTGGGCGAAGGAGCCGGACTGATGCGCGGCTCCCAGCAGGGCCATGGCCGCTCCGTAGGTGGCTTCGTAGCCCTGGTCGCCCCGGTCGGTGATCATCATTTTGAATCCGCCAATGGTCCCCAGGCCGTTGACCGGAGGCGGCTGGAAGACGGCGACGAAGGCTTCCTCAATGGCGCTGAACTTCGCATTGAGCGCACCGGCGATTTCCGCTCCGCTGAGTCCGGGACCGCGGCGATTTTCAAATGCGTCCAGGGAGACGAACACGATGCCCGCATTCGAACTCATGGAAAATCCCTGAATGGACAAACCGGGAAAGGCCACCGTTCCGGAAACGCCCGGCTGTTTCAGGGCGATGTCCGTGAGCTTGCGGATGGCGGCCTCGGTGCGGTCGAGCGAGGCGGCATCCGGAAGCTGGGCAAAGGCGACCAGATACTGTTTGTCCTGCGTGGGAACAAAACCGCCGGGGACCACCTCGAACGCTTTCCAAGTCAGGAAAACCAGCCCGCCGTACACCAGCAGAGCCACCGCCGCCCGCCGGGCGATGACGCGGACCACGCGGACATAACGGTCGCCAAACCAGGAAAAAAAGCGGTTGAACGGGCGGAAGATCCAGCCCAGCAGCCGGTCCAGAATCCGGCTCACCACATCTTTTTTGGCCCGGTGGTCACGCAGTAGCAGCGCGGAAAGCGCCGGGCTGAGCGTCAGGGAATTGAAGGCGGAAATGACCGTGCTGATGGCGATGGTGACGGCAAACTGCCGGTAGAACTGCCCGGTTAGGCCGCTGATGAATGCCGTGGGAATGAACACGGCGCACAGCACCAGCGCGGTGGCAATGATGGGCCCGGTGACCTCTTTCATGGCCTGGGCGGTGGCTTCGCGCGGGGTCAGCCCCAGGGCGATGTTTCGTTCCACGTTTTCCACCACGACGATGGCGTCGTCCACGACGATGCCGATGGCCAGCACCAGGCCGAAGAGGGAGAGGTTGTTGATGGAAAATCCCAGCAGGTGCATGACCGCGAACGTGCCGACCAGTGACACCGGCACCGCGGCCAGCGGAATGATCGACGCCCGCCAGGTCTGCAAAAACAGCACCACCACCAGCACCACCAGGCCGATCGCTTCCAGCAGGGTGGCCACCACGGCATTGATCGATTTTTTCACGAAGACCGTCGGGTCATAGACCACGTCGAAGTCGATCCCTTCCGGAAATTTCGTTTTCAGCTCCGCCATCCGCTGCCGCACGGACTGGGAAAGCGCCAACGCATTGGACCCGGGAAGCTGGAAGATGGGAATGCCCACGGCTTCCCGGTTGTTCAAAAGACTGCGCAGCGCGTATTCGCCGGACCCCAGCTCCACGCGGGCCACCTCTGAAAGCGTGGTGATCTCCCCGTGCGACCCGGTTTTGACGATGATGGCGCCGAATTCCTCCTCGGTCACCAGGCGCCCCTTGGCATTGATGACCAGCTCGAACGGCACGGTGCCGGAAACCGGCTGCTGGCCGATGGCACCGGCGGCCACCTGCACGTTTTGTTCGCGGATGGCATTGACGACATCCCCGGCGGACACTCCCATGGACGCGGCCTTGTCAGGATCCAGCCAGATCCGCATGGCGTAGTCGCCGCCCCCAAACAACTGCACCGAGCCCACGCCAGGCAGTCTGGCCAGCTCGTCCTTCACGTTGAGGTTCGCAAAATTCCGCAGATAGAGCGCGTCGTAGCGCCCGTTGGGTGAAAACAAATGCACCACCATGGTCAGGTCTGGCGAGGATTTCACCGTGGTCACGCCGAAGCGTCGCACTTCCTCCGGCAGCTTCGGCAGCGCCTGGGAAACGCGGTTCTGCACCTGCACCTGGGCCATGTCGATGTTCGTTCCGACCTTGAACGTCACCGTCAGGGTCATCGTCCCGTTGGAGGTGCTCTGCGAGGACATGTAGAGCATGTTTTCCACCCCGTTGATGATCTGTTCCAACGGCGAGGCAACGGTTTCCGCAATCGTTTTTGGATTGGCACCGGGATAAGTGGCGGTGACGATGACCGTGGGCGGGGTGACTTCCGGATACTCGCTCACCGGCAGACGCCAGAGCGAAATGGCGCCCAGCAGGAAAATGAGCATGGACAGCACCCCGGCGAAAATGGGCCGGGTGATGAAAAAATGGGAAAGCGTCTTCACGGATTCAGGGAATGCAGCCGATCATGGAGTTAGGATTTGGCAGCCGCGGCGGCTGCCTTCGGCGCGGCGGGTTCCGCCGGAGTTACGGGCTGCCCGGGCTGGTGCACCCTGGCACCGCCATTGACGATGATTTTCTCCCCGGCCTTCAACCCCTCGCGAATGATGCGTCGGCCATCAATGATCGGCCCCAGCACCACCGAGCGGTACTGCGCCAGGCTCTTTTCATCGACCATCATCACATAGGAGCGTCCGAGATCCGTGCGCACCGCCGTCGGATCAATGGCGGGTGCGGAATACTGCCCGGTCATCGGAAGCCGAATGCGGGCGAACAAGCCGGGTGTCAGCAATCCGTCGGCGTTGGAAAACTCCGCCCGCACTGCCATGCTGCCGGTGGCGGGGTCGAGCCGGTTGTCGAGGGACTCCACCCAGCCGCGGTGCGGAAAGCCGTCTTCCCCGCTGAGCTGGAGTTCCACCGGGACGCGCCCCTTGTCGTCCTTCAGGGTCTTCCCAGCCCTGACCAGCGCCTGGTATTTCAGCAGGGAACTTTCATCGACCGCGGCATAGACATGCATCGGATCCACCGACACCAGGGTGGTCAACTGCGTGCTTTGACTCACCGTGTTGCCGGTAGTGACCAGGGCGCGGCTCACCCGTCCGGCAATGGGTGCGGTGACTTCGCAGTAACCGAGATCAATTTCCGCGGAACGCAGTGCGGCCCGGGCTGCGGCCAGCGCGGCTTGGGCCTGCAGGTGCAGGCTTTCCCGGCCTTCCGACTGCTCCGGGGAGATGGCCTTGGCCGCAAGCAGGGCCGGCGCACGGTCGAATTCCCGCTGGGCGGAAAACGCCGCCGCTTCCGCACGCTTCAGCTCGCTGCGCGCCACCTCCGTCTTGGCCAGCAGGGGTTCCTTGTCGAGTACAAACAACACCGCATCTTTGGCCACGATGCTGCCCGCCTGGAACCGCACCTCCTGCACCATTCCGGCAATCCGCGGGCGCAGTTCAACGGTTTCCACCGCGGCCACCCGTCCGGTGAATTCCTGCCATTCCACCACCGGCTTTTCCTCCACCACATTCATGGTGACGGCTGCCGGCATCATCGGCGCTCCCCCTCCCCCCTGCGAGCGATGGCAGGCGGTAAGCAGAACTGCAAACGAAGCGGCAGTGGCAAGGACGGGAAGCGCAGAGAGTTTCATGGCAGGAGCAAACGAAGTTACGAAGATTAAAGTTGACTGGTTGGTAGCATTTTCGACAAAAATCAAGCCACCGCCACCTGGACTCCGAGAATTTCCAGGATGCCGGATTCGATTTCACAAATCGGCTGCAGCGTGTTGAAAATGCGGGCCCGGGTATGGGTGCCTTCGATGTAGTCCTGCAAAATCCGCGCCTTCCTTGCAGGGGCCGGAGCATCGATTTCCCCGGCGGCATGGGCATCCCGGATGGCGCTTTCCAGATAGCGCAATTGAGTGTCCAGCAGCTCCTCCACTTTGGCGCGGAGTTTTGACTCGCGGGTGCCGATTTCACTGCCCAAGGAAAACAGCGGACAGCCGCAGACGCACCCGGCTTCCTGGAGCCGTTTTTCCTGAAATTCCAAGTCCCAGCGCGCCATCCGGCACAGTCGCTCCAGCGGTGGAACCGCAGGCGAAAAAATCGCGTCCATCTTCGGTTTGGCCTCGTGCCACATCGCTTCGAGCGCCGCAATCGCCAAATCCTCCTTGGAAACAAAATGGTGGTAAAAGCTTCCCTTTTTCACCGCGCTCCCCTCACAGATGCGGTCCACGCCCGTGGCATGATAGCTGGTCCGCCAGATCAGGTCGGCGGCGGTGTGGATCAGGCGGGCTTTGGTGTCAGAATGGCGGGGCATGAAATCGACTTTTGCAGGAGAGCGGCGATTCAAACCCAAACAAACCGACCGGTCAAATCATTTTCCACTGATCATCCTACGCGGCTGCCAGACCGACCATTCCGGCAAGATTATTTGGGGGCCTTCTTGGCCTCGATTTGCGAACGCAGGGCGCCCAATTCCGGCAGTTTGGGATTTTCCTTGGCGGCTTCGCGAGCGCAGAGGTCCGCGCCGGGCACGTCTCCGGCGGCGAGCTTTCGCTGCCCGTTGATGACATGGATCATGGCATCACCCCCGATCAATTTTCCGGCCTTGCGCAGGGCCGCCTCGGCTTCGGGCAGTTTGCCGGCTTTTTGCAGGATTTCGGAGAGCAGCACGCCTGTCACCACCTCATGGCCCTCGTGAAGCGGAGGATTTTCCAGCAGGGCGGTCAAACGGTCCACCCGCGGCTGGGTGGTGCCGGCATCGTTGAGTTTCACCAGGGCTTTGAGTTCCATGGAATAAATGTCAGGGGCCTTGCGGGCGGTGACCCCCAGGGTGTCGATGGTGTCCAGGGCACTGGGACGGTGCAGGATGTCCTCCTGAAGCAGGCCTTTGAGCTTCAGGACGTCGGTCTGATCCACGTCCTCGCCAAACACCGTCTGCCACGGCTTGAGGCTTTTGAGATCGGTCGGCATTTCGATGAGCACGGTGCGGCGGGCCACTTCACTGGCATAGACGCCGAACGTCCAGTCGTAGAGATCCACGATTTTGAATTCGTTGCCACTGGCATGCACCAGCAGGTCGTAATAGAGGAGGCGCTCCGCCTTCGGCATGGTGCGGAGGGTCACGCAGGGATAACCGGCCCGTTTGGACAGGCGCAGAACCTGGGTGGGAATGCGGTCCGCACCCATGAGGACCTGGCTGAAAATGCCCGGCACCTGGGTGGAAATCAGCGCATTCACCTGATCCCTGACAAAATACCGGATGTCGCGCCCCGCATTGAACGCAACCTGGGTGCGGTACACCAGCGCGTCGTAGAGCACCGCCTTGTGCACGTCATCCTGGCGGCCCTCGGTCAAATCCTGCGCCAGTTGACGGGCCCAGGTTTCACACGCCGCCTGCTGGTCGCGGGTCAATTCCGCGGGCGGAAAGGGATTTTTGGCCATCGGCTCCTCCCGCATGAATACTTTGGTGATGAGAAAATACCCCAGCAGAATCGGCAGGCCGATGCCCAGCACCCAGATGCCGATCGTGGCTCCGATGTTCGCTGTGGCCTCGCCGCCGCTCTCCTTGCCGGCTTTTCCTTTTCCGCCTTTCTTTTTCTTCTTTTTCCTGGGCGGGTCCGGCACGCGAGAGTAGCCGGGCAGCCCCGGCTGTTGGTACTGCGGCTGCTGATGGTAAGGCTCCTGCGGGTCACTCATGGGCGCAGCATGGAAGCATCCGCCACTCCCGGCAAGCCGAGAATCGCATTTGCGGGAGTGGCCCGCGCCTGGCAGAAACAGGTTGCCGTGAATGCGCGTTTGCCGCCGATGCGGTGGATTTCTATGATGCCGCCCCATGTTTCCTGGATCTACCACCCGGGCCAACCCCTCCCGACACCTTGACCATTTCATGCCCCTGGAGTTTTTCTACGCCCAAGCCGGACGTGGAACTCCCCCCGCCACTTACATTGACGGCACGGACATGCCGGAACCCTGCCGTCACCTGCTGGTGCACGCGTCCGACATGACGCCGCGCCTGGCCGGCTTCCACGGATCGGAAATCGAACTGGAAGTAATGGAGGCACAGAAATCCGAACTGTTTGTCATGCGCATGGTGGTGCTGCGCCGCAAGGACACCGGAAAGCCGGTGGAATTCGGCGCCATCGGCATTCATCTGGAAGGGTTCAATGCTGAAACCCGCGAGGAAATCCGCACCGGCATCACTCCACTGGGCGGCATCCTGGGCCGCCGGAACATCCCCCACCAAAGCCAGCCAAAGGCCTACTTCTCCATCAGGGCGGACGATCTCATTGCCCGCCTGCTGCAGGAACCGGTCGGGGTGACGCTCTACGGTCGCTGCAATGCCCTGCTGCACCCCGACGGCATCGCCTTCGCCGACATTGTGGAAATCCTGCCGGGCGGCGGTTGAGTTCGCTTCGGCTAGGGAAGTCGGCTCTGTGGCAGATCGCACGAAAGTTTTTGTCTTACCATTTCCGCAGCAACCACGCGGCAAGACTGACGACCAGGCTGACGAGCAGCAGGGAGGTGATGGGAAAAAACAGCACCAGGCCTGGCTTTTCGATGCGGATGTCGCCCGGCAGACGACCCAGCGGCAGCTTCGCCAGCCACGGCCAAAGCAGTCCGGCGAGCAGGCAGGCGATCCCGATGGCGATGAGCGCTTTCTGCATGGGGACAATGAAGGGAAAACTCAGGCACGCGTGATTTCTGCGAACAGCAGCGGTTGCAAGAGAATCGTCCGCCCCTCGTGCGGCACAGAATGGGCGGCCAGTTCTTGAAGGAGCACTTTTTGCCTGGTTTCGCCCAGTTGGGAAAATCGGCAAAGAAACAGAAAATCCAGCAGAGCCGGACCATCACCGCTGCCGGACAGGCATTCGGTGACATCGATCCGGGCGGTGGCGGTTTGCAGTGCGGACTGAAACGCTCCGGAAAGGGACGCCAGGATCTGTCGCAGATCACTTCCGGGCTCCGTTTGCGACTGCGCCGGCATCTCCACCTGGCGGTAAACCGCAGCCTTGAGCGCAGGCAGGCCCGCGTCGTCGCTGATGCAGACCAGCAGCCGACCATTCGGAGCCAGCATCGCTGCCGCCTTGGCCACCGCTGCCTGCCGCTCCGCAAAATGATAGAGCGAATGCATGAAGACGATGCGGTGGAACAGCTCCGACGGCGCAAAGTCCTCGAATTTCACCGGGTGCAGCACGGGCATTTCCTCTGGGGCGAGTCCGGCGACGGCGGCCTCCCGCTGCAGGGCATCCAGGGAGCGTCGGTTAGGGTCCAGGGCATGATAGGAAAACGGACGTCCGCGGCGCACCAGGCACTGCATCCACGGCAGGTCCATCTCCCCGCTGCCACAGCCGATGCTCAAGATCCGCGGCTGCTCGTCCCCGGTGAACTGCAGCCAGGGCGAGTGCTCCATCCAGCGCTGGATCACCTCGCGTTCATCGGATGCCCGCCGGAAGGCGCGGTGGGAAAGCAGGTAGTCCTCCTCCTTCAGCCAGAGCCCGGGTTTTTTGGACGTTGACGCAGCCGCTTCTCCGCCGCCAGTGCCGACGGGCGGGCCTGCCTTGGCGGCGGCACGGCGGAAGAATGGCCATTTAAGCATCGACATGCTCCAGTTGGCGTCCCCCGTAGTGCGGGTTCCGCCCGTTGATGACATCCAACCCGCCTTGCACGGCCGCCTCGAAGCCGCGGGTCAAATCCTGCGCCGCGGTCCGGCTGCGGGCATTTTTCTCCAGCACGCAGCGGATGGAAACAGGCGGGAGAATCATGGCATAGGCATGGCGCTGGCCGAACGGACGGCAGGCGCGGGAATAGAGATCCTCAGCCAGCCGTTCGGAAGTTTCGGCAAAACGG
Source organism: Verrucomicrobiales bacterium (assembly GCA_018003315.1). Lineage (GTDB taxonomy): Bacteria > Verrucomicrobiota > Verrucomicrobiia > Verrucomicrobiales > V1-33 > JAGNEJ01. Next base: position 47,809 of record JAGNEJ010000004.1, read on the forward strand.
TCGATTGTGGGATTTTCCGCAAGGTAGTTTCCCGCATAGCCCAGCAGGCGAAGCACTAGCATGGCCTCATCCGCCCAGCCGGAAGCGGCCGGGTGGTCGATTTCGCGCGCCGGATCGGCGCGGACATCATGCACGGCCGACCGGACGCGGCGAACCCGCTCCTGCAAGCCCGTGTCAGGCTTCCCCGGCAATCCCATTTTCTGTTCCAGCCCTGACAAAATAATTTCTGCGCTGCGTTGCACCTGCTGGTCGGTGGCATCCTGGGGGCTGGGGACCGGATAGCCGCGCTGCTTCAGATTGCGCTCGACCGCCAGCAGGCCAATGCGCTGCACCTCCCGCAGCACCGGGGCGGCAGCGTCAAACTGCGTGCCCAAAGCGTCGGCAATTCCCGCCAGCCTCCGGTGCACTCCAGGGCGGGGGTCGTGCAGGTGCGTGGTTTTGATCGCAATGGGCACCGCAAACACTTCCGCCGCGTCACCCAGCTGTTTCTGGGCACGAATGCCAATGAAGGCGGCCCCTTCCTGAAAGGATGCCGGACGGTCATTGGCTAGATGCACATTCCCCTCCGGAAAAATGGTGAGTGGCGCGTGACCCTCCGCCAGCACCTGGATGGCGGTCTTCAGCGACTGCGTGTCGCCGGCGTCCCGATCCACCGAAAACGAACCCGTCCGCTGCATCAGCCAGGCCTGGAATTTGCCCCGCAGAAACACATCGTATGCCGCCATGAAGACCGCGGGCAAGCCGCAGCGCCGCAGAACTTCCGTCACGATCTGAGGGTCACTGTGTGTTGGGTGATTCGGCACAAAGAGCAGGCGGACTCCGCGGCGCGCCGTGAATTGCTCCAGCCGCTCCATCCCGAAAACTTCCAGGTTCCGGATGCGGTGCTGCGGTCCAGGCAGGATGATGCGCCGGTTCGTTTCACGCGCCAGAAACCGGATGAACGCATTGGGCTTCGGTGGGAAGAAGCGGTATGGTGCGTCGGGAAACGGCAGCATGACGGCCATTTACCAACCCGAATCCCGCTTGCGCAAGGGCATTTCCAAAGGTTGGAAACCTGTCAGCTGCAATCAAAAGGATCAGTTGCAGCCGCCGTGCGGGAAGGGCAGATTCCCGCATGAATTCGCGGTTCCTGCTCACTGTTTCCACCTCCCTGCTAGTGGTCCTCCCAAGCCTCCCCGCACAGGAAGCCAAACCCGCCGAAAGCGCCCCGGCAGCCGAAACACCGGCAAAGCCAAAGCCGGATTTCATCCGCTTCCGGCAGGAGGAATCCACCGCCCGGCTGGAAACGGCCGTCAAATCCTATGCCAATGCGGACGGAGTGACCGTGGACCTGGTCGGCGTCGTTCACATCGCCGACAAGAGCTACTATCAAAAACTCAACGAACGCCTGGCTGGCTACGATGCCGTGCTCTATGAACTGGTGGGCGATCCCGCCGCACTGAAGGATGAAACCCTGCGCAAGCCGGACAATCCCCTGCGCAGCCTCCAGAAGCTGGCCGGCGGGATGCTGAAGCTGGACTTCCAGTTGGACAACATCGACTATACGCGTCCCAATTTCGTCCATGCCGACCTGAACGAAAAGCAGTTCGGCGACCGCATGAAGGCCCGCGGCGAAAGCCTGATGAGTCTGCTAGGGCGGGCGATGAAAATGGAACGCGAAGGTGCCATCCCCGGTCAAAAAGAAATGCAGGACCTCGCTCTCCCCGAAATTCTGGCAGCCCTGGGCAGCGGCGACGGCGCGGATGGCATCAAGATCGTCATGGCGAAAATGTTTGGCCATGCCGAGGAAATGATCGATTCCTTTGAAGGGAAAGAGGGCACGGTGCTGCTGGCGGAACGCAACCAGGTCGTCGCCGATAAACTCAAGGAAAGCGTGGACGGCGGGAAGAAAAAACTGGCCATTTTTTACGGTGCCGGACACCTGCAGGGACTGGAGGAACTCATCGGCAAACAAGGATTTGAACCGAAGCAGGAAGAATGGCTGGCAGCGTGGACGATGAAGAAAAAGCCCGCTGCAGCACCAAAACCACCGACCGGCACCGGCAGGAAAATCTGACGATTCCTCACCAGAGGAACCGGACAACATGCGGCCAGAACACCAGGCCGCCGATGGTGGCCGCCCCAGCCGCCGTGAGGAGCACGGCCGCCGCCGCGACATCCTTCGCCCGCCCGATGAGCGGATGGAAGCCGGGGGATGTGGCATCGGCCAGAAATTCGAAAGCGGTATTCATCGCCTCCGCCGACCACACCGCCGCCACCGCCAGCACGATCCAGCACCATTCCGCCGCGCAAAGCTGAAAGTAAAAACCACCCAGCGCGACCGCAACGGTAGCCGCGGCATGGATCCAGGCATTGTGCTGGGTGCGCAGCATCACGCCGAGGCCGCGGAGGGCGAACTGGAAACTCCGCAGACGCGAGGAAAGGGCAAAGGGACGGTCAGGCATCCCGAAAGCTGCCCCTGCCCGGAAGCCAGGTCAACCGATCGACGATTTCAATACCGATCTAGCGCCAGATCAATGGAGCGGAAGCGGACTTCGCCCGACAGGCCGGAGCCGAGGGGCGCAATGAGGCTGGGGATTTTGTTGGAACGCGAGGAATGGTAGTCTTGGACGCGACTGCCAGCCTCGCAAAACGGACGCGGCACCAAGCGGGCAAATCATACCCAATTCGCCAAATCCGGTTAATGAATCCAGCTCGCGCTGGGTTCGGTCCATTGCACCGCAGACCGGCATTTTCCCATCCGGCGGGAAATTCGTTTACACCGGCAGGGCAGCGGTTACGTTGGCCGCACCCCACCAATTTTGTCATCCTTCACCCCGTCACCTCATGTCCGCAATTCTCATCGGTTTGCTCGTCCTTGTCGGCATCGCCCTGCTGCTCGTTTTCTGGGTGGTGGCCATGTACAATGGTCTGGTCACCCTGCGCAACCGCTACAAGAACGCCTTTGCACAAATCGATGTCCAACTCAAGCGCCGGTATGATCTGATTCCGAACCTCGTCGAAACCGCCAAGACCTACATGGCGCACGAAAAAGGAACGCTGGAGGCGGTCATCGCCGCACGTTCCCAGGCGAATGCCGCCCGCGAGGCCGTGGCGGCCAATCCCGGCAACCCCCAGGCCATGGGGCAGCTGAACCAGGCGGAAGCCGGACTGACCGGTGCATTGAGCCGGTTCATGGTGCTGCAGGAGGCCTACCCCGACCTCAAGGCCAACCAGAACATGATGCAACTCACCGAGGAACTGACCTCCACGGAAAACAAAATCGCCTTCGCCCGGCAGGCCTACAATGACGCGGTGATGAACTACAACAACAAGCGGGAAATGTTTCCCAGCAGCATCATCGCCGGGGCTTTTAATTTCGGCGAAGCCACCCTGTTTGAAGTCAAGGAGGACAAGGAACGGGACCCGGTGAAGGTTTCCTTCAACTGAGCCTGCCGCCGCCCCGGAAGCTGAGGGGCTGCGGACGGATACTGCCTCGCTCCCATGGACTTTTTCGCCAGCCAGGATGCGGCGCGAAAGAAAAGCCGTTTCCTCGTTCTCTATTTCGCTGCAGCCATCGCCGGCCTCATCCTGGCGCTGTATGCGGTGCTGATGGTGGCGGTGAACCAGGCGGAAAACGGCAGCGTCCGCCGCGACCCGCGCACCGGTCTGCAGGTGAAATCGCACCGCACTGCCCGGTGGTGGGATCCCATGGTGTTTCTGTGGGCATCGGGCGGCACCCTGGGCGTCATCGCCCTGGGCAGCGGTTACAAAACCATGCAGCTTTCCGGCGGCGGATCCGTGGTGGCGCGGGATCTGGGCGGGCGGCTGCTGGACCGCAACAGCAGCGATCCTGACGAACGAAAGCTGCTCAATGTCGTGGAGGAAATGTCCATCGCCTCCGGCATGCCGGTCCCGGATGTTTACCTGCTGGATGAGGAGGACGGCGTCAATGCCTTCGCGGCCGGGCGCACTCCGGGGGATGCCATTGTCGGGGTGACCCGCGGGGCGATGCGGCTGCTTTCCCGCGATGAACTCCAGGGCGTCATCGCCCACGAGTTCAGCCACATCCTCAATGGCGACATGAAACTGAACCTGCGCCTCATCGGCCTGGTGCATGGGATTCTGATCATGGCGCTGATCGGACGCATTCTGATGCGTTCGATGTCCGGCCCGCGCTCCAGCTCTAACAACAGCAAGGGTGACCCGCGCGCCGCTATCTTTCTCTTTGGTCTGGCGCTGATGATCCTCGGCTACCTTGGCGTGCTGTTCGGGCGGATCATCAAAGCGGCCGTGTCCCGCCAGCGGGAATTCCTCGCCGATGCCTCGGCGGTGCAGTTCACGCGGCATCCGGAAGGCATCGCCGGTGCCCTGCGAAAAATCGGCGGACTCCAGGCGGGATCACGGCTCGCCACCCCAAAAGCCGAGGAGGCCAGTCACCTCATGTTCAGCAATGCCCTGAGCAATTTTCCCTCGCTATTCGCCACCCATCCTCCGCTGCCGGAGCGCATCCGGGCGATTCTCCCCCAGTGGGACGGCAGCTTTCCGGAGGTCGCCCTGCCTGAAATCGCCGCTGGCGCCCGACCCGCGGATGCCCGCATGGCTTCGTTCGCCGGTGCTGCACCGCCGCCCCGGAATGTCCGCGCCATGGAACCGTTTGAACGCATGGGAGCCGTCACCGAGGCGGAACTGGCCGCGGCGCGCAGCCTCTTCGCCTCCCTGCCGCCCGACTGGCACCAGCACCTGCGCAGCCCTGCCGGGGCGCAGGCTATGATGTTTGCGCTGCTGATGTCCCAGGACGAGGCGCTGCGCGACGCCGAGGTGCAGATGCTCCGCAGTGCCGTGGACGAAGGCACCCTGGACCTGACACTGCAGCTCCAACCGGACGTGGCCCGCCATTCTTCGGCCACGCTCATTGCCGTCATCGACCTGGCCATTCCCGCCCTGCGCCGCCTCATGCCCGCAGAGTATCACCGCTTCAAAAATATCCTGCATCACCTCATGGCCAGCGACCAGCGGCTCGACCTGTTCGAGTTCATGGTGCAGAAAATCCTCCGCCGTCACCTCGACCTCTGGTTCAACCAGGTGGAGGCTCCGCGAGTCCAGTTCACAAAATTGCCCCAGATCGCCCAGGATGCCCGTCTGGTGCTTTCCACCCTGGCCTCGGTCGGCGGACGCGATGACGATGCTGCCTTGGCGGCCTTTTCCTCGGCGCAGCAGGTGTTTGCCGAGAACCAGGCGGACCTCGGCCCCTTTGCCGCCACGGTGGACCTCCAGGCGCTGGACCAGGCGCTGGACCGCATCGACAGAGCCTCCCCGCTCGTGAAAAAAAGCTTCCTCTACGCCTGCGGCCGAACCGTGATGACCGACGCCAGCGTCACCGGTGAGGAAGCCGAACTGCTCCGCGCCGTGGCGGATACCATCGGCTGCCCGATTCCGCCATTCGTCACACGTTAGGCAGATTTCAGAAGGACCGCGAAATGCCGAGCATGGGACCGAGTGCGTCCAGGCCCGGATTGGGGTCAGTGGCCCCGCGGTTGGAAAAATGCTGGTACATGACGCCGCCCCCCACTGCCCATCCGCGGGAAAAATAATGGCGCACCCCCAGCGTGATGAACCAGTTGTAGGTAAAGTCCTGCCCCTGCCCACCGGGCACCCCCTGGCTGTCGATGGCACCAAAGCCGCCCCCCACACTGAGGTGGAAATAGGTGTGTTTGCTAGTCCAGTATTCGATGGAGGGACTGCACGACCAGCCGAAGTAGTGGCTTTCCGGTCCCTCGACGATGGCCTCCGCGAGCAGAGTGAAACGGTGGCGCAGCACCAATTGGTCATCCTCACCAAAGCGAAAGCGCAGGTGGGCGGGAGTGCGCAGGGACAATGCCTGGGGCAGCACCAGATAGTCGAGAAAGGTATTGTCAGAAATGCGCCAGAGCGAAGCCGTTTCGAAGTCCACCGCCCACTGGTCCGTGGGGTCCGGTTCCGCTGCCGGATTGAGCAGCGGCACCGCCAGGTCCCTGCCCGCCGGCGGGCTTCCCGCATGGAGGGGACGGAAGGAGACAAATGTCAGGACAACCACCGCAGCACAGAGACCGGAATACGAAAGCATGGCGGGGAGTTTACCGCAGATTTTCTCCGACCGTGAGTGAATTTTTTCTCCGCGGAAGGGCGAGTTGCCTCAAAATAAATGACACCGGGGGAGCGTGAACGAGTGGGGAACTGGCGGACCGTTGCCTCAGAATGGACGACACCGGATGGACCCACCACCGGACATGAGTCAATTGAGTCGAAAAGAGTGTCCATCGTGTTGCTCACGGCCCAGCCAAGCACGCAGCGCGTGTGCCAGTCCATGACCGCGCAAAGGTAGGCGTGGCCGCGCGGCATGGGCACATACGTGATGTCGGCGCACCACACCTGATCCGGCCTGGTGACGCTCAGATCACGCAGCAGGTAGGGATAAATGCGGTGCGCCTTGTCCGGGATGCTGGTGCGCGGTTTGCAGTAGATGGCTTCCATGCCCATCACGCGGTGCAGGCGTTGCAGGCGTTTGCGGTTGACTCCAAGCCCGTGATCGCGCTCCAGCACGGTGACCAATCGCCGCGTGCCCAGGCAGGGATCGCGCAGGTAGATTTCATCCAGCAGCCGCATGAGCTTCGCGTCGTCTTCACGCTCGGGCACCGGCACGTAGCTCGCGCTGGATCGCGCGACGCCCAGGAGCTGTCATTGCGTTCTCATGCTCAGCCTTGGGTGGTGTGGTTCAAGCAGTTCGGCAACGCGCCGTCCCACACTCCGAGCTGCCTGGATTTTTTTACCACAAAGTCCAGCTTCACCGTGAGTTCGCCGATTTTGGAATGCAGATGCTCGCGCTCCTTCCCGAAGTCCTCCTTCGGTGCCTCCCTGCCGCTCTCAAACACGAGGCCAGCCTGTGTCGAGAGCCGCTTCTTCCATTCGGATACCTGCACTGGATGCACGTCGAAATCGGCGGCAATCTGCTGTTCGGTCTTGATGCCTTTGATGGCTTCCAAAGCCACTCGGGCTTTGAACTCGGGGTCATGCCTTTTGCGTTTGGCTTTCACTTTGGTTTTGGGTGTTGGGTTCATCGCCCAAGATCGCTCTACCATAGCTTAAAATCCGCTCCCAACTGGCCCAAATTCCGGGGCCACCTCAGTATCGCCAGAAATTCCTTAACGAAGTAAAGCTAATTATTTGGAGAGTAGTTCTCCATCATGGACTGCGCCAGGAAAGTTGCCCACCAATCCAACCAGTTCTGCCCGAATGCAACCTTGCGGGACCCGCTCAGCGTTCGGAAATGGTCAATGGCTGGCAGGTTGAGCACCGCATCCGCCACGTCACGAACGGAAGCAACCAAGGAATGTTCCGGATTGTCAGTCAGAATCACCAGGCGTTCGTGCGGGACTGATGCAGCCAGGTGGCGGATTTCCTCCTGAGTCAGGCAGCCCGCAGTCAGTCCGGTCTGGCAAGCCCCCGGCCTGACCGAGACGACCAAATCATGGTCCGAGACCGCCGCGGAATGATTGTTTGCTGGCGGCCGGCTTTCCCAAAACGGACGCAGCCAGTCGTTGCGGATCCGGCCGGCGGCTTCCTCGATCAAATCCACCCGGCGAAAACGCCCATCCAGCACAATTTTGACGCCTGGCCTTTCGTGCAGGTCCATCGGGAGGATGCGCCGTCCGGTGACGGCCTCCTGCGGCCAATCTCCCTTCCAAGGGATGACCGGCGAAAAGACGCTCTCCCCCTCCACTTTTTCACGGGTGGCGGGAAACCACGGCAACGGCAGCGCCTTGAGGCGGTAACTCCAGCGTTCCGCAAGAATGCGGCCAAAACAATACTGGAACATCCGTTCACCCAGGCCGCCGTGATAACAGATTTCGATCATACGGGATTGCCGCTGTTTTGCCAGCCCCAGTCCGCCATCCAGAAGGCTCCAGCCCGCAACCCGCGCTGCTCGCAGAGCATCCACGCCTGGGTGTCGAGGTCGGCCGTTTCGCTGGCGTTTTCTGCAAGGATTTTGGCGAAGGCCGTGTTTAGCAAACTCATTCCGCCGCGCAGCAAAGGACGGTCGCCGGATTCAGCGTCCACGGATTTGCCGCGGTGATGCCGCACCACGGCAAAGGAAGCCCATTCCGGGGACAGAAACATCTCCGCACCGGCCGCGGGAAGGCAATTTGGCTCCAGCCACACAAAGGCGCTGGTCTGGAGGCGCGGGACCACGGCCTGAAGGATGTCCAAATCCGGTGCCACGCTCCACGGGCTTTCCAATTCCACAAACGTCACCGTTTCCGCTCCTGGCAGGCCGGCAAAAATCGTCCGCGGCACGTTTTGCAGGACCACAATAACTGGCACCCTTTTGGGAAAACTCCATGCCTGCCAGTTTCGCCAAAAGCGCGTCACGTCCGCCGCTGCCACCGGGATCACGATCGAAAGGTCCTCTCCGCACCGTACGGGACATGCCAGGGCTCGGATCGTTGCATCCTCCGCTTCCCGCCGTGCCGCCCACCACCGCTGCTGCCACCTGGATTCATCCGGACCATAGACCACAAGCTGTGGCTGCGATTCCACCCGCATTGGGTCCTCGGCGGCATGGACGCCCTGAATCCGATGACGCTTCGGTGCAAATTCTTCGGCATGGCCCCCTGCCCCATCGCCCGCCGCCTCCTTGCCTGCATTCCAAAAACCGCCATCTGCACCCTCGCCAAATTCGTCCCACCCCATCCCAAAACACATTGCCCCGGAGCCCACAGGGGCACTCGCCGTCACAACCACTTCATCCATCCCGGCAAACATCCCATCAATCTGAGCGCAAACCAGCGTTCCCGGCGCAAGATACAGCGTCTTTTCAAACGGTGAACTCGCCAGCGCCGCTGCCAGCGCTTCCTCGTTTCCGCCATCCGGCTGCATGCGGAAGTAGTGGACTCCGTAGCGCTGGCAACCCACCCGCAGTGCCGGGATTTCCCGACCCAGCAGAATTACCGTCACCGGCCCCTTCCAGTGATGCCGCAGGGAATGCAGCGTCACCACCGTCGCGTCTGCCCGGCCACGCTCCGGAGTCACGACCAGCACCCCGCACCCCTTCAGCCGGTCCTTACGTTCTGTTTCCCATGCCGCATCCACATCTTCCGGCGAGGCGCACAGCGGCAGGGAAATGGGAAACTCTCTATTCCATTCCCGCTTTTCCTGCGGCACTCCCAGCCACCAGCGTCCGTCATCATCCGTGGCGTCCGGAGGTCCTGCCGCCAATGCCACCGCCAGAGTCCCGTCCGGCCAGAACCGACGCCCATATTGCGAGCCTCCCAATTTTCCTTCGGGAGACAGCCGGCGCAGCCAGTGCGGCATGCAGTCACCAAGCCATGAATAGCCCGCCTCCACATCGAAATAGACGGCATCCACCTCGCCTATCCCTCCGCCGGTCCCATGCACCATCAGCTTCTCCGCCACTCCAGCCTCATCTATCGCCTTCGCCGCGTTTCCGGCGGTGCTCATCACCCGCCCAAGTTTCCCACGCAGCCATTTTCGATCCGCTGCCACCAACTCGTCCCCGCTGGGCACTGCCAGCCGCCAGTGGTCGAGCCAGATCGCCTCTCCGGCCCCCGTTACTGCTTCCGGAATCTGTTTCTTCGGGTAGGCGCCCAGCCAAGCCACCCGCTTCGGTCCGGGCCACGGTTCGGGCATCCGCACCTTCGGAAAATCCGCTGGCAGGTCGCCCATACCCCATTTTCGCGATTTGCGCCCCAGCCAGTTCACCACCGTAGGCCCCAGATGCAGCACCGTAAAGGGCAGGTGCTTCCGCTTCTGCTCCGCAAAGCTCAGCGCAAACGCCGTGTCGTCATGCACCTTCTCGCTCCGCGGCCCCTCGATCACCGGATACCGGTTCGGTTCCGTCCCGTTGTGGAAAAGCTGAAAATACCCCCAAATCCCCGTCGTCCGCTCGCAATGCGCCTCCCATGGCTCATGCGCCAGCGCCCTCTCCAGCTCCTGCGGCGTCAGCACTATCTTCCGCCCAGCCACCCCATACAAACACCCCGCCTCCAGCCCCTGCCCCTCCAGCCGCTCCCGAAAATCCGCAGGCAGGATAATGTCGGCGTCCAGAAGCAGGAGCCAGCCCGCTGCTGTTTTTTCCAGAAGAGCATTGATCGTTCGGGCTTTGTGGAACCTCATGTCAGTTTCACCTTCATCAGTTTCAGGCGTAGCCACAAAGATCAACCCAAGGGCCGCGCAGACTTCGGCCGTGAAAATGTCTTTCTCAATAGAGCCGATTTGCCACTCCGTAAACGACGCCAGTTGCCCTGAAGCCGTGACCAGGAGAAGGTCAGCATATTCTATGGATACGGTTGCAGCCGAAAATTCAAATCCCATGCGCGGCGTTTCAAATCACTTCTTCGAGCTTGGAACATCCTGAACGGAGAGCAAGGCTGCAAACGGCAATGGCATCTCTGAAGCTCCGTATTCGGCCTCGCTCACAACCTCCCCTGATGCTTCATCGGTTACTTTGAATCCATATCCACCTATCCTGTCGGCGGTGGAACCCAGGTTGTGGTTGTTAACCCAAAAAGTGATGCCGTAGCGGCCAAACCACGCCCAGCCATTGATGTAGCGCTCAGAAATTTTTGGATTCCCTAAGGAGTACATGCTAAGCTTGTGGTGTTCGAACAGAGCTCGCCCACGCTCCGCGTCGAGAGAAGTTTGGTAGATTTCCAGAAACTCCCTAACGACGGCTCCAGCGTGCCTCCCATCTCCGGGCGGCAGGTAGAAAATCGATTTTTCGCCCGTAGGATCATTTAAAACTTGAAGCCGTCGCCGCATCACCTGCAACTCTCGGTTGTACAAATCTTCCAATTTATGCGTGAGTTGTTTACGTTCTTGAGGCGTGATCTCAAGCAGTTCAGCATAATAGTCATCAATAAAAAATACGCGTCTTCCGTTTCTCTCGCCAATTCCATAAAATCCAAGATTCACGCCGTCGGCAATGGCAGTTTTTAATTTCTCGCGATAGTATGCTAAACGCTGCGGGTCCTCCACTCGCTCGGCTACGGAAGTCTTTGCGGCACCATTCGTTGCTCGCATGTCTGGCTTCCCCTGCGTGAATGCCGGAGATGGGCGACGCTGCTGAAGCCATTGCCAAGCAAAAAACGACGCCACGGCCACGACGACGCCAGCCAGAATGGCAAACCGCCGACCTCTCGGTTGCCGCGCACTCATGGTGGCGGAGGCGCTGGCCACCAGAATTCACTGGTCTCGGCCAATTGATTCTGGGCGTAGTTGTTGCTGCTTTCAAAGCGCATGGAAACCATGGCCGTGACGAACTTCGGAGCGTGTAATCGGAAATGGTCTGTCGGCTCAATCCACTTGTTTTGCGCCTCATGGCGCCAAATCACCTCAGGGAAATCCTTGCTTGCATAATGGTTAATCGTTCCCGTATTTCCGCGATGCTCTGCATCCGGTATCTTGGATTGGTCCTGCTCAGTCAGGCATCCGGAAAAGTAATCGAATTCTCCCGGTCCGGTCAGGTTGCTGCTGGCAGCCATTGCGTTCTTCGGCGGCTCGAGTAGTCCCTTTTGTAGGTCAACCTCGCCAAGGTAGTCTTGCGGGTCCTTTATTCGTCTTGATGGGGTAATGACCCCAAGGGACAGGATTTTTCGCAGTTTGCTGCCGACGCTTACTTGCCCAACTCCAAGCGATGCCCCGGCTCCTGCGAAATCGGCAGTGATGCGATCGCTCGAATCCCCAGAAACCCATGCACCGTATCCGAAAACGCTCAGCCATAGTTCCTTGTAGCCTCGATCCGGATGAACCCAATTACGCAAAATGACTCCCGCAGCGCCGCCGGCCAAGCCGTTGTTCGATCCGTCGGTCTGAACCCTGTTCTTTCGGGAGTATACGTGTGTCCCGATTGTTATTAAGTTCAATTTTCCAGTACCATCGGCGACCTCGATTTCATAGTTCTGCAGAAGATAGTTCTGCTCATCGCGGGATGGGCGGTTGCAGTTTTCTATGCACGTAATCCAAAGTTTTTTATAGTAGCGGTCGTTGATGGCCACGTTGCAAACTGGATTTCCTGCGTTCACCAGTTCCATACGCTTTGCCCACGACTGTTCGATTTCCGCGCGGTGTGCAGGGATCAGATTGTCGAGATCAGTGCTAATATCTGTATGGTTCCCGCCACTCTGGTAAGTTCTGATGGTGACACGCCGTTTGCCAGTCTGGTCAACGCTAAGGTTGACAATATCTCCTTGCCTGGAGTGACCATTGTTTGCTTGCCAATGCGGATGACCGATTCCTTGGATCGGCCGAAATTCATAGAAGCCTTTTGTGGCCTGTTTGTAAAGCTGCTCAAGGTGTTTTGGCGAAAAGAGAATTGCGTGGGTATTCAGAGAGGACCGGTCGTCCTCCCTAGGCAAAAACAATTCCGAGGGGTCTTCCAGCGGACCGATTTCCATCTTATGAATCACATCGCGGAGTTCAGCCAAGCTCTCGGTTTCTTCCGATGAGAGCGCTTTTTTTCGAAGCAAGACGTTGATTTCCTTCACCTTGTCTCTGTACGCTTGCAGATCATTCGGAAGATTGTCGAAGAACCATTTGCCCCTTGGCCACTCCATTTTCCCATGTGTGGCGGCCAGGAATGCCTCCGCGCCCTCTCCGTTCCGCGGGGTTGTAGCATACGCGATTGGTTTTGAACATTGCTTGAGGCGAAATTCATGGGGCGTTGTTGGGGTCGGAACTGCCGCCGGAGTATCCGAAAAGCCATCCACAGCGGCACTGTCAGCAGGATTTTGGTACTTCCACCCTTGGGTCAACACGTCATAGGTTCCAACGATTTCCACCAAGTCGCCTGGTTCATACTCAGACTCGGCCTCCACCGGGGCAATGGCATCCCTCCAGGAAGGGAGTCCCGGCGTTGCAGCGCTCAGGTAGAGGCCTTTGGATACATTGCGAAAAACCGTCCAAAAACCAGTAGTCAGTGAAGGCGGTGGAACGGCAGGCCATACTTCATCTGGTGGTGGGGGTAGAGGCAGTTCGGGAAGGATTGGCAACGGAACCTCTGCGCCCAAACCAACGCCTGCGTAAAAAACCTTCAGATTTGAGCCCGTCGGGGCGAACGACGGCGTGATGGTGAGCAGGCCGGATTCCCGGTCCACCCAAAAATCCATCGGCGCGAAAGCATACCCTTCGACGGCAGCTTCCCAGTCGTAAAACGCATCCAGCGGGTTGGCGGGGTTGTTATTGGCATCAAGGACATTGCTGCCCGGCGCCGGGGCCCAGGCATTGGCGGCGATGGGAGTCCGGCCAGTGATGGGTCCGGGGACGATGAGTTGGTAATAGGCGCCCTGGTGGCGGACGATGTCGCCCTGCACGTAAGCGGTGGAGTCGTTCCAGTCATTGGCGTCAGGCCCGGTGAAGGCAATTTGGTTCCAGAGGGGCACAAGGCGCTTGACGACCACGCCACCGATGCCGGGGTAATCGCCCGCATTGGTATCCAGAGCCACTTGGGGGCCGCTGAGGATGAGATCAAGCCGGCGGGTCCATTCCGGGGCGGTGGGGCTGCGCCGCCCCACGAAATACCACTGGGACTGCACCGGGTTGTAAAAGCCCATGACGCGAATGTCATCACCGGAATCATAGAGCCCGGCATTGCCGAAGGCGCTCACCCCCATCGTCAGTGTCGGAACCGCCGTGGTGTGGGCGCCAATGAATTCGTCCTTGGTGGCATTGTACCAGACACTCCAAAAATCCGAGGTAGGCACTGGATTTTGGAAGTAGATGGGAGGCGGCTGGCCCCACTGCCCGAACAATGCCAACGCCAAGCCTTCCGGAAGCGGGCCGTTGCTGCTCAAATACTCTGGTGGATCATACGGGTCCACCTGGGTGTAGGCTTCCACTTTGAACCGGTAGGGCTGGGTGGGGGGCGCATCGTAATAGGTTTGCTCGTCCGCATAACTTTCAACCCTCAAACCATGCAGAGCCACCACGCTACCAACGGTGGCCACGGAAGCCGTTTTCATAAAATCCCTCCGCGTCATCGGTCGTTCCCAAAACGGGACATCAACTGCTATGGAAGTTGGGGGGGGGTACGGAGGTTGTGGAAATTTGGACTGGGTTCATTTCCTCCATGGCGTGCAACGTGGTGTGGTCGGTGGTTAGCGCGATGGAAGAATGCATCCTTATCCTGACAAAAGCAAGGGGAAAACAGTGGATGGGATTTTTGCGGGCGGAATGAGGGGAACGGGCTGCACAGAAGGCGCTTTTTCTGGCGCTGGAGGCGGAACCCCGTTAGAAGTGCCGGGAGATGCGGGACGTTTTGCTCTACACGATTGCTTTCGATCCACCCGGGATGCGGGTGCAGGCAGGAATGGCCCGGCTGCTGGTCGAGAGCCTGCGGACAGCGGGATATGCGGGCGGTATTCTCCTGTTCCGGAACGGTGCGCCGGTGTTTGCGCACCGACAGTGGGAACTGGAGGAGCGGGAAATCCACACCCGAAACCTGACGGGATTGGATCTGGCGGAATGCGGTTGCCGCTTCAAATACGAAGCAGCCGCGAAACTCACGGATGCAGCAAATTACCGCCGCATCGTGTATCTGGATGCGGACATGCTGGCGCTGCGCGATCCTGAGGCACTCTGGAGCAGCGACGAGGACATTCTGTGGATGGGAGAGCCGGAATCCAGCCTGCAAGGCCGGTCCTGCCAAGGCCACCTCACGGAGGAGGACCTGAAGCGCCATCCGGATCGACAGGCTGCCAACAGCGGGACATGGAGTGTCCGGGGAGAGCGCTTTTGCGAAGTGATGGCGGAGGTGCTCAGGATTCTCGATTCGCCGCGGGTGGGAAGCAAGTCTTGGGGGGACCAACCGGCGTGGAACAAAGCCCTGCTCAGCTCCAAATTCTCAACCCGCCAGTTGCCGCCGGATTTGGTCGGATTTCCCGCCGCCTTTTCTCCGCACTACGGAAACTACCGCCAGTCTGCACTGCTCCATTTTCTGGGACTGCCGCCGGAGCAAAAGCTCCCCTTGATGCTAGGGCACTGGGCAGCGCATCGCTTCCGCGGGAAGACAGCGCTGCTCATGGATTTGCTCGATTTCTGAAGCCGACCAGCATGGATTTGCTCTACACCATCGCCCTGGATGAACCCGGCAGCACCCTCCAGCGGGGTCTGGCGAAAGTGCTGATCGGCTCGGTGCTGCGGACGGGATTTTCGGGGGATGTTCTGGTTTTCGGCAACTGGGAGTTGCCACTTTACCAAATACCTCGAAAGGCCGTGACCGAAATCAACATCGACACCGGCGATCTGCGCGGCAGCGATCTTTTCCTGCTAGCGAACAAGCTGAAATACGGGGCGAGGGATTTCATTGAAGCTCCCGAACGCTACCGCACCATCCTGTATGTGGACAATGACTGTCTGGCCCTGAAAAACCTCGAAGATCTTTGCGGCTGGCGGGAAGACATCTGCTGGGTGGCGGAGCCGGGGACAAAACTGTCAGGCTGGCAGTTCCGGGGTTATTTGACAGAGGACGAAATGACTGCATCGCAACGGCCCGGAGCCAATGCCGGAACGTTTGGGATTCGGGGCGAAAAATTCGTGGAGGTGACTGGGGAGGTGCTCACAATCTGGTCGCAGCCTCCGGTGCTGGAAGGAGAAATCTGGGGAGACCAGCCGGCGTGGAACAAGCTTCTTGTGGGTGGAGGTTTCTCCCTGCTGCGTTATCCGGACGAAGCAGTGAATTTCCCCCTTCTGCATCATCCGAACTGGCACGAGTATCGCAAAGCCACACTGCTGCATTTCTGCGGCCACTCCCAGAGGGCAAAAACAGAACTGCAGTTCGCAATTTTCGTCAGTCAATTCTTCGGTGAAGCGGCCGAAGCGCTGCTGACGGCGCTGTAGCAGGAAGGCGGGCTCATTCAAATGCAATCCTGGCCCGGTTGGATTCGTCTATCCTGCCTGCACTTGGGCAGTCTGTGAGTCCATCACTTCCAAAATCACTTTTTCAAATTCGGCGGCCATGGCATCTGCGGAAAATTTCTCCAAGACGGTTTTGCGACCGGTTTTTGCCAACTCGGCCGCCCGTGCCGGATTTTGCAAAAGTTCCGCCAGACAGGACGTGAGCGATTCCAAATCCTCCGGCTGGCACAGCAGACCGCCGCGAGTGGCCCGAACGATTTCACCCAGCCCGGCGTGATCCGGCTCCACAACGGGCACTCCACAGGCCAATGCTTCAATGACGTAGGTTCTCCGCTGATTTCAGTGGCTTGGAAAAGTCAAGGAATTGCTGGCAAGGGGAGGCGACCGGCGGTGAAGTAGAGCCTGTCCCAGGGGCCTCAAGGCAAGGCTGGAGGCCCCTGGGACAGGCTCTACCTAACGCCACGCTCCAGTGTCATTTTTGCAATTGATTAGCGCTCATGCGTCCGGTGGTATTTCGGGCCTTCAGCCCTCCTCATCATTTGGTTATGGCAACCCGGGGCGTTGCCCCGGGCTGAAATGCCCAGCGCCTTTGGCTCTGCATTTGGGGCTGGGGGCTGAAAGCACGAAACAAGCCAGCCCGGGGCAACGCCCCGGGATTGTGTCCGTTCGTGATTCTGAGCACTGTAGGTGCGAAATAACAGGTGCAGTGCGGATCCCACACTGTCGTCAGCAAAAACCCAAAAGCGTGAATCAATTACTCATTTTTTGCTGAGGCAATACGGTGGAATTCAACTGCGGCGATAGCGCAGGATGGCGTCGCCGATGGCTTCGGCCAGCCGCTGGCGGTATTTCGGGTCCAGGCAGCGCTGCAGATCCCTTTTGGTGGAAATGAATCCGCCCTCGACGATGACGGCGGGCCGTGAACACGAGCGCAGCACCTTGTAGCGCGCAAATTTCACCCCCCGGTTCACGGTGCCCAAACCGGCGGCAACGCTTTGCTGGATGGCCGCGGCCAGCGGATAGCCGTCCTGGCTGTAGTACCAGGTTTCGGTCCCGGTGGGGCCGGAATAATTCACCATGTTAAAATGCACCGAAACGAGGATCGAATTGCGGGTTCGGTTGGCAACGGCCGCCCGGTCTTCCAGCGACAAAAAGACATCGGTCTGCCGCGTCATCGCGGTGCTGATGCCCCGGTCCTGCAGGAAGCGGTCCAGCCGCCGGGCCACATCCAGGGCGAGGTGTTTTTCGTAGATGTATCCGATGCGCGCGCCGTTGTCATGGCCGCCGTGACCGGCATCGATGACCACTTTGCTGAAGCGCGCGGCGCTCGCCGGACCAGCGGTCACGAGGCTCCAGAGGATGGCGGCAGGCAGCAGTCTGATAAGAAATCGCAGAAACATCGGCAGCGGCGGGAGCAACGGTTGGCGCAGACTTTGCGCGACGGCCTCGCGGATGACAAATCGTTTCTGCTCCGCTGTGCGCCCCCCGCGCAGGCGGAGGAAAATTTTTTGTTTTCCAGTGCTTGCCAAAAATTGTCCGATTCGAGTATGTTTCCGCCTTCACTTCCAACCACCACCCAATCACCCCGATTCCAACATGAAACTCCTGTCCCTGCTTTCCGCGGCCCTGCTGGCCAGTCCGTTCGCCACCACCGCCTCCCCGCTTTCCGACCTCGCCGCGCAGTTTGGCGTGGAATGGATGCTCGGCACATGGACGGACGCCAGCGGCGAAGCCATCGTCCTAACCTACGAATGGCGGCTGGAGAAAAACGCCATCGCCCTCAAACTCAAGGCCCCGGACAATGAAGCCGAAGGGATGACCGTGCTACAGCCCGGCACCGACCAGATTCACTACGTCTCGGTGGACAGCAAGGGCGGCATCGCCAAGGGCAATTGGTTCGAACACGCCGGCAATCCGGCGCTGCGCGTCACCTACGTCAATCCCGAAGGCGAGTCCAAAACCATGGTGGTGGAGCATGTCAAAGTGGATGCCGACACCATGAAGGTGAAACTTTACAACGGGGAAGATCCGGACACGGCCGAAGCGCACGAAATCGAACTCAAGCGCAAGAAGTGAGCCGGACGGTCGCCGTTCTCGGTGCCAGCAGCCAGGCGGATCGCTATTCCAACAAAGCGGTGCGGATGCTCCTGGAGCACGGCCACCGGGTGATTCCGGTAAACCCAGGCCTCCGGGAAGTCGCCGGACAAACTGCCGTCGCCAGCCTTTCCGCCATCACCGATACGGTGGACACCCTGACCGTGTACGTTGCTCCGGAGCGTCTCGCCGCCCTGCTGCCAGACATCCTTGGGCTGCGCCCGGCGCGAGTCATTCTCAATCCCGGCACGGAATCTCCCGCGGTGGAAGCGGCCCTTTCCACCGCGGGAATTCCGTGGAGGCACGCCTGCACGCTGGTGCTGCTGCGCAGCGGACAGTTTTGATGAGGTCCTCCATCCGAACGCTCCCCCCCCAGCCTACTGGAGATCTTCCAGGGCGGTCGGCCCTGTGGAATCAGGCTTGGCTTGGGGCAGCAGCAGGGCCAGCAGCGTGGCTGGCAGAAAAAGCACGCTGGCAACCAGCAGGGCGCGGCCCGGGCTGTCCACCTTGTTGAACAGCCCGAAAAAGACCGTGCCCCCGGCAGCGGCCAACCGCCCGATGTTGTAGCAGAATCCTGCGCCCGTGGTGCGCAGCAGCGTGGGGAAGAGCGGAGGCAGACACATGGTGAAGAGCCCGAACACCCCAGCCCACGCCCCCAGGAGCACAAACCAGAACAGCGTCATGCCGTAGCTCCAGTCCGCCGCAAAGGTGACTGCCATGGTCATTCCGTAAAGCGCCAGCAGCAGCGTCATCGCAAAGCGGTATCCGTGGCGTTTGGCCAGCCAGCCTGCCAGAAAATTTCCTGCGATCGAACCGATCATCAACACCGTCAGCGCCTGGACCGCCGCACCGGTTTTTTCCGCATCGGTCAGCCCGGCCACTGCGGGGTGTTTGCGGATGAAGCTCTGCTGCCAGAACATGAATGCCCAGTGTGCCGTGAGCGAAACGGCACAGATGGCCAGCACCCGCCAGGTCACCCTGGCCACTCCGGTGGAAAAGAGATCCGCGACCCGGGGCGGCTGGGAGGCCTTGCGGGCGGACTTCCATTCCTCGGTTTCCGGCACTGCCCGGCGGATCCACCAGGTGATGAGCGCCGGCAGGATGCCGACCAGGAAAATCCAGCGCGGATCCATCGACTTCATGATCCAGCCGGCGAGACAGGCGAGCAGGATGCCCAGGTTGACCGCGGTCTGCAAGGCGGCTGCGATCCAAGGACGCCAGGATTTCGGCCAGGTCTCTGCCAACAGCGAGGCCCCCACCGCCCATTCACCGCCGATCCCCAATGCGGCCAGGAAACGGAAGATCATGAGGTGCCACCACTCCGTGGAAATGGCTGAGAGCCCGGTGAATCCCGCATAGGTCAGGATGGTCAGGACCAACGCCCGGCTCCGTCCGATGAGATCGCCCAGCCGTCCGAAAAAGGCGCCTCCCAGCGCCCAGCCCGCCAGGAATGCGGCCATGATGATCGATGACTTGTTGGCGACTTCTGGATCCTTGTCCCCAGTGGCCAGCAACTGGGCGACGAAGGGGACCGCCACCAGCGTATAAATGTGCATGTCCAATCCGTCGAAGAGCCAGCCCAGCCACGCGGCCAAGCCGGAACGGCGCTGTTGCGGCGAGAGCGATTTCAGCGCCCCCAGGAGCCCCGGGGCTGCAGCAGTGGCGCGGGAGTTGTCAGCGGACATGCGGCACCCTCTAGCAGTCCCGCTCCGGCGAGCCAAGCGCCAAAACCGGGCTGCAGTGAAATTTCCACCCTGGCTTGCGGCGGTCTGCTCCTCCGCATGAGCGGGGCCTGCACTGCTTGACAGCACGGGGATGCACCGGATTTTGTGCCGGGCGCGTTCTGCCCGGCCACCATCCTGCATCCATGAACTCAAAGCCAAATCTCTGCACGGCCTATTCCCGCCGCGGCTTCCTTCAAGTCGGCGTCATCAGCGGCCTCGGCCTGACCTTGGGGGAGTTCCTCAAGATGAAGGCGAAGGCAGACCTCAAGCACTACGATTCCGTGGAGGGCAAGGCCAAGAGCGTGATTCACATTTTTCTTCCCGGCGGCATGGCCCACCAGGAAAGTTTCGACCCCAAGACCTTTGCGCCCAGCGAATACCGCGGCCCGTGGGGCAGCATTCCCACCAAGCTGGACGGGGTGCAGTTTGGCGAGCTGTGGAAAAACTGCGCCCAGGTGGCGGACAAAATGCTCATCTGCCGCAGCATGACCCATGGCGAGGCCGCGCATGAGCGCGGAACCCATAACATGTTTACCGGCTACCGGCCCAGCCCGGCCCTTGTGTATCCCAGCATGGGCTCGATCGTCAGTCACGAATTCGGCAGCCGGAAGAACCTCCCTCCCTACGTCTGCATCCCCTCGCTGCCGAATGAATTCGCCGGCAGCGGTTATCTCAGCTCCGCCTTTGGGCCGTTTTCACTGGGCAGCGACCCGGCGGATGGTGGGTTCCGCGTCCAGGACCTGGCACTGCCAGGAGGCATTGACGAAAATCGCTTCAACCGTCGGCGCTCCCTGCTTTACGCGGTGGATGAACATTTCAAGAGCGCTGAGAAAAGCGACAAGATCACCGCCATGGATTCGTTCTACCAGGGTGCCTACAGCCTCATTTCCAGTCCGGAAGCCCGGGCGGCGTTCGACATCAACGCGGAAAAACCTGAACTGCGCGACCAATACGGCCGCAATGCCGCCGGGCAGCGCCTGCTCATGGCCCGCCGTCTGGTGGAGGCCGGCACCCGCTTTGTCTCCGTGACCTATGGCGGCTGGGACCACCACGACAACATTCGCGATGCCATGGCCGGACAGGTGCCCGCCATCGACCAGGCGCTGGCCGCACTCATTCGCGACCTCGACCAGCGCGGCCTGCTGGACAGCACGCTGGTCATGGTTTCCTCCGAATTCGGACGCACTCCGAAAATCAACAACACCGGCGGCCGCGACCACTGGCCCAAGGTTTTCAGCGTGGTGATGGCCGGTGGCGGCCTCAAAAAAGGCATGGTTTACGGCTCATCCGACGCCCTGGGCGCGGAGCCGGAAAATGATCCGCTGAGCGTTGCCGATCTGGCGACCACCGTGTATCACCAACTCGGCATCAATGCCGACAAGGAAATCATGGCTCCCGGCGACCGGCCCATCGAAATCTGTGACGGCGGGGAAGTCGTCAAGGACATGCTGGCCTGACAACCACGGCTCCAGCGCAGCGGGCGGCGGACTTCAAGCGGCTGCGGCGGCCGCACGATAGGGAAACCGGCTAGGCCCGCTCCCCGGAAGCAATGGGGCTGCCAAACTCCATCTGCACCACCACGCCGCCGCCAAAAGGTGCGCCGTAGCGCTGGGCGACTTCGATTTCCGGAAACAGCAGAACCTCCCCGGTCCGCTGTTCCGATGCCTTCTGAAATCGCCGGGCCAGCAGCAGCAGGAGCAGGCTGGCACCCATGGCTCCCAGCACCATGCCGGCAATTTTCAACTGGGTGGCGCTGAGCATCCATCTGCTTTCCGTGAGCAGGGGCCTGAGTTTTTGCAATTCTGTCACGAGCGCCAGGGTTCCGGACCGGACTTTTTCCCTGGGTTCTGTTGCGGCATTGGCGGCCGCGGCGGCGCGGTGAGCCACCTCCAGCAGCATTTCCGTGGAAAATGGGCGGGCCCCCTCCTGGGCGCAGGCGATACCCAGCGGAGCGGCGTTTTCCCCCGCGGATTTGTTATAAACCAGCACCGCGCCATTGCGTCCGTTGATCCACTTGTCCGCGAGCCGTATGGCCCGCTGGTTGGCATCCTCACCATAAATGAAGGTGAAGGTGGCGGCATAGACGGCGAACCCTTCGTCCCGGAAAGCGCGCAATTTGGCTTCCAATTCCCCGCGCTCCGCTTCCTGGAACAGGCCCGCTTCATCCAGAAGCTGTCCGGCTGGCGCTGCGGGAATGACATCGCGGGCTTCCCCGGCGGCGCTGTGCAGGGGATCGGTGGTCACCACTTCCTGGGCCGCAGCAGGACTTGCCGCGAGCAGGGGCACGCACCCCAGCACAAGGGCTGCAATGGCGGAGGATGGCAGGATGGCGGTCACTGGGAAACTGGGTGCCACGAAGCCGCGGGATTGCAACGGACAATTCCCCGCCACCCGCCGGGGCTTTCCGCAAAGCCGGAAGGGATCCGGTGGACGCGGCGGTGCATTCCTGGCAGGATGCATTTTTTATCCATCCAAATGCACTGCATGAAAACACCGCTGCTTCTTGGCCTCTGCTGCTGGCCGGCCCTGGCATGGGGTGATGCCGCCGCAGAACCCGCACCGCCCGGATCGTCCGCGGCCAGCCAGAATGGCTTCGTTGCCCTGTTTCAAGGCTCCAAACCGCTGGAGGGCTGGGTGGTCAGGAATTGGTCGGATGTCTCCCAGCCCGCAGAGAAAGGCACCGCCTGGAAAGTCAACGCCGGCATCCTATCCAGCGAGGGGCCGCGCGGCTGCTGGCTCATCAGCGAAAAGGAATACGGCGATTTCATCCTGGAGTATGAATTCAAGCTGGGACCCACTGGAAACTCCGGCTGCGCGCTGCGGACTCCTGCCAAGGGCGATCCCGCTTTCGATGGCTTGGAAATGCAGATGGCGGATTTCCGCTACAACACCAAAGCCAAGGATTCCGAGTTGACGGGCGGTTTCTACCGCGCCGCCGCTCCCGCCAAACAGGTTTACAAGCCGGAGGAATGGAACCGCGTGCAGATCGAACTCCGCGGGTCAAGGGCCCGGGTGACCATCAATGGCCAGAAGGTTCAGGACATCGACCTGGACACGTTCACCACCACCGTTGCCCGACACGACGGCACCCCGGCACCGCCGCTGAAGGACCGCCCGCGCAGGGGGCGCATCGGCTTTCAGGAACTCAGCCGGGACGGAAGCCACGTGCAAATCCGCGGCGTCCGCATCAAGGAACTGTGACCAGGCATTCCTCCGGGAGGCTCGCTTTTCCGGCTTTTCATCCGCCCGGAGCACACTAGCCTGTGCTCCCATGTCGAAATTGTCCGTCAGGCACCTCGCTGCCGCCGCCGTGCTTTTGGCGCTGGGCTCGCTGCTGTGCTGGCAGATATTTGCCACGCTGCGCTACCAGTGGAACTGGTCCGGGGTCTGGGCGGACCGGCAGTTGCTGCTCAAGGGCTGGGGCGTCACCGTGCTGCTGGCCGCGGGGGCGATGGTTGGCAGCGTGCTGCTGGGACTGCTGCTGGCTGCGGGGCAGCGGGTGAAGGACCCCGTCATCCGCTGGACCTGCCGCGGCTACGTGGGCCTCATTCGGGGCACGCCGCTGCTCACCCAGTTGCTGATCGGTTATTACATTGTGGCCAATGCCCTGCAACTCGACAGTAAAATTGTCGCCGGCATTCTTTTGCTCACCGCCTTTGAGGCCGCCTACTTGGCTGAAATCCTGCGCGGCGGCGTGGAGAGCATCGAAAAGGCGCAGTGGGATGCGGCGCGGGCAGTGGGATTTTCGCGGTGGCAGACGTGGCGTCATGTCATCCTGCCCCAGACACTGCGCCGCGTCCTGCCGGGCCTGGCCGGTGTGGGGGCGTCGCTGGTGAAGGATTCCTCCCTGCTCAGTGTCCTGGGCATCCAGGAATTTGCCAGGCGTGCGGACATGGTGGCCAGCCAGCACACGGCCCCGCTGGAAGCCTATCTGCCCATGGCCCTGGGCTACCTCATCCTCACCCTGCCGCTGACCTGGCTGGCGGGCATTCTGGAAAGGAGATGGCGCGGCGCATGAAGTGGCGGATCCAGAACCTGACAAAAGCCTACGGCGGCCAGAGGGCGCTCGACGGCGTGCATTTTGACTCCGCCGGGGAGACGCGCTGCCTGGCGCTTCTGGGGCCGTCCGGCGGGGGGAAATCCACGTTGTTGCGCCTCCTCGGCGGCTTGGAAACACCGGATTCGGGGAGCATCTCCCTCAATGACCAGCCGCTCCCTGCGGACGAACCGGCACTGCGGGCCTACCGCAGGAGCAATGGATTCCTCTTCCAGGGGTACAATCTGTTTCCGCATCTGACCGCGCTGGAAAACATCACCCTGCCGCTGGAGAAAGTTCACGGCAAATCACCCGCCGAGGCGGCATCCATTGCCAGAAAGAATCTGGCGCGGTTCGGTCTGGATGCCCATGCCGGGAAATATCCCGCCCAGCTTTCCGGTGGACAGCAGCAGCGCGTCGCGCTCATCCGCGCCGTCAGCATGGAGCCCAGGCTGCTTTTTCTAGATGAACCGACAGCGGCCCTGGATCCGGAAATGACCTGGGAAGTGCTCGAATTGGTCAGGGAACTGGTGAACCAGGGCCAGCCCGCCGTCATTTGCACCCACGAATTGGGCTTCGCCCGGGCGGTGGCTGACCGCATTGCGTTTGTCAGCGAAGGCAGGATACTCGAAGCCGGACCGCCGGAATTGTTCTTTTCCGCGCCGCAAACAGAAACCGCCGCCCGGTTTCTCAGCCGAGTTCTGGAATTTCGTTAGCACATTGAGGTTAACCGAGTTTTGCAAAAATTACGCCCTTCCGTCCGGAGGGAACAACGCGGAAATTGTGCAAAAAATCTCGTTTTTTTTCCCCCATCACGCATCCATGTTCCCCTGCTGCGGCGTAGCAGAGGGGAGGCCAGAGCTGAACCCCCGCAGCAATCCATCACCATTCCTAATCCAACCCGGCGAATACCCGAACACTATGAAGATGCATTATCTGACCCTCGCAATTGCCCTCCCGGTTTTTCTCGCCGGATGCGGCTCGAGAAAGGAAGCCAACGAAGCGGCAAAAAACGCACCGACCCCCGCAGAATTGATCAGCGGCCAGCCGATTGTTCACGGTCCTGAGATCAAGAACGTGGAAGTAAAGAACCCCCTGGATCAGGCGTGGGTGGCTGGCGGCAAGGGAATTTTCGACAGCAAGTGCATGCCCTGCCACAAGCTCGACGGCACCAAGCTGGTGGGGCCGGGCTGGGCTGGAGTCACCAAGCGCCGGACACCGGTGTGGATCATGAACATGATCTGCAACACCGACTACATGCTGGCGAACGATCCCGATGCCCAGAAACAGCTCGAACTGTGCCTCATCCGCATGCCCAACCAGAACGTCTCCGTCGAAGATGCCCGCAAGATTCTGGAATTCATGCGCAGCAACGACGGCGAGAAATAGCTTCCCGGTCAGTCGGCGCAGTCTGCCTTGCGGGAATCGACCAATTCACTCCTAACCCATGAAAACAACCAACTCAATACCCATCAAGGCCGCAGCCGGAACCCTGGCTGTTTCCACACTGCTGCTGAGCAGCGGCTGCAAGCCGAAAAACCTCACCACCACCGCCGTCGCTGCCGGAGCCGCAGAACAGGTGTACGTGGCTCCCGGCAAATACGACGAATTTTACAATTTCGTCTCCGGTGGCTTCAGCGGCCAAGTGACCGTTTACGGCCTGCCCTCCGGGCGGCTGTTCCGGGAGATCCCTGTCTTCTCCGCCGACCCGGAAACGGGTTGGGGCTACAGCGAGGAAACCAAGCCCATGCTCGAAACCTCCTACGGGTTCCAAACCTGGGATGACCAGCACCACCTCTCGCTCTCCCAGACCAAGGGCGAGCACGACGGCCGCTGGGTCTTCGCCAATGCCAACAACACCCCGCGGGTGGCGCGCATCAGCATGAAGACCTTCCGCACCGAGGAGATCCTGGAAATCCCCAACAGCTCTGGCAACCACTCCTCGCCCTTCATCACCGAGAACTCGGAATACATCGTCGCGGGCACCCGCTTCGCCTATCCGCTCGATGACGAGGGAGCCAATCCCGACGTGCCGATCAACACCTTCAAGCAGAACTTCAAGAGCACCCTCAGCATGGTCTCCGTGGCACCGGACACCGGCCGCATGAAGGTCGCTTTCCAGGTGCTGCTTCCGGGCATCGACATTGACCTCGCCCGGGCCGGCAAGGGCAAGTCGCACGGCTGGATGTTCTTCACCTGCTACAACCGCGAACTCGCCCACACCCTGCTGGAGGTGAACGCCTCCCAGTTGGACAAGGACTTCATCGGCGCGCTCAACTGGAAGAAGGCCGAGGAATACGTCAAGGCCGGCAAGGGCCGCAAGTCGAAGTCGAAATACCTCCACAACGTCTGGAACGAGGAAACCCACAGCGGCACCTCCACTGTGGAAACGGAAACCATCATCCTCGACCCCACCGAGCTGAAGGACCTCGTCTACTTCATGCCCTGCCCGAAATCGCCGCACGGTTGCGACACCGACCCCACCGGCAGCTACATCGTCGGCAGCGGCAAGCTCGCCGCGCTCATCCCGGTGTTCTCCTTCGACAAGATGCAGAAAGCCATCGCCGCGAAGGATTTCGAGGGCGACTACGAAGGCCTCTCGGTGTTGAAGTATGAGTCGATCCTGCACGGCGAGGTGCAGAAGCCCGGGCTCGGCCCCCTGCACACCGAGTTCGACGGCAAGGGTTTCGCCTACACCTCGATGTTTGTGTCCTCCGAGTTGGTCAAGTGGAACATCGAAACCCTCCAGGTCGTGGACCGGTCGCCGACGTTCTATTCCACCGGCCACATGACCATTCCCGGCGGCTGCACTGCCAAGCCGCACGGCAAGTACGCCATCGCCTACAACAAAATCACCAAGGACCGCTACCTGCCCACCGGCCCGGAACTCACGCAGTCCGCGCAGCTCTTCGACATCAGCGGCGACAAGATGAAGCTGCTGCTCGACTTCCCGACCACCGGCGAGCCGCACTACGCGGAAGCCATCCCCGCCAGCCTTGTCCAGCCGAACTCGGTCAAGATTTTCAAACTGGAGGAAAACCACCACCCTCAAGCAACCAAGAGCGAGAAGGACGCCCGGGTCGAACGCAAGGACAACCGCGTGGACGTTTACATGACCACGATCCGCTCCCACCTGGCCCCTGACAACATTGAAGGCATCAAGGTGGGCGACGAAGTCTATTTCCACGTCACCAACCTCGAACAAGACTGGGACGTTCCCCACGGCTTCGCCATCAAAGGCGCGACCAACGCGGAACTGCTGATCATGCCCGGCGAGACCTGCACGCTCAAGTGGACACCGACGCGCGTCGGCGTTGCCCCCTTCTACTGCACGGACTTCTGTTCCGCACTGCACCAGGAAATGCAAGGCTACGTCCGCGTTTCCCCGGCTGGCTCCGAGACGCCGATCAAGTTCGGCATCGGCGACAGCGCCAAATAAATAACATACCGCTCCTGGCGGCGGCGTCCCCGTGAGGACGCCGCCGCTGCATTCCGCTCATGAAGTCACTCACCCCCGTCACCCGCATCCTGCTGGCCATCGCTACCCTTGCGATGGCTGCCGGATTTTTCCTCCCAATGTGGGAAATCCAGCTCTACGCCCCGCAATACCCGGAGGGGCTGAACATGAAGATCTGGCTGGACCATCTGAGCGGTGACTTCGACATCATCAACGGCCTCAATCACTACATCGGGATGAAGCACATCAAGCAGGAGATGTTTCCCGAGTTCGGCTATTTGAAATACGCCCTCGGCTTTCTGATTGCCGTCGGCCTGCTGCCCGTCTTCACCGGTCGGCGCCTCCATTTGTTCGCCTTTGTTTCCATTCTCGTCATCGGTGCCGGCCTCGGACTCTACGACTTCTGGCGCTGGGGCTACGACTACGGCCACGACCTCGACCCCATGGCCGCCATCTCCGTGCCCGGCATGTCTTATCAGCCGCCCATCATCGGCTACAAAACGCTGCTGAATTTCGTGGCCTACTCCGGCCCGGACCAGGGCGGCTGGGTGCTCATCGTTGCCGGCACCATCGCCGGACTGCTCTTCGCGTGGGAACAATTCGTCAGGAAAAGAAACACCCCGGCGGCTCCTTCATCCGGAAAGGCCGCTGCGGGCGGGTTCCCTGCCGCAGCCTCCCAGGCCACGCTGCTGCTGGGCTTTTTTTTGACTGCGGCGTGTGATGCCGCTCCGGAACCCATGCGTTACGGCCAGGATGCCTGCGCAGAATGCAAGATGACGATTTCCGATCAGCGTTTCGGCGCACAGATCGTCACCAACAAGGGAAAGGTCTTCAAATTTGACGATGTCTGCTGCCTGCGGGAGTTCATCCGCAAGGAAAGCGTTGCCCCCGCAGAAAGGAAACTCACCCTAGTGAGCGATTTCCAGAAGCCCAATGGATTCATTCCGGTGGAGGGAGCGGTTTTTCTCCTGAGCAGTGAACTGAAAAGTCCGATGCGAAGCGACTGCGCCGCATTCACGGGCGCTGCAGAAATGGAGGCCGTCCGGCAGAAACTCAAGGAAGGGAAAACCCTGTCCTGGAAGGAAGTTCAGTCCATTGCGGACTGACCCGCTGTCATGCATCTGCGAAGCTTTCTGGCTCTGCTGCTCTGTGGAATGGCCTCTGGGCTCCCCGCCGCGGAATGGCATGTCGGGGAAGGACAGCAGCACGCCTCCCTGAATTCGGCCGTCGCCGCCGCCGCGGCGGGCGACACCATCTTTGTCCATGGCGGACGACATGCGGAAGGAAACCTCCGGGTGACGAAACCGCTGCACCTGATCGGACAAGACTGGCCAGTCCTCGACGGCGGCGGGGGCAGCGAAGTCCTCACCCTGGCGGCCAGCGGAGCCAGCGTCCGCGGATTTGTCCTGACAAATACCGGACGTTCCAGCATCGCCGACCGTGCGGGCGTCCGCATTGATTCTGCCTCTGGGGTCACCATTGAAAACAATCGCTTCACCGACTGTCACTTCGCCGTTTTCCTGGCCCGCTCCCGCGACTGTCAGGTGCTGCGCAACCGCATCGAAAGCATCCGCGGACTGGAACAGAACAGCGGCAATGGCATTCATCTCTGGAATTGTGAAGGCATCCATGTGCAGGACAATGCCATCACCGGCCACCGTGACGGCATTTATCTGGAATTCGCCTCCCGCTCCACCGTGGAGGGCAACAACGTCGTCGGCAATCTCCGTTACGGGCTGCACTTCATGTATTCGCACGACAGCAGCTACCATCGAAACCGCTTCAGCAACAACGGTGCCGGCGTGGCCGTCATGTACTCGCACCGTGTGGACATGCGGGACAACCGGTTTGACTTCAACTGGGGCGCTGCCGCCTACGGCCTGCTGCTCAAGGACATCAGCGACAGCACCATCACCGGCAATACGTTCGATCACAATTCCACCGCGGTGTATGCCCAGAGTGCCGTGCGGATGACGTTTGAAGGCAATCGCTTCCTCCACAACGGCTGGGCGCTGCGCATCCTCGGCAGCAGCGAGGAAAATTCGTTCCGCGGAAATGACTTTTCGGCAAACTCCTTCGACATCGGCACCAACGGCAGGCTTGCTGGTCACTTGTTTTCCAACAATTACTGGGACCGCTGCGAAGGGTATGACCTCAACCGCGACGGTGTCAGCGACATTCCATTCCAGCCGGTGAACCTCTATGCCGTCTTGGTGGAAAAGGTTCCTCCCTCGGTGCTGCTGCTGCGCAGCTTCATGGTGCAACTGCTGGATCGCGCGGAGAAGGCCTTTCCTTCCATCACTCCGGAGGGAGTCACGGATGGCACTCCCGCTATGCACCCCCACTTTGCAGGGGCGGAAAAGGCCGTGCCTGCGTCCCCGGACATGGCCCCCAAAAAACAGGCTGGTGTCACCAAAACCGCCAGTCTGCTCTACCTGTTTTTGTTGGCCGCGGCCGCCGCCGTTGCGACTCGCCTGCGCTGAACACGCCACCTGGGGGGAGGGCGGATTCGGATCATGGGCGGCCGCGCTAGCAAATGGTGACGCCCTGCAGCACCGCGGTACGGTGCGTTCCGCCGCCACCCCAACCCTCAGCCACTCCGTTCCTGTCATGAATTCCGCCAATCTTGCTCCCATCAGGGAATTGACCTTGCCCGCGCATTCACCATCGCCACCGTCATCAGCGATGATCGAGGCGCTGCACATCACAAAAAATTTCGGACGCCTCCGGGCACTTGACGATTTCGGCGTCAGGATGGACCGGGGCCGGTCCTTTTCGCTCATCGGTCCGAACGGCTCGGGGAAAACCACCTTCATCAAGTGCCTGCTGGGCCTGGTGCTCCCGGATTCCGGCGACATCACCCTGGACGGTCAAAGCGTGCTGCGTCAACCCCTGCTGCGCAGTCGCATCGGCTACATGCCGCAAATCGGACGCTTTCCTGACAACATGCGCATCGGACAGCTTTTCGACATGATGCGCGGCCTGCGCCGCACCACTTCCGGTACCCTGGATGAAGACCTCATGGAGGCCTTCGACCTCGCGGCCATCGCCCACAAACCGATGCGCACCCTTTCCGGAGGCACCCGCCAGAAAGTGAGCGCCTGTCTGGCCTTCCTGTTCAACCCCGATGTCCTCGTTCTCGACGAGCCCACGGCAGGCCTGGACCCGGTGGCGGTCGAGATTCTCAAGGAAAAAGTCCTCGCAGAGAAACAGAAGGGCAAGCTGCTCCTGCTGACGTCACACATTCTCAGCGACCTCGACGAAATCACCACCGACGTGCTTTTCCTCATCGAAGGCAAGGTGCGCTTCTGCCGTCCGATCGAGGAACTGAAGGCGGAATGCGGCGAAAACAAGCTGGCCCGCCTCATCGCCCGCCTCATGCGCAGCCCCCATGCCCTGGTCCCCTGAACGCCACGCTTTTCCATGATCCCCCGCATCGTCAAATACGTCCTCCAGGACATTCTGCGCAGCCGCATCGCCCTGGCCTACACCCTGCTCATGGCGGTGGCCTCCGTCGGCCTTTTCAACCTCGACGGCGGCGGCGGAAAGGGACTGGTGAGCCTGCTCAGCGTGGTCCTGCTGGTGGTGCCGCTGATGAGCCTGGTTTTCGCCACCATCCATTTTTACAATTCCTACGAATTCATCGAACTGCTCTCCTCCCAGCCCTTGCGCCGCAGTTCCATTCTGCTAGGGGAGTTTTTCGGTGTTTCCTTGGCACTGTGCGTAGCTTTTTTCCTAGGAGTCGGAGTGCCGGTGCTGCTCTACGAGGCTACTCCCACCGGATTCTGCCTGGTTGGCGTGGGGCTGCTGCTCACCCTGGTTTTTGTCGCCCTGGCATTCCTCGGTGCGGTGTGCAGCCGGGACAAGGCCCGCGGCATCGGTGTCGCGCTCCTGATGTGGTTTTACTTCGCCCTGATCTACGACGGTCTGGTCCTGTTTCTGCTCTACGCCTTTGCCGACTATCCCATGGAAAAGGCGGCCATTGCCCTGGTTTCGCTCAACCCGGTCGATCTGGGCCGCGTCATCATCCTGCTCCAGATGGATGTCTCCGCCCTCATGGGGTACACGGGCGCCGTGATGTTGGAATTTTTCGGCTCCACCAAGGGCATACTCTATTCCGTAGGCGTTCTGCTTTTGTGGATCGTGCTGCCAGCGGCGCTGGCGGTCAGGGTCTTCCGCAAGAAGGATCTCTGAATCCACCCGCCGAAACCACGACGACCATGGTTGTGGTGCGGCAGTGAAATTTGCGGTCTGCGGAAAAATCCGGAGCGAACTCAAAACGGTTCCGTCAGGACCGCCGACGGCGGAGCAGACCCAGCAGGGACAGCGCACCGAGCAGGGAAACCGAAGGCTCCGGAATGAGCACCACCCCGGTCACGTCTTCCCAAGTCTGCCCGACGCGGATGGCGTCGAGTTCCCCATTCCCACTTCCGTTCATCCAGAGCAGCAGATGGGACGCGTTCATGCTGGAATTGAAGGAGTCGGAGAGCGACCACGATATGGTACCCAGATCGTTGTCGATGGTGTCTCCATTGAAGTAAAGCTTGAGGTCCATGACATCGTTGCCGGAACTGCTGGTGGTGAGGCGACCGACCACGAGGGCGCGTCCATTCACGGAATCTGCAGCGGTGTGGGCGCGCATCGCGTAGGGACCGTCGTTGTTGCCTGCCAGGTTCTGGTCCAACGTCCCCCACGAGGAGTAAAGGGAATTGCGGGCCTGCGCGCCGCCCAGGTCGGTGTGGCTGTTCCAATGGGTGCCCACGCCGACATACTCGGAACTCGCCGCACTGCCGCTGGCAAAGCCAAAACCGGCAGCGGTGTCTCCGGTGTTGTTCAGCCGGACGCTAAAGTAGAACGTGGAATTGGAGTTGAGATCAATCGTCGCTGCCATCGGACGCGTTGCCCAAATGCCGGTGTTCCAGTCTCCACCGCCGCCTTTCCACACGCCGCCCAGCGCGCTTTGTTGCGGAGAAAGGCCCGGCAGAGGCTGCACATTGAAATTATTCGCCGTGGAAATGATGGTGCCGCCGGCATTCTGCACCCAGGTTCCGGTCAGACCAACGGACGATGCATTGCCACCCTGGCCGCCGATGGCGACATCCGCCCCCATTGCGTCAAAGAGTTCCTGAACGGTGATGGCGGCTTGAAGTCCGGGAGTCTGCGTGATGCCAGCCGCAGCCAGCGCGAAGAGAAGAGACTTTTTCATGGGAAGAATGATGGGGAACTTGTGTGTTGTTTGTATCTGCGCAGGTCCCGCGTGTCAATCCGGATTTCCGTCCGTTCCGCGGCGTTTGAGTGCGCCGTGGAGACGAAATCAGGCTTCCCGCAGGCAGGCCAACTCGGTATGCTCCCTGCAACGGCTCACCCCTTACTTTCCATGCTCCCCCGCACATTCCCCCACGTCATCGCGGCAGCGATGCTCGTTTCATCCGCATCCGCCCAGCTAACGATCACCGAATTCCTCGCCAGCAACACCTCCGGACTTCGCGACGAGGTCTATGAAAAGGAAGACTGGATTGAGATCGACAATTCCTCCGGTGCCACGGTTTCCCTAAGCGGCTGGTATTTGACCGACGAAAAATCCCGCCTGCGCAAGTGGCCGTTCCCCGCATGGACGCTGGCGAGCGGAAAGAGAATCATCGTGTTTGCCTCCAACCGCGATCTGCGCCCAGCCCAAGCCGTGGCTGGTCAGGACAACCCCGGAAGCGCCGCCCAGCCCCGACTGGCCGCCAATTTCAAAATCTCGGCCAGTCCTGGCGGGTACCTGGCCCTGACAAAGGAGGCCGGAGGCGGCGTGGTGACGGTGGTGTCGAAGTTCGAGAGCTACCCCCGGCAGATGCCGGACATCACCTACGGTCCCTCGGTCACGGTCACGCCGCTGATCGCGTCCACCGCGTCCGCGCGGGCCTTGGTGCCAACCACTGGCAACGGCGGGGATGCACTGGGCGCGGCCTGGCGCGGAGGCAGCGAGCCGTTTGATGACTCCGCCTGGGCGGCAGGCACCCAGGGCGTTGGAATGAGCAATCCAGCGAACATGGTTGCCGCGGCGAATTTGAAATTGCGGCTCACCGCGGATTCCGCCGCCACCCTCGTTACAGACACTTCCGGCGCGGCACACCACGGGGTGAATGTCGGCAACTCCACCGTGTTCATGCCCTCCGCGACGGACACCCAGGCTGCCCCGCTGATGCGGCGCGGGGCGCTGCAGTTCGATCAAGCCACCGGCTCGCAGGTGACCCTCGCCACGAACGGCCACACGGATTTCGACTCGGCCACCGGCACCATCATGTTCTGGATGAAATCCGGACAGGTGAGTGGCGGAGGCAACGAAGGGGCCATGCTGTGGGACCGCCGCAACTCCGCCGGAAATGTCATTGTGCTGATGAATACCACTTTCAGCCCTGCCAATGCCGGACGCCTTTTCAGCCAGCGCGCAGGGGCTGGATCCTTTTATTCCACGGTCCGGGTGGACGACAACCAGTGGCATCATGTGGCCTACGTCTACAACCAGGCTGCAGGAGGCACGGATGTCTTTTATGTGGACGGGGTGGCACGGGGATCCTCAACGCACGCCAACGCCTGGTCGTGGCCCGCGGCGGGGCAGCAGGTGGAGCTGGGACGCTCCCACGACAGCTATTGGCACAAATACAACGGACTCATGGACGAGTTGCGTTTTTACAACACAGCGCTGAGTGCCGTGCAGATTGCCCAAGTCGCCCTCGGAGCGGATGACCGGGTGGAAGCCGCAGATGTCGGGCTGGACCTTGCCGCCACCCTGCCCGGAAATGCCGGCGCCTTTGTCCGCATTCCCTTCACCGTCACCGATCCCGCATCCTATCAAATCATGCAGCTGAAGCTGCGCGGCAACGACGGCGCCATCGCCTGGCTCAACGGAACGCAAATCGCTTCCTTCAATGCGCCCGCAACCCCGGCATGGAACAGCCTGGCCACCACCACTTCCCTGCCGGGTCAGTCCCGCATGGTGGAATTTGGAGCTTCGAGCCTCGTTGCAGGCACCAACATTCTGGCCATCCAGGCGATGAACAATGCGACAACGGATCCGAACTGCCTCGCCCTGGCGACGCTGGATGGCGTGGCGGTCGATCTCGTCGGCGGCTATCTGCTAGCGGCCACGCCCGGCGCAGCCAATTCTGCCGCCCGGTCGAATGTCGGCCCGTTTGTCAGCAGCGTGCTTTACAATGGCTCCCTGAGCCTGCCGCCGCGTCCCGTCGGCGGTGCAGGCAGTGCGCCCATCACCATCGCTGCGAAGGTCACCCCCAGCCTGCGTCCGCTGGCGACCACCAATCCCGTTCAGCTCGCATGGCGGATCATGTACCAGGCGGAAACCCTGGTGCCGATGACGCTCCAGAGCGGCAGCTACACCGCATCCATCCCCACCATCGCTCTGGCCCCCGGACAAATGCTGCGCTGGCGCATCATCGCCGCGGACAACACCGGCATCACTGGCACAGCCCCGGCCTTTCTCAGCCCCGCCAATTCCGACGAGTATTTCGGCACCGTTGCGCAGGACAACATTTCCACCCAACTTCCCGTCTATCATGTCTTCGTTCCAGGCAGCTACGCCTTCAACAACAGCCATGTCATCGACCAGAACAACGTCGGCGGACGCGCTTCCTTCTTTTATGACGGCGAACTCTACGACAACGTCTTCATCCGCATCAAGGGTGACACCACCCGCACCCTCCGGAAACGGTCCCACCGGGTGGACTTTAATTCCGAACACCAGTTGCGCTGGGCGGCCGGACGCAGTCCGCTGCGCGAGCTGGCGCTGAATGCGGAATACGTGGACCCCAGCTACTCCCGCCAGATGCTCAGCATGTGGCTGCACCGGGCCACCGGCACCGGCGCACCGGAACACTATCCAGTGCGCTGCCAGATCAACGGCGTCTTCTGGCAGCTTGCCTTCCACACCGAAACGCAGGATTCCGAGCTGCTTCAGAACATAGGCCTGGACCCTAACGGAGCCCTCTACGCCAGCGTCGGCCAAATGGCCGGAGCCGGCGGGGAAAAGCAGACCCGCGTCAACGAAGACACCGCGGACATGGCGAATTTCGTCACCGCCATCACCAATGCCAATTTGACCACGCGCAAAAACAACGTGTTCGACCATATCGACATTCCGGCCACCGTGAACTGTCTCGCTGTCGCCCGCATCACCCAGGAGGGGGACGACGTCTGGGCCAACATGGACATCTACCGTGACAGCGACGGCACGGGGGAATGGCGCATCATCCCGTTCGACACCAACCTTTCCTTCGGCCAGCTCTTTTACGCCGACTACCCTGCGGGAAATTCCGTGGTGCACGCCGCCAATGACCGCAGCAAAAGCCACCCGCTGTATGGCAATGCACAGTGCTGGACGCTGGATTATGCCGGTTACCGCTACAACCGCTTCTACGACGCCATCATCTCCGTGCCGGAAACCCGCGCCATGCTCCTGCGGCGCATGCGTTCCATCATGGATCAGTATCTGCAAGCACCCGGCACCGCCAATCCCCTGCTGGAATCCCTGATCGACGCCCATGTGGCTAAAATCTCGCCGGAAGTCAGTCTCGACCGAGCCACCTGGGGCTGGCCGACCAACGGCGGAGTCTATGGGTTCGGCAACCAGCCGTTCAACGATGGCACCGCCAATTCCGCCATCCACCAGTTGAAAAATCTCTTTCTGGCGCCGCGCCGCACCCATCTTTTCACCACTCACACCTCCACCAGCAACGTGGGAATCGCCAATGCCAACAGCGCCGGCATTCCCGCTTCACCGCAGCCTGCTGGTTTCCCCATCGCCATCGCCGGTTACGATCATTTTCCAGCCGGCTCCACCACGCAGGATGAGGAATACATTCAACTGACCAATCCCAATGCCTTCGACGCGGACATTTCCGGCTGGTCGCTGGCGGGAGGCGTGGCATTCACGTTCAAATCCGGCACGGTGATCAATGCCGGCGGCTCACTCTACATCTCGCCCAAACAAACCGCCTTTCGCGCCCGAACCACCAGTCCGAAGGGCGGGGAAGGCCGCTTCGTTGTCGGTCCCTATGCGGGGAAAATTTCCTCCCGCGGGGAAACCCTCGAATTGCGCGATGCCACCGGTGCCCTGGTCACCAGTGTCGCCACACCGGTCGCGCCCACGCCGGCCCAGCAGGCATTGCGCATTACCGAACTCAACTACCACCCGGCTGACCCCACTTCGGCGGAAAAGGCTGCCATCAGCAGCGTTCAGGCGGACGATTTCGAATACATCGAACTGCTGAACACCGGCACCGCCACCCTGAACCTTGGCGGTGCCCGCTTCACCAAGGGGGTGGATTTCACCTTCCCTGCGGGGACCATGCTGGCCGCCGGGACGCGGATCCTCGTCGTGGCCAACATTCCCTCG
Organism: Verrucomicrobiales bacterium; assembly: GCA_018003315.1. Lineage (GTDB taxonomy): Bacteria > Verrucomicrobiota > Verrucomicrobiia > Verrucomicrobiales > V1-33 > JAGNEJ01. The sequence continues at coordinate 84,405 of JAGNEJ010000004.1, forward strand.
TTCCAGATCCGTTACGGCACCACTGCAGTCATTGCAGGTTCCTATCTGGGCAGTCTCAACAACAGCGGCGAAAACCTGGAAATCGTCGATCCCTCCGGCGAGGTCATCCTGGATTTCACTTACAGCGACCTGTGGTATCCACCCACGGATGGTTCCGGACGCACCCTGGTCGTCCGCGATGCCGTTCCCGCTGACACTGGCTATGACCAGCCCACGCATTGGGCCATCAGCGGCTCTGAGACCGGCACTCCTGGCACGGCCGATGCCGATTTCGCCAGCCACTACGTCGGCTGGCTTTGGGAATATTTTGTCGAAGCGGAATTTGCCGATCCAGAACTGGTCGGCTACGAGGCAAATCCGGACCGCGACAGCCTGACAAATCTGGGCGAGTATGCCTTCGGCACGAATCCCCGTGTTCCCCAGGGCGATGTTGTCCTCACAACGGGCACGGTCACCATCGGACCAGACACATTTGCCACCGTCACCTTCCCGCGCAGGCACAAGGCGCTTGATTTGATGTTTGATGTCCAGTTCTCCGATGACATGAGCAGCTGGATCTCTGCTGCAGAACAGATCGGCCCCGCCACCGACCTTGGCAACGGCATGGAAACCGTCACCTTCCGCGACTTCCAGCCAGCAGGGGGGAACCGCCGCTTTGTCAGGGTACTGGCCAGTCCGGGATTGTGAGTGAGATTGTTCCGAACCCCCGATTCCCAGCGAAACGCAGCCCGTCTGCAGACCGCCGTCTTTCGGCGCGCGCAGGCAGTCTCAACGCACGCCTTTGGACGCGAAGCGGTAACTTCCTGAGGCTGCCTCCAGGGCCGGGCGTCCGTCGCTGAGCCGCACCCGTTTCACCTCCGGCACGGCTTCAAGCGGACGGCCTCCTTCGGTGATTGTTTCCGCCATGCCGGGCGGCAGCACCACGGTTGCCGTCGCATTGGCTGGAATGGTCACATCCAGTTCGAACTGCCCGTCCTGCAGCCGCCAGGCACTGGCAATGCGTCCACGAATCGAGTCGTATTCAACCCGCGCCCAGGTCACGCCGCCGCCGGGGCGCGGCTCCACGGTGAAGTGCTTCCAACCGGGCTGGGCATCGTCGGGATTGAGGCCCCCAACGTGCCGCCACAGCCATTCGCCCACCGCGCCAAACGCCCAATGGTTGAATGAATTCATTCCCGCATCCTGGAAGCCGCGCCCCTTCACAGACCCATCCCAGCGCTCCCAGATCGTGGTGGCGCCATTGTCGATCATGTAGCGCCACGAGGGAAAGGTGCGGTCTGTCAGCAGTTTCCACGCGAGGTCGGCATGGCCCCGGCGCGGCAGTTCCAGCATCGCCCGATGTGTCGTTTGGATGCCGGTGGACAGGTGGTCCTGGTAACGGTGGATGCCCTCCACCAAGTGCTGCGCGGCCTTGGGCAGAAGCGGTGCCGGCAGCAAGTCGAAATGCAGCGCCAGCGCATATCCGCCCTGGGTGTCGCCGGTGATCCTGCCATCGGGCTGAACGAAGTGCTTGTTGAATGCGGTGCAGATGCCCGCGAACAGTTCGCGGTATTTTTTCGTGTCATCCGCGCGGCCAAGCAGCGCTGCCATGCGCGAAAGAAGATCCGTCGAGTGCGCCCAGAATGCCGTGGCGAAGACTTCCTTGGGCACGCTGCCGCCTTTTGCAGGCCAGCCAGCCTGGCGAATCCAGTCGCCATTCAACCAGTCGTTGTAGTCATTGTGGCGCTGGGCAGTCCAGATCAATTCGGGGTTGTGCCCGTGAACGTAATCCACCCAGCGGCGCGCCGCGTCGAAGTGGTCACGCAGCATCCGCAGGTCCGCATAATTCTGCCAGGCCCGCCACGGAACCATCACCCCGGCATCCGCCCAGGCTGGCGCTCCGCTGAACTGCTTGTCAGGATTTCCGGGATGGGGTGCAAAATCCGGGAACCGCCCATTGCCCGCCTGACCATCGCGAATGTCGCGGGTGAATTTCGTTAGGAACGCGGCGAGATCCATGTTGAAGATGCCCGTCTGGGCAAACGCCTGGATGTCGCCCATCCAGCCGAATCGCTCATCGCGCTGCGGACAGTCGTTGGGTGAACTCATCAAGTTGCCGCGCTGGGTCCAAAGGATGTTCCGGGCAAGCTGGTTCAGAGCAGGTTCGGAACATTCAAACTTCCCAACCTCCGGCGCAGCGGAATGGAAAACCCGCCCCGTCAGGGAACGGACCTCCGGTGCGGCATCCAGCCCCGTCAATTCAACGAACCGGAAGCCATGATAGGTGAAGCGCGGTTCAAAAACAAAGACGCCATCCGCGCCCGGAATGAAACAGTCCACCTGCGGAGCGCCGCGCAGGTTGGCGGTGTAGAGCGTGCCATCGTCGTTGAGCACCTCCGCGTGGCGCAGCGTCACCGTCCGTCCCGCTTTGCCACGGGCCTGCAGACGGCACCAGCCGACCATGTTCTGGCCGAGATCGAAGACAAACACACCCGGCTTCGGTTCAGTTAGGGAAACCGGAGCGAGTTCGCGGGCAACCCGGATGGGTTCGTTGCACTGCCAGACCAGCTTTGGTCCGTCGGCTGCGGCCAAAGTCTGCACCGGATGCCAGGCACGATCATCAAATGCCGCCGAGTCCCAGCCGGCGATTTCCCGGCGCGCATCGAAAATTTCGCCATCATAAATGCCCGCTGCACGGATCGGGCCGTCTGTGGTGCTGCGCCAGGAGGCGTCGCTGCAGATCGACACCGTCTTTCCGTTGACCAGTTCAATTTCCAACTGGAGCAGAAAACGCGGCGCATTGCCGTAGGGAAACCGCCCCACGGCCATCAACCGGCCCGCAAACCAGCCTTCGCCGAGCAGCGCCCCGACTGCGTTGGGACCGGCCTGCACCAAGGCGGTCACGTCGTGCGTCTGGTATTGCACCCGCTTCCGATAGTCGGTCCATTCGGGTGCCAGCAGCGCATTGCCGACGCGTCGTCCGTTGAGGTGCAGTTCATACAAGCCCAGCGCGCTCACGAAGACTGTGGCGCGACGCACCGGCGCTTCCAGTTGGAAGGATTTCCGCACCTGCGTTGCGGGCAGCGCAGCGGGACCGCTGTCGGGAGGAACGGTCCGGGTGCAGCCATCCACCAGGTGGCGGTTCGACCAGGCCCCGGATTCCATGGAGTCGGACGTGGTGATTCTGCTCCCCGCAGCGATGCTTTTTTCCCCGTCCAGCAATTCCATTTCTGCCAGCGCAAAGCCGAAGTTCCCCGGATCACGCTCGCGCAGGCGGGTGACGGTCAGCCGGACGAAACGAAACGCGGCCGCAGCGAAACGCATCTGCATGGCATCCGTGCCGGGATTGGCCGCATCCGCCGCCGTTCGGTCCACCAGCAGGCAGGCGTCGGAGAAATCGGCCTGGGCCGCGCCCTCCAGCCGGAACCGCAGGGGAAACAGAAAACCTGGCGTGTCGGGCTGCCAGTCGAAGGGCCGCGCCGGCCAGAGCTTCAGCATGTCGAACTGCCGCGTCGCCCCCAGATCGCAAACGACCCATTTCTGGGTCTCGGCGCGGGAGGCGAAGGCGGAATGGTATCCGTTGTTCGGTACGGTGGAGCGGTTCTCTGCCATGCTGCGCGCATCCGCGATCCACCGAGCCTGCCAGTCGGTCGGTTCCAGCAGACCCATCGTCCACGTCGCCGGGGCGCTCCAGGCGGAGACTCGGCCGTCCTGATCCCAGACTTGCACTTTCCAATGCACCTCCATCCGCGAAGCCAGCGGTTTGCCAGCGTATTCATGGTGCAACGATTCATTCGCATTCATCCGGCCGGAATCCCACAAATCTCCCCGCCCGCTGGCCAGCGCTTCCCTGCTGGCAGCGACCAGGATGCGGCAGGCTGACTGCCGCTGTGCGCGCTGCTCTGCAGCGAGGGTCCAGCTCAGCCGGGGCACGGTCACATCCATCCCAACGGGATTCGTCCGATACTCGCAGCGAAGATCCTGCGCCTTCAGATTCGCGGACGCCTCACCGGCGGCAGGCTCCACGATTGTCAGGGCGAAGGCCAGGCATCCGGGAAATGCCGCGGCAAAACGGCTCGGGAATGTGGCGGGTTTTCGTGATGACGGATGCATGGCATCTTGATTGCGTTAGGGAATTCGGCCCGGGTCAGGGCGGACTTGCCGCTCCGTTTCCAGGTGGTTGCTCCGGATTTTCAGAAAGCAGATAGGTCATCAGATCCCTCAGTTCTTCGACTGTCAGGATCTTGTCCAGCCCCGGCGGCATCAGGGAAACTGGAAGCGGCTCCGCTTGCAAAATTTCCGACTTTTGGAGTTTCGCCACCACTCCTCCCGGCTGCGCGATGTGCAGTTCCCCGGAGGCATCCTGCACCCGGGTTCCCGTCACGGTGGTTCCGTCCTTCAGATGGACGGTGTAGGCTGCGGCATCCGGATTGATGGCGGCGCTCGGTTTGACAATGTCTGCCAGCACGCTGGCGTAGTCGCGGTGGACCAAATTGTCGAGATCCGGACCAACCGGAACGCCCTGCCCCCGCAGCCGATGGCACGTGGCACACACTGCTTTTCCGGCGAAGAGACTGCGTCCGGCATTCCAGTTTCCACCGGCGATTTCCGGCGGAGCGGCGGATGGTTCCAGCGGCGGCGGCGGCACGGCGAAGGGCAGCAGGAATCGACGCACCAAAAGTGCCCGCGGACGGGGATCGCGAGCGGTGTAGAACGAAACATCCAGACGTTGCACCGGCGTTGCGAGCGTCAATGAAAAGGGAATCCATTTGCCCTCGCGGCCAGGGGAAACGGTGATCCTCGCCTCACCGTTGCCCGCCTGATCCACCGCGGCACCTGCAGCGTAAAGTGTCAGTGCTGCATCGCTGGCAACACAAACGGTCACCTGTTCAGGCTCTGGCACATGGTCGAGTGTTGATCCCGGCTGGGTTTGTGGGATCAGCATTTTCCACAGGTCCAATTGTCCGCGCAGGGTCAGGGTGCCGGGGGATTCCAGTTGTTTCCAGACGGCGTCATGCACCGCACTGCCGCGGGTCAATTCGCGGGCAGCGGTGAAATCCGGATGCGGCAGCCAAAACGGCGAAACCTCACTCGTCGTGCTTCCCCGCCATGCCGCTTCGACTCCGGTGAGGCCGTGACTCACATCGACCTTGAGTGCCGGATCCGTCGAGGCCATGGCATAATTTACCGCGGCAATTCGCGGAGACGTTTCAAGGACCAGGTTGCGCCGGTCCGCGCTGAGTGCGGATCGTTTGAAAATGACCGGTTCCGGTTTCATGCGCTGCTGCAGCGCCACCACCGCGTAGCCTGGACGCATCGTTTCGAACCGGTCACCTGCCTGCACATACCGTCCCGCTCGAATGGAAAAGCCGACACTGTTGTCAGGCCACTGCGCAGCGCTCAAAGGGCGGTTGAACACCACGACCGATTCCGTGGCACTGCGCGCCCAGGCCAGCACCGGCACCGCCGCGTTCGGATCCTTGCAGCTGATTTTGAAGAGCCGACCGTGGCCGCTGGGACCGCTGCCCCAGTCTGGATCACCAGAGTGGCAGCAGATCACCAGATCTCCGCCGGGAGAAATGGCACAATCCACCACCAGCAGACCCAGGCAGGCGATCACTTCATTCATGGCCACGTAACCGGACGCGGTTTTTGCCAGCTTGGTGCGCCACAACTTTCCGCGTGATTCGCCGGTCACCAGGGCATCGTGCGCCCAAAATTCCGGACCAAATCGCGCCCCGTCCTTTGCCGGACCATTGAAGCGGAATCCGCAGGCGCTTTGATGCTGCGGTGTGAAGTCCCAGACGCTCGGCTCGTCGATGACTTCCGGCAGCAGCTTCGGATGCCGCGGCGGGAAGCCGTAGTGGCGGCCTTTTTCCAGGTGCAGCAGTTCATCGAAGGGATTGCCATTGGGCAGCCAGGTAGCCCCTTCCTGATCCGTTGCAAACAGTTCTCCGTGCCGGTCCCACTGCAGCGACATGACGTAGCGCAGGCCGCTTGCGATCTGCTCAACATGGCCGTTGCGGTCGATCCGCAGCAGGCACCCTCGCCGTTTGTCAGGCGAATACAGGCCTCTGCCGGTTTTGCGCAGGTCGGTGGCAAAGGCATCGCCCTGCGCCTGCTGCCAGTAGCCATTTCCCGGGTTGGCGCTTCCCATGGTTACATACCAGTCGCCATCCGGGCCTGCTGCCAGCGCCATGGCGCTGTCCACCCGCCGGTGCATCAACAGCGGGTTCTCCCGCAGTTTGGGATCGTCCCAGCCACTGGCCACCGTCTCCCTGCGGTCCGGAATCCCGTCCCCGTTGGTATCGCGAAACCGCACGATTGAATCGGTTAAGACTACATGGGGCATTCCGTCCTTCACCACCATTCCCAGCGGGTAATCATCGCTGGTTTTGTCCTGGAAGGTGACCAGGTCTTCCTCCAGCCCGTCCCCGTCCAGATCGCGCAGCAGGTGGAGGCGCCCGTCATACCCGCCGGCGAAGAGTCGTCCGTCGGGGGCATACTCGATGTTGTTCAGATTGGTCGTGCGCACCGGAAGCTCGCGCACCTCAAAGCCCGGAACCAGCATCTGCACGGGCGCAGGGGCTTTGCCTGGTGCCAGCGCCTCCCCGTGCCGGGGATTTGTCAGGAAATCCACCTGCGCCTTGCCCAGATGGGCCTCCATCTGCACGATTTCGGCTTCGTCGAGCTTCCGCGAAAAGATCAGCACTTCAGCGATTTTTCCTTTGAGGAAGTGCCGCATTTCGGGCTCCACAAAGCGCGCCCCCACTGCCATGCGATCCATCGCCAGCACCACGCTGCCGCGATTCCGCTGGCCGCGGACCTTGCCGTCCACCCGGACCGTGGTGCGGTTCGCATCCAGGACAATGGCAAACAGATGGCCGGCCGCAGCCTCCAAGGTCGCGTCCAGCAGATTCGTTTCCCCAGGCTGGCCAGCCCCTTCGACATTGAGATGGTCGATGCATCCCGCTTTGGCCGCCGGCCTTCCGAAATCCACGCAGAGGCCGCTGGTGAAATCATTTTCCCCACGCCGTGCCAGACTCAGCAGTGCGGGGAAATCACCGCCGGGTGTGGGGACAGCCGCCACGACAAACACGGTCGCCTCGCGCAGGGGTCGGCCGGGCGTGAGCAGACCGGCCAGGAAATCATCGCCGTCGAATTCCATGGCCCCTGCATTCCACCGGGGGCGCTGCGCGGTCGTCCACTGGACGACATGGCGGCCGTGGCCCGACGCATCATGCCAGATTTCCGCATGGTCGCCGTTTGCCAGGCGGTTCATGTAGTGGGCTTCCCTCGCTTCATTTTCGCGGCTGGCATCGAACCAGATTTCCAGCCCGTTGCGGATGGGCATGCCCGGAGCGGCCCAAGTGGCGGGTTCGCCGTGGGCAAAACCGGCCAACGCCAGCAGCAAGCCTGAGGTGCGGAGAAATGTCATCATGACAGAATGCAGAAGGAACCACCGTGTGGGTTTGTGCAAGGTGCCGTTCACGTGCCGCATTGCCCTTCCGCGGCGGGTATGCCATGATGTCGGCAGTGAACTTCCGCCCCCATGCTGCAATCCCGCCCGGTTTCGTCAGGCTGGCGCTCCTGACGTTCGGCCTGTGCCGGGCAGCAGCGGAGGATTTCCCTGACAAATGGGTGATCCTCCAGAACGGCCGCCCGGTGGTGCATGAAATTGTCAGGGATGAGGTGGCGCGGCCTGGTGTCCGCGGGCTGCGCGTGGTGGAAAAGGTGGCGATGCAACCCAATGCCGAGGCGCTGCGCAAGCGGCTGGCGGGAACCTCCCGAAATTTGATTCTCCGTGAAGCGGGCGACTCCCCTGCGGCGGGTCGGCGGCGTCTGTTGACGGACCGGGTGCTGGTGCGGCTGGTTCCGGGAGTGACGGTGGAACAGGCGGCGGCTCATGGCGGAGCGGTGGCGGTTCAAAGGCTGGAACCACTCACGGACCGGGTGATTTTTCATGCTCCTGCGACTCCGGGAGCAGCGCTGCTGTTGGCCCGGAAGCTGCAACAGTTTCCGGGAGCGCTGGAGGCCCAGCCGTTGCTGGCCCGGCAGCATGTCCGCAAGGCAATTCCTAACGACCCACTGTTTTCCAACGTATTCTCCAGCGCCGGTTACCAATGGCATTTGCGCAACACCGGAGCCCGCGGCGGCACGGCTGGAATCGATGTCAATGTTGCTGCCGCATGGGATTCCTGGCTGGGGCGCAATGTGACGGTGGGAGTCGTGGACGATGGCCTGCTGCTGACACACCCTGACTTGCAGCAGAATGCCGCGCCGGACGAAAGTTATGATTTCAACGAAGACGATGCCGACCCGATGCCCGGCCCTGCGGACCGGCACGGCACTGCCTGCGCTGGCGCGGCTGCGGCGCGAGGGAACAACGGAATTGGCATCAGCGGGGTGGCACCGGAGGCAAAACTTGCAGGGCTGCGGCTGATCGCCGGACCCAGCAGCGATGACCAGGATGCGGAAGCCTTTCTGTTCCACGAACAGACGATCGCCATCAAGAGCAACAGTTGGGGACCTGATGACGATGGCGCAACGCTTGCCGCTCCGGAAGCCCTGTCCACTGCGGCATTGGAACATGCCGCCACCTTTGGCCGCGGCGGCAAGGGAACCGTGTTCGTCTGGGCGGCGGGAAACGGTGCCAGCGCCGGTGACAATTCCAATTTCGACGGCTGGGCGAACTCGGTGCATGTCATTGCGGTCTCCGCGATTGGCGACACTGGAACGGCCTCGTGGTATTCGGAACCGGGTGCCAACATCCTGGTCTGCGCCCCGTCGGACCACTCTGGGGGACATCAGGAAATCACGACCACGGACCTTCCGGGAGCCGATGGATTCAACACGGGAGGGGCGTCGGGGAATTATCCGGATGCCGCCTACACCAACGATTTCGGCGGAACCTCCGCAGCCTGTCCGCTGGTCGCGGGCGTGGTGGCGCTGATGCTGGAAGCAAATCCAGCATTGTCGGTGCGCGACGTGCAGGAAATCCTGGTGCGCACCGCGGTCAGGAATGATCCCGCAAATTCCGGATGGATCACCAATGGTGCGGGCTTTCATTTCAACCACCAGTATGGCGCGGGACTGGTCAATGCCTCCGCCGCGGCCGTCATGGCATCCGGCTGGACACCGCTTCCGCCGGTGGAAACGCGGACACTGACGCAATCAGCACTGGCACTGGCAGTGCCTGACAACAATGCATCCGGAGTCAACCGAACGTTTTCCTTTTCCCCGGCCGAGGATCTGCGCGTGGAGCATGTGACGGTGGCGGTGGATGTGACGCATCCCATCCGCGGCCAACTTGCCGTGGACCTCACCTCGCCCGCCGGCACGGTGAGCCGGATGGCGGTCCGGCGGACTGGTGATTTTGGCGATGATCTGGTGTGGACCATGAGCACCACCCACTGCCGGGGCGAATCTGCCGCCGGAACCTGGACGGTCAAGGTGGCGGACAAGGCCCCGGGAACGACGGGCACTCTCAATGCCGTCAGCCTGACGCTCATCGGTTCCGTGTCCGCCCCGACCGCGGCTCCGGACATGCCTGACCAATTCACCGCCACCGCCCGCAAGGGGTCTCCGTTTTATTTCCGGATCGCGGCCCGGTACGGCCCGGGCAGTTTCAGCAGCGGATTGCTTCCCGCCGGACTGGCCCTGGATGCGGCCTCCGGGCAGATCACTGGCATTCCCACGGTGACGGGGGAGTTCGATGTTCCCCTAACCGCACTGAACGCCGCGGGCACGGACACCGGCAGCCTGCACCTGTCCATTCTGGCAGGGTTTGGTGACGCCGTGGCGCTGGCGGTGGATGAGTCCGCACACCATTGGAGCACCACGGAAAGCCGACCCTGGACCCTGGTCACGGATCCGGCACATGACTTGACGGATGCCGCCCGCAGTCCGGCGATGGGCGATCTGGCGGCGGCATCCATGCAGACTAGCGTCATCGGTCCGCTCTCGCTGGATTTCTGGTGGAAGGTTTCCTCCGAACCGGGGCATGATTTTCTGCGCTTGCTGGTGGATGGTGAAGAAGCGGCGAAAATCTCAGGAGAAGCGGACTGGACAGCGATGAAGGCCGCGCTGCCTGCGGGCAGCCATGTGGTGCAGTGGGAATACCGGAAGGACGACCAGAGCGCCGCGGGCCTGGACGGCGCATGGGTGGACGGCGTCACCTTCGCGCTTCCGGACTCCCCCAGGTTTGTCAGGGTTCCGCAGGCGGTTTGCGCCCCGGTCGGCTCGCGCTCGGGTTTCATGGCGCAGGCCATCGGTGCGGAGCCGATGTCCTATCAATGGACTCGGAACGGATCTCCCTTGACGGCGCCGGACCGTCCGGTGCTCATTCTGCCGCTGGTTTCGCCGACGGATGCGGGGGCGTATGCGGTGACGGTCACAAACATGTCAGGCTCCGCGACCAGCCCGGCGGTGCCATTGACCGCCACTGCATCGGAGGATTCAACCGGTTTCGCAGCGGCGCTCGGTTCCACCGGCATGTCCTGGGGCAGCGCTCCGAACGCCTGGACGATCCAGACAGGGGTGGTGTTCTCCCCGCCCTCTGCGCTGCGGGCCGCCAGCATCGGGCACCTGCAGCAGAGCCGACTGGATTCCTTGGTGCAGGGGCCGGCGGCGCTTTCCTTTCAGTGGAAAGCGGATTCCGAAATGAACGGCGATTTCGCCCGGTTCCGGCTCGACGGCATCCCCCTCGCACAGCTTTCCGGACAGACTCTGTGGGTGCCGTTCGCGTTGAACCTGCCCGCCGGCCCCCACTGGCTGAGCTGGTCCTACGAAAAAGACGCCTCCGGCTCCAGCGGAGCCGATGCGGCGTTTCTGGACTCGGTGGTTTTGACGCCGCTGCGGTTTGACAGCTACGCCCACACCATCTTCAGCGCCGCCCAGTTGCAGTCGGGAAGCGGCACCGGACCGGAGGATGACGCCGATGCCGACGGCGCGGACAATTTTTGCGAATATGCCTTTGGCACCGACCCCACCGTACCGAGCCAGGCACCAGTGCCTTCCTTCGGACAGACCTTGGCCGATGGCGAACATTTCCTGACAATTCGTTTCCGCCGCCGATCAGATTTTCCGGTACGCGGCCTGACTTACACTCTGCTTTCCACGGAGGGCGGAGGTGTTTGGATGCCGGCAGATGTCGTTCCTGTTTCCATCACGACCGATGGCGCATTCGACACCGTCACTGTCCGGATGCAGCTCCCGCTGCGCCTGGCGGGGCCGCGGATGCTGTTCAAAGTCCGCGCCAGTGAATGAGCCGCGTCAGGGTGCGGCCGATGCCGGATCCGCACGCTCAAAAAACATGAGGTGCTGCCAGGGAAGCCCGTCGAATTCCTTCACGAGCTTGAATCCCATGGGGGGGATTTCCTGGAGAATCTGCTCCTTGGACATCTTGTGCTCCGGCTTGATGGGCACCTTTGGATCCTCGCTGCGGAATTCCACCAGCACCATGCGTCCATGTTCCTTGAGGGCGGTGCGCAAGGCCCTCAGCATGTGTTCCGGATGGGAAAACTCGTGGTAAACATCCACCAGCAAAATGAGATCCTGCGAATTGGGCGGCAGGAGCGGATCCCACAGCCTGCCATGCACCAGCTCGATGTTTTTCAACCCGGCAGCCGCAGCCCGCTTCTCCAGCATGTCCAGCATTTCCTGCTGAATGTCCACCGCATACACCCTGCCCGTTTCCCCCACCTGGGCGGCGAGCCAAAGCGTATGGTAGCCGTCCCCGCTGCCCAAGTCACAGGCGGTCTGGCCGGGTTTGACCTCCAACTGCGTCCGCATGAGGCCGCCGCGCTCCTCCTCCTCCCGCGTTTTGCGCTGCAGCCAGGGCGCGCCTTTCCAATGCATCGTCTGCGCGATGACCCTCCCCTTGTATTCGGTGAGCGCAGGAGGTTCGACCTCCGGGGCCGGAGGCGCCGGCGTGGGAACCGGTGACGGGGCGGGCGGTTTGGTCCCGGGAGCAGCGACGGGCGGCGGCTCCGCAGGCACGGTGGCAGGAACCGCCGGAACCGCAGATGCCCCCGCCGGGCGGTCCGAAGCGGAATGCCGCAGCCAGTAAAATGCCAGACAAACCGCGAAGAGAACGGCGATGGCGGAGGCAGCGGCGGTTCGCATGTGGAAAATCAACAAGGGTCAGTTCCAAGCAGGCTGATGGAATTTCCGCCCGCTGGATTGCATCGACCTTTCATTTGCTCCGGTGGCGCTTCGACCGGGCCTGGTGCCTTCCGCACTGGTTGGGAAGCCAGTGCTGCGTCCGCAACGGACTAGTCCACCAGGTTGTCGATGCGCTCGGCCACTTCGAAATCGTTTTCCGTAATCCCTCCAGCCTCGTGGGTGGTGAGGGCCAGCAGGACCTTGTTGTAACGAATGTCCACGTCCGGGTGGTGTCCTGCGTCCTCGACGATTTCAGCAAGGTCGTTGATGAAATCGACCGCTTCCTGGAAATCGTCAAATTCGATGGTCCGGGTAATCCGTTTGCCTTCTTGTTCCCATTCGGGAATTTTCTTCATCAGGCGTTTGACATCCTCCTTGGTCAGCAAGTCGGGCATGGTGGGTAGGTTTGTTTGGGTTGGGTGTGGGAAAAATGGGCTCGGCAGGCATTCCGGCAGGGCTGGAAGTGATGCCGTTATTCTGCGGGATTTGCAAGGATTTCGCCCTGCTCTAACCCCGGAAAATCGGCGCACAGTGAAGCCCGCTTCTTTCGGTTGTCAAAAGCAGAAGCGCAAAATAATGTTGACGCTCTTTCGACAGCAGTTAATGCCCACTCTGCACCGGATGTCCCCCCATTCTCAGAAGGCTCCCGGACCGTGGTGCCAGCACTGCATTTCACCCTCACTCTCCATCCACCTCCACCTCCACCTCCTAATCTCATGGGTCTCTATCATAACATCGTCGAAACCGTTGGACGCACCCCGCTCGTCCGCCTGAATGCCGTCACCAAGGGGCTCCCTGCGACCGTGGCCCTGAAGTGTGAGTTTTTCAACCCCCTGGGCAGCGTGAAGGACCGGATCGGCATGGCCATGGTGGAGGCCGCCGAGAAGCAGGGCATTCTCAAGCCGGGCACCACCATCGTGGAGCCCACCAGCGGCAACACCGGAATCGCCCTCGCCTTTGTGGCTGCCGCCAAAGGATACAAGCTGACCCTCACGATGCCGGAAACGATGTCGCTGGAGCGCCGCACGCTTCTGGCCATGCTCGGGGCAAACCTGGTTTTGACCCCCGGTCCGAAAGGGATGAAAGGGGCGATCGAAAAGGCCGAGGAAATCGTCCGCGAGACGCCCGGTGCCTGGATGCCCCAGCAGTTCAACAACCCCGCCAACCCCGAAATCCATTTCCAGACCACCGGAAAAGAAATCTGGGATGACACGGATGGTGCAGTGGATTTCCTCGTCTCCGCCGTGGGCACCGGAGGCACCATCACCGGAGTCAGCCGCTACATCAAGCCGAAGAAACCCGGTTTCAAGGCGGTTGCGGTGGAGCCGGACACCAGCCCGGTCATTTACCAGACGATGGCAGGCGAGCCGCTGCAGCCCGGACCTCACAAAATCCAGGGTGCCGGCGCAGGTTTCATTCCGGAGAATCTCGACATGAAAATTGTGGATGAGGTGATTAAGGTTTCGAATGACGAAGCCTTTGCCATGTCCCGGCGGCTGGCCAAGGAGGAGGGCATCCTGGTAGGAATTTCCACCGGAGCCAACGTCCACGCAGCCCTGCAGCTCGCCGCACGTCCGGAAAACGCCGGCAAGCTCATCGTGACGGTGGCCTGTTCCACCGGGGAGCGTTACCTTTCCACTGCCCTGGCCGAAGAAGCCCGGGCACAAGTGGGAGCCTGAAACCACATTTCTCACCACTTCCGCACCTCCAGCCCATGGCCCGGACCAATCCAGACTCCGCACCTGTCGCCGAACTCGAATACGAGCCCAGCGCCTTCGAACAGGCCCTTGCCAAACACCGGAGCAAGCTCATTCTCGTCGGCGTCCTGGCCCTGGCCGGGCTTGGGGCCTACTACACCCTGAAAATCTACAAGGAACATTCGCATCATTCCGGCGGCTTGGACTTTGTCCGTGCAGTCAGTGTGCAGGACTTCCAAAAGGTGGCCAAAGAGCACAGCGGAAAGCCCGCGGGGGCCAGCGCCATGCTGATGGCGGCCCAATTGCTGGCCGGGGAAAACAAGCATGACGAAGCGATCGCCGAGCTGGAAAACCTGCTCAAGGAATACCCGGCCTACCCGCTGGCCGACCTGGCCACCCTGAGGATGGCGGACTCGTATCTGAAAAAGGGGACCAAGGATCAAGGCAAAACACTGCTGCAGAAGCTGGCGGACACCCATGCCAAATCCCCGTATGCTCCGCTGGCCTTGCTGCGCCTGGCGGACACGCTGGCATCCGACAAAAACACCGAGGAGGCCCGCAAGGTGTATGATCAGGTTCAGAAGCGCTATCCGGGCAGCGAACCCTTCTTCAGCATTGCTGAAACGCACCTGAAAAACCTGGACAAGCCCGAGCCAGTGATGGTGCCCTGGGTGGAGGAAAAGCCGGAACTTCCTCCGGCTGCTGCGGGAACGCCCGGATCCCCCACCCCCAATACCGAACTCAAGACGCCCAGCCTGTCACTGGAACCGGAATCGCCCGGCGGCGACAAGCCCATGCTGGAACTTCCCAAGCTGGAGACGCCAGGCACCACGCCCGCCACGCCTGAAGCGCCAAAATCGGCAACGCCACCGCCCGCGCCGGCCACTCCACAAACGCCCGCACCTCCCGCACAACCGGTCAAACCGGATGTCCCAAAGAACGAGGCTCCCAAACCAGCCCCGGCGAAGCCTGCAGCCCCTGTTCCAGCGAAGCCTGCAGCGCCCGCCCCGGCCAAGCCCAATCCCTAACGATCGCGAATCTGGCGGGCTGGAACCCTGCCGGTGATGGCGCCGCTTTTGCAATACGGTTTTCCGCCAACGGAACTCCCCAGTCACCCGAAACGTCATGGCCACGATTGCCGTATTGGGAACGTTCGACAGCAAGGGGCACGAACATGCCTTCCTGGCCCAACTCATTCGCGAACGGGGACACCAGACGCTGCTCATCGACACCGGCACCCTAGAACCGCCGCAAATCCAACCCGACATTTCCCGCGACGAGGTCGCCCGTGCCGCCGGTCTGGATCTGGCTGCGGTGGCCGCGCGAAAGGATCGCGGCGAATGCGTTGCCGCCATGAGCAAAGCCGCACCGGTGCTGCTGGCCCAGCTTGCCACCGCCGGACGCATCCACGGAGTCATTTCGCTGGGCGGCGGCGGCGGCACCGCCATCGGAACCGCCGCCATGCGGGCACTGCCCATTGGTTTCCCCAAACTCATGATGTCCACGCTGGCATCAGGAAACGTCGCTCCCTATGTCGGCACGAAGGACATTGTCATGTTTCCCAGCATCGTGGACGTGGCGGGATTGAATCGGATTTCCCGCACCCTGCTGACTCGTGCCGCAGGCGCCATCTGCGGCATGGTCGAGGCCAGTCCTCCCCCGGCCCAGGACCGTCCAGTGATTGCCGCCAGCATGTTCGGGAACACCACCGACTGCGTGCAAGCCGCCAAAACCATTCTGGAAGCCGCGGGCTACGAGGTCCTCGTATTCCACGCAACGGGAGCCGGCGGACGGACGATGGAATCGCTCATCGAAAGCGGTCTGGTGGCGGGAGTGCTGGATGTGACCACCACGGAATGGGCCGACGAACTGGTGGGCGGCATTCTCAGCGCCGGTCCGCAGCGACTGGATGCCGCAGCCAAAATGGGAATTCCCTCAGTAGTGGCGCCCGGCTGCCTGGACATGGTGAACTTCGGTCCGCCAGAAACGGTTCCCACAGCGTTCAGCGGACGCAATTTTTACCAGCATAATCCCCAGGTTACCCTGATGCGGACTACCGCGGACGAATGCCGGCAGCTCGGAGGGATTCTGTCAAAAAAAATCAATGCCTGCACCGCACCGGTGACCGTGGCCATTCCCCGGCGCGCCATCAGCGTCATCAGTGCGCCTGGAGGGGCATTCCACGATCCCGCGGCAGATCAAGCGCTCTTTTCCAGCCTGCTGGAGGGGCTGCATCCCCAGGTGGCGATTCTTGACCTCGAATGCGCCATCAATGATGCCGCATTCGCCCAGGCCTGCGCCGCAGCGCTGCTGGACAACATCGCCGCCACTGATGCCAATGCGCGAACAAGCCGATCCTGATCCCGGAGGGACCGCCGCCTGCGGCCAGATCATGCCGCTCATGGTGAACGCGAATTGGAATGAGTTCAGAGGTTGCCGGTCCGCCTCCGGTGCGTTACCGCTATTGGCATGAATCGCCGCTCCCAGGCAAGACTCACCCGCGAACAGCATCAGGAAATTTTCCGGCGGGCAAAGAACGGTGAAAAATCAGGGAAACTGGCACTGGAATTCGGCATTTCCCGGCAGGCCATCGAGAAGCTGGTGACCCGGTTCGCGGAAGCAGAAAAGGCCAATACCGAGCCGGCCAGGCAGGGTCGGCCAAAAATGGATGCCCTGACTCAGGAGCATCTGGACTTTTTGCGCGAGACCATGGACTGGAAATCCCCATCCGATGCAGGACTCGAAAACCATGCGCGATGGACGCTCGCCGCCGCCATGGAACTGCTGCACCGCAAATTCCAGATCGCCCCATCCCGCACCCTCACCTCCAAAATTCTCCACTCATGGGGCAAACGAACGGATCCAGAGGACAATGCGGAAGATCCGGATTCCGACCAGGCCTACTACGACTACATCAACTCCCCCGCCGCTGCGGAAATCCGGCGACGCGAAAAAGAATGGCAGCAGCATGAAGAACAGCGCCTGGCCCGCGAAGGCCCGGCGAAGCGCCGCCGGGGCCGTCCTCCGAAGAAATCACCCGTAGCACCGGATGCTGAGACCGATTCGCTTGATGACGACGAGGATTTCCCCCTCACCATTGAGGACATGCAACGGGAACTGGACGCATTTCCCGACCAGCAGATGGTCCGCACCCTCAAGAACCGGCATCTCCCCAAACAACCCGGCCTCCGCCTGGGCAAGCACGGAAATAACCGCGGAGCCCGCCACCAGCGCAAAAAACGCCGCTGACACCGCACCGCATTCAGCGCGTGACACCGCGCATCCAACCGGTGCGTGACCAGGGCCTTCCAGCCGTCTGGCAATTGGCCATCCCGGTCAATTTCCGGAGCAGGATAATCCAAGGCCATATCGCGGCTGGAAGCCGACAGCGGCAGGATCACCAGCGCACTTCGAGGCCGATCACTGGTCCATGACTGACGGTATCCATTGAGAACTCACCCTCATCGTAGTCCACGCCCAATGCACGGTAGCCGATGGCTGTGCTGAGGTGATCGTTGAAGTGGTAGCCGAGGCCGGCAATTGCCTGCCATGTCAGGTCTGAACTGGCACCAAAGCCGCCGACGTCGGCATTATAGCGGAAAAACCAATTGCCGCCCAATTCAGCCTGGCCGCGAATGCCGATGATCGGGTCCACCCAATCAACGTCCGACTCAGCTTTCACTTCTCCAGGACCAGTCAGCCGCCCGGTCAGTTCCGCTTCGAGAACCGTGATGCGTGCCCCCGCGAAAACGTCCATGCGGTAGCGCTCCGTTTCAATGAGGCGGCAAGCGGCGAAAGGAGTGAGGATCCATTGCTTCTGCTCAAAGCGAAAGCTGTCGAAAAGCCGCCCACCCGCGGCGAAATCATCCGAAGTCTTGCCATAGATGAAATCCAGGCCGAGGGACCACCGGCCATACCCACCCTCGAAGATGCCCATCGCCGCCATGTCCAGCGTGTCGAGGGTGTCGGACATGCTGATGTCAACAGGAGCGGAGAGGCGGCCAATGCCGACATCACCTTCGATGGCGGTTACCCACCCATAGGCGGCGGTGCGAAACCACCAGCCGCTCCCAGCGGGAGCAGGGGGTGGAGGAACGGGATTCTTAGCAGGTGCGGAACCAGCAAAGGCAGAGCCGGCGAAGGCGAAAGTGGCAAGCAATAGCGAATGTGAGATGTTCATAGTCAGGATTGTTTTGGTTGTTGTCAGGTTGGAAAGTGCATTGGCAGCATCAATCTATGTCGATATCGACGTCGATCTGAGAAGCGGGCGGCGGCGCCAGGGGGCGTCCGGAGGAATCCACATCCACCTCCACGTAGATGGTGCGTCCGTGAAGCATGTAGGGATAATAAAAGATGCTGCCGAGGCGGTAGTAATTGTAAGCTCCCCAGCGGAATGGGACACAGCCGTGCGGCATGGTGTAGAAGTGACGCCGCGCGACGCGGCGCGTGGTGCGGCGGCTGGTCCGGCGCGACACGCGGCGCACCTGGCCGTATGGATAGGCAGCGGCAGTTTGGGCGCTGAACAATCCAAACGCAGCGGTCAGAAGACCGGTGAAAGCCCTGCGGCGGTTGATGGAATTGGTTGAGTGTTGCATGGGTCGATTGGCAATGTGGGAAGCTGGACTACTCTGCGATGGGCACCATTTCGATGGCGCGGCTTTCTGCTGGTGGCGTGACAGAAAGTTCCGCTTCGCTCACGGAAGCGTTGAGTTGCAGCGATGTGAGGGTGGCTGTGGAGGTGAGCGGTTTTCCGCCTGAACCTTCGGGATACGCAACACTCACTCGCACGGGCAAGTCGGTGGCGGCATCGATCCATAAGTCCCACGAAAACCCTGCCTGAACGAAGTGCAGACGCTCACACAAACGACCGGCAATGGTTTCACGCCCGGTTGAGGTGACGGTCTCGACGCCTTTGAGGAGGAATCTCTCAGGATCGTTGGCCAGAATCTCGGACAGCGGCAGCATGTAGCCGTAAGTTTCGCTAATGCGCGAAAGGGTGGCATCAATGCCGCCAGGAGAAGCCACTTCGGCATGGGTTCCAGCAGCCCGATCAATGACGGTGAGCTTGCTGCCATCGTAGGTGAAGCTGCGGCGGCCAAGCGATGTAGTGGCGTGGGAGACTACCCGGTTGGGTCGTTGCACGACACCCGTTACGGTGGCTCGCTCCGGAACGGTCACGCCGACAGTGAACCCCGGGGAGGATTCCCGCACAGCAGCGAACCGCAGGGTTTTGGCGGCGGCGAGTTTGGCCGACATGGCCCGCAGCCGGGCGGATGCGACCGCATCGATTTTTGCCTTGGACGTCGTGGAGCACGAACTGAGCGTCGCAGCGGACAGCAGGGTGAAGATCATTTCTGAACGTTTCATCAGAATGGTGGCTCGTAGGTGGTTAGGTTTTGCATGGACCGGCTCGTGACTGGGCGAAACGGAAATGCCACGCTCCCCCATGCCGGCCGGAGGTTGTCAGGCTCAATACAACAGACCACGGCGGCCCCGGAGCTTGTCGTTGACGTTTTCGCGCTTGTCGTAGTAGTCTTCGGCGCGGTCGCCGGGGCCGGAGTAATGGCGGCGGTCGTAGCGGTCCTCGCGGCGGTCCATGCGGTCTTCGGTGCGATCAATCACTCCGGCGGGGGTGCAAGAGGGCAGCAGTGCCGAAAAGGCGGCGAGCAGGAACAGAAGGCAGATGAGCGGTGTTTTCATAGCGTTGTGGATCTTTTGTTATTGGTGTGGTGTTGATGGCTGTTTTTCAGTGGTCAAGGAAAGCAGGCAAAAGATGTTTCAATGGTCGGCGTGATCGGGGTCCCCGAAGCCTTCCTCGATTGGCAGGACGGGCTCGCCCTGCATGTTTTTCATCAAAACCTTGAATTGGTCGGTGAGGAAAAGCGGTTTGGCGGCGTCCTTCGCCAGCGTGTCCAGCCGACGCTGCATGATCGCCACTTTTGCAGGGTGCTGGGCGGCGAGGTTGCTGCTCTCCGAGGGGTCGTTGGCGAGGTTGTAGAGATCGACACTGGAGGGAAGCAGGGTCCGCCAGATGATCTTCCAATCTCCCTGCCTCGCTGCGCCGCGGAAAGGTTCGATGTTGTAAATGATCTCGCTGCGCGGGGAGGGTTGGCCGGCGGAGAGGGTTGGCCAGACGTCGAAACCGTCGAGGGGTTTGCATTTTTCAGTGGAAGCCTCTGCCAGCGAGGCGAGCGTGGGGTAGAAATCCACGGCGTGGATCAGGCCATCCACGGTCTGTGGTTTAATTTTCCCCGGCCAGTTGGCGAAGGCGCAGACGCGGGTGCCACCCTCGAACAGCGAGCCTTTGCCATCACGGTAGGTGCCGTTGTCGCAGGGGATTTTCACCTTGGACATGTCGGCCATCACGCCGGCGAACATGGCATTCTTCGTCCCTCCGTTGTCGCTGTGGAACAGGATCAGCGTGTTGTCGCGCAGCTTCTTTTTCTCCAGAGCGGCCACGACGCGCCCGATTTCATCATCCAAACAGGCGACCATGCCGGCGTAGGTGCGGCGGGTGGGGTCGGCGATGTTCCTGTAGCGGTCGATGTATTCCTTCGGTGCCTGATAGGGTGTGTGCGGGGCGTTGAAGGTGAGGTAAAGGTAGAACGGTTTGGTCGGGTTCTGTGCGGCGATGTATTTCTCGGCGTCGCGTCCCAGGAGCTGGGTGGTGTAGCCCTCCTCCTTTACCGGTTCGTTGTCGCGATACCAGTCAAGCACACCATGCTCTTCGTGGGTGAAGTAATCCAGCTCCCCGATCATCGCGCCATACTGGTAGTCAAACCCGCGCTGCTTTGGCCACCACTTTTTGTCTGCATGCCCGAGATGCCATTTCCCGATGATGGCGGTCGTGTAGCCGGCCTCCTTCATGCACTGTGGCATGAGCCATTCGGTGGTGTCCAGCCCATAGGCGGACACGCTCGGAATGACGGCGGTCTGCAGCCCGTAGCGGAAGGGATAGCGCCCAGTCATGAGCGCCGCTCGCGTCGGCGTGCACATTGGCTGCGCGTAAAATTGAGTGAGCTTGGCGCCTTCGGCGGCGAGGCGGTCGAGGTGCGGCGTCCTGATGTCGGTGCAGCCATTGAAGCCGACGTCCTTCCAGCCAAGGTCATCGGCAACGATGTGGATGATGTTGGGCCTGGCAGCAGCGTGGCGCGAGGTCAGGCCGCAGAGGGTCAGACAAAAAAGCAGCGGGAGTTGCAGTGGCATTCTCATGATGAACAGGATTCAGATAAACCTGCACCTATCAGAGGAATTGCTTTGCCCGCCATCCACTTTGCGCACATCGTGGCATGGTGATGGACCAAACAACGCCGCTCGCGTTCCGCCACCTGAAGCATCAGTTGCTCGATCCAGAGGAATTTGGCATTGCCATGTCTGGTGCCCAACTGGCGGCGGATTTCTTGGATGCCGTGGGAGGCCCTACTCTGGTCGAACAATTCCAGACGCCGGGATGGATGCTCGACGTTCACGAAGCCCACGTGAAAGCCCGCGTTATTTGCCCGATCCCACCCGGCTGGGTGTCGCTGGGACTGATGCGAAACGCGGCTGGATCGACATGGTACGGCATCCCAGCAGGTCACGGCACTCTGGTCTGCAATCCACCGGGGGTGCCCATCGATGGCTGCATCACTCCCGGATTCACTTGTGCGGCCATCACGGTGCCAACTCCCTTTTGGGAACGGTGCACGATGCTGGCCGACGTGGAGCCGGATGAATTGAACGGCCTGAGGATGCTGCGATTCTCTCCGCCTCAGATGGCGTGGATTGAGGCTGGATTGGAGAGGATTCTGTGCTTGCTGCGTCGGCCTGGAAAAGTCACGTCTTGGGCGGTTGCGGAAACCGGGGCCTTTTTTACGCAACTGATTACATCCGCGTGCGAAATCGACCCGCCAGACCCGTGGTCGCAGACATCGCAGCGCAACAGGGCCCGTTTGGCCCGCCGCGCGGAAGAGTGGATGAGGGATCATCTCTCCGAGCCCGTGCAAGTGCCGGATGTCTGCCTCGCCTTGCGCGTCAGCAGGCGGGAACTGGAATACGCCTTCCGCGGGGCTTTTGACCAAAGCCCGAGGAATCACCTGCACGCCCTGCGGCTCAACGCCCTGCGTCGCGCATTGCAGCGCGGCGCGGTCACCTCCGTCACCCAGGCGGCCATGGACCACGGCATCACCCACCTGGGCCGCCTTGGCACGCAATACCGCAGGCTGTTTGGTGAAAGCCCGCGTGCCACGTTGGGAAAATGAATGTTCCGCCTCCGACGGAATGTCCGATTCGACCTGGCCGGATAAGCTACAGTCGGGAACGAATCCCGACTATGAAAGACGCCATTACGGGCTCCAGACTCTCATGCCACATGGATCAATCTACAGGGGCCATTCCACTGTCTGCGGGCAATTGGCCAATCTGGTCGATGGCTGGAGCAGGCTGCTCAACCAAAGAGCGTGCGGAATTCCTGCTCGGCGTCATCTGGTCCCGCGGCGGTCTGGCCCAGTTCCTCGCGAAGCAGTTCCCGGCAGCGCAGGCGCAAACGGCGGACGGTGGCGGCAATGGTGTTGGGTTTCATGCCCAGTTCGACGGAGGCGGATTCGTAGTCGCCGCTCGTTGGCTGTTCGGTGAGAAACGGGCGCAGTCTTGTGAAGATCGCCAACTTCCTGGCAGCGGCGTGCTCTTCGGCCATGCGGGCGACGGCGGCCTCGAGCAGGGCGGCCGCCCAGCGGCGGTCGAAAAGCTGCTCCGGATTGAGTTCGCCGGAGGGTGCTTCCAGGTAGCGGCGCTCGGCCTCGGCGCAGTCGAGGGCCATCACCGCATGGCCACCGCCACGCTTTGCAGCGGTGGTTTTGTCGCGGGCGTCGCGGAGGAAGTTCTGCAATGAGGAGAGGAGAAAGGTGCGGAAGCGTCCGCGGGTGGCATCAGCGGCGGCGATGCTGCCGCGGCGCAGCAGGGCGGCGAAGAATTCCTGGGTGTGGTCCTCCGCATCCGCTGCGGAGAAGCCCTTGCGCCGCAGGTAGCCGTAAATGGGCGGCCAGTAAGTCCGGCACAGACGCTCCAGCGCCTGCTGGCTGTCAGCGCTGCCGGCGTCGCCGGCACGCAGCACCATGCTCCACTGGGTGTGAGTGAAGTGCTCGCCCGTCCGGTCCCGGAAATGGGCTCCGGGAAGGGGTTCTTCTGGTGCCGCCATCTGCGCTCAGTAACGGGCGACGGACAGGATGTCAACGCAAGGAGGCGACGCTATTCCCAGCTCCAGCGGTTGAGTTCCGGGCGACTGCAAGCGCTGATGGCGCGCCCGTCCGGGGAGAAGGTGATGCGGCTGTATTCGAAGGAGTGACCATGGAGGCGGGCGAGCGGGGCAAGCGTGTGCGCATTGACGACAAAGACCGCACCGTTGTTGCAGCCGATGGCGAGTCGGCGGCCATCGGGCGCAAAGGCAGCGCACACACCGGAATGGATGTAGCGGGAAAGCAGGGAGTGAAAAACCGCAGTGCCATCGGAGGCGGCTTTCCAGATTTCAACGGGACGGTCGTGAGCCGTTAGAGCGAAGGTGGTCAAGTCCGGCGAGACGGCGGCACGATGAATGCCGCCGGGGTGCGGGGGAACGCTGGCGATGATGCGTCCGGTGTCCAATTCACGCACTTCGCAGCCGCGGTGGATGCGGGCGGTGAAGAGATGCCGTCCGTCAGGAGTGAAGGTGAATTCGCAGAGGTCGCCTTTGAATTCCGCCGGGATGGTGAAGCGGTGGCGCTCCTCCAGGGTGGGCAGGCTGCGGATGCTGACCTCTCCGCTCCGGAAGAGTGCGGCGAGGCGCGTGCCGGTGCTGTCGGTTTCCATCGCGTAGAGGCCGGAGAGGTCTGCGCTGAGCCGGGCCGCAGTGGTGAAACCGCTGACCCCGCGCCGCCGCACCTCCCATTGCGAGGGGGAGGCCAGCACGAGGTGTGAGCCATCCGGCGTGAGCTGCATTTTGGAGTGGCCGGAGCCGGACCATTCCCAGCGCATTCCTCCGGGACCGCGGTAGATGAATTTGCCGCCGGGCATGAACTCCAAGAGCGACCGTCCATCAGCGGACCAGGCGCTTGCGGCATAGCCCGGCGTGGTCGGCGTGCTGCAACCGGGCGGCGTCAGTTCAGCTGCATCCCATTCGCGCAGGGTACCATCGGCACCGGCAGAGTAGAACATTTCCCCGTCAGGCGCACAGGCAAGGGCGGTGATGCGTCCACGGTGGCCGTGCCAGTGGCGAATCCATTCCCCCTTTTCCGTATTCCACAGAAAGATGGATTCGTCATGCCCGGCGGTGGCCAGCAGCGGCTGGTGCGGATGAAAGGCGGCGACGAAGGGAATCTGCTGATGCCCGCGCAGCGTATGGCGAATCCGCGCCGTGGCGGAGTCCCACACCTGCACGGTGCCGTCGCTGAAGAGGCTGGCGGCGGACGCACCGGACGGGGAAAAGAAAAGTCCAGTTAGGAAAGTGCCGTCGGGCCAGAGCCACGGTTCGCTGAGCCTGCCGTCGGGCTGGCGGAAGACGAGCGAATTCAGTTCGCCCGGCGAGTAAAGCGCGCGTCCAGTGGCAGCATGCAGCACCGAGCCGACGCTGTGGCGCGTTTTCACTTTTCCGAGCAGCTTCCGGGCGGAGACGGACCAGCGCCATTCGTGGTCGGTGCTGTTGATGAGCAGAGTGTCGGAGTCGCCCGCAAAGAGAATGCAGGAGGGGTTTTCCTCCAGTTTCAGGAGCCAGCCGGAAGCGGCTGTGACGGCGTCATGGACAGTGATGCGCTGGCCGTCGAGAATGGCGGCCACCGTTTTCCCGTCGGGAGAAAATGCCAGCATCCGTGCTTTGGCGGGCAAGGCACCGGCAGTTCGGACCTGACCGGAGGGAAGGTCGAGCAGGTGAAGTCTAAGCCCCGCCGCGGCGGCGAGGGCGGTTCCGTCCGGCGCGATGGCGATGGCGTCCATGGCCTCCGGCGTGGTCAGCAGCGTGCGCCGTTGCTGGCTGTGGAGTTGGGACAGGAGGTAGTGCCATTCCCATCCGCGGAGATCCGGCTCTCCCGGCGCTGGAGTGGTGCGCTGGAGCAGTTCCCGCACCAGCGTGGGGCGGTTGTTGCGCAGGGCTTCGTCGGCAAGCTGCAGGGCGGCGTCGTATTCCGCTGCGCGAGCCTCCCGCTGGCTGGCAAACGCCTGCTGTTCATTGGCCACAGCCCGCCGCCATTGATGCACGATGCCGGCGATGCCGGCTGCGGCTACCGCAACACAGGCGAGCAGCAGCAGGGCCACCGCAGGCTTGCGTCGCGCCCAGCGCCGCAGCCGTCCGGGCAGCCCCACGGGCTGCGCGAGGATCGGCTCGTGTCGAAGATAACGGTTCAAATCCTCAGCCAGCGCGGCAGCGGTCTGGTAGCGGCGGCCGGGTTCCTTCGCGAGGCACTTCAAACAGATGATTTCCAAATCGCGGGAAATGTCGCGGCGGGTGAGGCGCGGCGGGGCGGGTTCCTGGTCAACGACGAGTTTCAGGGTCTGCACCGGCGTCCCGCCCTGGAACGGCGGACGGCCGGTGAGACACTCGTAGAGCACGGCCCCGAGTGCGTACACGTCGCTGCGCGCATCAAGCTGCGCGGTATTTCCCTGCGCCTGCTCCGGCGGCATGTAGGCGGGGGAACCGAGCACGGTGCCGGTGAGCGTGAGTTCAGAGTCATGCGTCAGGGCTTTGGCGAGTCCGAAATCCGAGACGCACGGCGCGCCGTCCGGACGCAGGAGAATGTTCGAAGGCTTGAGGTCGCGGTGCAGGATGCCCTGCTCGTGCGCATGCTGCACGGCGCGGGCGGTGTCGCGCACCAGGGTGGCGGCGCGCACCGGTTGCAGCGGGCCTTCGCCCAGGCGCTGCGCCAGCGACGGTCCTTCCACCAGTTCCATGGTGAAGTAGTGTTGCCCGTCCTCATCGCCGATGTCATGAACCGTGACGATGTGAGGGTGCCGCAGCCGAGCCGCGGAGGTGGCTTCGGTTTTGAACCGCGCCACATCCTGCGCCCGGGCAAGGTGCGCGCTGCGGATCGTCTTCAGCGCCACGGTGCGGTCCAGCGCCGGGTGCCACGCCCGCCACACGATGCCCATGCCCCCACTGGCAATCTCCTCCAAGAGTTCATACCCACCCAGCGTGAGCACGCCCTCCACGCCCGGCGGTTCCTCAAAAAGCGCTCCGAGAAGGTCGGCATGACTGCTGGATACGGACTTCATGGCGGCGGACTGCAGGCGAAACTTCGGCCGGGCGCGGAATATTGGGCGCGGTGGCCGGGGAGTGCAACCTCCGGATCCCCTCCGCAGGATCACGGTGCCATGCTTGCACGATAGAAGCGGCTTGGGAGCGGGGCATTAGGCTCGGTGAAAACGAAAGGTTCGATGTCCGTGGCCGTCACGGTGCCGAGTGCCTGCCATGACTGGAGCGATGGCGAGGCTTCGATCTTCACGCGTCCCGTGCCGAGGACATTGAGCAGGGCAAGGTGTGCGCCCCCGGCATCCCGGGTGAGGCTGCGGATGGCGATGCCTTTGCGAAGCCGCCACACGCTGCCGCTTCCTTCGCTGCCGCCGAAATAGGAGACGCCGTAGAAGTCGCCGTCAGGTCCAATCACCGGCGGGGCCGGGCCACGGCCGGAGACCATGCCGTCAAAGTGATGGAGCACAAGAAAGTCGGAGCCGCCAGCCTGGAGTTTGAACAGTGTGCCGTTTCCACCTGAGCCGCCGCGGGTGGCGAGGCCGTAGAGGCGGCCGTCGCTACCGGAGGTGAGTCCGGCGAGTGCCCAACCGGACGGGCCGAAGTCGCTGCGGCCGGGAAAGAGGCACTTCGCGGCAAAGCCAGTGCCGTCAGGGTTCAGAGTGTAGATTCCGCCAGCAGATTGATCCGGCACCCGCGGCCCGGCGACCCCGTAAAGAATGCCATCGGGTGCGAGCACAGGGGAGCCTGTCGGCCAGGCGAGTACTGAGGCGCCGGTGAAATCATGCAGCTTTTCAAACTGTCCCGTACTGGTGATGCGGAAAACGACTCCATAGCCCGCCGTGCCACCACCGGTCGTAACACCGTAGAACCCGCCATCGCTGCCGCGGCGCAGGCCGGTGGCCGGGTTTTCACCATCGCTGCCGTTGAAGTGCCGCAGCGTGATGAAGCTGCCGGGCGGCGTCCAGCGCCAGATGGTGCCTTTGCCATGAATGCCGCCGACGACGGTGGTGCCCAACAGTGAACCGTCGGGCAGTGATTCCATGCGACCCTGCGGCTGCGCACCGGCGGTGCCCGTGCCGTCATTGGCAGGCGCAGTGAAGGAATGCACGGCGCTGAGCACGCCGGTCAGCGAGCATCGGTAGAGGGTGCCGCCACCATTGGCCCCGTCTTCCATGGCCGTCCCATACAGAAAGCCATCCGGGGCAAGCACGAGACTGCTTTGGGGCGAACCACCGCTGGTGGCCGCATCAAAGCGGGCAAGCGCCCGCGGCTCCCCGCCTCCCGGAGGAATGCGGTAAATGGTGGGCGCGCGATGAATCGTTTGATTGATTTTCAGACCGATGGCGACCCCATAAAGCGCGCCATCCGGACCGAACACAGGCTCGCCGGATGGTGTCTGGCCGGGGGATCCAGTGAAGGAGGCGAGTTCTGTCAGGCTGCCGCTGGCGGTGAGCCGGAAAGCGGAGCCTTCGCCATGAGTTCCGCCGTATTTGGTGAGTCCGTAATATTGACCGTCGCCGCCTTCCACCGGTGGAGCCCACGGCTCGCGCACGCCGGCAGCAGTGAAATGATGCAGAGTCTCCGGTGGCGTCGCAGCGGTCACGCGGAAAACCGTGCCGGCATTGTGTGCACCGCCGCTGCGCGTGGTTCCGATGATGCCGCCTGGGATCGGACTGAGCGCGGAGGGCGTCGCCCCGTCCGTGCCATCGAACGGGATGACGCCGATATAGAGCCCGCTGGTCGTCGGGCGGAAGACGGTCCCGAGATTGCTGCCCCCACCGCTGCGCGCAGACGCCGCGTAGCTGCCATCGCCCCACGGGATGAATTCCCCGTGAGGCGCGGCTCCGTGCTGCGGGCCGTCGAAGTCAAAGAATTTGGTGAACGTGCCCGGCTCCTGATATCGCCACGCCGTACCCGCAGCATAGTCTCCGCCGCGGGTGCACAGACCAAGATAAATGCCCTCGGCGATGCGCAGCACGCCGCCTTCAGGATAGGAACCTTTGGTGAAATCAAAGTCCACCAACGTGACCAGCCCACCCACCGTCGGCAACACCGGCAGTGAAAAAAGCGTGCCCTGTCCCGCCGCCCCGCCTTCCCGCGCCGTTCCGATGAGAAAATTCCCGTCAAAAGCGAGCCGTCCTGCAGGGTGCGCGCCGCCGACATTGGTGGAAAAACCCGGCCCCGTGAGCGCGGGAAACGATTTGAGAAGCGCGAACTCCCCCTGCGACGTGACGCGGAAAATGCCGCCCGTGCCGTGCTGGCCGCCGTTGCTGGTGGTGCCGTAGAAATTCCCATCCGGACCGGCAATGAGCGGCGCAAGGGCATTGGAGCCGCTGATTTGCAGCACTGGGTCATAGAGGTCGCAGAGTTTGGTCAGGGAACCCTGCGGGCTGAGCCGAAAAATAACCCCGCCCCCGCCATTGAGGCCGCTGCCGCCGGATGTGGTGATCCCGTAAAAACTCCCGTCGCCGCCCCGCACGAGCGGGAGCGTGGGCTGCGAAGCCTGCTGCAAAAATGCCGCATGGTTCTCCGCCGGCCAGAGGTTCTCCTGCGCCGCGGCGGGCGGTCGCATTGAAGGCAGGGTCAGCAGCGTGAGCAGCGTTCGCAAAGCAGAGTGCATACTCTCTTCTGTAAGGGACAACTTCCCGGCGATGACACATCCTCCGGAAAATTTCTTCTCCGCATGGAATCAGCCGCCGCACTCCGACCGGCCATCGCCATTTCCAACAGGCCATTCTGCCAATCCGTCGGAAGGATGGATGGTGAGGTGGACAACAAGGCAAACAACGACAATGGGATGAATCACCGTGACGTGACCGCCAACGAGACGGCACGACGGCGCGGATTCCCGCGCCAGCGATGGCGTGTGCGCCCACTTTCCTAAGCCGTTCGCCGCAAAAAGCACCCCGCGACACTGGTTAGGCCGGCGACAGCGATCGCGGCCAGCCATACCATCCAGGTGCCGGCCAGCCTGGCGATGGGGGTGCCCGTCGATTCGTTGAAATACCAGGTGTGCGACTGCGGGCTGGTGAGGGCGATGCCGACAGCAGGCAGGGCAAACGCCAATGCAAGGCCGAATTTGCTCCGGAGCGTGAGGACGATGGTCGCGAAATAGAGCGGGTTGGCATACCAGGCAAACTGCCCGGCGGCGAATGGGCCCATCCAGCCGACTGCGAGCACCTCGGCACCGCTCACCGGCTCATGATTCTCAAACACCAGCACCGGCAGACCGAGCGAAGCCAGGTAGAGCACGCCGGAGAGAGTGACGCCGGCAATCAACAGACGACGGAATCGCTGGCTGGGATCAGGCAGCGTGGGCGGAGTGGAGGGTGGTGTCATCAGGGCGGGCATATGCCGCTGCACAGCGGGCGGAGACGATCATAAGCGATGGCTACGGCCAGCACGCCGGTGAGGGTGCCGAGCACCGGCCACGGCCATGGCTGCCATCTGCCCCGGACGCTCCGCCTCGTAGCAGACGCAGCGGACGGAACAGCCTGGGCGGTGAATTCCAGAAAGGAAAAATGCGTGCGGTTTCACATCGAACTTCGTTTCATCGCTGATTCCGGCGAAGGAATCGGAATGGAGGGAATGGTGCGGGGCGATGAGACTCAGGATTGGGAGCGGCGATTTGCATCGGCTATGCATATTTCCCGCCGACAGGCACATTCGCTACCTTGGACACCGATTCGACCGGGAAGCCTCCCGGCGGGTTGGTTGAAAAATGGCGGCCTCAGCCCGCCACTCCGAGTGGGTCCACAGGCGTTGACAGCGCTCCTTGGCCACACTGAAAACAGCGACGAGCCTCTACTTCGTCCCCGGCGCGTCGATCTTCACCGGTTCGGAGAGCTTGCTGTAAACGATCGTTGCGGGCAGGTCCAGGCCGTCTCCGGACACGATCATCTCCACCTTGCGGAGGAAAATCATGTTATTCACATTTCGTTCGCGACACAGCCAAATGTTCATCGCTGCATTCTTGCCCTTGGCGGGTTTTTCAAGATGGAGCACCTCCTCGCCGTCCAGTTTTTCCTCCGTGGCTGTATAGTCGCCCTTCAACAACTCCTTCGACAGAGCCAGTGGCGCGGTAATAATGTTGTTGAAGATCAGGGTGGTTTCCTTTTCCGCATTCTTTCCCGTTTGCCACGTCTTGCCACCGTCCAGGCTGAGGAAAAATTCGCCCCCCGCCACCACCCGCTGCTTTTTGACTCCCTTTACGTCTGTGCAGTCGAGCGCCAGAGATTTCTCTCCGAGCGCTCCCTTGAGGGTCGCGCTGCCCTCGTCGGTCTTGATCACGACGTCGACGTGGAAACCTTTTAACCTCGCATGATTCTCCAGCGCGGTCTTCAATACCGATTGCTCCTTGGAAAGGTTCGACTCCGGAGGGGTTGCAGGTTTTTCATTCTCACTGGAAGTCGATTTCTCCGCAGCGGGTTTTTTCTTTTTGTCGACAGCGTGAAGCGCAAACGAAGTGAGCAGCAGTGTGGCAGTGAGCAGGACAGTTGTTTTCATGCAATGGGATATACGGAAGGGATCGTCGGTGATGACGCACACCCGGCAGATTTTTTCTGACAATCTGCCGTCCAGGCGGTGGCACCAAACGGCAACATTCTTCCCTCAAATCATTCTTCCCATAGAAAAACCTCCGCAGGAGCACCCGCGGAGGTTTCGTTGCAAAAATTGTCCGGATGACATCCGAACCCGTTCCACTAGAACGTGGCGCGCAAGCCGAGATACACGTTATGGCGGTTGTATTCCCGGTATTCCTCTTCGGAAGTGTTGATGCTGAACGAGTAGCTGGTGTTCAGCGAGATGTTCCGGAAGAGGCTGTAGTTCAAGCCGATGCTGAATGCGAAAATATCATCCGCAAAGCCGTTGGTGCCTGCGGTGACGGAATCGTCAAACTCATCGTGGATGTAGTGCAGCCCAGCCTGGCCGGCGAGACGGGAGGTGAAGCGCTGGGTGGCGCTGACACCCGTGCGGAAGCTGTAGCGGTCTGTAAAGCTGCCGACGCCGGAATCTTCAAAGCCAAAGCGACCATACCAGGTCAGGGTCGTGTCCTTGCTGGCCAAATAGGAGTAGCTGCCTTCAAAATACGGCGCGGCATCCGTGCCGCCGTTGTCGCGATCCCGGATCTCTGCACCCACCCGGAAACTGCCACTGCTGCGCGGGCTGAACTTGTGGTCCAGACCGGTGAGAATGTAGTGGCTCATGTAGTCGGCAAACCCGTTGTCATAGGTCGTGTAGGCGAACCGGTAGCTCAACGCAGCCGTCGTGGTGGGATTCAAAATATAGCGGAATTCATTGTGGAAAATGTGGCTCAAGTAGCTTTCGCCCTCGTAGCGCTCCTCCTGATAATCCGTACCGGTGATCGTGTAGCCAGTGACAGTGGAGAATTTGCGACTCCACGCGTAGGATACGCTCAGGTCGTTGTATCCGTAGAGATACTGGTCGGTGCGGCGGGTGGTCCCTGCTCCGATGGCGTAGTTTGGCTCAAATTCGTAGGCGAGATAGAAGGAGTCGTAAATCGCCAGGCGCTCATTGACACGGTGACTGAAATTGGCACCGAGCCGGGCGGATTGCATGTAGTCGTCCACGCCGTCCGGAGCGTCGAAGTAGTAAAATCCGGTGTAGCCAAGATTGAAGCCCCAGCTGGTGCGACGATTGGTTTTTTGGTACTGCAGGCCGACCCCGGCGGAAGCGTAGGCGCTGCCGTGCTCGTTCTCATGGGTGAGGTTGACATTGGAATCATAGCCGCCACCCGCGTCGAGCGTGATCGTGAACGGCATGCGCTTTTCGAATTCATCCCGGTCCGGACGAATGCTGAGGAGACCTTGTCCGTAGGCGCTGGAACCAGCGGTCAAGGCAGCGAAGGTGAGCAGGGAACTGAGTTTCTTGTTCATAGGTTCAAAATCGAGCAGTGGGAAGTAAACAACGGATGGGGCGGAGTGATGGAAAGCAGCGCATTTAAAGCAACCTTCAGTGAGAAATAACAGGCAAAGTCACTTTCAGGCAAGCATTTTTCTGTCAAACGTGCGGATGCTGTTTCAAGACTTGGTGCACGGAGTGCTGCCGGTGCGGGGCTTGTGCTTTTTGCGGACTTCGGTGGTCCGAATCACTTTCACAATGATTTCCTTTTCTGAGCCTGGAGCACCGTTGTTGGGCGGCATCAGATAAACCCCCGTCGGTGCCAGCGCCCCACCTGTGAAATCATCTTCCGTTTTGGCAGGCGGTGCCACCGGTTCTTTGCCGGCCACAGGCTGTTTTCCCGAAGTAATCGGTTCCTTGCCGGCCACCGGTTCTTTGCCGGAGGCGATTGGTTCTTTGCCTGATCCCTGGGAGCTTTGATCGTCCGAGGCTCCGGAATCTCCCTGGCCAAGCGCTGCCTGCATGGCTTTTTTGATTTCCGAGGCTGCTTCCGGGGAGGCCGCCAAAGCGCATTCTCCAATCGTGGAGGCGGCAGCAGGCGCTGCGGTCACCGCGGTGCTCACAATTTCACCCACCAGTTTGGGATCTGCTTTCGAGGTGGCGATGGCGGTTTTCACGATGTCACAGGCGCAGTGTTCCGCGACGGTGACGGCGTCTTCAACTGCCAGCAAGATGCGCGATGGTTCTTTGGCAATTTCAGCTTCCAGTTTTTTGAGCGTTTCGTCGCACTTGGCAGGGGTTTGCCCCTGGGTGGATGCCGCAAAAAGGAACAAGCCGGCGAAGGCGGTAGAGAGAATCGATTTCATAACCCAGTTGGAATTGATTTTGGTGGTTTTTCAGTTGGAGCGGGCAGCGGGAATCGAACCCGCATGGCCAGCTTGGAAGGCTGGAACTTTACCATTAAGCTATGCCCGCAATCTTACGGAATTTCACACGACACTCTAATAAATTCTAGAAAATTGGCAAGTAAAATTTTAAGATTATTAACTATCCGGGTCTGAAATTTTCAAAGAAGGGCGGAATGATATTGGATTTCGGAGGTCAATTTTTCGGTTTGGAGCGGTGTTTCCCTCATGGTTGCGACGCGGAAAATTTAAATTTCTCCAAGTTGAAAGATGCTGTGTATTTTCTAGAAATCCGAAATTTTGATGCTGAAAAATGCCATGCGGTTCCTCGTTTTGTCGGGGTGGCGCAGGGATGGATCGGTTTCAACAGGGGGCTTGGGACAGCAGTCCTCAGTATGACCCAATCAGCAACTGCATGGCACCCACCATGATGAGGTCCCAAAGATTGACGAAGGCCCCGAGCAGCAGGGTGGCGACCACGACGACGATCGTGGAATCGGTCAGTTCCCGGAATTTTTTCAATCCAGTTTCTTTCGGATCCCATGGCCAGGTGGTCTTGTGCAGTTCGATACCGACTTCGGAAAAGAATTGGCGGATGCGGGACATGGGATCAGCAATAAAAAATGGGTGATTAGGCGTTGGAGAAGGGGCGAGAAGAAGGCACAGGGGCCGCAAATGTCAACCACAGTCCAAACGGCTTGGATCACGCGCCCTGCCTTGGTGCCATGGCGCTTTGCTGCGGCTTGCTGGCAAAAGCGCACCGCATTGCTGGGAGCGAGTGGCTGTGCACCGGCTGAATGCCCGACTCCATCGGTCTCACGATCCCCCACCCGCCCGTATGGCCGCAGTCTGGTGGAAGGGATCGGCGTGGAGCGTGAGGTCGCTGGGGGAAATCCAGCGGACGACGTGGTGGAAGGCGACGGCGTCGGGGGCTCGTTCCGGAGTGTGACTGGGGGCTTCCAACAGCCAGGATTCATCGATTCCGTTGCCGGGGCGACCGGGAAAGCAGGCGAGGTAGAGCAGGTCGTGTTCGACGAGGTCGTTGAAGAAATGGGTGCCGAGCGAAACATCCGGGATGAGCGCGCTGTGCATGGCGACGACTTCGCAGACGGCGCAGGCCATGGCAATGCGGCCGGCGCGCACCGGGATGCCGAGCGAGGCACTGCTGGTGCCCCAGCGCCCGGGACCGATGAGGATGAGGTTGCGGGCGGGGTCGTGCTTTTGGACGAGTTTTTCGATGAGCTTGGCGACGCGGTGGCGTTCGGCGTCTGAAAGTGCCGCATAAGCGGCGGTGGGCACGTAGAGGATGTCATGCAGCGGCACCTCGCGGCCCAGGCCGATGACGGCGCCGCGGGTTTCCAGCACGCGGTGTCCCGGCACCGTGGCGGGATCCACGCCGCTGTCGGCCGCGGTTTTCCCGATCTGGAAGGTGCGGCACTGCAGGAGGTGGATGCAGTAGCTGCCGTCGGGCAGGAAATTGATGGTGAATTCAATATCGACCGGGTGCTGATAGGCCACTGCCAGCTCGTGGAGCATGCGCTTGAGGTCGGCGATGACGCCGCCGTGCTGGATGAGGCCGTTGAAGGTGACCCAGGGCATGGGGCCGTGGTAGCGGTCGATGAACCGGTCCAGCGGGAAATCCCCGCACGATGCCACAATTTCCTCCACCGGCAGCGAAACCAATTCGCGGCCCTGGAGATCGATGACGTCCATGCGGCGCTGCGACTGGTCGAGTTGGTCGTCGAGCGACGACTCAGGCCGCCGGTGGGGCGTGCTGAGCGAGACAAGACGCGTGTAATCGTCATCCCAGCGGTCCACAGCGCGGGTGCCCAGCCCAAAGACCAGGCGCACCACGCCGGCTTCCGGATCGATTTCCGGGTGCCAGCGGTAGGGATTGTAGGAGAGGCCGACACCGGCGCCCTGAGGGAAAAAATAATCTCCGCGCCGGGCTCCGGACACGCGCATGATGAGCAGCGCCATGCGTTCCTCGCTTTCCAGCAAACCGCGGGCTTTCCGGTAGCGGAGCGTTTCCGAGTTCAGGATGCTGGCATAGACGGTGCGCACGGCATCGAGCAGGGCGGCGAGCCGTTCCTCGCGCGAGCCGCGATTGGAGAGAAAGACGCTTTCATATTTGCCGGAAAAGGCATTGCCGAGGGCGTCTTCGAGCACGGAACTGGAGCGGACGATGCACGGTTTTTCCCCGAAGTAGTCGAGCATGCCCTCGAACTGCAGCAGGATGTCGCGCTGAAATTCTCCGGCGAGAATGAGGCGGCGGCCTTCGTCCAGGTCTTTGAGAAAGGTTGCCGGATTCATCTGCCGGTCGCGGATCCACCAGACTCCGTTTTGGATCAGAAAGGTGACGAAGACCTCGGCTCCGACAAAAAACGAATCGTGCACTTCCAGGCGCGCCGCGAGATCGGGAGCCCGTTCACGCACGATGGCACGGGCCACCATCATGCCGAGCGCCTTGCCGCCGATGGATCCCACGCCGATGAGCCGCTGGCGGATGGAGTCGAAATCTTCAATGGTGAGCCATTGCTCAACAAGCTGGGCGATGCCGGAGCGATAGACCCGAAAGGCACGGCGCAATTGCACCAGCATGTCGAGTTCCATTTCCGGAGTGCATTCGCCGGAGGATTTTGCATCCACCACACGGTCCAACTGCCGGAACATGCGCGCCCAGTAGCCGAGACGGCGGTCGCGCAGGTGGCGCGGCCAGCGCGTCTGCGAGAGAATCTGGGCAAGCGTGGCGCTCTCCTGCACGGGCAGGAAACGCGGGCCGTCCTCGACATGGATCGTGTCCATCGCCGCCAGCGAGCGGTATTGCACCTTGACCGGACGAATGTAGAAGCGCGCCTCGATGTTGAAGACTTCCAGATAGAACTGGGTGGTCTCGCGAATGGGACCCAACGCGTGAATCGAATGGCGCTCCCGTTCAATGGCGAAATAGGTGACCGTCTGCAGATCGCGCAGGCGCGGACAGGTTAGGACGAAAAAATTTCCCAGTGCCTGGTCGGACCGCCACGCGTCGCCGAGGTGGCTGATGCAGTCGAAAATGTAAATGGCACCCGGCCCGCAGTCCTCGATCACCGCATGGACGTCACGCAAGAACCCCTCGAAACTCACCGAGGGATCGACCTCGTGGATTTCCACGCCGGTGGACGCGTCGAGCAGCGGCGTGTCCGGGCCGAAGCGGAAATAAATCCGCCGCCGTCCGGCGCGGCGCGCGGCCTCCTCGTAGGGGACGACGAGCTTGCGGTAGTTTTCGATGCGGTCCACCGCCCAGACGATGTTGTCTCCGGGGCGGATGCCGCAGAGCACGTCGTCGAGGGCGGGCCAACCGGTGGTGGCCTCGGCGGGAGGCTCGTCGGACATGGCGGTGGTTAGACGACGCCCTGGTCAATCATCGCATCCGCCACCTTGACGAAGCCGGCGATGTTCGCGCCGGCGACGTAGTTTCCGGGCATGCCGAAGGCCTCGGCGGTGTCGCGGCAGTTGCGGTGGATGTTCACCATGATCTCGTGGAGGCGGCGGTCCACTTCCTCGCGGCTCCAGTTCAGGCGCATCGAGTTCTGTGACATTTCCAGGCCTGAGGTCGAGACGCCGCCGGCGTTGGCCGCTTTACCAGGGCCGTAGTAGATGCCCGCGGCGAGGAAGCGGTCCACGGCTTCCGGCGTGGACGGCATGTTGGCACCTTCGGAAATGAGGCGGCAGCCGTTGGCGAGCAATGCCTTGGCGTCGTCGCC
>JAGNEJ010000139.1 GCA_018003315.1 Verrucomicrobiales bacterium
AATACCGGTTGGCGATGACCCGTGCGGTGAGCGGGTTGTTTTCATCCACCAGCCACCGGGCCAGGCTCAGACGGTTGCTGGGCGCACCGGACGGTAGCGGCTGAAATGCGGCGGGAACTCCCGCCGTGACTTCCGCCCCGAGGGAAAGATAGTCGCCGCGCAGTTGGACATGGGTTTTGCGGTGCCGGTTTCCGGGCAGTTCCCGGAAAATGGGAACGGTGGTCGTTGGCAGGGCGGCGATTTCCTTTTGCAACGCTGCCAGTTTCAGACGGTTGGCAGACAATTCCGGAGCCATTTCGCGCACGTAGTGGTTGAGAATGCGGCTGCGCTCCGCGTCGCTGCGGTCCGCCGGCTTTTTTGTCAGGACTGCCGCCAGCTCCGCGGGAATCTCCCCAAGCAGGCGAACTTGGGCATCCGCAGAGGCGCTCAGGCGGAACCTCCCCAGGGTGTGCCGGGCATGGGGCGACTGCTGTTCGATGCTGATGCGCAGCGTGGATCCAGGCGGTGCCTGGAGCGGAGTTTCCAGAAGCAATGTCAGGAAATGAGGCGCACCGGCACGGCCGCCAATCGCCCAGCCAGATTCACCCCCACGGGCAGTGCGTCCGGATTTTCCATGAGTGGTGGCATTTGAAACAACGGCGTCCACTGCAAAACCGGCCTGCACAAAATCGGCCACCGCATCGGCAAAGCGGATTTCCCTGACTCCGGCGAGGTCGAATGGAAGTTGCGGTGCCGCAGGGTTTTCCCGCTTCTCCCAGACGACCTTCCGGTTCGCATCCAGGGCGGTGATGTGAAATCCGGCCAGGCGGTCCGGCAGCTCTGCACGATTCCAGACCACGATGCGATCCAGCGGCATTTCCGATTTCAGGTCCACTTCCCACCAGGGATTTTCCGTGTGGTCTGCGGTGTGGGCGACCGATCCATTGTGGTATTCGGGAGCGGTGCGGCCATCGTTGGCCCGTGAGGCCACGGCATCGGCATAGGTGGACTTTTGCGATGCCGCTCCCTGCAAGGCCGCATTGACGCCCTTGCTGAAAACCTGCACCTCGGCCAGTTGCAGAAGGCGGTCCTTCCCCGGAAGCTCCACCCTGACAAAGCGAGCCGCGGGTCCCGCTGCTGCACGGGGCGACTGCAGTTCGGCCTGCACTTGGGTCACCACGAAGTTTCCGTTGGCATGGCCAGGACCTTTGCCGGGCAGCGAGTCCTGCTGCAGGGCGTCGAGGCGCAGCGCGGTGATCTGTCGCTGTTCGGCAATTGGAATTTCCAGCAGGAACGTGTCCTTCGCCGCCGTTGAGGGAACAGAAACGACCCCGTCAGAATCCGTTTGCATGGGAAGTCCTGCCTGTGAACTGAGCGTGGACGGGATCAGCGGGGTCCAATGAATGTCAGGGGGGAACCGCGACGCCCAAGCGGCCGCGGCGGATTGAAGTTCGGCGGAGGGATGGGCGAAAAGATGTTCCAGCGCAGCCGCTGCCTCATCCAGTTTGGTGCGCTGCGCCTTCTGGTCCTCAGGCAGCACGGTCAAGACCGGCGTCTCATCCTTCTGGTCGGCATCGGCGGTTTGGTTGAAGAAGTCGAAAAACTGAAAGTATTCCGACTGGGTGATCGGGTCATACTTGTGGGTGTGGCACTGGGCGCAGGTCATGGAGGTGCCCATCCAGACGGCCATGGTGGTGTTCACGCGATCGACGACGGCAGCATTGCGGAATTCCTCGTCGTTGGTGCCGCCTTCACTGTTGGTCATCGTGTTGCGGTGAAACGCGGTCGCCACCAGTTGTTCCTGCGCAGGTGAGGGCAGCAAATCGCCGGCGATCTGTTCGATGGTGAACTGGTCAAACGGCTTGTTTGCGTTGAACGAGCGGATGACATAGTCGCGGTAGGCCCAGATGGTGCGCGGAGGATCATCCGCATATCCTGCGGAGTCGGCATAGCGTGCCAAATCCAACCACAAGCGCGCCCAGTGTTCCCCATAAGCCGGGGAGGCGAGCAGCCGGTCCACCAGTCGTTCGTAGGCGCGGGGTGCGGCATCGGCCAGGAAAGCATCCACTTCTGCCAGCGACGGAGGCAGCCCGGTCAAATCCAGGGACACCCGACGGATGAGCGCCGCCCGGTCGGCCTCCGGCTGCGGAGTGAGGTGTTCCTTCTCCAGGCGCTCGAGCACAAAGGCATCCACCGGATTGTCCGTCTGCCGGGGCAATGGCGGGCGGACCGGTTTTTCGTAGGACCAATGGCGCGAGTATTTGGCGCCGGACTGAATCCACTCGCGCAGCAGTTTGGCTTCCCCGGCACTGAGCGCACCGCCGGACTTGGGCGGCGGCATGACATCGTCAGGATCGGTGGAGACGATCCGCGCCAGCAGATCGCTTTTTTCCGGGTCTCCAGGAACGATCGCCGCTTTGCCGCCCAGGTCGGCCAGCGCTCCGGCCTCGGTATCCAGGCGCAGGCCGCCGCTGCCATCCTTGCCGCCTTTGCGTTCGTGCTCATCCGGGCCGTGGCATTTGAAACAGTGGTTGGAGAGAATAGGCCGGATGTCCCGGCCAAATGAGACGGCTGCCTCTTCTGAATGTGCCGGCTGCATTGCCGCGGTTGAAGCCAGCGCGGCGACAGCCAGTGGACGCAGGATGTATGGCAAAGGCATGAGCGGCTCGGAGGGATGGTGGAAAGGCATTCAATAACCCGCCGGCAGGCGGTGGCATCTACGTTATCGCGGCGGGGTGCGCACCCCGGCTCCTGCGGCTTGGAACCAAATGCATTCTTAGAAACAGGGGGCTTGATTCCCGCAATGGTTCCAGCAACCATGCAGGCCATGTCCAAGCCCTCGCCGTTTCCCCCAGCCCTTCCGGTCCGCCCGCCGGATTTTGCTCCACTGTTGAAACATCTGCCAAAAATCGCCATTGCCGTGCTGCTGCTGGTGATCGTTCTGGGCAGTTATTACACCGTGCCAGCGGATTCCGTGGCGGTCATCACCCGGTTTGGCGCACTCAAGGAGACGCGGCAGCCGGGACTGCATTTCAAGATTCCCCTTGGCGTGGACCGGGTGGAAATCGTGCCGGTGCGGCGTCAGTTGAAGCACGAATTTGGCTTTGCAAGCGTTGGCGGAACGGGCACCCTCAACCAGCCGGTCCGCCCGGAACTGCTGTCGCGGGAAAACCTGTCGCGGGAAAAGAGCATGATTACCGGAGATTTGAATGCCGCGCTGGTGTCGTGGGTGGTGCAGTACCGGATCACCGATCCCGAGGCCTACCTGTTCAAAGTGAGGGAGCCGGAGGACACCCTGCGGGCGGCCAGCGAATGCGTGATGCGCGAAGTGGTCGGGGACCGGCTGGTGGATGAAGTCATCACGGTGGGCCGCCAGGAAGTCGAGCACCAGAGCAGGGAGAAACTGCAGCAGCTTGCCGAGCTGTATTTGCTGGGCATCAGCATTGACCAGGTGCAGTTGAAGGATGTGGATCCGCCCGAGCCGGTGCAGGAGTCCTTCAGCGAGGTGAACCAGGCCCAGCAGGAACGGGAGAAAATGGTGAACGTGGCCCGCGGTGAATACAACAAGGCGGTGCCGCGGGCCAAGGGCGAGGGGGATCAAAAAATCAGCGAGGCGGAAGGTTACGCGCTGAAGCGGACGAACGAGGCGCTGGGAGATGCCACGCGCTTTGACGTGCTGTTCAAGGAATACCAGAAGGCGCCGGCGGTGACCCGGCAGCGGATGTATCTGGAAACCATGGCCGAACTGCTGCCGCGGCTCGACCGCCAGGTCATCATCGACTCGCAAGCGCCGCAGATCGTTCCCTACCTGCCCCTGCAGCCGCCGACTGGCCCCGCCCGTTCCACCCAGACCACCACAACTCCCCGCCGCTGATTCCCGCCATGACACCACTGACAAAAATGCTGCTTGTGCTCGCCGCCATCGTTGCGGCGGTATTCCTGGCCAGCGCCTCATTTACCGTCCGCATGGGCGAGCAGGTCATCATCACCCAATTTGGCAAGCCCGTGGGCGAGCCGGTCATCGAACCGGGACTGCATTTCAAGGCCCCCTTCATCCAGGAGGTGAACCGTTTTGAAAAGCGCATTCTGGAATGGGACGGACGCGCCAATGAAATGGCCACGCGTGACAAGGTTTACATCGAAGTGGACACCTTCGCCCGCTGGCGCATCGTGGATTTGGAAAAATTCTTCGTGCGGCTGCGCGACGAACGCAGTGCGCTTTCCCGGCTGGACGACATTCTTGGCAGCGAAACGATGAGCGCCGTGGCCCGGCATGACCTCATCGAGATCATCCGCACGGACAAGGACAGGAAGCCCCTGCAGGATGCGGTGGTCATGCTGGCGGCGGAGCACAATGTCACCGGCAGCACGCCGGGAGCCCTGCCGGTGATCCGGGAAGGGCGGCTGGCGGTGGAAAAGCAGATTCTTGAGGGAGCCAGGCCGAAGCTGGAGGTGTTTGGAATCGAACTGCTGGACGTTCGCTTCAAGCGGCTGGACTACGACCAGAATGTGCTGGCGAAAATTTACGAACGGATGATCAGCGAACGGCGTCAGATCGCCGAACGTTTCCGGTCGGAAGGCGCCGCCATGGCGGCGCGCATCGACGGGGACCGCGAAAAGGAACTGCGGCGCATCGAGTCGGAAGCCTACCGCAAAGTGCAGGAAATCCGCGGCCAGGCCGACGCCAAGGCGACCGAGACCTATGCAAAGGCATTCAACCAGTCGCAGGAAGCGGCGGATTTTTACACATTCCTCAAGAGCATGGAAACCTATCAAAAAGGGATTCCGGACGGCAGCATGGTGATCCTTTCCACCGACAGCGACCTCTGGCGCTACCTGCGCTCCGCCACGCCGCCGACGGCCAATCCACCGCCACCGGCCCCCGCCACTCCGGCACCGGCCTCCGCCTCCGCTCCTGCGCCCGCCTCCACTCCGGCTTCCGCGGCTCCGTCCGCTCCGGCGGAGCCGGAAAAGGCACCGTGATTCGGCCCGGCGAGGGATGGCGCGCCGCCACGCTGTTGCCCATTGCTGCCGCATCCGATGCAGCACAGCGCGCATTTGCACCGCAGCGGGATGCCCGTAAACTGCGCACTTCACCACCACGCAACCCTGTCCACACTACCATGATTTCCCTGGAGCAACTCGAAGCCATCCTCAGCCGCGCTGTCAACGCCGAACAATTGCTGGAGCAAAGCCGAACCAACATCATGGAGTTGCTGCACGGAGCGCAGAACCCGGCCTATCTGGCTTCGGTCGCCGAACTGGCAGAGGGCGCAAAATGGAATGAGCTGAACGATCGCTTTTTCAAGAAATTGAGTTTTGGCACCAGCGGGCTGCGCGGGCGGACCGTCGGCAGCATTG
The DNA here is from genome assembly GCA_018003315.1 of Verrucomicrobiales bacterium. Classification (GTDB taxonomy): domain Bacteria; phylum Verrucomicrobiota; class Verrucomicrobiia; order Verrucomicrobiales; family V1-33; genus JAGNEJ01. Next base: position 5,341 of record JAGNEJ010000139.1, read on the forward strand.
TCACCACGGTGGAACAGGGAAAGGGCGGACCGAACGACCGGCCGGAACTCCCGTGCG
>JAGNEJ010000032.1 GCA_018003315.1 Verrucomicrobiales bacterium
CAGTGCCCGGGCACTCAAGGCCGCAGGCATTCAGGACAGCAAGGTCATTTATTCCGCCCGCAGAATCCGCGACCTCGCCGCAATCATCCGCACCACCCCCGGTGCGCTGCACGATGTGGTGAGCATCGGCCCCGAGCGCTACAACGAGGTGTATGCAAAGGCGGGGAATCTCAACCGCCTGCTCGCCTGGGGTCATGCCCGGGTCCTGGAAAACCTGCTGGAACGCCAGCCGGACTGCCCCCGCGCCCTGTCGGATAAATTTGCCGACGAAGCGGTGCTTCAGCGCGCCCTGCTGCCCCGAGGGAAAAAAATCCATCTCGACCAGCGCACCAAGGGAGAAAGCGACATCGCCGTGGCCGCCGCCTCCATCCTCGCCCGCGAACGCTTTGTGAACTGGATGGAGGAAGCGGGCAAGCGGCTGGGCGTGACCATTCCCAAAGGCAGCAGCAGCCCGGAAGTCGATGCCACCGGACACCGGCTCGTCGCCATCAAAGGGGATGCCATCCTCCCCCGCGTTGCCAAAATGCATTTCCGCAACTCCTACCGCATCCGGGGCCTGCCCGAACCGGAAAAAAAGCCCTGGCGACCGAAGAAATGACCTGGCCAACGTATTTTCCGGTGAAAGGAACAGCGTTCCTGCCCGCTTTCACATTCCCAAACGACGGTGGTGTGCTACCTCTGTGACATGCATCTGCCCGCCTACAAAGGTTTGAAAATTCTGATGACACTGGCGCTCATAGCCGCCGCGGCGCTGCTCTTGAACCGACTGGTGCCGTTGGCACCGGCTCCGCCGCCCTCCTCCGGCAGCGTGGACGCCAAGCCATCCACCCCTGCCCCCGCCTTTCCGTCCGCATCGCCAGTGGCTGATCCCTCGCTCCCCATCCAGTCAGTGGCTCCCGCAACACCGCCGGAAGTCCCGGCAGTGGCCGCTCCGGCACCGGAAGCTCCGCCGGCAACCAGTCCCGAAATTTCGATCAAACAGCTCAAGTGGAAAAGTGAACTCTGGTATTTGAACGGCCAATTGTTCACCGGAGTGGCGGTGGACGCCCATCCCGGCGGCAAACCGCGCATCCGCTGGCCGATGCGGGATGGGCGCTTCCACGGGGTAATCGAAGAATGGTATCCTAACGGCCAGCGCAGCACCGAAACCCACTACGCGCATGGGCTGCACGAAGGAGCGAACACTTACTGGAACGAGGACGGCACGCTTCAGGTCAAAAAGATATGGAAACAGGACACACTGCTCAGCGAAGAAAAACCGCAGTAACGCTGGCGCTCGCACTCCCATGGCTGCTCGCACAGTGCGGAGCAGTGGCGAATCTGCGCGCCAAACAGTCTGCCGAAAAGCAGCAAAAGGCGCTGGCGGAACTGGTCAAAGCCAATGCCGCGGTTGAAAAGGAACGGCTGGGGGAGCAGGCCGTGGGGGAAATTTCCTATGTGGATGAGGAGTCTGGATTCGTGCTGGTAAAGCAGTTGGTGGGAAAAACCATCGCCCCCAGCACGCCACTGGTGGCAAAAGGCCCCGGCGGAGAAAGCCGCCTGCTGGCCTCACCGGCGGCCAAGGGATCGTTCGTGGCAGCGGACATCGTCAAAGGCAATCCGCGCAAAGGCGATGCCGTCTCCATCAACCCGCAGGCTCCGCCAAAACCCGCTCCAGCAGAAGCGGCAAGCGCCAAGCCTGCCGCCTCCACCGAAACTCCAGCCACAGGCACTGCCGCCGCGGAAGCAGCCGAACACAAGCCGCCCAAAATAGAGCCCTTGCTGCCGCCACTCGAACCGTTGACCTCCCCGGCGGACGAACCGGAGTTGCCGAGCCTGCCTCCCTCCCTGCCGCTGCCGCAATGATTTCGGAATCCACCGCGCTGGAGCGCATTCTGGCGCAGGCAGTCCCGCTGCCCACGGAAACCCTGCCGTTGGCGGAAGCGTGCGGCAGAACCTGCGCGGCGGATGTATTCGCCAGCCTTGCGCTGCCGGCATTCGACCATTCGGCGATGGATGGTTATGCGCTCCACCAGCACGACTGCGAACGGAGCGGCCAGATCCTAACGGTGACGGGAACCCAGCCCGCGGGGCCGAAAAATCCAGGGCTTTCCGTGCAGCCCGGAAACTGCGTGCGCATTTTCACCGGCGGAGCCGTGCCCGCCGGAACGGCGGCGGTTCTCATGCAGGAGGATGCGGACCGCACAGGCGACAAAATCCACGTGCGGGAAGCTGCAGCCGTGGGGGAATTCATCCGCCGCGCAGGGGCGGATCTGGCAGCCGGACAGAAGATTTTGCGTCAAGCCCAGGTGCTGCAGCCGGCGGCATTGGGGGTGGCCGCCTCGCAGGGGCTTGCGACGCTGGAAGTTTTCCGCCGACCGCGGGTGGTCATCGCTTCCACCGGCGCGGAACTGCGCGATCCCGGTTTGCCCCTGGAATTTCCCGGACAGATCTACAATTCCAACGGTCCGCTGCTCGAAGCTCTGCTGCGCCGGCAGGGCGTGGCCGACACGGTGGTGCAGGTCCGGCTGCCCGATGATCTGGACTCCCTAACCACAACCTTCCGCACCCAGCTTGCCTCATGTGACGCCCTCCTGGTCGCCGGAGGCATGTCCGTGGGCGATCACGACCTGGCGCGTCCGGCGCTGCTCGCAGCCGGAGTGGCCGCGGATTTTTGGAAAGTGTCGATCAAGCCAGGCAAACCCTTCCTGTTTGGCACCGCTGGTTCGACGCTGGCCTTCGGTCTGCCAGGAAATCCCGTCTCGGCCTTTATCACCGCGCTCCTGTTTGTGCTGCCCGCCCTGCGCCGAATGGGCGGCCTGCCGCAGGAACAGGCGCTTCCCTGCCAAATCCCCGCGCGGCTGGCCGGCAGGCTTGAAAACCGCGCCTCCCGCACCGCCTACCTGCGGGGCGTTCTGGACCGCGCGCAGGGGTGGTTCACTCCGCAGGGCGTGCAGGAAAGCCACGCTCTTTTCACGCTCAGCCAGGCCAATGCCCTGGGCAGAGTCGAGGCGAATGCCGCACTGGAAGCGGGGGCGGAGATCTCCGTCCTGCCGCTTTGGTAGGCATTCACGCGGTGCCTGCGAACCAGTCGCGCACCTGCTGGGCGGCGGCCTCCAGCGCGACTCCTGCACCCAGGGTGTGATACACCTGCACCGAGGCACGGCTGCCGTGCACCTGGGCGTTGAGCGCGTAAATGTTGCCCCCAAGGCGGCGATGCACCAGGTAACTGAGTGCATAGACGATGCCGGGTTGGTTGCGGCTGGACTCAAACTTGAGTCGGCAAATGCCGCCGGTCTGCCTGGTCAGAGTGGCCGCACCCACAATTTCCGGTAGCGCCGCCTCATCCTCCACAGAAATGAACGCCCGCTCGCGGATCGCCCTGGCAATGTCCTGACAAAGACCGGACGGAAGCGGCTTTCCGGTGGCGGCCACATGAAAAAAGTCGAGTGCCAGACGGAATGTTTCCGCTGAAAAAAGGTGGGCCTGCAGCAGTTCCACGCCATGCCGGAAGAGCACCCCGCTGATGGTGGCAGCCAGTCCAGGGTAGTCATGGGCGGCCACGCCAATGATGCGGGAATTTCCATCGGAAAGTTCCAAAGCCCTGGGCGATGCCTGGTCCGGATTTTCCGCCAGATTGAGCAGGGCGGAACCGAACCGGTTGGCGTGCAGCCGGTAGCGACCGCCGAACAGGTCGTTTCCAAAGTCCCTGAGAATGGCCACCTGTTCGGAAGAAAAACCGGCCGCAGTCAGTTCGGCGGTCGGATCCGCCGCGGGATGAAACCGCGCCATGGTCATGCCGTAAAGTTCCCGGGTGTTGAACCAGCGGGCGGGAAGCTGTTCCCCGGAATGGTAGTCGGTGCGGTCGGCATGCACAAACACGAAGAGGGCGCGCAGCCGGCGTTCATTTTTACAGAGCCGGGCGAATTCCTCCACCATGGCCCAGTCGTGAATGCCCGTCGCAGAACGGATGGAAAAGGCGCGCCGGTGCTGCACGAGAAATTCGGTGATGGCGAGGACTTCCCGCGGAAAATCACACTCCGCAGCAAAGCGCTCGTAGTATTCCTCGAGCGGGATGCCGGAGAAACCAGATGAGAACCGTTCATGCAGCGGAAGCTGTGGATTCTCCTGCGCCACGCGGTCCTCATGCGTTAGCGGAAGCCGCTTCGTTTTCAACGCCAGCCGGATCGCCGCCAGACAATCGGGGTCGAGCAGGGCAGCCTCGACCTCCACGGCAAGCTGCCGGAAGAGATCGCGCTGCTGCGTGCTGGACATGGCTCCTGCCAGCAGTTTTTGGCCATCGGTAACAAACCGCTCCAGGGCCCGCATTTTGTCGCGTTCCAGCGCAGAGCGCAGGGATTTGCGTTCTTCCAGCACCCGTTTGTCCAGTGAGACTTCGAACCGTGCGTAGCCGGGAAAGAGCCGTTCTTCCGCGCCGTCGATCTGGGAGAGGAAGGCGAACGAGGCGGCGTGACTGCCGCGGGTTTCGAGAAACAGCCGGGCCAGCTCCGGCACCCTAACCAGCCATTTTCCGGCGTTGTGGAAGGTCGCCTGCAGTTCGGAGGGCGCGATGGGCAGCCCATGGCGCTGGCTGGCCAGCAGCAGAGAAAGTGCCGCACTGCTCTTGGCCTGGGGCGTGCGGCATTCCGCGGCACCCGCATGCACCAACCCTCCGCTGTTCAGCACGATTTTGCTGCCGCGCCTGACTTCGCGTCCGCAGCTCAGTTCGCGTTCGATGACGCTTTTGGAAAAGGCCGCCACGCGACGTCGCGCCGCCAGCAGATCGGCGCGCACCTGGTTGGCGAATTCGAACTGGTCCCGCTCACTCGCGCCCTTCCCGAGCAGTTCTCCGAACGAGGTGAAATCCTCGAAATGCAGCACATCTTCCGGGTGGTTGCCGCCCGGCGTGTCCGACACCGCGCTGCATCCGCGCCGCAGGTGGACAAAGGACCGGATGCGCAGCAGGAACTCATAGGCCGCCAGGTCGAGCGGGTCCTCCAGGGCGCGGTAAATGTCATGGCTGTGCTGGAATTCCCTGCCCGCCAGCGTCCAGATTCCGGCCAGGAAGACTCTGAGGCCGTCGTTCTTGATGTCGAAGCGGTCCAGGCGTTCGCTCTGTTCCGCGGCACGCTGCCACTGGGCCAGCCAGACGCTGCGCACATACAGAAAATGTTCGAAGGCATCGTAGTCGCGCTGGATTTCTTCGCGGAATTTCCCGGCCAATCCGCAGGGGTCATGCACCGGCACCATGTCCAGAAACGCATTCAACTGCATGCCCTCCAGCTCTTTTGCATGGTCGGTCCCGACGGAATAAGCCGGTGCCGACCACGAAAAACCATGCGCATCGGCAAACTCCCGGGAGCCGATCGTCTGCCTCCGCAACTCCCCCAGAAACGCATTGTCCTTGACGGTGTCGTCAAAAAGCAGGGCGAAATCCAGATCGGAACACGGGGAAAGTTCCGCGCGTCCCGTCCCCCCGACCGCCACGAGGGCAAATGGCTTGTCATAACCCAGGCGGTGCTGCTGGTCTTGAATCCAGTGGGCGACCACCGCGGTGTAGGCCGCGGTGCGTTCGCTGACAATGGCCCGTCCGTTGCGCAGTTCCGGCTGGAGGATCCGCGCCTCATTTTCAGCCAGAACGGCGCGCAGTGCCTCCTTCGGTCCGAGGCGTTGGATCCGCAGGCTGAAGTCGGTTGCAGGAGGAACAAAGGTCATGGATGGCAGGGTGCCGCACCCAGTGCGGAAAGGAGAGTGGACTCCGTCCGGAATCGGTGTCGGGGACGGATTTATACTGCCAGTCGCCGAAAATATAAATCCTTTATCACGCAAGGGAACGGCCTTGCCCGGCAGGGAAGCTGGCGCACATTCCCCAAAATCCCCATGCCATGCCCCAGCTGATGACCGCAGAACCCCCGCCACGCAGCGGACGCGCATCGACCAGTTCCGCATCTTCTGCGACCACGGTGTGCCTGAGCCTCATTTCCCATACGAACGTCGGCAAGACCACCCTAGCCAGAACCCTGCTGCGGAGGGATGTCGGCCAGGTGCTGGACCAGGAACATGTGACCGTGGTGGCAGAAGCCCACTGCATGGTCGAAGCGGAAGGATGCCGGCTCCTGCTCTGGGACACGCCAGGATTCGGCAACACCGCACCGCTGCTCAAACGGCTGCGCCGCTCCCACCAGCCAGTGCGCGCCTTCCTGCTGGAAACCTGGGACCGGGTGCGCAACCGCTCCCTGTGGTGCAGCCAGCAGGCGGTGAGAAACGTGCAGGCGGATGCCGATGTGGTGCTCTACCTGATCGACGCCTCACAGAAACCGGAGGATGCCGCGTTTGTCGGCATGGAGATGGAAATCCTGCAGTGGATGGGCAAACCGGTGGTGGTGCTCCTGAACCAGACCGGTCCGCCCCGGCCGCGGCTGGACGAGCAGATCGAGGAGGAAGGCTGGCGACAGCACCTGCGAAGGTTTTCCATTGTCAGGGAAGTGCTGGGACTGGATGCCTTCGCCCGCTGCTGGGTCCAGGAACATGTGCTGCTTGATCGCATCGGCCCGCTGGTGCCGACGGACAAACGGGCGGCCTTCCTCCAATTGAAGGAAGCCTGGCAACGGAAAAACGCCCTGATTTTCGAACAATCAATGACCGTGCTGGGGCGGCAACTCGCGGAATCGGTCACGGACAAGGAAACCACCTCCAAGGAAACGCTCCTGCAGCGCATCGGCTGGGGCCGCCGGGCGCTCCATGACGAAATGGATGCCGCCAGAGAGGCCCTGGGCCAAAGACTCGCGGAGCGCAGTGTCGCCGCCTCCAACGAATTGATCCAGCTCCACGAACTGGCTGGACAGCGCAAGGAACACCTCGAAAAAGCACATGAAAAAAATTTTTCCGTGCCGCAGGCCGTCAATGAAAGCCTGTGGACGGCGGTGGGCGGGGTGCTGACCGGAGCAGCGACCGGAGTGCTGACCGACATCAAAACGGGCGGTCTGACCCTGGGAGGAGGAGCCATCGTGGGCGCCTTTCTCGGTGGAGCCGGTTCGTATCTGCTAGCCAAGGGATACAACCTCACGCGAAGTGCAAAGGACAGCGTGCGCTGGACTGAGGAGCACTTCGCCGCACAGACAGAAACCGTCCTGCTTTTCTATCTGGCCGTGGCCCACTGGGGACGGGGGCGCGGAGAATGGGCGGAGGCGGACCACCCCGCCGCCTGGCGCGAGACGGTGGCAACCGCCGTCAGCGCACACCGAAAGGAAATCGACGCCCTCTGGAAACGAGGCCCGGAAGGATCCATGGAGGAACTCGCTTCCACAGCTGCGGCCCTTTGCAGGCGACTGGCGAATGATTTGCTGGGTGCGCTGTTTCCGCAAAATGTTCCGGACCACACGGTCAGTGTCGTGGATTCCCCTTCGCCGCCACTGGAGCCGCACGACTCCGCGGATCCGTGACATTTGTCAGGACAACGGCACGGGCGGTGAATTCTCTCTGGACGCTCCCCCATTCCGTGAAATAGTCCAAGTCCAGCAGGGTCTCGCGGCCCTGATTTCCCCATCCCCGATGCCCGACAAAGAGTTTCCATGCCCGCACTGCAAGCAAGGGCTGCTCCTCGATCCTGAGACTGCAGGATTGACGGTCGCCTGTCCGTATTGCGATCGGGATTTGACGATGCCGGGCCCCGGCGGCGTCCCGGTGTCGGATGAGAGAGAGGACAAACCCCTGCCGAGGCCGAAAACGAGGCTCCCAGACTCCCGGCACGTCAGCGATGCCGACGCCGGAGTGACCGCGCAAGCAGAGTCCGGAACGCTGCCATCGCGCCGATCTGCCTCCAAGGACGAGGAAATCAAGCGCCTCGCCGCCATGGCGGGGCATGTGGAATACGACGCCTCCCGCATGGAACAGAAAGGGATGACCCCTTTTGCCTGTCCAGCCTGCCACCGTCCACTGTGGGTGTCCCGCAGGGACTTCGGCACCGCGATGACCTGCGAAGGCTGTTCCCTGGAAATCAATGCGCCAAACCCGGCGCTGGGTTTGCCCGCCAGCCTGCACAACCCCGCCCAGGCAGGCCCAGAGGCCAGCCTCCCCAAGGCAGTGCTCCCCACACAGCGCCGCGTCAGCGACCAGCCACTGGAAGAAGGCAGACCCGGAGGCAAGACACGAAAGTCCGCCCCGGCAGCACCTCCCGCGCGGCCAGTGGAAGAAACGAGCACCGCCCCGGCACCGGAAACCGCGCATCCGCACCGTCCCAAGCCGGCGGTCATGCCAAAACTGGAACCCATTCCAGCCCCGGCCGACCCAGTGCTGCGTCCGGAAATTGCCGCCAAAACCGCCCTGCCCGCGGGCAAAGCCAGCCAGCAGCGCACCGTGGGGAAAAAGGCCAAACGCGCCCCCCAATCCCCTCCGGCAGACGAAGCCAGCGAGCCTCCGGAGGAAATGCCCTCCCCCCAGGAGGCCGCCGCCGGGAAAGGGCTCATCCGGCTGAGCGACCGGAAAAAATCCTTTTTGCCCAAGGGAGAAGTCGAAGGCGACTTGGAAGTCACGGAAGCCTGGGGCGGCGGAGAAGTGGCACATCCGGTTTCGCGCCGCATCACCCTCATTTCCTGGCTGGTGCTCATCCCCGCGGTGGTGGGCCTGGGCATCTGGGGAATGCGCGAGGTGTTCCGGCAAAAACCGGAACCGGAACGCCAGCAGCCCAGCGAACCAAACAATGCCCGTATCGTGCATGTGGCGGAGGAACTCCTCGGACGGTTCTTTGCCGCGAAAACCCTGGAAGAACGCGCGCAGATGGTGCGACATCCTGACAGAACGCTGCCGCGCATGCAGCGCTACTACAAGCGCCCGCTGCCCACTTTTGCCGTGGATTCCTTTTACGGCACGAAGGAGGGCCGACTGGAAGACCGCGACTTCCTGACAGGAATGCTGAAGCTGGACGGGGAAACCATGCCGCGGGCCATCGCGCTGGAAATCCCCCCATCCGGCTCCCCGGATCCGGACAAATTGCGGATCGACTGGGAAAGCTACGTTTACTGGGCGGAAGTTCCCTGGGACGAATTCCGTGCCCAGGAAATGACTTCCGCGTGCGACTTCCGTGCGCTCATCAGGAAGGACGACTATTACAACGGGTATTTCAACGACGCCTCGCGGTGGGTCGCCTACAAAATCTACCATCCCGCCTATCACGACAAGGACTACGGCTACTGTTACGGCTATGCGCCGCTCAATTCCCCGGTGTGCACCGCCATGATCCAGCCGTTTCGCGCGGCCGAGGAACGCGGCGGCGAATCCATCCAGGGCATTGTCCGCCTGCGCTTCCATGCCAAGTCCGAAGGCCCGCGCAGCTACGCGCCCCAGGTCCTCATCGACAAGTTCACGCCGGACTGGGTCGTGGTCCACGAAGAATAGCACCGGCAGCGGGTTCGCGGTTGCAAATCGCCCACCGGCGGGTTCGGATGTGCCCTCCATGGCCGCCGTTGTTTCCGCCAAAGATCTCTGCCTCAAATTCAGCCTCCAGGAAGTGCTGCGTGAAGCCACGTTTGCCATTGAGGAAGGCGAAAAAGCCGCCCTCATCGGACGCAATGGAAGCGGCAAAAGCAGCCTCATGAAAATCATCGCCGGGCTGGAAAAGCCGGATTCCGGCACCCTCTCGCTGCGGCAGGGACTGGTCATCGGGCATCTCCCGCAGGAATTTTCCCTGCGCGACGACGCGACGGTGCTCGAAAATGTCCGCGACGGCGCGGCCTGGATTTATGCACTGCTGGAGCGGTATGAAGGCGGCAGCGCCCGCGGCGCAGAGGAAGCCGCCCTGCTGGACCGCATCACCACCGCCGGCGGATGGGACATCGAGTCGCGCATTGCCACGGCCATGAATGAACTGGCGCTGCCGCCGGCAGAACAGCGCGTCGGTCCGCTGTCCGGCGGCGAAAAGCGCCGCGTGGCCCTGTGCCGTGCCCTGGCGGGAAATCCGGACCTGCTGCTGCTCGACGAGCCCACCAACCACCTCGATGCGGAAAGCATTTCCTGGCTGGAACAATACCTGCTGGCATTCCGCGGAGCCTGCCTGTTCGTCACTCACGACCGCTATTTCCTGGACCGGCTCGCCCAGCGCATCCTGGAACTGGATGAGGGCCGGGTGTTCAGCCACCCCGGCAACTACACCCGCTTTCTGGAAACCAAGGAGGAACGCCGCGCCGCCGGACTGGCTCGTGAGGATCGGCGGCAGAAATTTTTGCGCAGCGAACTCGAATTCGTCCGCGCCGGCGTCAAGGCACAACGCAGAAAAAGCCGCTACCGCCTGGAACAGTATTACGAAATCGCCTCCCAGGCTGCGCCGCCTGAAGAACTGGACATTGAGCTGCTCATTCCCCCGCCGCCGCCGCTGGCCAACATCGTCGTCGAGGCCCGCGACCTGGGCATGAGTCTGGCAGGGCGGCAGCTTTTCTCCGGTCTCTCACTGGCATTTGAACCCGGAACCATCACCGGCATCGTCGGGCGCAACGGTGTGGGCAAAACCACTCTGCTGCGCCTGCTCATGGCGGAAATGCAGCCCACGGAAGGGGCGGTCACCGTCGGCAAGCGCACCGCGTTCAACTACGTGGACCAGCACCGACTCGCCCTGGATGGGAGCAAAAGCGTCCTGGAGGAAATCGGCGGCAACAGCGAATTCATCGCCTTCGGCGGCCAGAAACTGCACATCCGCACCTATCTGAAGCGGTTTCTTTTCACCGACGAACGCGTGCTGATGCGCGTGGACCGGCTGTCCGGCGGAGAACGCAGCCGCCTGCTGCTCGCCAAGATCCTGGTGCGCGGCGGAAATTTTCTGGTGCTCGACGAACCAACCAACGACCTGGATTTGCAAACGCTGCGCATTCTGGAGGAAGCCCTGCTGGATTTCCCCGGCTGTGCGGTGGTGGTCAGTCACGACCGTTATTTTCTGGATCGCGTCTGCGACCGGGTGCTCGTTTTTGAAGGGACCGGCCGCCTGCAAGTCTGCGCCGGCAACCATCGGTACTATCTGGAAAAAAACACCGCCCGGCTGGCGGCGGAGCGCAGCGCTGCCGCGCAGGAATCAAAACCCGCCAAAATTCCAACCCGTGCAGAATCTGCCAAACCTCGCAAACTCACCTGGAAAGAAGAGCGGGAGCTGGAAGGAATCGAAGCGCGCATTGCCAGCGCCGAGGATGAAATCAGCAGTCTGGAACAATCCCTGACAGAACCGGAATTTTACGTCAAACACGGTTCGGCCACGGCGGATTACCTGCGGCAGCTTGAGGACAAGCGTTGCGCGCTGCACGATCTCTACGCACGCTGGGAGGATCTGGAATCCATCAAGGCCGCCTGCGAAGCCTGACCGCACCGTGGGTGCGTTGGGAAAAATGTCTGGTGAAATCCGGTGAAGGTGGAAAGAGTGGGCGGATGAAAGCAACCATGACTTTGCTGGCCGCCGCGGTAGCGGGAACGGCACTATTTTCACCGAAACCAGTCCGGGCGGACGAAAGCGAGGCCGGCTGGGTTGCCCTGTTCAATGGAAAAGACCTGACCAACTGGGTGAACGTGAACTGTGCGCCGGAAACCTGGAGTGTGGGCGACGGAGTCATCCACTGCACCGGGAAACCGATCGGTGCGCTGCGGACCCCGCGGATGTATGAGAATTTCGTGCTGGAACTGGAGTGGCGGCACCTGACAAAAGGTGGCAACGCCGGCATCTTCGTCTGGGCCTCCCCCATCGCCGCGCCAGGCGTTCCCTTTCTGCGGGCCATCGAGGTGCAGGTGCTCGACGAAGGCTTCAATGTGAAGGGCAAGAACGAATGGTACACGACCCACGGGGATGTCTTTCCCATTCACGGGACGACCATGAACCCGATTCACAAGGGCAACGGCATGCGCTGTTTTCCGATCGAGGAACGCAGCCTGCCCACGCCGCAGTGGAACCATTACCGGATCGAAGGCAATGCCGGGCGGCTGCGGCTCTCGGTCAATGGCAAGGAGGTGTCCGGCGGAGACGAATGCAACTGGCGCAAAGGATACCTCGGGCTGGAAAGTGAAGGGGCTCCCACGGAATGGCGAAACATCCGCATCAAGGAACTCCCCCCAACCGGCGCCGCCGCCGCCGCACAGACCGCCCCGGAAGATGCCGGATGGAAAAGCGTGTTTTCAGGAATCGACCTGCGCGGCTGGAAAACAGAAAAGGAGGCCGCGTGGAAGGCAGGGGACTGGCAACTGCATGCCGAAGCGGGAGCCCCGGCGCTGCGGACCGCGCAGACGATAACGGGAGACTTTTCACTGGTGGTGGACTGCCACTGCGACGCAATAGAACCCGGCAGCGAACCCTCAGTGCTGGCAGGCGCATTGCGGGTGCCCCTGACAGGAAAGGCACGGACTTGGACGCGTTTCACCCTCACCGCGAAAAACCGGAAAGTCTCCATCCAGTCCGGACAGGCCGCCGCGGTGGAGTGCGGTGAGCTTCCGGAGGGAGCCGTGGAGCTTTCCCTGAGCCCCGGAAGCAAAGCCGCAATGTTTGCCAACGTGTATCTCAAACAGTAAGGAAAAGGGGCGGCCGTTCCGCGTCCGGACGCATTTCCTGTCCGGGTTTCTCTTGATTCCACAGGCGGCATGGGGATTCTGTGCGCTGTCAGCCACACTGCCCGCAACCGTCCATGTCCCAGAATCCGGTCAAACCCGAACCATCCTCCGACGCTCCTTCACTCGACTTCATCCGTGAGATTGTGCAGGAAGATCTGCGCTCTGGAAAACACCCGTTCGTGGTGACCCGGTTTCCTCCGGAGCCGAACGGTTACCTGCACATTGGACATGCCAAGTCGATCCTGCTGAACTTCGGCATTGCCCAGGAAGTGCCGGGATCCCGCACCCACCTGCGTTTCGATGACACCAATCCGATCAAAGAGGACCTGGAGTATGTGGAATCGATCAAGGAAGATGTGCGCTGGCTCGGGTGCGACTGGGGAACGCATCTGTTCCATGCCTCGGATTATTTCGACCAAATCCACGCCTGGGCGGTGGAACTGATCCAGAAGGGCCTGGCGTATGTGTGCGAATTGTCAGCGGAGGAAATGCGGGCTGCGCGCGGCACCCTGACCGAACCCGGCAGGAACAGCCCTTTCCGCGACCGGAGCATCGCGGAGAATTTGGACCTCTTTTCCCGAATGGGACGCGGAGAGTTTCCCGACGGCTCAAAAACACTGCGCGCCAAAATCGACATGGCGTCGCCCAACATCAACCTGCGCGATCCCGTCATCTACCGGATCAAAAAGGTTCCGCATGACCGCACCGGTGACAAATGGTGCATCTATCCGACCTATGACATGGCTCACGGATATTCCGATGCCATCGAGGGCATCACCCATTCCATCTGCACCCTGGAATTCGAAGACCACCGGCCGCTCTACAACTGGCTCATTGAAAATGTGAGCGCTCCGTGCCACCCCCGGCAGATTGAGTTTTCCCGGCTCAACCTGACCTACACCGTCATGAGCAAGCGGAAACTGCTGGAACTGGTGGAGTCCGGCCTGGTGGATGGCTGGGATGACCCCCGCATGCCCACCATTTCCGGACTGCGGCGCCGCGGCTTCACGCCGGAAAGCCTGCGCATTTTCTGCCGTCGGATCGGGGTGACGAAATTCAACAGCCTAACCGATATTGGCATTCTGGAGCAGTCGGTGCGGGAGCACCTCAACCGGACGGCTCCCCGGTTTCTGGGTGTGCTGCGCCCACTGAAAGTGGTGCTCACCGACTATCCGCCGGAAAAATGTGAGGAAATCGAACTGAGCAACAATCCGGAAGACCCCGCCGCCGGTACCCGCACCGTGCCATTCACGAAGGAGTTTTTCATTGAACAGGACGACTTCATGGAATCGCCGCCTCCGAAATACTTTCGCCTGGCGCCCGGACGGGAAGTGCGGCTCAAGGCGGCCTATACCATCACCTGTCAGGAGGTAGTCAAGGATTCCTCCGGCAACACGGTGGAACTGCGCTGCACCCACGATCCGGCGAGCAAGGGAACCGCACCGAAAAAAGGGACCGCAGTCATTCACTGGCTCAGTGCAACGGCAGCCAGGGACGTGACCGTGCGCCTTTACGACCGGCTCTTCACCTTGGAGGACCCGGGCACCATTCCGGAGGGAAAGGATTACCGGGATTTTCTCAACTCGGGATCACTGGAAGAACTGACCGCCAAGACCGAACCTGCGGTCTCCACCCAGAGCGCAGGAACCCGCTTTCAGTTCGAGCGGCTCGGATACTTCTGCGTGGACACCAAGGACTCCCATCCCGGACACCCCGTGCTCAACCGCACAGTGACCCTCAAGGACACCTGGGCGAAAATCGCCGGCAGGTAGGGACTACCTTCGTCCCCTCCCGCCGAAAAATTGATCCCAAAGGGGAATGGCACCGGGGCGGTCCAGGTGAATGGTCACCGTCTGGCCGGGCAGCAGAGTGCTTCCCTTGGGGTATTCGCAGATGACATCCCGCCCGAAAAGCCGCGCACCGGGCGCAGGACTGGTGGAATTTGAGAGGAAGTTGGTCCGCGGAGCCAAAAAGAGCACCTTCGAGTGGAACACCTGGGTGCGGTCACTGAGCGGGGTGATCCACACGTCCGCCCCCACCTCGACGCGGTCCACTTGTTCCTGCGCCAGAAAACCGATGACCTGGGTAGGATCAGCCACGATTTTCACAATTCCCTCCCCTTCCATCACGAACTCGCCCGGTTCCTTGTCGATGCGGTCAATGATGCCGCCAACGGTCGCCTTGAGACGCAGCCCCTCCTTGCTGGCCCGCAGTTGCATCAACTCCGAAGCACGGTCGTCCTCGACGTATTTCATCGGGTCGGTTTCCTTGGCCAACACATCACGCTTCTGCTTTTGCACGGCTATTTCGTTGTCCACCTGGGTCATGGAGATCATCAGCGCCCTGTGCTGAGCCCGGCTTTTTGCGATCTCCGCGTTGTATTCGGCGATCATCGGGTCCGTGGGCAGTTCGCCCTGGCGTTCCTTCGGAATGCCCTGCATCCGCCGCTGCCACTCCTTTTCCTTGTCGGCTTTGACTTCCTCAAATGCCTCCGCTTCGTTTTTCACTTCCTCCGCATCGCGGTCGATCCCTCGCTTTTCACTCTCCAGTTTGAATATCCGGTCGTCAAATTCTGAAAGCCGCTTGCGCCTGTCCGCCTCAATCTGGGCCATGACTCCGGCCAGTTCGGCATCGATCAGGTCGCTGCGCATGATGGCCACCACTGCGCCGGCCTCGACGCGTTTGCCCCGTTCAATGCCCGGCCCCAGACTCTCCAGTTTGCCCTCCAACTGGGGAGAAACACTTTCCTGATACACGTCCACCGCGCCATTCATCCGCTTGAACACAGCCCCCTGCTGGTAACTCCAAACCGCAACGCCAATGGCTCCCAGCCAGACCAGCAGCGGCCAGTAGGCGACATACCTCCGCAGGGAATACCCCTTGGGACGAAGCGGTTGCAACTTGTTTGGGTGATGGTGCGGCATGGAGAAAAACGCGAAAAATTACACTTCAACGGTGGTGCGCTGCATGACCAGGCTGACTTCCTGGGCTTCTGGAAGCTTGGCTACGGCGTCCACAAGATCGGTCTTGTAGGTGGGGTCGATGAGCCGCACCTGGTAGGCGTATTCCATGACTTCCCCCTGAATGGCTTCCCGGGTGGCAACCACTTCGGTCCGGGCGCAGTAGGTTGAAAAAATGCGATCCAACTCATCCCTCGAACTGGAATTTGGCGGCAGCATGAAACGCAGCAGTCCCTCAAATTCGCGCCGGGACGCGAACGGCGACCAGGCGAGAAAAAATGCCGCCGCACTGAAAAACAGGGTTCCCATGATCCCCACCATGAAAACCTGGGCACCGCAGGAAATGCCGATGGCCAGCGCAGCGAACAAAAAGATGATGTCCCGTGGATCGCGAATGGGGGTTCGGAAGCGAATGAACGCCATCGCTCCGAGAATCCCCAGTCCCCGCGCCATGTTGTTGCCGATGGCCATGATCATGATGCAGATCACAAGGTTGGCCAAAACCAAGGTGTGCAGAAAGGTCCTCTGAAACGAGAAGCCCTGGTGCGTCCACCGGTAAACATTCGCCTGCACCATGCCCAGCACGAAGGCAATGCACAGCGAGTAAAAGATTTCTATCGCTTCAAGAGAATGCGTGGCCCCCAGGGCGTCGAATAACGGGATCTCTTCAACTGGCGGCATGATGGGAAAGGACTAATGATGAAGGAATAATGAAAGGCGAAAGACGGCGGGAGCAGGGCACGTATCTTGCAAAGCCACTTGTTGATTGCAATGGAATTCCGGCATGGTGGCATGTTTTTCATCCCCGGAGGTCCGGAACGTCCGGACGCCATCAGAAGAACACTTGGGAATACGGGCTGACGTCGAGCATCTCGCAGTTGTAGCTGATCCCGTTGATGTAGTTGTTTTCCAGGCGGCAGGCGGTGGCGTACTTGCAGAAGCCCACCGGATCTAGGTTGAAGCGCTCGGCCAGTTCCAGCATCCACGTCGGCGCGTTCACCATCGCCTTCAATTCCAGGATGTAGGCGGGATAGTCCACGCCAAAGCCCATCTGAGTGTCCAGCGGACGCCAGTATTTCCAGTCGGCCACTTCCTCACCGGGTAGCATCCAGTTGGTGTGCGTGCGGTAGGAAATGCGGCGGTCAAAGGTGACACGGGCGTAGTCATCGTTGGCGCTGAAATAGGATTCCCGAATGTAGCGGATGAGGATTTTCGGGCGGGTGCCCAGCTCACGGGCCAGCCGGCAGAAATCCAGAAAGTTGGAATTGTCCTTCGCGGATTTCAGCAGCGGACAGGTTTCCGGGTGGGTGATGATTTTGGGGTGCCAGATGGCCCGGGACAGCCGGCTCCGGCTTTTCACCACCATGCCGTTGATGCGCCGTTTCAATTCAACAAAAATGGCGTTCTTCGGATTGCTGTCAGTGCCATAGGTGCGGATGCGCATCTTGAAGCGGTTCGCCAGTTTGCGCTCACCGGCGATGGCCAGATGCAGGAACGGCGTGTCCAACTGCATCGTGGTGGTGATGTATTCGGGGATCTCCCCCTTGGCATTCGGATCGGGGATGCAGAAGTTCTCCAACCACTTGCGAATCTGCGGCATCAGCCGCGGGTGAATCAGGTATTTTTTTTCGTAGCGCTCGATGATCTGGTCCTTCACCCCCTTGCGGCTGGGTCCCAGCGCAGGACCCAACGGCTTCGGCTTGGAAACCGGGGCGGCTGCGGTTTCCGCGGAGGGAGGTGGCGGAGATTCTTTGACTTCAATCATCTGGGGAGGGAAATGCTGACGAAATGAGTCCGTGGTACCGGATTTCCGGCGGGCCTGTCAAGACTTCTTGGGGAAATTCCGCAGGACGCAACATCTGATTCTGCCTGCAATCCCCAAACCGGACACCGTTTCCTCCGCCCCTCCCTCGCTAATTCCGCACCGGGCTCATTCCGTAAAAATCTGTTCGTGCGTTGATCTGCGGCCGCAGCAGATAAAAATTTTTCACCTTCAATGAATAGCTTCGCAGGGGCTGCGTCGAAATCACTGAACACCTGAAATGCCGGTCCCGACGAGGGCGGCGCCCGGGGTTCGATCAACCAAACCACCATCACCAAACATCCCGCCATGAAACTCTTCTCCATCCTGTTCACCGTGCTGACGCTCTTCTTTTTCCTCCCCGCTCCTGCCGCCAAGGCAGACCATGACAGTTGCCGCACCCGAGTGAGTGCCTGCGGCAGTTGCGGAGGCGAAGTCCGCTGGGTTTACCGCTGCACCGGATACGACTGCCACGGTCACCCCATTTACCGCTGGGTGCGCCTCGCCCATTCCTGCCACCATCACCACCACTCGGCACCTTCCCACCACCACCACTCGGCTCCGTCCCACGGACACTATGACAGCCATGGCCACGGAGGCTTTTCCATCCGCTTCGGCTCCCACCGGTAATGCGGTAAAACCCTCTCCTCACTCCGAGGAAACCAATCCAGGGCACCCCTCGCAGGGTGCCCTGGTCGATTTATGAGCAGGTCCGATTGTTGAAACCATCAGGATTGGCCAGGTTGGCGTGGCAGGTCGCTGAAAATTACCGGTCGCTTGCAGGGCAAATCGTATTGCAGCACAGGAAAATGTTCCTGAACACCCGAAGCACCGGTTTCAATGAGGAGGCAGGGGGTGTTGGCTTCGCGCGAAGTCGGCCATTTCCCGGCGCACTGCCTGCAAGCCGTTCTGGCGGGTTGGGGAAAGGTTTTTCCAGAGGCCGGCTGTCTCCAGCAGGGACGGTTCCACGGCCAGAATGTCCGCGGGTTCCGCGTCGTCGTAGATGCGGCAGAGCAGATGCACCAGTCCGGCGACCAGCGGCGAATCTGCGGCGCTGTGGAAACGGCAGCGGCCATTGGCAAAGCCGCGCTTGAGCCAGACTTGGGAAATGCAGCCGTGGACCCTGATTTCCGGCACGCGTTCCGATTCTGCCAGCGCCGGGGCGCGGGCGGCTTCGGTGACCAGGTAGGCGAGCCTTTCCTGCGGATCCGGGAGGACCAGCAGGTTTTCCAACAGGCCGCTCTGACGCTGGGAAACAGTCATGATCACGGGAAAATTTTCCTTTCCGATGGGCGCGGCAGGGCAACAGTGCGGGTCATTCCCTTTTCCCCTGATCCGCGTGATTGCCGCCTACCTCCACAGCCTCGACCCCGTCCTCGTCAAGTTCAACGAATTCCTCAAAATTCACTGGTATGGGCTTGCCTATGTCATGGGCTTTGTCTGCGCCTATCTGCTCATGGTCCGGCTGGCGCGCCGCGGCATTGGGGAATTAAAACCGCACGAAGTCGGCGATTTCATCACCTACACGGCCATTTTCGGCGTGCTGGTGGGCGGACGGCTCGGCTACATGCTGCTTTATAACCGGGAGGAATTTTTCGCCAATCCGCTGTCCATCGTTTACCTGACTCGCGGCGGCATGGCGAGTCACGGAGGCATCCTCGGCATCTTTTTCTTCACGCTCTACTACGCGTGGCGGCATCAAAAGTCCTGGCCGGGTCTGGGGGACAATCTGGTGTGCGTCGCTCCGGTGGGAGTGTTTTTTGGCCGGATGGCCAACTTCATCAACGGCGAACTCTGGGGCCACCGGGTGCGGGCGGATTTCCCGCTGGCGGTGCAGTTCCCCACGGAATTGCGCGAGGATGCGGAACTGCTGGCGCAGGCACAGCAACTGATGCCAGGGATGCTGCGTGACGCCTCGCCGGATGCAATCATTGCCGCCGCGCGGAAGAATTCTGAAGTGGCGACCGCCCTGCGGGAAGTGCTGCCGGTGCGGCACCCTTCCCAGCTGTATGAAGCGGCGCTTGAAGGTGTGCTGTTGTTTGCCATTCTCTATCTGGTGCGCATCCGCTGGCCCAAGGCACCCCACGGTCTGCTCACGGGGCTCTTTTTCATTTTCTATGCCGTGTTCCGCATGTTCGTGGAGCATTACTTCCGCGTGGCCGACGGGATGATCGCCGGCATGAGCCGGGGATTTTTCTATTCCACCTTCATGATCGGCATCGGGGCGGCCTTTCTGATTTATGCCGCCACCGCCGGCAGAAAACACCGGGGAACGCTGGCAGAGAATTGAAAGGGCGGCTATTGTCGCCGCATCATGGACGATTTGTTCGACCATCAACCGTCCGCGGAGGATTGCGCCGCACGCCGCCGCGAGGCCGTGCCGCTGGCCGCACGGATGCGGCCCGAAACCCTGGAGCAATACGTCGGGCAGGAACACATTCTGGGTGAGGGAAAACTGCTGCGCCGCGCCATTGAGGCGGACCGGTTTTCCGCCTTCATCTTCTACGGTCCACCCGGAGTGGGGAAAACCAGCCTGGCCCAGGTGATCGCCCGGCGCACGGAATCCCGCTTTGTGAATCTGAGCGGCGTGGAAAGCAACGTGGCGGACATTCGCCGGGCAGCGGATGAAGCGGCGCAGCGGCTCCGGATCAACGGCGCGGTGACCACGCTGTTTGTGGACGAAATCCACCGGTTCAACAAGGCCCAGCAGGACGTGCTGCTGCCCTATATTGAACGCGGCACGGTGCGCTTCATCGGCGCCACCACCCACAATCCCTTCTTTTACATCAACAGCCCGCTGGTGTCCCGGGCGCAGATTTTCCAGCTCGAACCCCTGACCAACGCTGACCTGGAAAAGCTCATCGGCATGGCGCTGCGGGATGCCGAACGGGGGCTGGGGAACCGCCCGGTGGAAATCGCGCAGGCGGCCATCGACCACCTGGCAGTGCGGTGCGACGGCGACGCCCGCAAATGCCTGAGCGCCCTGGAACTCGGCGTCCTGACAACACCGCCTGATGCGGAAGGGATCATTCACTTCACCCTCTCGGTGGCGGAGGAAAGCATCCAGCAGAAGACCGTGGTCTATGACGGAAACGGGGACGCCCACTACGACACCATCAGCGCATTTATCAAATCCATGCGCGGCAGCGATCCGGACGCCACGCTCTACTGGCTGGCGAAAATGCTCCACGCCGGGGAGGATTTTCGCTTCATCGCACGGCGCATTGTCATCTGCGCCAGCGAAGATGTCGGCCTGGCGGATTCCAATGCACTGCGCGTTGCCGTGGCGGCACAGCAGGCGGCGGAATTTGTCGGTCTGCCGGAGGCGCGCATTCCCCTGGCGCACGCTGCTGTCTATCTGGCCACCGCTCCGAAAAGCAACAGTGCCTACGCCGGGCTCAATGCCGCCATGAAGGACGTCCGGGAAGGCCGCACGCTGGCAGTGCCCAAACACCTGCGCAGCACCGCCTACAAGGGAGCCGCCCAGTTCGGTCACGGCGAGGGATACCAATACGCCCACGACTACGACGAGAACTTCGTTCCCCAGGCCTATCTTCCGGAAGGCAGACGGTATTTCGAGCCGACCGGAAATGGTCAGGAACTCAGGATCAGGGAACGGCTGGACCACTGGCGCAGGCAGTTCGAGGACCGCGGCTGAACCGTTCAGAAACCGCTTTACCACCGCCGGGGGCGCGGCTTTTTTTGCCCCAACATTTGCTCAACGATTCCGATGCCGAAAATTCCCATTACCATGCCCCAGCTCGGCGAGTCGATTGCCGAAGCCACCATTGTGCGCCTGGATGTGCCGCCCGGAGACACCGTGCATGCGGACCAGGAGGTCATGGAGGTGGAAACCCAAAAAGCGGTGATGAGCGTGACCACCCCGTATGCCGGCCAACTGGACGAGTGGGTCTGCGAAGTAGGGCAAAGCTATGCGGTAGGGGCGACGCTGGGCTTTCTGAAGATGACGGACGAGGAAGCGCAGCGCGCAGGGATCAACCTCACGGACGCCGCCCCAACCCCTGCCGAAGAATCCGGTTCCTCGGCTGAAATCGCCGCTGGTGCGCATTTCCGAACCGATGCGGCCAGCCAGATCGTGGACACCCGGAGAGTGGAACCCACCCTGCACGGACTGCCCGTGCCGGCGAATGCCACCGGGGCCGCCTATATTTCCCCGAGGATGCGGGCCCGGATGCAGGAACTGGGGCTCAATGCAGCAGACCTCGCTGCGGTCGCGGGAAGCGGAGCGGGCGGACGGGTCACCGTGGAGGATTTCGAAGCATTCCTGCGCAAACTGGAGGAACACCCCATGACTCCGGCCAGCCCCATGCGCATCGCCGTGGCCGATTCCATGCGGCGGAGCTGGACCCGTCCGCTGGCCACCGTGGGGTCGCCGGTGTGCATGGATGCCATTCTCGCACACCGAAAACAGCAGGCAGAACCCCGGCCCGGTCCGGCGCTTTATGCCATCCGGGCACTGGCCCTGGCACTGGCAGAAAATACGGCAGTGGCCGGACGCCTCGTCGGGGAGCGCATCGTGCATCCGAACTCCATCGACATCGGTTTTGCCGTGGAAGTGGATGACGGCGTGCTGGTCCCGGTGCTCAAGAAGGTGGAGCAGCGTCCGATGAAGGAACTGGTGGTGATTTACAACAGCATCGTGCAACGCGTTCGGGAGCGGAAAATGCCCCCGGAAGCACTGGGGCTGGGCATCGCCACCGTTTCCAATTTCGGAACCTTCGGCATCGTCTGGGCCACTCCCATTCCACTGCCGGAGCAAAATCTCATTCTGGGCCTGGGAGCGGGACGCAAACAGCCCATCTGGGATAACGTCGTCGGCCAGTTCGTTCCCAGGGTGGAATCGGAACTCACCCTCAGTTTCGACCACCGGGTTCTTGACGGCGGCGCGGCGGGGCGGCTCATCAGCAGAGTCGCCGCCCTCCTCCAGGAACCGGAAAAACTCTAACTTCGGCAAATTTTGGTTTTCAGACTCTCTGCTTGCGGCTACAACCATTTCCGGCATTCCCCACTCCCCCACCCTGCCCAAATGTCGCAAGAATCCTCCGCATCCGAGATCGTCTGCCGCAGCACCAAATGGTATTTGTGGCGGCGTGCCCTGCCGCTCGCGATCCTCCCGCTGGCGATGAGCGCCTGGTTTTTCTACGACTATAAAGTCGGCTACCCGAGGAAAATGGCGGACTACCAGGAATACACCGAATTTCAGCGGATCGGCGGCGATGAACAGGAGTGGTTGAAAAAGGGCAAAAGCAAAAAGCCGGATGAAATCACGCAGGAGAAAATCGACGGACAGCTTCATTGGAGCATCGGCGCAGGCGTGCTGGGCATTTGTGCGCTTGTCTATTACAGCCTGAGCGTGCCGAAAACGCTCACGGCAGACGCCGTCTCCTTCACCACCCCCTGGGGCAGGCGGATTCCTTTTGAGTCCATCCACCGTCTCGACAAGCGCAAGTGGCGGCACAAAGGGCTGGCCTATGCGTTTTTCAAGGATGCTTCGGGTTCCGGCAAGGCGGTCCTGGATGACTTGAGGTTCAGTGGAGCGCAGCAAATCCTCGACCGCATCGAGGCGGCTTTTCACGGGGAAGTCATCGATCTGGAAGTGATCGGGGAGGCACCCATGACGGAAGCGGAAAATTCCGGTTCCGATTCCTGATCCTGGCCAGACATTTCCGCCCTGCGGCACCAGGGCGTTGCCAGCAGAAGGGCACCCAAGACCTGTGCAGATTTTCCGGTTCACAAGGAATCGGCACTCTGGCAGTCTCGCGGAAACAGCAACCATTCCGATGAAACCAGCCGCACTTATCCTGGTCGCAACACTAACATCTTTCACCGCCCGTGGTGCCAGTGTCACCTTGTCCTCTGCGACCGCCACCTTCGATCAGGGTGCGCCTTATGACATCGCCAAAACCATCAACGGCAGCGCTTCCGACGGTTTCGGCTGGGGCGTTTATAACGGACAGTTCTCAAACCAGACAGCCGTTTTTTCCGCTGCCGCCCCAGCCAGCACCAGCACGGGCTTGATGATTACCATGCCGCAGTGGTTGGACAACGTGCACCACAGCAACCAATTCCGCGTGTCCTACACCACCGATGCCGTGCCCTCGCTGGGCGGAGCCTGGACGCAGATCAATCCCTACTCCGCCGTGGCGATGGGAGGCGGCCTGACCCTGCAGAATGCCGGGAGCAACCAGTTCCAGGTTTCCGGAGCCAGCAGCGACTCCACCTCCTATCGCCTGTTTGCACTGGGCAGTTTCAGCGGCATCACCGGATTCCGCCTGGAACTCACGCCCTACGACAATCCCTCAGATCCCTATGGCGCGGCCCTGGGCGGCCATGCCAACGGAAACCTGGTCCTGACAGAATTCCGGGTGGATGCACTGGATGCCACGACCAATTTTGCCCTCTATGGCGGAGTCACCCCCAGCGGTGGTGTCTGGCCCGGAATGCCGGCGGTGCGAATCGTGGACGGCGATGCCGCCACAGTGACCCACCCGAACACTGGATCTGCCACGCCATTTTCGTTCACCGTGGACATGGGGGGCTCCATCGCCCTGGACCAGGTGAACATCCTCAACCGTAACGATTGCTGTCCGGAGCGGCTTTCCAATTTCCGCGTCGCCGTGCTCGATGATTCCATGGTTCAAACCTGGAGTGGTGATTTTCATACGGATGGCAGCAATTCCGGCATGAGCGGAGTGGATTCCATCACCGCAGGCATGGGGAGCGGAACCTTCGCCGGGCGCTACATTCGCATCACCAATCTCGACGGTGCGTCCTACTCTCCTCAAATCGCGGAAGTCCAGGCCTTCGGAACCTTCGTTCCGGAGCCCGCCGGTCCGCTTCTTCTCGGAATTGCCGCGTCCGCTCTCATGCTGCACCGCCGGCGCCGCTGACCATGTGCCGCCTGACGCTTCTCCGCGTCCAGCCTCCTCCCCCATGAAAACCCTCCTTCAACGGGTGCCTGCGCTCATGCTGGCCGCCGTCCCGTCGCTGCTGCATGGAGGACCACTCACGTTTTCCACGGCATCGGTCACTTTCCAACAGGGAACACCCTATCAAATTCAGAATACCCTGAACCCCAATACGGAGGGCTGGGGCGTGTACGGCGGATTGAACGCGGCGCAGACGGCCTGGTTCACACTTTCCGCGCCTGCAAATGGAACGCAGTTCCAGATCTCCATGCTGCAGAATCTGGGCTCCTCGCACTGGATTCAGGAATTCCGCCTGTCGGTGACAACCGATTCCGTGCCATCCGCCGGAGGAAACTGGACGGTGTGGAATCCCGCGGTGCGAATCTCGGCTGGAACGACGCTGGCAGTCGTCAACACCGACCACATCCGTTCGACCGGCAGCGCGCTCAATGCGGCTTACACGCTGCGTGGGGATTTCCCGATGCAGGGCATCACCGGCGTGCGGCTGGAGTGTTTTCCTTACGACTATAACACCTCGGATGCCTTGGCCGCCTCGCTCGGGCGGTCCGCCAACGGCAATTTTGTGCTCAGCGAATTCAAGGCGGAAGCAGACCCGGAAATCAACGTGGCCCAAGGCAGACCGGCCACGGCATCTGCCGCCCTCTGGTCCGGCTTTCCCGCGACAAACATCGTCGATGGCAGCGCGGGAACCATCACCCACCCGCTGGCCTCCGCGGGCACCCTGGGGTTTTACTACGAGGTGGACCTTCAGGCGACCTACAGCATCAACCGCATCCTGGTGCGCAACCGCAACGACGGCTGCTGTCCGGAGCGGCTGTCCAACTATCAAATCCAGCTTTACGGCGATGATGTTGACGGCCTGGGCGATTTGAACTGGAGCGCCACGATTCGCGGAGACGGCACCAATTCAGGAGTTGGAGGGGTGGATACGGTGACGGCGGCCGCCGACGCCACACCCGGCCATGTCTTTGCCGGAAGGTTCCTGCGTCTCATCAACCTGAGCAACGCCGCCTACAACCCCCAGGTGGCGGAAATCGAAGTTTATGGTTCGCAACTG
This sequence comes from Verrucomicrobiales bacterium, assembly GCA_018003315.1. Lineage (GTDB taxonomy): Bacteria > Verrucomicrobiota > Verrucomicrobiia > Verrucomicrobiales > V1-33 > JAGNEJ01. The sequence goes on from JAGNEJ010000032.1 coordinate 25,318, forward strand.
CCCTCCATTCTGAATTTCACGGTTGATGACGACACCATTTCCTCCGGTGGCAGCGCGGTGCTGAGTTGGCAGACGTCAAATGCCAGTTCCGTCAGCATCTCACCCGTGGTCGGCACGGTGGCGGCGGGCGGCACCGTCACGGTGAGTCCGCCTGCGACCACGACCTACACCCTGACGGCGTCAAATGCCGCCGGAACCGTCACTGCGACACTCGCCGTCGGCGTGGATGTGGTGCTGCAACCGCCCGCCATCAACGAATTTCAGGCCAGCGGCAGCTCTCTGACCGACGAGGACAACACGGAGCAGGACTGGCTGGAACTGAAGAATCCCAACCCCTACCGTCTCGATGTCGGCGGCTTCAAATTAACGGATGGTTCGCCGGTCCCATGGGTATTCGCTCCCGGAACGGTCATTCCCGCAAATGGATTCCTCGTCGTTTTTGCCTCCGGAAAAAACCGCCAGAATCCCTCAGGTCGTCCGCACACGGATTTTTCCCTTTCGAGCGGCGGAGAATATCTGGCGCTGCTGTCACCGGTGGGTGCAATCCTGCAGGAATTCGTCCCGGCTTATCCCCTGCAATTGTCAGGATTCAGCTACGGGCCTCCTTCCGGCGGTGGGCCGGCGGGTTTTTTGTCACCACCGACTCCGGGAGCCGTAAACGGCGCGGTCACTTATCTCGGCAAGGTTGCCGACACCCGGTTTTCCGTTGACCGGGGATTTTATTCCACCCCCATCGACGTGGCTGTCACCTGCGACACACCGGGTGCGGAAATCCGCTACACGCTGGACGGCACCAAACCCACGGCGTCCACGGGAACCGTTTACACGGCTCCAGTCCACATCACGACCACCGCAGTGCTCCGGGCCGCAGCATTCAAACCTGGCTGGGCACCTTCCAGCACCGACACCCACACTTATCTCTACATCGCCAGCGTGCTCCAGCAGGGAGCCGCACCGCCGGGATGGCCGACGACGTGGCTGGACGGCGGCACGAGTTACGCCGCGGACTATCAAATGGATCCGGATGTGGTCAACAGTCCCACCTATGCCGCGGAAATGCCGCAGGCGATGCAAGGCATTCGCACGCTCAGCATCGTCATTCCTCCGGCGGATTTTCTTGGATCAGCGAATGGAATTTACAACAACCCGCAGCAGCGCGGAGCGGCATGGGAGCGGGCGATTTCTGCGGAACTGCTGCTGCCGCCGGATGCCCAGCACCCGAATGGATCGACGGGGTTTCAGGAAAACTGCGGCCTGCGCGTCTGGGGCTACGGCTGGCGCGCCCACAGCGCATCGAAAAAGCATTCCTTCCGCCTCAAGTTCAAGGACATTTACGAGGGACCTGGCAAGCTGGAATACCCGCTGTTTCCCGGCTGGCCCGTGGAACGCTTCGACAACATTGTACTCAGATCCCAGGGGAGCCGCGGCTGGAATGACTTCCGAACTCCTGACATTTCACAAAGCCAGTACATCCACGACGCCTTCGCCCGGGACTCCGCCAGGGAGATGGGAAAAATCGACGGCCCTTCCACCCACGTCCACCTCTATGTGAACGGCCTCTACTGGGGCCTTTACAACGCAGTGCTGCGGCCGGACGCCAGCTTTGGAGAAGAGCATTTCGGCGGTACGGAAGCGGATTACGATGCGCTGAACGCACGGGTCGGAGCCCTGGAGGTCATCGATGGCGACCGCGTGGCCTGGGATGCCGCGCTGGCCCTTGCCAATGCCGGACTGGATGACTCAGCCCGCTACGCCCAGTTCCAGACGCTTGTCGATGTGGACAATCTGATCGACTACATTCTGTTTCAAATCTATTCCACGAACCACGACAGCCCCAGCAACCAGAACAATTTCCGGGCTCTGCGCAAACGGGAGGCGAACGGACTCTACCGTTTCTATTTCTGGGACATGGAATACACCCTGTGGGACCAGAACGAAAACACGCTCTCCAGCATGGCCACAACCGGTGAAACGGTTTACCGAATGTTCTACCAACTGCGGGCAAATGCCGAATTCCGCCTGCGTTTTGCCGATCATGTGCAGAAGCACTGCTTCAACAACGGGGCGCTGACACCGGCCCGGTCGATTGCCCGCTGGCAATCCCGGGCGACGGAATTGTATTCCCCCATCCTGGCGGAAAGCGCGCGTTGGGGGGATGCCCGGCGCGAACCGCCCTTCACCCGCAATGTGGAGTGGGAGGCGGAACGGACACGGCTCACTGGCACTTATTTCCCCCAGCGCACCGGCATCATGCTCAACCACCTCCGCACCGCCAGTCTGTTTCCCGCCGTCGCAGCGCCCAGCTTCAACCAGCACGGCGGCAGTGTGAACAGCGGATTCAGCGCCGCCATTTCCGCACCGGCAGGAACCATCTATTATTCGCTCGACGGCACCGATCCACGGACCGGCGGCATTCCATACAGTGCAGCCATTCCACTAACAACTCCAGGCCATGTGCTCATCAGCACCCGCGCCAACAGCGGCGGCGTATGGAGTGCGATGACGGTGGCGGATTTCAGCGTCAGCCTGGCAGCCGCCAGCACGGCGAATCTGGTCCTCTCTGAAATCCACTACAACCCGGTCGGCGGCGGCACTGAATTCGTGGAACTCATGAACATTGGCATCAGCTGGATCGACCTGGGCGGGTGCCGCTTCAGCGAAGGGATCACCCATACCTTCCCCGCAAACTCCATCCTCGCTCCCGGCACCAGGCTGGTGCTGCAGACAGGGGACTTTGCTGGCAGCCTCGACAATGCCGGCGAGCGCATCACCCTGCTCGCACCGGATTCCCTAACCATCATTCGCACGCTGCGCTACGACGACAAGGCTCCGTGGCCGACGGAGGCGGACGGCACCGGACGCTCGCTGGTGCTGGTGGCGCCGCAAACCAGTCCGGATCACGAAAATCCGCTCAACTGGCGAGCCAGCGTCGCCGTCGGCGGCAGCCCGGGGGCAAGTGACGCCGTTCCCTTTTCCGGAAATCCCGCGGGCGATGACGACGGGGATGGCTGGTCCAATTTGCTGGAATACACCCTGGGGCCAAATCCTGAAATCGTTTGGAGCCATGTCGCAGGCGCCATCACGGTGACATCGACGCGCAGCCCTGCGGCGGATGATGCCGCAGTTGTCCTGGAATTCTCCAGCGACCTGCAAACCTGGCATTCCGGTCCCGGCTACACGGAACAAACCGGCTGGAATGAATGGCGTTCCCTGTCCTCTCCCGGAAATCGCGCCTTTGTGCGGCTCGCCGTCCGTTTGCGCTGATTTCGGATTTAATATTCCCGGTCCAGCAGGTGATGCGCCAGTTCCGCCAGCCGTTGTCCGTTCTCTTCGAACACGGCGATGGCTTCCAACGCTTCGGCAGTCAGCCGATGTGCTTCCGCGCGGGATTCCTCCAAACCTAAAACGCTGGGGTAGGTGGACTTTTCCGCCTTCTCATCCTTGCCCGCGGTTTTGCCCAGTTTCTCGCTGGTCTGGGTAACATCCAGGATGTCATCGATGACCTGAAAGGCCAGGCCGAGCGCCCGGCCAAACCGGGTCAGCCCCTCCAGTTGATCCCCGCTGGCACCGCCGCACATGCCGCCCAGGCGCAGGGCTGCGGTCATCATGGCCATGGTTTTGCCTTCGTGAATGGCCCGCAGCTTTTCCAGCGAGAGCTTCCTTCCTTCCCCTTCCAAATCCTGCACCTGTCCGCCCACCAGCCAGCGGCTGCCGGCTGCCTCCGCCAGTTCCCTGACTAAATCCGCTAGGCCGTAACATTTGCCAGGCCGGCTGCGCAGCAAAATTTCGAAGGCCAGCGGCTGAAATGCGTCCCCGGCCAAGAGGGCCACGGCCTCGCCATACACCTTGTGACAGGTGGGCCGCCCGCGGCGGAAATCGTCATTGTCCATGCATGGCAGGTCGTCGTGGATCAGCGAATAGGTGTGGATGCACTCCACCGCACAGCCCGCGGGGATGGCCGCGGCGCGATCGCCCCCGCATGCTTCACAGGCCGCAACCGTTAGGATGGGCCGCAGCCGTTTACCCCCGGCAAACATGCTGTGGCGCATGGCCGAATGCAGGGAGTGCGGAACGACATCGCCCGCTGGCAGCAGTTCCTGCAGGGCAGCCTCAATGTCGGCATGGGTGGATTGAAGATAGGAATCGAAGTGCACGGTATGGGCTTCCACCGTGGCGAACGGGATGGCGATGACAACGGAAATTCCGGCTGCCCGGACGGGCGCATCCGGAAATGTCAGGCTCGCCCCAGGGGACACTGGCCGGGGACGGCGGTGGTGACATGGCCGTTGCAACCCCGCCTGCTCGGGGCTTTGCTGCCTCATGCCGAAAGTTCCTCCTGACAATTCCGACGGCCTGCTGCGCCTCCAGCGGGTCGTTCACGATCTGCGTTCACCCGGCGGCTGCCCGTGGGACCGTGAACAGACGCACCAGTCGCTCGGCACCAATCTCATTGAGGAAGCCTACGAGTCTCTGGAAGCGATTCTTGCCGGTGACCTCCGCCACATGGAGGAGGAACTGGGGGATTTGCTCCTGCAGGTGGTGCTGCACGGAGAGATCGCCTCCGAAACGAAGGCGTTTTCCCTCGACAGCATCGCCCACCGCATTGCGGAAAAACTGATCCGCCGCCACCCCCATGTGTATGGCGACAGCGCGGCGGACACCTCTGCGGCGGTGCTCCGGCAGTGGGATGAAATCAAGCGTCAGGAAAAAGGCGGAGCGTCCCGCCCGCATCTCGACGGCATTTCCAAGGCGCTGCCGTCCCTGACTCGCGCCGCCAAGCTTCAGAAACGAGCCGCGAAGGTCGGCTTCGACTGGGAAAATGCCAATGGCGTGCTAGAAAAAATCCGGGAGGAACTGGCGGAGGTGGAGGCCGAACTGCCCGGCGGTGACACCCCCGCCCTTCAGGAGGAAATCGGCGATCTGCTTTTTTCCGTGGCCAACCTCGCCCGGAAACTCGGCCACGACCCCGAAGTCCTCCTGGTCGCAGCCAATGCCAAATTCACCCGCCGCTTCCACCGCATGGAAGTCACCCTCGCCGCTACCGACCGTCCGCTGGGCATTGCCGGCATGGCGGAAATGGAAGCCGCCTGGCAGCGGGAAAAGAAGGTGGTCCCGCTGGCACCAGAGGCACCACCCGGTGCGGGATCATGCGCTTGACGGGTGGCGGGTGCCCCGTTAAGTGGAATTTCCTTCCCCTCCTTCACCATCCAACACCAATCAACCATGGCAGACCTCGACGGCAAATCCCAGGAAAAGACCAAGGAGTTTTTTACCAGCGTTCCCCAGGCATCACCCGGCTATTTTCTCAAAGGTTCCCACCAGTATGACTGGGGGCTGAAAAACCGCCTGGGCCGGGTCTTCAACCCCAAGGACGGACGGACGCTGATGCTGGCGTTTGATCACGGCTATTTCCAGGGGCCGACCAGCGGCCTGGAACGGGTGGATCAGACCATCCTGCCGCTGGAACCGCATGTGGACTGCCTCATGCTGACACGCGGCATCCAGCGCAGCATCATCCCCGCCACCACGCAGAAGGCGATTGCCCTGCGGGCCTCCGGCGGCACGTCCATGGTCAGTCCGTTTGACGAATGGGAAGGCGAATATGAAGGACGCAAGCTGAAGCTGGGACGACCGGGATATGAGCCGCTGTCCAACGAGAGCCTGGCGCTGAACATCGAAGAAGCCATCCGCCTCAACGCCTCCGTCCTGGCCGTGCAGGTTTTCGTCGGCGGGGCCTGTGAACGTCAGAGCCTCAAAAACCTGACCGACATGGTGGATGCCGCCAACCGCTACGGAATCGGTGTCATGGGAGTGGTCGCTGTCGGACGCGCCATGGCGCGCAACCCCCAGTATTTCCGCCTGGCCACCCGCATCATTGCGGAACTGGGGGCGCACCTCGTGAAATGTTATTACACGGATGAAGGTTTTGAAACCATCACGTCCTGCTGTCCAGTTCCCATCGTGATCGCTGGCGGAAAGAAGCTGCCCGAACTGGATGCGCTCAAGATGTCCTACAACGCCCTCCAGCAAGGAGCCTCCGGGGTGGACATGGGACGGAACATCTTCCAGGCGGATGATCCGGTGGCCATGGTCCAGGCGGTCCGTGCCGTGGTGCATGACGGACTGAAGCCGGATGCGGCCTTCAAACTCTACGGCGAGCTGAAACGCAAGTCGAAGCGGAGCAAAAAGTAGCCCCCCATCGAATTTGCCTCATTACATGGGAAAAACCGGATGCCGACGCTTCCGGTTTTTTCTTTGGCATCATTTTCAGGATCTTGCAGCGAGAGATTCCGCTTGATGCCGGTCTGATTTCCGCATTTTGTGCCTATTTTCCGTGAAGGATGGAAACCTCACTGCCCAGATTCTGCATCATCGTTCCCTGCTACAACGAAGAGGATTCCATTCCCGCCCTGGTCGAAAAATTGACGCCCGCCCTGGATGCGGCTGCGGATGGCGACTGGCAGGTGCTGCTGGTGGATGACGGCAGCAGCGACGGCACCGCCCGCATGATCTGGGAATTGAACACCCGCGACCGCCGGTTTCAGGGATTGAGACTTTCCAGAAATTTCGGCCACCAGCCCGCGGTCACCGCCGGTCTCCAGCATGCCAGCGGCCAATGCATTGGCGTGATTGACTGCGACCTGCAGGATCCCGTGGAGATCCTCGTGCAGCTCTATGAAAAAGTTTCCTCCGGTGAGTGGGATGTGTGTTCCGGCGTCCGCGGGCACCGCGAGGAGGCTCCCTGGTGGCTGCGGTGTGCCTACAGGCTCTTCTACCGGTTCATGGCCTGGATGGCGGAACATGACTATACGCTGGATTCCGGCGACTTCTGCGTTTTCAACCGCCGCGTTCACCGCTCGCTCCTTGCCCTGCGGGAAACACTCTGGGTGCCGCGGGGACTGCGCAGCTGGGTGGGCTTTCGCCAGACCACCCTCACCTATCGCAGGCCGCCCCGTGTCCACGGGCAGAGCAAGTACAACGTTTCCCGGCTCATGAAACTGGCGGTCAGCAACATCACCAGCTTCAGCACCGCACCGCTGCGTCTGGCCACCTGGATCGGCCTGCGCATGGGCCTGCTCACCCTGCTGGCCGGACTTGTTTTCCTCATCAACCGGCTTTTCCCAAATCTGTTTCCCTTTGGTTATCGCATCGAAGAAGGCCGCGGCACCGCCACCATCGTCCTCTACGGTTCCTTCATTGCATCGATGCTCTTTTTCTGCCTCGGCATCATGGGTGAATACATCGCAGTCATCGTCAAGGAGGTGAAACGCCGCCCGTCATCAATCGTCATGGAACGCACTCCGGGCCTGCCGGGATCCGGTGACGGAATTTCCACCGGCCAGCTCGCATCCGGCTCATGACTGCCCGGTTCACAAAGGGGCTGCGTCTCCTGCTGCGCCTGCTTCCCTGGGCGCTGGTGCTGCTGCCCGCGGCGGCTGCGGCTTGGCTGCTGGAGCGCCATGTGGTGAATGTCCCATTCCTTGATGACTGGATGTTCACCGAAATGTATGAAAAGGCGCGCGGTCAGCACGGCGGCCTCTCGCTGCACGATTTTTTTGCCGTGCAGATGGAACATCGTCTGGCCTGGCCACGGCTGGTGATCATCCTGCTCGACAAAATCTGCCCCGGCCGATTCGATGCCCAGTGCTGGGTGACGTTCGGACTGCTCTGCCTCACCTTTCTCAATGTTGGCTGGCTGCTGCGCCGCTCCGCCGGAGCGTTTTCCGCCTGGTGGCCGGTGCTTGCCCTGGCGGGGATGGCTATCTTTTCGCCGGTGCAGTATCAGATCCTGCTCTGGCCGATGATGTTTCAGGTGGCCACGCCTGCCGCGGCGTTGACCTCCGGGTTGGTCATCATGGATCTGCGGCGGCTTCCGTTGTGGCTTCGCTTTGCGCTGTGTGCGCTGTGCGCCTCCGCGGCCAGCCTCAGCATTGCCAGCGGCCTGCTCGTCTGGGTCCTCCTGATCCCGGTTGTCCTGTGGGGTGCGGGTCTGGAATCATGGAAAGTGCGCCTTCGTTTCGGAGGGCTTTGGGTGACGGCCTTCGCCGTTTTCGCCGCCCTTTACTTTCATAACCTGAAAAATGAAACCGAAGGGCAGTTCGCTTACCGGGCCGCCCAGGAAGAAGTGACAGCCACCAAGGGGATTTCGGCACTGCTTCGCGATCCAGTGCAGGCAGTTCTGTTCACCGTTCGTTTTGTCGCCGGACCGATCTGCCGGGGCACCAGTGGTCCCATGATGGACCTGGCGCTTGCCGTTGGCGGTGTGTTTCTGCTGGCATTTGCGGGTTTTCTCTGCGTGTGGCTTTGGAAATTCAAGGATGCTGAAATGCGGGCATCCTGGCTCCCCTGGCTGTGTTTTGGGCTCTACTCTCCCGCCACCGGCTTTCTGGTGGCGCTGGGCAGAGCCTGGGTCACCAAGGATGGCGACAATGCGCTGCAGGCCCGCTATGTGATTCACGGCATTCCGCTGCTTGTCGCCGTCCTGGCGCTTTGCTGGCTGGCTGGCTGCCGTTGGAAAAAAAGCTGTCCTGACAAGGTGCTGATCATTTCCCGTGGATGCAGCGCGGGGGCAACGCTGCTGTTTTCAGTGCTGCTCGTCGGCTGGCTGCACGGCGTTTTCATGATGCAGGTGTGGGAAAGCAGCCGGCTCCGCGGCCTGGTAAACACCCTGTTTTTTGAACTCGGGACGAAATACGAAACCTGGGTTGATCCCGAAAGCCAGATGGTGTCGATGCATGAATTTGCCCTGCGCACCAACCGCATGGGGCTGCTGACGCCTCGGATGTTCCGGACCAACCGGCTCGACCAATTCCGCATGGGACACGAATACCTCCGCGGTTCGAACGCCGAATTGGTGAATTTGCGGCTGGTGACGGATGACAGTGATCCGAAGTTTCGGGCAATCGCTGAAGGACATGCCAGCCTTCCATCCCGGCATCGGGTTGCCGATGGCATTTTCTTCGCCTGCCGCGACAGTCGTGGGCTGGATTCGTGGAAGATTTTCTGTGTGGCCCAGGTGCAGGGGATGCCGCTGCCGCTTGAGGATTCTCTTGGCCGCGACATGCGGTTTGTTTTTGGTGCGAACAAGGAAGTGCTTCAAAACCTCGCCGGTTTTCAGGTGGTGTTTCCCCTGGATTTTCTTCCCAAAGAACCCAGCGAACAGGAAATCTCCGCCTGGGCTTACGATTTCAAAAAGAATACCGTTTACCCGATGATGGGCCGCTACCGGGTGAATCTCGCCCAGCCCAAGATCATCAAACTGCGCAACCCAAACAAACCCGCTCCGCCGCCCCAGTGAGCGATGCGCGGTGCGCGGGCATCTGCTTGGCCGCCGGACCTTCTCACCGGTTCCAATTCACCAGAACATAGGTCGCATAGGCGAACAGCAGCACCACCAGCCAGGCCACCAGCCGTTTCGTGTCCGACCGGCCGATGCGAAATTGTTGGGATGATTCGGACATCAAAAAATCCCTCGCCGTTTCCCGGTCTTCGACAATTTCCGGAAACTGCTCCAAAGGCAGCCAAACCTTCTCCTGTAGATCGCAAACTTCCGTGCTCCGGCTGATCCTGCCGGAGTGAAACAGCTCCCGAATTTGGGAAAGCCAAAGCGGACCTTTCATCTGGCCGTCGCTGCCGAGGTAGAGGAATTGGGCGGACATGGAGGAAAATATAGGGCGGCAATCCCTTCTCTCAAGGCGCAAGGCCGAGGACTTTGCGGTAGCTCTCCACCATGCGCTGGAGTGAAAAGCGCTCCCTGATCCGCTCCCGCCCCGCCAGTCCCAGGCGCTGGCGAAGCCTCCAGTCGTGCGCCAGGAGAACCAGTTTCTCCGCGAAGGCCTTCGGGACGCCCCGCGGCACCAGATAGCCTGTAACACCGTCTGCAACCTGCTCCGCCATTCCACCGTGGTGCGTGGCAACGACCGGCAGGCCGTGGGCCATGGCTTCCAGACTGGCATTGGGGCACCCTGCAGGTTCGGAGATCATTGCAAAGATGTCGGTACGGCGCAGGAATGCCGAAACGTCAGCAAGGCTGCCCAGCCAGCGAACCGGCAGACCAGCCGCCCTCCGTTTGAGTTCGCGGACCCAGGCCAGGTTGCCGCCGTCCGGTCCTCCGGCAATCTGAATCTCACAGCGCGGCAGATTCGGCAGCGCCAGGCGAAACGCATCCAGGAGATCCTCCAGTTTCTTGTCAGGGCTCAGCCGGGCCGCTGTTGCAATGACCAGTGGCGTCGTTGCCGCGTGGACTCTGCCAGTTTCAGGAACAGAAATTCCGTTAGGGATGACCTGCACGGAACATCCCAGCAGTCTTGCTGCGGTGGCGGCTTCGTCCGCATACTTCACCACCACTGCGGACAGGCGGCGTCCGTAGTCGCTCGGCTCCAGGCAGGGCAGCCCGGTGCGGGGCGATTCAAAATACCGGAGCAGCGATTGGAAATACATTTCCCCCGGACTCACATCGAAAATGGGAATATCCAGCACCAAGTCTGCGATGAGCATTTTATAACTGGTGATGAGATTCCAGAAAACGATGGCTGCGGGAGCTGAGGAATCGATGTGCTCCAGCAGCATGGACACGGCGCTTTCCGCATCCATTTCCGAAGGCGGCGGGAGCGAGACGACGCGGATGCCCGCTTGTTGGAGGGCCTTTCTGCCAGGAGTAGGATGGCCGGGATGCTCTTCCACCACCGCGGCCCGAACGGGGATGCCCTGGCGATGGAGTTCCAGCAGCAGCCTGCGGGCGCTGCTTTGCGCTCCGCCAGTGCTGAAATTGTTGCAAACAAGCCAGAGTCCCCTTTGGGGTATTTTCCTGGGTGGCAGACACAGTCTGGGATAAAGTGCCGCAGCCCTGGCAGCCATCGCGTGCCGGGTGAAATGCCGCGGCAGCGACGGCGGTGGCTTTGCCAACGCATCACCAATGGCCTGCGCAAACTGCTCGGGGGTTGCCCCGGGCGGCACCAAATGGATTCCATCCACTTCTCGGGCGCCGCCCACGTCCGTTGCAATCACCGGTTTTCCCGCGGCCAGCGCCTCCAGTTGTGCCAGGCTCAGGCCTTCGTGATCGCTCGCGGAAACGAGGGCGTCGCAGTCAGCCAGCAGCGGGGTGGTGTCCGCGACAAGGCCCAGCGCATGAACTCCGGGGGGAAGCGTCAGGGATTCCGTCCCGCTGCCCGCCAGAAACAGATGCACTTCACGGCTGGGGAGTGCCTTGCGCACGGCATCCAGAATGGCCGGGAACCGGTCGAAGCGTTTTTGCGGCCTGACATTGGCCAACGCCAGCAGCACCGCGGCGTCAAGGCTGATGCCACAATGCCGTCGCCAGAATCCGGACCGTGCTGCTGGCAGGTGGTGCGTGGGCACGCCGTTCCACAGCGTCCGGTGCGGCAGCATCTGATGAATCTGCCGTTCCACGGCCAGGGAACACCCCAGCAACAGGGAGGCATCGCCGGGTTTGAGTTCAGCCATTCCGCCCGGCCAGGCGTTGGCAGTGTTGTGCAAGGTGACAGCCACCGGCCAGCCGCTGCCAGTCAGGAACCGGATGTCACCTGCGGACAGAAGATGTGCGTGGATGACATCGGCACCAAAATCCGCCGCGGCATCCCGCAGTGACGCACCGCGGTGCTCAGAGTCCGAGAGGTCCACGAACTGCCCCGGAGGCGGATAGGATTCCCGCGTGGACTTCCCAAGGGCTGCCAGAAGCGTTGGAAATCCCATGCGGCTGAGTTCCTCCTTCAGATCCAGGGCCACTTTTTCCGCGCCGCCTATTTGAATGGTGGTGACTGCCTGGACGATGCGCAGGCGCTCATCCCACTGCCAATCCAGCGCCGGCAAATGAATGACTCGGTGCCGCGCCTGGCTGAGCAGGCGCTCCAGGGTGCTCGCCGGATCCTGCCCTCTGGCGATGCCGCAACGGAATGCATCCGCCGATTGTCCTGACAAATAACTGACAGCGGGGAGTTGCCGCAGACCGCGCTGCCACCAGCGCAGGCAGGAAAAATCCCCCCCGCAGGATTGCAACAGCCTTGCCCGTTCCCGATCCTGACCAAGCCCCACGGCGATGAAGTCGCCAGTGCCGGGCATGGCGGCTGCTTGCGGGCGCAGCAGCCAGGCTCCGGGTTTTGCCACCACCAGACCGTCCACATCCAGCAGCCCGGCCCGCTCCAGGCTGCGGCGGGTCCGAGCGATCAGCCTGGATGGCGAAAGTTCGGAGACTGGCAAAAAATGCAGTGCGGACATGCAGGGGAAAATCGGAACCGAAGGTAGTGACGCCGCCGCGTCTGCCAAGTGCGGATGCATGGCTGATCTGTTGCCAGGCCCACAGAATCCGGCTGGCGGAATCCGACTTTCGCGCTAGCCGTTGCTCCATGATTCGCCAGCATTTCATCGTCGGAACCGCGGGACACATTGACCATGGAAAGAGTTCCCTGGTCCGGGCCTTGACCGGCATTGATCCCGACCGGCTGCCGGAAGAAAAAGCCCGCGGCATGACCATCGATCTGGGCTTTTCCCACCTGGCGCTGCAGGATCCCGAAGATGCGGAACGGGAGTTCCGGCTTGGCATTGTGGATGTGCCCGGCCATGCCGATTTTGTGAAGAACATGGTGGCGGGGGTGGGCAGCATCGACCTCGCGCTGCTGGTGGTGGCCGCAGATGACGGCTGGATGCCGCAAACCGAGGAGCATGTGCAGATCCTGACATATCTTGGCGTGCGCCGTGCGGTGGTCGCGCTGACAAAAACGGACGTGGCGGATGCCGTTCTCGCTGCGGAAATGGTCCGCGAAGCGCTGAAGGGAACTCCCTTTGCCGATGCCCCGCTGGTTCCGACCGCGGCTCCGCAGGGACGGGGAATTCCCGAATTGAAACGAATGCTGGCGACGGTCCTGCGCGAAACACCGCCGCCGCGGGATTTTGGACGTCCCCGTCTGGCGGTGGACCGGGTGTTTTCCCCCGCGGGCATTGGCACAGTGGTCACCGGCACCCTAACTGGCGGGGTGCTCCAAAAAAACCAGCCGGTGGTGCTGCAGCCACCCGGCATTCATTCCCACTTGAGGAACCTGCAATCCCACGGTGCCGATGTGAAAACCGCCCTACCCGGCACGCGAACCGCCCTGCAGTTGGCGGATGTGGCGGTGGATGCCCGCTCCAAAAAGCGGGGGGCCCGCCGCGGGGATGTGGTGACGCTCCCCTGTCTGGGAGCACCCGTGATGGCACTTCATGTGCAGTTGGAGAAAACGCCGCGCAATCTCTTCGCGGCCAAGGCCGCAGAACGCCCGCTGCGGCACGGACAGGACCTCACCTGGCATCATGGCTCCGGAGCACACGAAGTGAGGGTGCGCCTGCTGGCAGCCCGCACGCTGGTTCCTGGCGGGCGGTGTCTGGCAGAATTAAAGTTCACCGAGCCGGTGCATGCTTTTGCCGGAGACCGGTTCATTCTGCGCGACCTCGCCAAACAAGCAACAGTGGCCGGCGGCATCGTGCTGGATGCGGACCCGGCTCCCGGCTCGCTGCGCAAACCTGGGCAGGTTGCCATGCTCGAACTGCGCGCCTCGGAGCCTGACAATGTCGCGGCGTTTGTGCTGTCTGGAGTGTCGCGCCAGGGTGCGGTGCTGCGGGAGGGGTTGTTGGCAAAAAGCCGCTTCAGTGACGACGAGATTCGCTCTACCATTGGGGATTTGGCTGCTGCCAACCGGATCATCGCCGGGGGGAGCTGGCTGCTGGACACAGCCTGGTGGGAGCAAAAGCTCGCGGTCGCCAGTGAAATGCTGCGGAATCACCACCTGGCCAATCCCCAAGCCATGGGGATGGACGTGGCGGAGCTTTCGAACCTCGTGGCGCCCCATCTTCCGGACCGCCGGCTCTTTGACGTGCTGGTTTCCGGACTTGCCGCCGTTGGATTTGTCAGGGCTGGAAAGGTGATCCGGTCCGCTTCACACCATCCGGGACTGCCTCCGCAACTGCAGGAAGCGGGAGCCGCCATCCGCTCCGCCCTTGCCGCCAGCCCGCTGGAGCCTCCCAACGTCGGCGAACTGGCGCCGACTCCGGCCCACCGGCAGGCGCTCACATTTTTGCTGGAAACCGGAGAGGCGGTGCGCCTCGATGAAAAAACCATCATCAGCGCGGAAGCGCTCGCAGGCCTGAAGGCGGCGATTTTGTCCCACCTGCAGCGGGCAGGAACGGCCACGGCCAGTGATCTGCGCCAAGCCACTGCCACCACGCGCCGCATTCTCATCCCGCTGCTGGAAAAACTGGACCGGGAGGGATTCACGCGTCGTCAGGGGGACTTGCGCTCCATCGGACGCAATGCTGTGCCTGGCTGAGGGTTCCGGTCCGGGTTCAGATTCCTGTCTCGCCCCCGCAGATCTGTCCGTCAATCACCTGGGCCACATGCCAGGAGCCATCGTCTGACAAATCGACAACCTGATCGAAATACCGCAGTTGTCCGCCATCCGTTCCGATGACCAGAGAGGTGATGTTGCGTTCGCGGAGTTTTGTCAGGACAAGATGCACTTGTGCGGGGGTGAGTGCCGTTCCAATCCGGTCGAGAACGGCGAACTCCGGTCGGGAGATCAACAGCCGGGCCGCCACCAGCAACTGCTGCTCCGCCAGCGAAGCCACCGCTTCCCATTGCTGCCGGGTGTCGTAACCGCCCGCACGGTTCAGGAAGTCGCCCAGATTCAACTCGTGAAGCAGTCGCGCCATCTCCTCGTCACTGGTATGCGTTTCCGCTCCGCTGCGCAGCACGGTCTCGCGCAGGGTGCCTGCGAGCAGGTAGGGACGTTCCGGAACGAAGAAGGCCAGGTCCAGATTCGGCCGGGTGATCCTGCCTTTACCCGCGGGCCAAATGCCGGCCGTGGCACGAAAAAGGGCGATCTGCGCCGCCACGCCGCTCCCGGTGATGAGCGTGCTTTTTCCGGTGGGCACTGTCAGGTTGAAATCTCTCAGCAGGATGCCGCCATTTTTGGGCGACTCCAGCGTTAGGTTTTCGAAACGGATGTGTCCGCACTGCTCGCACACTTCCACCATTCCTTCTTCGCGCTTCGCCGCCCCTCCAATGGCATCGCCCAGTGAACCGAGCCGGACCACCACCGCAGCGTAGTTGGAAAAGGATTGAAACTGGGTGATGAGCAGGGAAAACGCTCCCAACAGGTGGGCAAAGGCCATGGTGGCCTGGGCGATGACGCCGAATTCAACTTTTCCGGCGATGAAGAGCGGAGCGACAATGAGGGCCGGGATGATCTGGATGAGGTAATTGTAGCCGTTGGTGAAGAAGGCAAGATTTCGGTTCACCGCAATCATCCGCCGCATGTTCGCCACCAGTTCATTGATGCGCTGCCGCAGACGGCTCTCCACGCGTCCTTCACGGTGGAGCAGGGCAATCTCGTCGGCATGTTCGACGACATGCAGAAGGTCGCGACGGAAATCCGCTTCGCGGTCCAGTTGCCGGTAATTGAGCCCGATCAGGGGTTTTCCCAAATAATAAGTGAGCAGCGAACCGACCAGGGCGTATGCGACGGCGACCACGAAAAGCAGCCAACTGATGGACCAGAGAACGCCCGAAAATGCCAGGATGGTGAAATTGGCATTGAGCAGCATGAGCACGAAGGAAAGCGTGACCGTGGTGAATGCCTTGATGTCATCGGCGATCCGCTGGTCCACATTTTTGATGGCTCCGGTGTCGTTCAGGTGGTAATAAACGCGCTGGCCGAGGTACTGGCCGACGAAGCTGCGGGTCAGCCATTCCCGCCAGAGCAAGGCAAGCCGCTCCTCACAAAACCGGTAGAAGGCGGATGCCCCAGTCAGCAGGACAAAGACACCAAGATAGAAGACGGTGTGAAGAAAGAAGCTCCTGGAATCGCGTCTCTCGATGGATGAGAAAAAGTCGCGTCCCACGTAGCTGTTGAGGACATTCAGACCGTTGATGACCAGCAGCAGCCCGATGAGCCCCGCTGCCAGCAGCCACGCCTTTTTGCGCACCGCGAACGTGAAGAACTGGTGCAGGGATTCGCCGAACCGGTGCCAGGCTGACTCCGGAATCTTGACGCTGCCGTCACTCATGGGCTGGCAGGATGTCCGCTGGATGTGGAAGGATGATCACAAAGCGGCAAAACTAACCGGGCTGGCATCGTGCGCAACCGCCTGAATGCTCCAGGCACGAACACTGTTTGGTAAAACAAAGGCCGGTGAAACCGCCCGGCGGCACTGGGCTGGGTGCGGGAGGCAATATCCGCAGCTGTGGGTGCATTGTCCGGATGCGGTGCTTCGTCGAAAGGGTCATGGTTCGCGTTTTCTAACGGTTACGGTCTGCAGGTAGTATTTGTTGTAGGCATTTCCGTCGGAAACGAGAGCAAAATTGTAGCCCCAGTAGTTCACGAACTGAGGATCGTCGATTTTCCAGCGCACGGCATGCCATTGCCGGTTGTCAGGCACGGTGTACCATCCTTCTTTGGCCGTTTTGAGACCAGTGGGGGATTCATACACCAGCTTGAAGCCTGCATTGTCATTGGCTTCGTTGCGGCGCACCACGGCGGTGATTTCAATGGGAGTGGAGGCATAGGAGAGAAAACCCGGATCAACAATGAACAGATTTCCGCCGGGCACGCTTCCCGCCCGAGCCGAGCCGCCGTAGGCCACGACGGCCTGTGCCACGGAATCGCCGGACAGCGAGTGCAAGCCCTGTTCGGAAGGCTGCGGGCCAATTGTCAGGGAAACGGATTTGGCCTTGCTGAAATCTCCACCCCACCAGAGTGGAGCGGTTTTGTTGGCCCTGGCTTCACGCAGGAGTTTTTCCGGCGGTTGCATCACAAAAACCGGTGCTTTGGTGAGGGTGAGCGTGGCAGAGGAGATCTTTTCACCGGTCAGCGGGTTCAACACCGGCGTCGGCTGCTGGAATTTGACCTCACAGGTCGCATTTTTGCTGGCCCAGGCGATCAGGACTGGTCCTTTTGCTCCATCAAAAGCGAACCCATAATGCTGCCCGTTGAGCAGCACCCAGCCGAGATACGCGGGGTTCTGCCCCAGATGCCGGATCAGTTGCGCCAGCGCTGAATAGGCCGGTCTGGCTGTTCCTTTGGCATCGAGCAGTCCCATTGGTCCGCTGTCGCCGTCCATGCCTTCGAACCAGTGAATGCAGGCCGCTCCTTGGGCAATGCCCATGGCATAGGCTTTGATCAAGGCATGGGCCTGCGTGTCCGCCCCCTTGCCGGCATCACAGCCGAGTTCCGTAAAAATGACGGGCACATTTTTTCGGTCGGGATTGCGCCGCGCCAGCATTTGCCGCACGCTGGGCACAATGTTCATGAACACCGCTTCTGTTCCCGCATTGTCGGCGATGCCGTTGAGCACCTCGTAGGGATGCAGCGTCAGGTAATCGAAATGGTCGCCTGCTCCGGCCTGGAGTGCCTGGTCGAGATAGCTGAGATGGACGGATTTTGCTGCCAGACCAATGAGGCAGTCGGGGTCGGCGCTTTTTGCCGCCTTCCAAGTAACCACGACGAGTTTGGCGTAATCGGCAGGTGTTTGCTTCTGGCCTGTTCCATTTGGCGGTTCATTCCAGACCTCCCAGCGTTTGATGCGGCCTCGACAATGCTGCACGGTTTGAAAAACGTAGTTGGACCATGCCGCCAGATTGTTGACAGGAAGGGTGCCGGGTTCATCCAGCTTGTTCCAACCCACTCCGCCGTTGAACAGTCCGCCAAACTCAAATCCCCGCTCAGCGAGGAAGTCCATCTGTCTGTCCAGGTCGTTCCAGACAAACTTTCCCTGTTCCGGTTCCAGTTGTGCCCATCCGGTCATGACCGCACGGTAGTGGCGCAGGCCGATTGCCTGCATTTGCGGAATCCACCGCGCTGCATCTTGTGCGGAACGATTGTGAATGTGACAGCTTCCAATCCCAAAGGGGTCGAGTTCGGCGGGAGCCGCAACCATTTGCGCGGCCCAGGCAATGGCCAGCATCTGGATTGAGCAAAGGATGGGGTGGATTCTCACCGAATGCGGCGGGAGTTGGTTTCAGAGGCGCTCGCCAGCGTGCCGGGGAAGAGGAACATCGCGGCGAGGTGCCGTCAGCCCCTTCAGTGGTTAAACATGAATTCCTTGGAATTCAGCAGAGCCCAGAAGGCGTCTTCAAGAACGGAAGCCGTGTCCTTGGGGTCCTTGGTAGCGGCTTCGAGGATCGGGGCCAGCTCTTCAGGAGTGGGTTTGCGGCTGACGCAGCGGATGTAGAGCGAGTCGATGATTTCCTGAGGAGATTTTTTGGCTTCGAGCAATTTTTGGACGACCTTGCCCTGGACGATGCGGGAATTGGTGATGTCTCCATTGAGGAGGTGGAGCGCCTGGCTGAGGCTGGGATCCATCCGCACTTCGCAGGAACAGACCGTAGCGCGTTCCGCGCGTCCGAAGGTGCGCAGGAAGTAGTTGCTGACGTTGCCGTCGGCAATCTGCACCGCACGGGCGCCGAGCGGGAGGCCCTGGAATTTGTTGGGCGTTTCAGTCACCTGGCTGATGGTGTCGAGCATGACTTCGGCCCGCTGCCGCCGGATGTAGCTGTGGCTGAAGTTGCGTTCGTCCGTGGCGTTGCTTTCGTTGACCTTGGTGGCCAGGCTGTAGGTGCGGCTGGTGCAGATGTCGCGCACCAGCCGTTTGAAGTCGTAGTTGTATTCGGTGAATTTTCCGCCCAGGGCGCGCAGCAGTTCCGGATTGCTGGCGGGATTGGAAACACGGACGTCGTCCACGGGATTGATGATGCCAATGCCAAAGAAATGCGCCCAGACGATGTTGGCGAGGTTGTCGGCGAAATAGTGGTTTTCCGGGCTGGCCAGCCATTCTGCCAGGACCTTGCGGCGGTCCTGCCCCTGGACTTTTGGGGCGTCACCGCCGAGAAATTTCGGAGGCACCGGCTGCTTGGTGACGATGTGCGGGTATTCGCCGCCTCCTGAGTTGAAAACCACGGTTTCGCGCGGGTCCTCCGCCTGCTTCCGTCCAATCTGGGTAAAGAAACTGGCGAATCCATAGTAGTCGTCCATGGTCCAGCGGTCGAACGGATGGTTGTGGCACTGGGCGCACTGGAGGCGCATGCCCATGAAAACCTGCGCGGCATTTTCGGCCACTTTCAGGGTGTCCCGCTCGATCTGGTAATAGTTGGTGGCGGGGCTGGTGAAGGTGCCGCCGGTGGAGCCGAGGATTTCCTGAACGATTTTGTTGAACGGAACGTTGCCGGCGATTTTTTCGCGCAACCAGTTGTAGTAGAGCTGGGTGCTCTTGTAGCTGACCTGGTTGGTGGGGTTGGTTCGGATCTGGAGCAGCTCCGCCGATTTCATGACCCACATTTCGATGAATTCCTTCCTCCCCAGCAGGTCATCCACCAG